>JBDZVM010000021.1:0-67972 GCA_040255675.1 Actinomycetales bacterium | reverse complement strand
CCGCGGCGCACCGTGAACGGGTTGCTCTGGGCGGCGACGGCGTTCTTGCCGAGCCGGCAGCGTCCGTTGGGCAATTGTCAGCGGAGTGTCAAAGATCTAGCGCGGGTTCGCGACGGTGTCGGCTCCGCGGTGATGCGTGACGTCGATCGGCAAGTCGTCGCTTCGACGACTTGCGCCGTGCGCGAGGCCCACGACGTCGGTAAAGCGCTCGAAGCCTCGGCTGGCCAGCGCCTCGCGCAGCTCGTTCAGAATGCGCGCGGGCGCGGACGGGTCGTGGAAGATCTCCGTGCCGATCGAGACAGCGGAGGCGCCCGCCAACGCGAACTGCAAGGCGTCGAGCCCGGTGCGAATGCCGCCCATGCCGAGAATCGGCACGTCGGGCATGGCCTGGTGCACCTGCCACACGCAGCGCAGCGCCACCGGGCGAATAGCCGGACCAGACAGTCCGCCCGTCACTCCCGCAAGCGTCGGGCGCAACGTGTCTGTGTCGATGACGATGCCCAGCAACGTGTTAATCATCGAAAGTCCGTCGGCGCCGGCATTCACACACGCGCGCGCGATCGACACGATGTCGGTGACGTCGGGCGACAGCTTCGCGAAAACCGGCACTTCTGGCCGGGTGGCGCGGCGCACGGCCTGAACGACGTCTGCCGCCGCGTTCGCGTTGCAGGCGAAAACCTGGCCGCGATCTTCGACGTTCGGGCAGGAGATATTGGCCTCGATCATCGACGCGCCGCCAGCGTCGCGAATGCGCGTCGCGAGTTTCGTGTACTCCTCGACCGAGCCCCCGGCGATCGAGACGACCGCCCGCGCGCCGCGCTCGACGAGCCACGGCAAATCTTTCTCGAGAAAAGCGTCGATGCCGGGCCCTTGCAAGCCGATCGAGTTCAACATGCCGCTCGGGGTTTCGGCCATGCGCGGCGTCGCCCGGCCCGACCTGGCGTTGAGCATGATCGACTTGGTGACGACAGCGCCGATGTGCGCAACGTCGAAGAATTGCGCGAGTTCGTGCCCTGCCGCGGCGCAGCCCGACGCGGTGAGCACCGGGTTCGCCAGCTCGAACCTACCGAGGGTGGTCGACATGTCGACGTCCGGCAACGCGACTCCCGGCGACGAGCCTGAACGTACTTTGAGGGTTGGTGACGCGGGTGTGGTCGTCATCGCCCGACCTCCTGCCGCACAGCGGGCGCTCCGACGGCGTCAGGCGGAATTGTGCCGATGTCGTCGAACCGCACTCGCTCGCCGTGGAAGACCGGCCCCTCGACGCACGAGCGAATCATGCGGGTCTGGCCGTCGTCGCCGACGACTGGCAGCACGCAGGTCATGCACACGCCGATGCCGCACGCCATGAGTTCTTCGACCGCGACTTGGCACGGAATGCCGGTGGCCTCGCAAATCTCGCTCACGGCGCGAAGCATTGCCATCGGGCCGCACGCGTAGACGACGTCCGCCTTGCTCGCCTCCACAACAGCGGGCAGGACGTCGGAAACCCGCCCCCGCTGGCCCACAGAGCCGTCGTCGGTGGTGACGCTCAAGGTGGCCGAAATGCGTTTCGCGTCGAGCGTGCCGAACAGCCGGGCCTCGGTCGTGGCGCCAATCACGAAGTCGATGCGACACCCGCGTGCCCGCAGCGCATCAGCGAGGGGAAAGAGCGGCGCGCTGCCGTATCCGCCACCCACGAGCACGCACGTGGCGGGCTGGCGCGGCAACGAAAACGGCTTGCCGAGCGGCCCGACGATGTCGATCGGCTCGTGCGGCTGGCGGTCGGCAAGCCAGCGGGTGCCCCGGCCGACGACCGAGAACACGAACTCGACCGTGCCGCCGTACACGCCGCGGTCGCGCACCTGGTAGATCGAGAACGCGCGTCTCATGAGCATGCTTGTGTCGGGGCCGCCGACCGCGAGGGTGACGAACTGGCCAGGTTTCGCGTTCTCGGCGATGCCCGGCGCCACGACGGTCATCGTGTGGTAGGCGCCGAGCCGCCGCAGCGACAACACCTCGCCGGTGACCTGCACGGGCATGACTACTCCTTCACCGCGACTGCGCACCTCACCGCGACGCGCACTTCACCCCGACTGGACTGTGCCGCCGAGCGCGCCCGCGACGAGCCGGTTGCGCGCTCGGTCGGTTCGAAGGATCGTGGCATGTTCTTGCAGCGGGCGCACCTCTATGTCGCCGCGGAGCAACGCCTCGATCCCCTGCACGCACGCTGCCAACCCTTGCACGGTCGTCATGCACGGAATACCGCGCATCACCGCCGCCGTGCGAATCTCGTAGCCGTCGACACGCGGCCCCACTCCCCACGGGGTGTTGACGATGAGATCGACGTCGCCGTCGAGGATGCGCGTGACGACCGTGGGCTCGCCGTCCGGCCCGACGCCGTCGCCGTGTTTGCGGACGACGGTCGCGCGCACGCCGTTGCGCCGCAGCACCTGCGCGGTGCCCTCGGTGGCCAGGATCTCGAACCCGAGATCGGCCAACCGCTTGACCGGAAAGATGACGGCTCGTTTGTCGCGGTTGGCGACTGAGACGAACGCCCGGCCCTGGGTCGGCAACGATCCGTAGGCGCCCTCCTGCGACTTGGCGAACGCCGTGCCGAACCCGGAGTCGATGCCCATCACTTCGCCGGTCGACTTCATCTCCGGGCCGAGCACGGTGTCGACCCCGTGGAAGCGCCCGAACGGCAGCACGGCTTCCTTGACGGCGATCGACGCGCCGGGCGGCAGATCGGAGCCGTCGCCGGACGGCGGCAACAGCCCAGCGTGTCGAAGTTGGGCGATCGTCGAGCCGGTCATGATGCGGGCCGCCGCCTTCGCCACCTGGACGTCGGTGGACTTCGACACGAACGGCACTGTGCGGCTCGCCCTGGGATTCGCCTCGAGCACGTAGAGGATGTCGGAGGCGAGCGCGTATTGCACGTTGAGCAGACCGCGCACGCCGACGCCGCGCGCGATGGCGAGAGTCGATTCCCAGATGCGTTTGATTTCAGCGCTGCCCAAGGTGATCGGCGGCAGCACGCAAGCTGAGTCGCCGGAGTGGATGCCCGCTTCTTCGATGTGCTCCATGATCCCGGCGAGGTACAGCTCGTCGCCGTCGAAAAGCGCGTCGACGTCGATCTCGACGGCGTCGTCGAGGAAACGGTCGACGAGCACCGGGTGTTCGGGGCTGGCTTGGGTGGCGCGGGTGATGTAGCTCTCGAGCATGGTGTCGTCGTAGACGATTTCCATGCCGCGGCCGCCGAGCACGTAGCTCGGCCGCACCAGCACCGGATACCCGATCTCGTCGGCGATTTGCTTGGCTTCGGCGTACGACGTCGCGGTGCCGTGGCGCGGCGCCGGGAGGTTCGCTCGCTGGAGGACGCGACCGAACGCGCCACGCTCCTCAGCGAGGTGGATCGCCTCGGGCGTGGTGCCGACGATTGGAACACCCGCGTCTTTCAACTTTTGCGCGAGCCGTAGCGGAGTCTGGCCACCGAGTTGCACGATGACGCCGACCACCGGCCCGGCCTGCTGTTCGGCGTGCACGACTTCGAGCACGTCTTCGAGGGTGAGCGGCTCAAAGTACAGCCGGTCGCTCGTGTCGTAGTCGGTGGAGACGGTCTCGGGATTGCAGTTGACCATGACGGTCTCGAAACCGGCGTCACGCAAGGCGAAACTGGCGTGCACGCACGAGTAGTCGAACTCGACCCCTTGACCGATACGGTTGGGTCCGGAACCCAAGATGACGACGGCCGGCTTTTCGCGCGGCGCTACTTCGGTTTCTTCGTCGTAGCTCGAATAGTGGTACGGCGTTTTCGCGGCGAACTCGGCGGCGCACGTGTCGACCGTCTTGTAGACCGGTCGCACGCCGAGCGCATGGCGAAGTTCGCGGACGACGGTTTCGTCGAGGCCGCGGATCGCGGCGATCTGCGCGTCGGAAAAACCGTGCCGTTTCGCGTATCTCAGCGTGTGCTCATCGAGATTGTCAGCCGTCTTGATGGTGCCGGCGATCTCGTCGAGCAAAAACAGCTGGTCGAGAAACCACGGGTCGATCTTGGTGGCTTCGTAAATCTCATCGAGCGTCGCTCCGGCTCGTATTGCCTGCTGGACCGTGACGAGCCGACCGTCGTGCGGACGCTTGGCTCGTTCGAGCAACGTGTTCTTGTCGCCCGGCTCACCGTGCCAGTACATCGATGACGCCCGACTTTCGAGTGACCGCAGCGACTTTTGCAGCGCTTCGGTGAAGTTACGCCCGATCGCCATGGCCTCGCCAACGCTCTTCATCGTGGTGGTGAGAGTTTCGTCGGCACCCGGGAACTTCTCGAACGCGAATCGCGGCGACTTCACCACGATGTAGTCGATGCTCGGCTCGAAACTGGCCGGGGTTTCTTGGGTGATGTCGTTGGGGATTTCGTCGAGCGTGTAACCCAGTGCCAGTTTCGCGGCGATTTTCGCGATTGGGAAACCGGTCGCTTTACTCGCCAGCGCCGACGAGCGCGACACTCGCGGGTTCATCTCGATGACGATGATGCGGCCCGTTTGGGGGTGCACGGCGAACTGAATATTGCACCCGCCGGTGTCGACGCCGACGGCGCGCAGTATCGCGATACCGAGGTCGCGCATATCCTGGTATTCGCGGTCCGTAAGGGTGAGTGCGGGCGCCACCGTCACCGAATCTCCGGTGTGCACGCCCATCGGGTCGACGTTTTCGATCGAGCAGACGACGACCACGTTGTCGGCGCGGTCGCGCATCAGTTCGAGCTCGTATTCTTTCCAGCCGAGAATCGACTCCTCGAGCAACACCTCGGTGGTGGGGCTGGCTTGCAGGCCGGCTCCGGCGATGCGCCGGAGATCGGCTTCGTCATAGGCGATTCCAGACCCCGCGCCGCCCATGGTGAACGAAGGCCGTATCACGACCGGATAGCCGAGATCGTCGACAGCCGCGAGGCACTCTTCGAGGGTGTGGCAGATCGTGGAGCGCGCAGACTCGCCCCCGACCGAGTCGACGATCTCCTTGAACTTCTGCCGGTTCTCGCCCCGCTGGATCGCGTCGACGTTCGCGCCGATCAATTCGACGCCGTATTTATCGAGCACACCGGCTTCGTATAACGCGACGGCCGTGTTGAGTGCAGTTTGGCCGCCAAGCGTCGCGAGCAACGCGTCGGGGCGCTCCTTGGCGATGATTTTCTCAACGATGTCAGGCGTGATCGGTTCGACGTACGTAGCGTCGGCGAACTCGGGGTCGGTCATGATGGTCGCCGGATTCGAGTTCACCAGCGCGACTCGCAGGCCCTCCGCTTTGAGCACGCGGCAGGCCTGGGTGCCCGAATAGTCGAACTCGCAGGCCTGGCCGATCACGATCGGGCCAGAACCAATTACCAGCACCGAGTGCAGGTCTTCTCGACGCGGCATCAGTGCGCACCTCGCCCACGTCGTCCGTGATCATGCACATAGCCGCAACCGAATCCGCGCATAATCGCGCGTAACTGCATGATCACCGGGAAGGGGCCCCTTTCATGAGGTCGACGAATCGGTCGAAGAGGTAGCCGGCATCGTGCGGCCCGGCAGCGGCTTCGGGGTGGTACTGCACAGAAAACGCTGGCACGTCAAGACATTCGAGGCCCTCAACGACGTCGTCGTTCAAGCACACGTGGCTCACCCGCGCCCGCCCGAACGGTGTCTTTGTTTCGCCGTCGAGCGGCGCGTCGACCGCGAAACCGTGGTTGTGCGCGGTGATTTCGACTTTGTCGGTGCCGCGGTCGATGACCGGCTGGTTGATGCCGCGGTGGCCGTACTTCAGCTTGTAGGTGCCAAAACCGAGCGCCCGGCCGAGGAGTTGGTTGCCGAAGCAGATGCCGAAAAACGGAATGCCACGCCGTAATACCTCTTGCAGGAGGAGCACGGGTTCACGCGCCGCGCCCGGATCGCCGGGACCGTTGGAGAAGAACACGCCGTCAGGAGAAACCGCGAGCACATCGTCGATACCGGACGTCGCCGGAAGCACGTGCACTTCGATGCCGCGTTCGGCCAGGCGATGCGGTGTCATGGCTTTGATGCCGAGGTCGATCGCGGCAACCGTGAACTTCTTCTCGCCGATCGCCGGCACCGTGTAAGGCTGAGGCGTCGAGACTTCAGCCGCGAGGTCGGCGCCCTGCATCGGCGGCGAGGCGAGCACTCGCTCGAGCAACGCCTTCGGGTCTTGCTCGGACGTCGAAATGCCCACACGCATGGCACCGCGCTCGCGTAGATGGCGTGTCAAAGCGCGAGTATCGACGCCGCTGATGCCGACAATGCCCTGGCGCGCGAGTTCGTCGTCGAGGCTGCGCCGGGCGCGCCAGTTCGACGGCACACGTGCCGGGTCGCGCACCACGTAACCGGCCACCCAGATGCGCGCCGATTCGGGGTCTTCGTCGTTGACGCCGGTGTTGCCGATGTGCGGCGCTGTCATGACGACGACCTGCTTGTGGTAACTCGGGTCGGTAAGCGTCTCTTGATAGCCGGTCATGCCGGTGGAAAAGACCGCCTCGCCGAACGTTTCTCCGGTTGCGCCGAAGGATTCGCCGTCAAATGCGCGGCCGTCTTCGAGCACCAGGAGCGCGCTTGCGCGCGCCGGCGTCATGCCGGCTTCCCGTCGAGGGCGGTGGGTGTTCCTCGTAAGAATGTGTGGACGACGCGCACAGGCAGCTCCCGGCCGATATAGGGGGTGTTACGAGATTTCGAAACAAGCGTTGCGGGATCGACGACGTGGCGCGCGCTCGGGTCGATCAAGACGAGATTCGCGTGCGCCCCGACGGAAATCGGCTGACCCTGGCTAGGCAGCCGGCCGATGTGGGCCGGCCTTGTCGACATGCGATCGGCAACGCCTGCCCAGTCGAGCAGCCCGGTCTCGACCATCGCTTCGGCAACGACCGACAACGCGGTCTCGAGGCCGAGCATGCCGAAGGCGGCGGTCTGCCACTCGGCTTCTTTGTCTTCGATCGGGTGCGGGGCGTGGTCGGTGGCGACGGCGTCGATGGTGCCGTCGGCCAAGCCGCGCCGCACCGCCTCGACGTCGTCGCGGCTACGCAGTGGCGGATTCACCTTGTAAATCGGGTCATACGTGGCGGCGAGTTCGTCGGTAAGCAGCAGATGATGCGGGGTGACCTCCGCGGTGACGTTCACGCCTCGCGATTTCGCCCAGCGAATGAGCTCGACTGCCCCGGCAGTAGACACGTGGCAGATGTGCAGTCGTGAGCCGACATGTTCGGCCAGCAAAATGTCGCGCGCGATGATGGCCTCTTCGGCCACGGCCGGCCAGCCGCGCAGACCCAGCACCCCGGAGAGTTCGCCTTCGTTCATCTGCGCGTCTTTCGTGAGCCGCGGTTCTTGCGCGTGCTGCGCGATGACGCCGTCGAACGCTTTCACGTATTCGAGGGCACGTCGCATGAGCAGCGCGTCGGAGACGCACTTGCCGTCGTCCGAGAAAACCCTGACGCGGGCATGCGAATCGGCCATCGCGCCTAGCTCGGCGAGCTGAACGCCTTCGAGGCCGACACTCACCGCGCCGACCGGATGCACGTCGCAGTGCCCGGCCTCTTGCCCCGCGAGCCACACCTGCTCAACGACGCCGGCCGAATCGGCGACGGGATCGGTGTTGGCCATGGCGTGCACAGCGGTGTAACCGCCGAGCGCGGCAGCCAGCGTGCCGGTTTCGACGGTTTCGGCATCTTCACGACCGGGTTCGCGCAAGTGCGTGTGCAAGTCGACGAAACCGGGCAGCGCGATCAGGCCGCCGGCGTCGATTGTTTTCACCCCGGACGGCGCGTCAAGCTTTTCGCCGAGCTCCGCGACAACGCCGTCAGCGAGCAGGAGGTCGGCAGGTTCGCCGTTCAGCACCCGGGCGCCCTTGATCAGCCACCCGCTCATCGGGCCTCCCCCGCAGTTGCCAGGTCTATTTCGCTTGGTGGCGCGGAAATAACCGCTTCGCTGACGATCCGCGAACGGTCGGCCGCGGGGTTGCCCAGTGCCGATTCGCTACCGCCGAGCAGCAAATACAAGACCGCCATGCGAACACTCACGCCGTTGGCCACCTGCTCGACGATGACCGACCGTATCGAATCGGCGACGTCGGCGGCGATTTCCATGCCGCGATTCATCGGCCCGGGGTGCATCACGATGGCGTGCTCGGGAAGCGTCGCCATACGCGCGGCATCAAGCCCGTAGCGGCGGCTGTATTCGCGCGCATTCGGGAAAAAGGCGTCGGTCATGCGTTCGCGCTGCACTCGCAGCATCATGACGGCATCGAGTTTGGGCAAGACGGCGTCGAAGTCGTAGGAGTACGCGCACGGCCAGCTTTCGACGCCGACCGGCAGCAACGTGGGCGGGGCGACAAGCGTGACCTCCGCGCCGAGCGTTTCGAGCAGCAGCACGTTCGAACGGGCCACCCTGCTGTGCAACACGTCGCCGACGATGGCGACGCGGCGAGATTCGAGATTTCCGAGATGGCGCCGCATCGTGAACGCGTCGAGCAACGCTTGAGTTGGGTGCTCGTGAGTGCCGTCGCCGGCGTTGACCACGCTGCCTCGTATCCAGCCGGCTAGTCGATGCGGGGCGCCGCTGGCCGGGTGTCTGATGACGACGCCGTCCGCGCCCAACGCCTCCAGCGTGAGTGCGGTGTCTTTGAGGCTCTCGCCCTTCGACACGCTCGAGCCTTTGGCGGAAAAGTTGATGACGTCGGCCGAGAGCCGTTTCGCGGCTGCTTCGAACGATGTGCGGGTGCGCGTGGAGTCTTCGTAGAAGAGATTGACGACCGTGCGGCCGCGCAGCGTGGGGAGTTTCTTCACCGGCCGGTCGGCAAGCCGGGCCAGCTCAGCGGCCGTGTCGAGAATCAGCAACGCGTCGTCGCGGTTAAGGTCGCCGGTCGATATCAGGTGTGTGGTCATCGCGCCGCCTCCTCGGGTCCCTGCGACGAGCCCTGCGACGAGCCCTGCGACGAGCCCTGCGACGGGCCGACAAAGACGGCGTCGCGGCCGTCGTATTCCTTGATGAGCACGGTGACCTGTTCCGTTTTCGACGTGGGAATGTTCTTGCCGACGTAGTCGGCTTTGATCGGAAGCTCACGATGCCCGCGGTCGACGAGAACAGCGAGCCGGACGGCGCGCGGGCGGCCCAACTCGCCGAGAGCGTCGAGCGCGGCGCGGATTGTGCGGCCGGAAAACAGCACGTCGTCGACAAGAATGACGAGCAAGCCGTCGACACTGCCGCCCGGTACCTCGGTGCGAGCGAGTGCCCTCGCCGGCCGCAGCCGCAGATCGTCGCGGTACATCGTGATGTCGAGCGAACCTGCCAGCACGGGCCGGCCTTCGACGTCGCTCATGCGATTCGCCAGCCGCCGCGCGAGCCCCACGCCACGGGTTGGGATGCCGAGCAGGATGACGTCGTTGCCGCCTTTGGTGCGCTCGAGGATCTCGTGCGCGATGCGGGTGACCGCCCGGCCGATGTCGGATTCGTCGAGGACTTCGCGAGAAACGCCAGAAGGCGTCTGCGGGGACTGCGAGCTCGAGGGCGCAGCAGACATGAAGAAGACCTCCTTCCCCGCCTCACGGGACGGGCTTTAAAGGACGCCGAGCAAGACCGACGATATCAGCCGCGTGTGTTCGGATCGCGGCGGGCGCGCCGACGCGGCTCCGCGCGCCCGAGCCCGACGAACGGCGTTACCCCACGATGAACGGCTTGCACACCGTTCGTGGCGGGGTAACGCCGTTCGTGGCGGGGTAACGCCGTTCGTGGCGGTACCGCCGTTGAGCGCCGTCAGCACCGCTAGCGGACACGCCGACCGTTAAGGTTGGTTAAATTGTTGACGCAGAGTGACGATGGCCTTATGGTCACAGTGCGTAACGAGCGCGGCTGTGACTTCGGGACCACATCGGTCACCACGCTTCGACGACCCGGTGCTTCGACGACCCGGTTCGGCGAGGCGTCGCCCGAACGAGCCAATGGTGAGACCGGCGCCCGGGAACGACGGGGTCGGCAATTGCGCAGGTCAATTGCGGCGTCGCCGCTCCCCGCCGTCCGGTTCCGATCCGTGCAGTCGGACACCCGGTTCTGTGGTTCGCACCCTGCGCGGACCGGCCGCAGGGGTCCGCTGTTACGTCACGTGAGGTTGTCGTGAACGACTACGCCAAGGCACTCGGCGCGCGGTTGCGCGCAATCCGTACCCAGCAAGGACTTTCGTTGCACGGCGTCGAAGAAAAGTCTCGGGGCCGCTGGAAGGCCGTGGTCGTCGGCTCGTACGAGCGCGGCGACCGGGCCGTGACCGTGCAGCGGCTCGCCGAACTCGCCGACTTCTACGGCGTGCCCGTGGCCGAGCTACTGCCCGACGCCGTCCCGGGCGGAGCCAGCGAGCCACCGCCCCGCTTGGTGATCGACTTGGAACAGTTGGCCGACGTCCCGCCCGAGAAGGCGCGTCCGCTGGCTCGCTACGCCGCGACGATCCAAAGTCAGCGCGGCGACTACAACGGGCGCGTGCTATCGATCCGGCAAGACGACCTGCGATCACTCGCTGTGATCTACGACGAGTCGCCGAGCCTACTCACCGAAGAGCTGATTTCCTGGGGTGTGCTGAACGCGGAGGCGCGGCGCGCAATCGACATGCTTTAGCTGTCCGCCGCGGATTGCTGCCAGCCGGCGGCGTCAGGTCTGAAGCGATGGCTTTCTCTCGAGCACCTTGGCGAGCAAGCCGTTGACGAACGCGGGCGACTCGTCGGTCGACAGGTCGCGCGCGAGATTCACCGCTTCGCTGAGGACGACGCCGTCGGGCGTCTCGTCGACCCATAGCAACTCATAGATCGACATACGCAGCAGGTTGCGGTCGACAGTCGGCATGCGGTCAAGCGTCCAGCCGACCGAGTAGTCGCTGATGAGTTCGTCGATGCGCGCCTTGTGCTCGACGACGCCTTCGACCAGGCGCACGGTGTACTCGGGCACGGGCGGCTCGGGCGGCGCGAGAGCGGCGAGCCGCTTGGCAAGGGTTTCGAGGGGGTCGACGTCGCGCAGGTCTGATTCGAACAGCACGTCGAGGGCGCGCTTACGTGCCTTGGTGCGCGCGCTCATCGTCGTCCGGCTCGGTTAGGTTCTCGCGTCAATTATTGATGCGGCCTAGGTAGTCGCCGCTTCGAGTGTCGACCTTGACCTTCTCGCCGGTGCTAATGAACAGCGGAACCTGAATCTGCGCGCCGGTCTCGAGAGTCGCCGGCTTCGTGCCGCCGGTCGAGCGGTCGCCTTGCATGCCGGGCTCGGTGTAAGAGATCACCAGCTCTACCGACGCGGGAAGCTCGACGTACAGCGGCGTGCCCTCGTGCATGGCCACCGTGGCGTCGGTGTTCTCGAGCATGAAGTTGGCGGCGTCGCCGACGGTCTCGCTCGGCACGTGGAACTGGTCGTAAGTCTCGGTGTCCATGAACACGAAGTCAGTGCCTTCTTTGTAGAGGTACTGCATCGTGCGCTTGTCGACGGTCGCGGTGTCGATCTTTAAACCCGCGTTGAAAGTCTTGTCGACGACCTTGCCGGTGAGCACGTGCTTGAGCTTGGTGCGCACGAAGGCGGGCCCCTTGCCGGGCTTGACGTGCTGGAACTCGACCACATTCCACAGTTGGCCGTCGAGATCGAGGGTCATGCCGTTCTTCAGGTCGTTCGTGGTCGCCACGGACGTCGACTCCTTGATGGTCTTGATCAATACATTCAGCACACGCTGCCGCGGCCGATGCGGGCCGACGGGCAAGTCTACAGGCGTGCTGTCGGTGGCGAGGATTGGCGCGTCGAGTCAGACGACCTCGACGGCGCATGGCAACCTCGGCACCCGCGCCACACGAACATCGGCGGTTAGCAAAGGGGTGGCGAGCGCGACCGCTAGCGCGACGTACAACCCGTCGTAGAAGCTCAGGTTGTGCCGCCAGCGCCAAGCAGCGTCGACCAACGGACCCACGTGCGGATACCTGTGGCTGATCAGTACCCGCGCCGCACCCATAACCTCGCGAGCCTCGGTGAGGCTGAGCTGGGCTGAACGCTCGAGACCCCGGAGAGCATTGCCGACCTCAGCGTCGATCAAGTGCGGCGCGTGCAACCGAAACCGCGCCAGCCGAGCGCGCAGATGAGCGGCTTCCGCGCTCTTCGCGGTCAGCGCGAACAGCAGCGCCGAG
The DNA here is from genome assembly GCA_040255675.1 of Actinomycetales bacterium. Classification (GTDB taxonomy): domain Bacteria; phylum Actinomycetota; class Actinomycetes; order Acidothermales; family Acidothermaceae; genus JBDZVM01. The sequence continues at coordinate 55,818 of JBDZVM010000021.1, read as the reverse complement.
GCATCGATGACGGCATCGGTCGCCGCGTCGGTCACCGACGGCCCTCCGCAATCGCGGCGAGAATCGACTCACGCGTGCCCCCTGGGGTTTTGTGCCCCGCCAACGCCACCTCGAGCGAGTGCAGCGCTTCTTCGGGCGTGGGCTGGAACGCGAAATCGACCACCCAATCGCGCATGTACGACTGGATCGAGCGGCCAGCCGCTCTCGCCCGTTTGCGGATCACCTCGTAGGCGTCTTCGGGAATCTCCCGGATCTGTATCGTTGCCATAGCGCTACTTTAGCGCAACCGCGCGAGTTCAGCCTCGTGATCTAACCTCGGCACGAGTTCGAAGCCGTCGACAGCGATATCCACGGAAGTCCCCTTCGAGCGGACGACGAGGGCAGCGCGAACGCGCGGCCAGCAAAGATCTCGGCCGATTCAGGGGTGTCTTGAGCCGCCGTCCGGAGGTTATTGATCAGCCATGCCGGCGATGGCCTGGAGCGCGAGCCGGTACGAGTTGAGCCCGAAGCCGGCGATGGTTCCGCTCGCGACGGCCGCGACCACCGACGTGTGCCGGAATTCTTCGCGGCTGGCCGGATTGGTGATGTGCACCTCGATGAGCGCCGCGGTGCGCATCGCGATCGCGTCGCGCAGCGCGTACGAATAGTGCGTGAACGCCCCCGGATTGAGCACAACCGGTGTGCGGGTGTCGGCGGCACCGTGCAGCCACGACACCAGTTCGGCTTCGTCGTTGGTTTGCCGGACGTCGACTTCGAGCCCGAGTTCTGCCGCGGTTTTCGCGCAGAACGCCACGAGGTCGTCGTACGTCTGGTTGCCGTAAACGTCGGGCTCGCGAGAACCAAGGCGCGAGAGGTTCGGTCCGTTGAGCACGAGCACACGAGTCATCGGGCCACCTCCGCGTAGGCTTTTTCTAGGATTGCGGGGTCGGGATCGGTGAGGATTCGCACCCGTCCGACGGCTTCGAGCACGACGAACCGCAACGTGCGACCGCGTGTTTTCTTGTCGATACTCATCGCGGCACGAAGTGCCGGCCACGCGTCGGCCTCATAGGTGGTCGGTAACCCCAGCGACCGTAAGATTTCACGATGGCGCTTGGTTGTTTTCGCATCGAGCATGCCCGCATGCCGCGAGAGCGCCGCGGCGTAGACGAGACCGACCGAAACCGCGTCTCCGTGCCGCCACGTATAACGCTCGCGCTTTTCGATGGCGTGCCCGAGCGTGTGGCCATAGTTCAGGATTTCTCTGCCAATGCCTCCGGGCCCGACCGCCTTCGTTTCGCGCAGATCGGCGCCTACGACGGCGGCCTTCACCGCGACCGACCGCTCCACGAGTTCGGCAGTATGCCGACCGGACGGCGCCAGCGCCGCCTTCGGGTCGGATTCGACCAACTCGAGAATTACCGGGTCGGCGATAAAGCCGGTCTTCACCACCTCGGCAAGCCCCGCGGCGTAATCGCGCGGCGGCACAGTTTCGAGCATCGACAAGTCGCACAAGACGCCGGACGGCGGATGAAACGCGCCGACCAGATTCTTGCCCGCTTCGGTGTTGACGCCGGTCTTTCCGCCGATGGCGGCGTCGACCATGCCGACCAACGTCGTCGGAACTTGCACCACCCGAACCCCGCGCAGCCACGCCGCCGCCACGTAACCCGCTAGGTCGGTGGCCGCTCCCCCGCCGACGCCGATAACCATGTCGCTGCGGGTGAATCCGTTGCCACCGAGGATGTTCCAGCACATCGCCGCGGTCTCGATGGTCTTGGCTGCTTCGGCGTCCGGTATTTCGATCGAGACGACGTCGAAATCGTCGAGCCGCTCGGTGATTTCGCGAACGAGCGCGGCGACGATGGGCTGGTGAATCACGGCGATCCGCCGGACGTCGTCCGGGACGAGCCCGCGTAGCCGCGACGACGCGCCGAACCCGACGACGACGTCGTACGGCTGCTCGCCTTCGACAGTAATGCTGGTCGTCACGCAAGCGCCTTTTCGATTTCGTCGACGACTTGGTCGGGCGTCTTGCCAGACGTTGACACCGACACGGTCGCGACCTCTTCGTACAGCGGCCGGCGTTCGTCCATCAGCGCGTGCAGTTGTGCCCGCGGATTTCCGAGCAACAAGGGGCGGTCGCGATTGAAACCCACCCGCTTGGTGGCATCGGCCAATTCGACGCTGAGATAGACGACGGTGTGGTGACGCAACGCGTCGCGGGTTTCGGCGTCCATCACCGCGCCGCCACCCAAGGCCAGCACACCGTCGTGCTGAGCGAGGCAGGCGCTGACCGACTCGCGCTCGAGCGCACGGAACTGCTCTTCGCCGTGTTCGATGAAGATGTCTGGAATGCTTACGCCAGCGCGCTTTTCGATGTCGGCGTCGGTGTCTTCGAATTCGATGCCGAGCCGTTCGGCAAGCAGCGTGCCCACGGTGGTTTTACCCGCGCCCGGGGGCCCGACGAGAACGACTCGGGGTGCCATCAGCCGACGACCAGGGTGTCGACGTAGCCGCGCAGGTTTCGGCGCACTTCCGCGACCGAGTCGCCACCGAACTTCTCGACCACGGCGTCGGCGATGACGAGCGCCACCATCGCCTCGCCGACCACACCGGCGGCAGGCACGGCGCAAACGTCACTTCGCTGGTTGATGGCTTTCGCCACCTCGCCCGTGCGAACGTCGATGGTGTCGAGGGCACGCGGAATCGTCGAGATGGGCTTCATCGCCGCCCGCACGCGAAGCGGCTCGCCAGTCGACATGCCGCCCTCCGTTCCGCCGGCGCGGTTGGTGCGGCGGCGCACGCCGTCCGGGGAATTCTCGATCTCGTCGTGCGCTTGCGAGCCCCGCCGGCGAGCAGTAGTGAAACCGTCGCCCACCTCGACGCCTTTCATGGCCTGGATCGACATGAGGGCGGCGGCCAACCGCGCATCGAGGCGACGGTCCCAATGCGCGTGGCTGCCGAGCCCGGGCGGCAAGCCGTGCACGACGACTTCGACCACGCCGCCGAGGGTGTCGCCGTCCTTGTGCGCGGCATCGATCTCGGCCACCATCGCCTTGCTCGCGTCGGGATCGAAGCAGCGCACCGGATCGGCGTCGACACGCTCCAGGTCTTGCGGCTGGGGCACCACGCCGTCGGGGATGCGCGCTTCGCCGATCGACACGACATGGCTCAGGACGTCGATGTCGAGCGCCTGCTTCAAGAAACGACGCGCGACTTCGCCTAGCGCGACACGCGCGGCGGTCTCGCGGGCGCTGGCCCGTTCGAGGATCGGCCGAATCTCGTCAAGGCCATACTTTTGCATGCCCACGAGGTCGGCGTGGCCGGGCCGGGGCCTGGTGAGCGGCGCGTTGCGGGCAAGTGCTTCGAGTTCGGCCGGATCAACCGGATCGGCCGCCATGACCTTCTCCCATTTCGGCCACTCGGTGTTGCCGACCCTGACGGCGACCGGGCTCCCCATGGTGACGCCATGCCTAACGCCGCCCAAAAACTCGACGTCGTCGCGCTCGAACGACATGCGCGCGCCACGGCCATAGCCGGCACGACGGCGAGCCAGCGCACTGCCGACGTCCGCCGTCGTGACACACACGCCCGCGGGCAGGCCCTCGAGGACGGCGACGAGCGCGGGGCCGTGCGACTCGCCGGCGGTCAGCCAACGCAACATGGTGGTGAGTCTCCCACGAGCGCGACTTGGCGTGCCGCGACACCCTTAACGGACGCGGCCCCGCCCGGCAAGCCGGGCGAGGCCGTGATGGTCTAGTGCTGGATCAGCCGAACTGCGACGAGTCGCCGACGGCTAGCTGGGCGAACTGATCGCCGTACTGGAAGTCGGCCCCGTACATGACCGGCGGGCTAGCCGGATCGCTACTAAGAATCGACACCAGCTTGAAGTAGGTGCCGAAAACCTGGCCTGGCTTGAGGTTGTCGTACGGCGTCGTGGTCTTGCCGATCGTGACTGTCGCGTTGACCGTCGCGTTTGTCGCGTCGAGGCTGACCAGCGTCAACGTGATCGCCTGTCCGGCCGTGGGCAAGCCCGTCGGCGATGGCGTTGCCGTCACCGTCGCCGTCGGCGACGTCGTCTTCGCGGGCGCTGTCGGCACGACGATCACGATCGGCGTCGGCGCGGACGTCGGGGACGGCGGGGACGGCGTCGGTGAAGGTATGGGCGACGGTGCGGCCGACGCCTTTGGCGCGGCTGGTGGAAAGACCAGTGGCATAAAAGGATTGCGTCCCACTGGTCCATTGGCATTTGGCGGTATCGTCATCGGAGACGAGGCGGCCGCCTGCACATTAGCCGCTTCCATGACGCCCGTTTTCTCGCCTGCCGACGACCCGGTGCCGCCACCGTTAGTCGCGACGAAGACGCCACCGGCGGCGGCAAGGATCGCGCATGCACTGAGCGATGTGAGCACGTGCGGCCTACGGCCGCGCCGATGTGCGTGCCGAGCTCCTTGCAGCGATTCGTTGCTCATCAAAGGATCCCTAATGACTCGGACTTGGAGAAGGCGCTGGCGCAGAGGCCGTAGCAAGCGGAGCGTCGGTCATAAAGATCGCAAGGGTGACCGACCCGTTCAGCGTCCGCCAGCTATCGGCAGGATCGACATTGGCCGTCTGCGCTTGCGTCCGGTGACCACCGGGCGAGAGCGCCAGTGCGCTGACAACGGTAACGCGTTTAAGATCTTGTAGCTCGTTGAGGAAGCGCTGAATCTGCCAATAATCCCCAGCAACCTGGAGCTGCATAGTGATCACACTGAGGTTACTTTGAGGGGCGACCGGTGTTCGCGGCGTTGGCGCGGTGGTCGCTCCCGCGCTCGGAGATGGCGACGCCGACGCAGTAACCCTCGCCGCCGGCTTCACAGCAGTGACTGTTGCCGCAACGGGTGCCGCCGGCGCAATCGAGACGAGATCGACGCCGGTGTCGCTGGCCTTTGAGGTCAGGGACCTGATGTAGCTCGCAAGATTCGGCGCCGAAGGTATTTCGGTTGCGATCTCTTGAATACGAGCCTTCTGCTGGACTACGTCGCCTGCTTCCTTCTGCAGCCTGCTGATCTGCGTATCGAGGCTCATGACCTGCTGGTTAGTGGAGTCGGCCTGACTGTGCAAGCTCGCGGTTCGAGAGCGCTGCGGCGAAATCAGAGCTAGCCATCCGACTGCAAAAACAAGGACGACCACAACGGCGGTCGCCGCGGCCCATCGCTGTGAACGGCTCATTTGTCAGCACACTCCTGGCTCAGACGCCTGGTCTGGCTTGTCGCAGGGCTTGAGGGCGCTCTTGTCTACGCTGACTGTCGCGGCGAATTGCACAACGGGAGTAGGCCCGATGAGGCTTTCCTTTGAGCTGGAGAACGTCTGGCTTTTGAACGCCGGCACGTTCTCCATCGCGTTCAGCCACGCGGCGACGTCGTTGTGCTGTCGGCCGTAGCCCTGCAAAGTGATGATCGCAAGGTCATCCGGGACATCACCGGAGGTCAAGAACGTGCCGGGCTTCGCCGCCTCGACAATGTTCAGCGACGTGTACCACACGTTCGTCGGCAACGACACGCTAAGGTCGTTCAGGGTGTCGGACCAGTGGACGTTCGTGCTACGCGCTTGCGTCAACGTCGCTTCCGCGGCGGCGGCGTCTTGCTTGGCAGCTGTCACATACTGCAAACCATGGAGCTTGCGTTGAGCCGCTTGCTGTTGAGCCTGCGCGTCCGCCAGAGCGGCGCGCGCGTCGCCTTCTCCGGAGCGGGCCTGGACATAAAATGCTCCAACGCCGGCTACCGCCAACGCGACTAACGCCGCAAGACCAAATTGGAGGCGGTTAAAGTCGCGCGCCTCCTGAATTTCGGGTGGGATCAGGTTGACACTCGGCAATTGAGTCTGCCGGTTGATTGTCTGCACGCTCACGAGGCCACTCCCAAGGCAAGGCCGATCGGAACCGCAGCAAGCGGATCGCTGTATCGAAGTTGCTCCTCGGAAAGCCCGGTCTTGCCGAGACGAAGCTTTGATACGAAGTTCGCCTGCGTCACTGGCAGCCGGGTAGCTTCGCCAAGTCTAGGAATGAGGTTATGCAACCGGGATGCTCCGCCAGTGACCAGGAGCCGGCTAATCTGCACCGACCCGGGCGCGGCGCGGTAGTAGTCCAGGGAACCGCGGACCTCTTCGACAAACGACGCCGTGCTCGCCTGAATAGCACGAGCAGTGGCATCAGCTGTGTCGGCGGCGATTGGTTGCTGCTTCAACCCCTCGGCGTGCTCTGCGGGAACACCGAGCCGTTCCGCAACGGTATCGGTGACATCGCCGCCACCCATCAAGAGGATTCTGACAAACCGCGGAATCCCGTTTTGATGTACGACAATATTGGTCACCCGAGAACCGACGTCTACCACGGCAGTTGCTGCCGTTTCGAGATCGAACTCACCGAGATGGACTGCCGCTCGGATCAGGGCAAACGCCGTCAGGTCAACAGCCGTTGCCCGCAACCCTGCCTTGCTGACCGATTGCAGCGTGCTCCGAACCATGTTCCGTGCTGCCGCGACGAGAAGAACCCGGATCATCCGCGCGCCGTCTTCGTTCGTGAATTCTTCAATCGGATGAAAGTCAAGGACAGCATCTTCGACGGGGATAGGGATGTAATCCTGCACCTGGAACGAAAGCGCCTTGCGCAGTTCGGTTGGCTCCATCCAGACTAGATCAACCTGCCGAACCACGACTTTCTGGTTCGCCACACCTAGCGCTACACGCTTTGTCGAGAAGCCGCCATCCTTCCAGAGTCGCTTGATAGCCGAAGCGACGGCGTCTTCATCAACGACTTCGCCGTTCGAGACGGCGCCCGGTGGTAGTGCCACCTGCCCGAAATGTTCGAGCGTCACGCCGCCACGGCCGAGCGAGAGCTCGGCGGCGCGCACGCCAGAGGTCCCGATATCGAGACCTACCGTCACGCGTCCTGCCACGATGACATCTCCTGCATGCAGCCTGCGAGCCGCGCCGAGACCGGGCCTTCTCCCGGTTCTGTTCAAGGAGGGCATCGGTCGCGCGGGACGTCGCCTTGAGCAAATGGAGCCTTCGATGTGGTCCGGCTGGCTTAGTGGAGCGTTACTCCTGTGTAGATGCTCGTGAGAGCACCTCCGATGAATACGGCAAGTAGTGCACCGCCAAGCATGAATGGGCCGAACGGGATCATCGACTTGCGACTGGCTCGTCGTGCGAGCATGAGTCCCACCCCCACCACACCACCAAGCAGGAAGCCGAGAAAAGCACCCGTAACAAGTACTTCCCACCCCAGGTAGCCGAGGTACATGCCCAGCACACCCGCGAGCTTGACGTCGCCGAACCCCATGCCGCGCGGGTATCCGAGACGGAGCAAGAAGTACAGCGCGTAGAGCGCGACCATACCCAAGCCCGCTCGTAACAGCCACGCCGGGTGTCCATCGAAGATCGAAGCTACGAGCAACAAAACACCGCCAACGACGTACGAAGGCAGCGTCAGCGAGTTCGGCAGACGATGCAGGTCGAGATCGATGGAGGCGAGAGCGACACTTATCGCACCTAAGTACAAGAAAGCTGGCAGCGCCGCGCCGGGCCCGAAGTGCCAGGCAAGTAGACCGAACAGAACGCCGGTACTGCCCTCCACGATCGGGTATCGCAGCTTCACGGGCGCCCGACAGTCACGGCATCTGCCACGCAAGATGATCCAGCTGACGACTGGAATGTTGTCGCGGGCCCGGATCGCGTGGTGACACTCAGGGCACCGAGACCGTGGACGGACGACCGACTCGCCGCGTGGGACACGCCAGATGACGACGTTCAAGAACGAGCCCACGGCCAAGCCGAGCAAGCAGCAGAGAAGGACGGTCAAGAGGCGCATACAGACATCATCGCGTATCACACAGCCCAAGCATGCGGCTCAACGGAGATACAAAAGTGCGTGTCTACCCCACTTCTCGCTTGTACACGACGTCCACGTTGTAGGTGGTCGGCACCGTTGACTTCACGCCTGGAACACCCAAATCCTTATCGAAGGTCAGATTGAAGCTATTCCGCAAGTCGCCAGAGCTGCCGCCGAAATCGCACGCGTACACCTTGCCCGTCATGTTGACCTGGTTGCTGCCGTCAATACCACCCGGCGTGTAGACCAATGTGTGTATGTTGTTGAAGTACAGACCGCTGTTGATATTGAAGCTGATTTTGGGTGAGGAACCGCCCACGGTCTTGTCTACACCACTGGATTCACACGTCTCGCTGCCATTGCTCCACGGCACAATCAGCCAGAGGTTGTGCACTGCTCCATCGCCCGAGGTGAACGTAAGGGAGTTTTGGAACTCAAAGGACGGCGCGAAGATTGCGGCGTCCGCGTAGAGTTTAAGCGTAAGGCTCTGCATCGATATCCCTGTACCGCTGCAGTCATCGAGGGCGTCGATAAGAAGCGGCTCCACGGTCTTCGAAGGTGGCAGAACGTTGACGACGCCATTTTTCACCGACCAATTGCCGAGGTCGGTACACGCGGAGTGACTGCTATTCTTCAGCGCGGGCGTGATCACATCCTTCCACGAGACCTCGGTAAACCCCTCCCCCGCCCAATCGGAAGGCACAAACTGGACGCGCGGCATCTCGATGTGCGGCGGTGCGGCCATACCAGTCACCCCATAAGATACGGGATTCCAGTAGCTCGTTGCCGTTTTCCCATCTGTTGTCTTTCCAAGCGCGCTACTGCAGCATGTTCCCGCGACCGTAATACCCTTTCCAATGCCTACGCTCGATTGAAGCGTTGCATTGCCGGTACTCGACTTCAACATGCCGGCAATGGTCGGATTGCTGTCCGCCTTGACATTGCCCGCTGCCCAAAGATCACCCTGGACGGAGCACGAGTTGGTGACGTACGCGGAGCCTTGGGTGACGACGCTACCCGCGAACGTTGAATTACTATTGCACTCGAAGTCGCCGTTGGTGTAGAGGTTGCCGTTCAGTCCACCGTCACCGTTGATGGTGACCGAATTCGTTGTGGTAACAGACGCGTCAGAGAACAATGCCTGGTCGAAGCCGTTCGATGATGACGGCAGCGGACTGAGCCTGACGAGCGATTGGACCTTACGTGTGCCAAGATTGCCGGCACCTTGGTATGCCTGGGTTGGCGTGGCAACGGCCGTGATGAGCGCTGCCGCCGGTGCCGACGCTAGACCCGTACCACTGCTGCACGCGATCGGAGTGTCACCTGCCGCGGGAGGGTACGTCGAGTAGTAGTCGATGTTCACGACGTAGGTCGATCCCGAAGACAACGTACCCTTGATGTCGCCGCCGCACGGGACCGATGTTCCAATGCTGTTCTGGAGTTCCGCATAGACATCGTCCACGCCGGCCTCCGCGGCATCGACTGCCTGGACCTTCGCGCGCGAGAGGCCAGATCCGTGCACGTTGCGGACGGCAGCGGCAACCGCAACAGTCGCTAATCCCGTGACAAGAACCATCAGAAGGATGACGGTAAGCATCGCGAAACCCGGGTCGTCACCCCGCCGGCATCTCCGGACACGGTCCATCCAGCGACACATGCCAACACTCCTTAGGTTCATTCAGGCGGGGGGTTATTGCAGACGGTCTTGCTGTATCCGTACGACGTATTGCGACCTGTGACCGATGCCTGCACCTCGGCAGGTCGCGACAGGTCACCAACTCGCGCCAGGACATCGATGTTCAGAAGACGCCCACCGTATACCGACGACGGATCAAGGGTGAACGGCTGGTCGGCAACGTCCGGGCCATTCACCACGTTGCTGGCGATAGTGCGCCAGGCTGTTATTTGGTTGTCGGACTCCCAAGTGGTCGACCAACTTCGGCTTAACAAGGTATGCGCGCTGTAGTCGTACTTCCATTCCACGCACTTCTCGACGGCGTTGGCCTGCGTGTAGATACGTAACGTCGTGTCGTGTGTCGTGTCATCGTGTTGCGGGTCGTAAAGAACGTTGCCCGACCGCACTTGACGCTCGATTTGAGCGACGGCCAGACGCGCGGCGTCGTTTGCGTCGCTCTTCACACTCTCGGCGTTCGTCGTTTTTATCATCGCGAAGGTGACCCCTAGGCTGACCACGATGAGAACGGTGCACACTGCCATGGCGACGACGAGTTCCATCAGAGTTGTGCCAGCGTCTTCTCGCGACTCATGTGCCACTTGGTGCCGCCTGATAAGTCGACGAAGCGAGCAACTTTCCGAGGTCGACGTGTACCGCCAGGTTTGCATACGTGGTAGCACCGTCGAGTGATTTCACCGTGTAAACGATATCGATCACGAACGAGTTGACCGTAGCCGTAGCAACGCATTGGATCGTAGAGCAATCCGCGAGGTCGCCCGACGTGCCAGTTGACGTGCCACCGATGGTGACCGCACCGCTCATTGTGATATTCACGCTGTCCGAATAGTCAAGCACAGGAGAGAGATTGACCGGAATTACCGTGCCGGCAGTAGCGGTTGAGAGATCAACGTTCGTGTAGTTGCTCCCGTTCCAATACGTCAACATGCTTCCAGCACCGACACTCGCGTTCGGGCCGGGATTGGTCGCCTCGTCTCCACGCTCAACCTGAACGGCGTCGGAGTATCCACTTACTTTGATCAAGCCAACGCTGTTATTCCAATTACTCGGCATGTGACCTGGAGGGACGCCAGTCGGAAGCTTTCCGACCACAAGGTCGCCCACGGCGCGGCGCGCTGCCGAAGCCTCACAGCCGGCTGCGCCGGAAGCCGCTGTTCCACAGTATTGCGGCGTTACGCCCGTCGCGGTGTTGAACCGGCCGGTAAATAGTTCGATCGGATCGGTACTTGACGGCGCGCTCAAGGATACGAGATTGGCCGAGCCCGCGCTCGGCGTCGTCAGGACGGCACTCATAACGTTTGGCACCAGCTTGCTGCTGGCACAGGAAAGGTTTGTCGCCAGCAACTGTGGTGTCGGCGCGGCGTCCCAGCACTCGGAGGGTGACACAGACGATGTCGTAGCGAGCCCCGCGCCTGTCACAGCGCCCAGAGTGAGCGCGAGCGACGTCAGACCATCGGCGGATGAAATCGTCTGCGATGTTGCGTCCTGCGACAGATTCTTCGAGTCTTCCGACGGCACCGTCGCACCGGCGTCATTTCCCGCTGTCGCGGCGGCCAGCGTGTCGCCAAGTGACGAATCGACGTCGTTGATCGTCCACCCGATCTTCGAGGCTCGAGAGTCTCCGGAAACCTTCGCGGTTTGCTCGGACTGCAGGCTTGCCGTCGCCCTTGGGAAAGTCAGCGAGGCGCCTGTGAAGCCGGCCAGCGCGGGAACGGCCGGCCCCGGCACTGGATCAGAATCGGTCGGCGAAGCCTGACCAATAGTGATACCACCGAGTCCGCTATCGGCCGAGCCGTAAAAGAAAGGCTCACAAGGCGCCGCGATCGGGTGCGTCAAGGTCGACTGGCAACCCTTCGGAGAAAAGATCACTGACTGAGTCGAAACGGTCTTCGTTTCCGTTGTACCGTTCGGCTTCCAGTCGACGATGACGGTCACCCGATACAGGAGCTGGTCTGATGGCCCGAGACTCGTATCGGTGCATGCGGGCTGGTTACCAGCCCCGCTGAAGGCACTGTGAGAGCACGTGACGAACGTCTTGGTCTCGAACTCCACGCCGTTCATCTCCACCGTCGGCCACGGATACGTGTCCAGAGGTGTCTGCCCGGCCGGGGCAGTCGAGTTCCAATCCAGCGGCTCGGTGCCGAAGTAGTAGACGCCCCCATCGTTGGTGATGGCGGGATCGCTTTTTACGTCGCCCGTCGAGCCGGCGATAACTGTCGCGTACGGCAGCGCGCGAACCCTCTCCATCGCCTGATCGGCCAATTGATTAGCGGCCTGCTGCTGGCGCGCGCGGGTTGTCGTCTGGAGCATATGCACGAGAAGGCCGGCCGTGGACGTGAAGAGCACAAGCAAGACAACCATCGCCACGACAACTTCGAGCAGCGTGAAGCCGCCGTCGTCGGAATGGCGCGCGCGTGCACGAAGCCGTGACAACGCAGTTTGCATCGGCACCTCAAAGCTCGAAACTTGGTCGCTCGGCCGATCATCGACAGCTTTCCATAAAAGGTTGAGCGGTGACACAACCATTCCATCGAATGGCGCAGTCGCTCGCGCATTCGGCCTAGCCGATGAATGCTCGGCGAGCGGCCCACCTAGAAAGGCCGACTACCTCGAAAACCGTCGGAGGGTGGCGCGTATTCGCGCCACCCTCCGAGCTATCCGAATTTGTCAGCACGCACCTTGTTGGAGGCCGCCGCCCGAGGATCCGTCAGCGTTTCCGGAGAACTTCCAGGGATTGACACCGCTGTGGTCGACTTCGACACAGTAGGCTGTCAGTGCTTTGGTCGCGGCATCGAACGTCAGGCTTGACTTAACCGTGTTGCCGTTGCTGAGGTTCATGTCGATCGTTTGCGCCGTCGAAGCGTCGCCCGACTTCAGGTTGTACGTGATCGTACCGGTCGCACCGTCCACGACGACGTCGTAGATGTCACCGTCAGTCAGCGCGGTTTCCACGTTGGTCGAGAGCTGCTTGACGTCCGCTTTCTCCGACGTCTCGTACGCCTTCTTCTTCTGGTTCAAGAAGATAGGGATCGCGATTGCGACCAAAATACCAATGATGATCATCACAACGAGCAGCTCGATGAGGGTAAAGCCCTCGTCGTCCCGCTTGTCGTGCAAAGCCTTCTGGATGCGCGTGAGCATCGAGGCTCCCTTCGAAAAGATAGAAAGTGGATTCGCGTTCCGCTGTCGCGGCCTGAACCCCGGATGACAATCAGGTTTTCGGTTCGTGGGCCGGGCTGCTTTAGTCGTACAACAGTCCGAGATCAAGATGACCCGACTGGCTCAATTCGCGCTTCAATCGGCCGCCGAACAATCGGTGCTCGGAGGGCACCGCATTCCACCGTTCGGCGCAATGCCGCCAAGTCGAACGACTTCAGGACTGGACGAGCGTCACGACCTTGAAGATAGGCAAATAGAGAGCGACGATCATTGAGCCGACAATGCCGCCTAGGAACGCAATCATGAGAGGTTCGATGAGCGAGGTGAGAGCTTCAGCCGTCGCCTCGACCTGCTGATCGTAGAACTCACTGATCTTGTCGAGCATGGTGTCGATCGCGCCGGTATCTTCACCCACGGCCATCATTTGAACGACCATCGGCGGAAAGATGCTGTGCTGGCCAAGCGGCTGGGTTAAGGCTTCGCCACGACGTACGCTGTCTTGGACGTCACGTACCGCCCGTTCGAGCACCACGTTTCCGGTAGTTTCGGCAACGATGTCAAGCGCCTGCAGGATGGGAACGCCCGCACGCAACATCGACCCTAGATTTCGGGAAAACCTGCTCAGCGCGACCTTCTGGAAGAGGGGCCCGAAGATGATGACCTTGAGTTTGAATGGATCGAGGATGTTGCGCACCCAGGGCTCGTGCTTGATCTTCTTCCACACAAACGGAAAAGCAATGGCAAGTACGATCAGCACAGGGACAGCGATCTTTGCGCCATGCGACATCGCGACGAGCACTCGGGTAGGCAACGGCAACTTTCCGCCGAGCTGATCGAACATCTTAACGAACGTTGGCACGACGAAGAGCAGCATGCCGACGACCGCGAGAATCGCGATGCAGAATACGACGACCGGATAGGTCATCGCGGACTTAATCTTGCCTCGCAGTTTCATGTCGGCTTCGAAGTTCGTCGCTATCTGCAGCAGCACCGTGTCGAGAAAGCCGCCGACTTCGCCCGCTTTGCACATGTTAATCATCAGCGGCGGGAAGATCTGATCATGCTTGCTGAGCGCGGCGGAGAGCGAAGAGCCTGTCTCGACTTCTGCCCTGACCTCAGCCAAGACTTTAGCCAGCGTCTTGTTCTCCGTTTGGTCGGCGAGAATGCCCAGTGCGCGCATCAACGAGAGCCCACTGTTGATCATCGTCGCGAATTGCCGCGACATGATGGCAAGATCCTTGATCTTTACCTTGCCACCGAAGCCGGGAAGCGATATCTCCTTGTTCATTCCGGCGTTGGCTTTGTCGATCGAGACCGGCGCGAATCCCATGGCGCGCAACTTCGTGGCGACGCTTGCTGGTGAGTCGGCGTCGAGCTTGCCAGTAATGATCTTTCCGTGCGTGTCGCGCACGGAGTATTGGTATGTCGCGGTGCCTGCCATCGTGCGCTCCTCAGCCCCTACCGACTAACCGGTTGAAGTCTTCTACGTGGTGGCACTTCTCCACGCCGGTCTCGTACGAGATTTTGCCGGCCTTGGTGAGTTCGGCCAGATGTTGGTCCATCGTGTGCATTCCATGGCGTGCACCCGCCTGCAACGCGGAATAGATTTGATGCGTCTTGCCTTCGCGAATCAGGTTGCGAATAGCGGGTGTCGCAAAGAGCACTTCTGTCGCGACGATCCGACTCCGGCCATCCACTGTCTTGCACAGCGTCTGTGCCACCACCCCTTGCAGTGAGCCCGCGAGCTGTACGCGCACTTGCTGCTGCTGATGGGGAGGGAACACGTCGATGACACGGTCGATCGTCTGCGCGGCATCTTGAGTGTGCAGTGTCGCAAAAACGAGGTGACCGGTCTCAGCCGCCGTGAGGGCGACGGAGATGGTTTCCAAGTCACGCATTTCACCGACGAGGATGATGTCGGGGTCTTGCCGCAAGACGTGCTTCAGCGCGTTCGCGAAGGAACGAGTGTCGTCACCAACCTCACGCTGGTTGACGAGGCACGACTTGTGTTGGTGCAAGAACTCGATCGGGTCTTCGACCGTCATGATGTGGTCGTGCCGTTGGCGGTTCGCCTGGTCGATGATGCCCGCGAGCGTGGTCGACTTACCGGAGCCCGTCGGTCCGGTCACCAGCACGAAGCCGCGCGGCAGCATCGAGAAGTTCGAGACCGCGGGCGGAATGCCGAGCGCTTCGAGAGGCTTGATTTCGAACGGAATCAAACGAAACGCGGCGCCGAGTGCCTCGCGCTGGCGATACAAGTTGACGCGAAATCGGGCGCGACCAGGCACCGCGTAGGCGAAGTCGAGTTCAAGTTCTTCTTCGAAGCGCTCGCGCTGCCGCTGCGTAAGAATTTCGTACATCATCTGCTGAATGACCGGCGGCGTCATGATCGGCCGGTCTTCCATTTGCGCAAGCGTTCCGTTCACGCGCATCGTCGGGCGAGCACCGGCGGTGATGTGAAGGTCAGACGCTCCTCGGTCGAGCACCGCCATCAGCAGGTCGGTCAACACCACCGCATCACCGACGCGGTTCTGCTGGTAGCCGGGGTCTTCACCGATCTCCGGGAAGTCGGCAGAACGCGGCGCCGCGCTCGTAACTGCCGGCGACGGCTCCCCCGCGAGGAACCCGGTGCTTTGAGGGGCCAGCGCCGTTGCGTCAGCCGCCGCTTGGCTGAACGCATCGGCCGAACCGGAAACGGCTGGAGCGTGTCCCGGGACTGTCGAGCGGACGGGAGCCGACCCGGTCGGCGCCAGGGCGACGGGCCCGGGCTCTGAGGTTGACTGTGGCGCATAAGCCGCGGGTGGCGCGAACGCTGGGGTTTCCGATGGCGTGAACGCGGGCGGAAAAGCTGACGACGCGAGCGGTGCCAAAGGCGGCGATGCAGCTGGGGCGCCTTGGAGAGCCGGCGAAGACCCTTGTGCGGCGACGGAGTTGTCGACCTGCGCGGCAGCGAACGCGCCGCCCATTCCCAGCGGGTCGTCGGGGTCCCACGGCGGCGGTGCCGCGGCTGCCGAAGCATCGTTCGGCTCGGCAAAGAATCCAGGCGTTTCCACGAAGCTACCCCTTCCGGCGTGCCGCGTGGCACGAGGTCTCCTCCAGGAATCGGCCGCGCGGCGGGTGCCCTTGAGCCGTTTCGCGCAACGCCGCGGAGCTTTCGGGCTACCGCGGCCGCCGCACCCCGCACCTACACGACGACGCGGAAGATTTCCTCGAGGGAGGTCACGCCGGCCGCCACCTTGTCGAGGCCGTCGTCGCGAAGCGTGCGCATCCCTTGCTCACGAGCGGTGCGGCCGATGGTCTCGGCGGAGGCATGCTCCACCGTGAGTCGCTCGATCTGCTCGGTGACGGCCATCACCTCGTGCAAAGCCAGCCGGCCCTTGTAGCCCGTTTTCGAGCAAGCCGAACATCCGGCCGCCCGATACAACGTGGGCAGCGGCTCGCCGTCCTGCCACGGATAACGCGCCTTTATCAGGGCGTCTGGCGTGGGTGTGTACGGCTCCTTGCATTTCGAGCAGAGGCGACGAGCCAATCGCTGGGCGAGCACGCAGTCGAGCGCGGAGCCGACCAGGAACGGCTCGATGCCCATCTCGACGAGGCGGCTTACCGCGCTCGGCGCGTCGTTCGTGTGCAGCGTCGACAACACGAGGTGACCGGTAAGCGCCGCCTCGATAGCGATTTGCGCGGTCTCGTGGTCGCGAATCTCACCGATGAGCACGATGTCGGGGTCAGACCGCAGGATCGACCGCAACGCAGAGGCGAAAGTCAGGCCGGCTTTGACGTTCGTCTGCACCTGGTTGATGCCGGGCAGCCGGTATTCGACCGGGTCTTCGACCGTGATGACGTTTTTGTCTGGCGTCGAAACGATATTCAAGGTGGCGTAGAGCGTCGTCGACTTTCCCGAACCGGTAGGGCCGGTAACGAGCAACATTCCGTACGGCTTGTTGAAACTGACGGCGTAACGCTCGTAGTTGCCGTCGGAGAAGCCGAGATCGCTCAGTTTGAGCATGGCGGTCGAGTTGTCGAGGATACGCATGACGACCTTCTCGCCCCACACGGTCGGGAGCGTGGCCACGCGAAGGTCGATTTTCTTGCCGTTCGACGTCACGGACATGCGGCCGTCTTGCGGAATCCGCCGTTCGGCAATGTTGATTTCAGCCATGATTTTCAACCGGCTGATGACACCCGACTGAATGTTTTTGGGCGACCGCATCACCTCGTGCAGCACACCGTCGATGCGAAACCGCACCCGCAAATCGCGCTCGGTGGGCTCGATGTGAATGTCGGAGGCGCGGTCTTGAATAGCCTGGGTAATCAGCAGGTTGACGAACTTGACGATCGGGGCGTCCTCGACGACCTCGCCGATATTGCTGAGATCGTCAACGTTGTCTTCTTCACTCGACAACGACATCGTCAAGTCGTCGAGTTCGCCGTCCGCGCGGTGATACCGGTTGATGGCGGCAAGCACGTCCGCGCGAGTGGCCACGGCAGGTTTGACGTCCATGCCGGTGATCGAGCGAATGTCGTCGATGGCGAACACGTTCGCCGGGTCGGCCATGGCGACGAGCAGTTTGCCGTCTTCGTAGCCGATCGGCAGGGCGGTATAGCGACGGCATACGCTGTCGGGCACGCGTGACACTGCGGAGCCGTCGACCGAGAAATCCGCGAGGTCGACGAAACGCAGGCCGATCTGGGTCGCCAACGCCGCGACCAGCTGGCCCTCGGAAAGCACCCCCTGGTCGACAAGCACCCGGCCGAGGCTTCGGCCGTTACGCTGGTGCTCGTCGAAGGCAGCACTCAACTGCTCGTGGGTGACCAGACCACCCTCGAGGAGGATGTCGCCGAGCTGTTTCATACCGCGATCAGGCTTGGGCCGCTGCGACGTCGATCGAATCGACCACCGCGTAAAGCAATGCGAGCAAAACCTCTTTCACCGACGCCCGATCGGTGGCGTCACACGCGACGACTGGCACCGACGGATCGAGTTCGAGGACGTCGCGCACGCGTGCCTCGACGTCGGCGCTCACATTCTCCGCGCGGTTCAAGCCGACGACGAACGGAACCTTCGCCATCTTGCGGAAGGCAGCGAGTATCCCGACTGCCTCGTCGAGAGAGTCAGGCCGCGTCGCGTCGAGTAGCACGACGTATCCGAGCATTCCCTCGCCGAGGATTTCCCACATGAAATCAAAGCGGTCCTGGCCGGGCGTGCCAAAGAGGTATAGCACGAGATCGTGGTCGATCGTGATGCGACCAAAGTCCATCGCGACCGTGGTCTCGTTTTTGCGCGACTTCGTCTCGTCGGTGATGTCTTTTTCGGTCGACAGCACCGTGATTTCGCTGATTGTGCGGATCAGCGTGGTCTTACCGGCCGCGAAAGGGCCGGTCACCACGATTTTGACGGCTTGCGCGCTGCCGCCACGGCGTCCGCGTTTGATGGTCATTTAATTGGCCTCCAAACCGGGACGACGACGAAGGAGTGCGGGTGGTGCGAGCATCGGCATCACAACCCCCGAACGCCGGCGATGAGGCGCAGCAGCAGGCTCTTGTTGACGCTCGGATCACGTTCGATGTGCGGCTTTGCCTCCGCCGGATCGGCCGCGGCGTGCGCCACTGCCGCCGCTCCGACGATGCCGTCCATTCCGACGGCGGCACGGGGTGCGTCTTCAGGAAAATCGGGACGACGTCGAGGCATGAACGGTTCGGGCCTTGGCGGCACGACCCGAGTGTCTGGTACGAGACGCGCGGCAACGCCGTCGTCCGCTGACTTTTTCGCCGAACGATCGGACGAATCAGCGCTGCCCGCGGCGGCGGCCAGCACCGACGCCACCGTCGACGTCGTCGAAACCTCGGCGTTCGTGACGCCCGCGAACAGCGACTCGTCTGCCGGCAGGTCGTCTGGTTCGGACGACGCCACAGGCGGACCCGCGGGCGTGGGCGCGAATTCGGTACGCGGTGCGGTTCGCGTTATAGATTCCGGCGTGGGCGTGGGCGCCGCGGTCGGCGCCTTTTCCAGCCGCGCCAGCATGCCGTGCCGGCGAATGAGGGCGTCCGCGCCGGCCTCGTGGCCGTCGTGCTGGACGACGAGCAGCCCGCGCTCGACCAACGCCGCCAATGCCGAGACGACGGCATAATCGCCCCGGCCGGCAAGCGCTACGAGATCGGCGACACTTCGCCGCCCGTCGACAAGAGCGAGCAGCGCCCATTCGGCGCGCGACAGCGCGGGGTCGTCGCCCACCGCGACGGGCACGGCAAGCACCGTGTCGGGCGAAGGAACCACCGTGCACGCGTGTTCCCACGATTCGAGCCGGCCACGCGCGTCGGCCACTAACTCGTCGACGACTAACGTCACCCC
Organism: Actinomycetales bacterium; assembly: GCA_040255675.1. Lineage (GTDB taxonomy): Bacteria > Actinomycetota > Actinomycetes > Acidothermales > Acidothermaceae > JBDZVM01. The sequence continues at coordinate 36,765 of JBDZVM010000021.1, read as the reverse complement.
GATGTCGTCGAGGTCAGGCTCGTCGAGGTTGAACGAGAATTCGCCGTCCGGCCAACGAAGGAAGTCGAACACCGCGTCGACGGCTTGCTCGGTGACGAGGGCGCGCAACACGTCGCCGTCGATGGCTCCCGCTTCGTGCAAGGCCTTCCCGATTCCGATGTCACCCGCGACCGACCGCTCGACCGCGGCGGCGAGCGAATCGTCGTCGACCACGGCACTTCCGATGAGTCGGCGAGCCAACGCCTGTCGCGAGTCGTCGGACGTCGCACCCGTGACAGCACCGTCGCGGAAATGCACGCGGCCGCGAATCGCGGCACGCCGCAGATGCAACCCGCCCGACTTCTTCGTGAAGCTCAAGAGCTGGAAGATGTCCGGAAGGCTGAAGGCGTCGAGTGAGCCTTCAAGTTTCACGGTGTTCCCTCATCCGGTCGCGTTCGCTAGTGGGTTCGAAATCGAGCGGACGTCGGTCAGCTCCACGAAGCGCGCTCGCCAGGGAGCACGCTGCCGCTCGGGGTGTACGACGACCACGACGAAGGTTCGACCGCGGGCGCGACGTCAGGCACCGAAGCCTCTTCAGCGGGCTCCGGCGTCTCGACGTACGAAGCCGCCGGTTCGTACGAAGCGTTGCTTGCGTACGCGGGCTCGGGCGCAAGCTGCGGCGCCGGTTGCCCATAGCCGTCGGGCTGCGCGGGTTGCGCCTGTTGCGGATAGCGGTCAGCGTGCCCGTAGCCGTCAGCGTGCGCGTAGCCGTCGGCGCGCACGTAACCCTCGGGCTGGTTGTAGGTCGCGGCGACGTCAGCGACGGTCGGCGCCGCGGGCAGGCGGTGCTCTTCGATGTAGCCGCGAGTGACATGCGGCGGCAACGGCGGCGGCAACGGCACCGGACCGTGCAACACCTCGCCGACGCGGTTCGCGGCCAGTTTGACCTCGTACAGCATCATGCCGACCTTCGCTCCGGCGGAGGTGACCGCGATGAGCACGCCCTCGTCTTGCGCCGACACGAGGAACACGGTGCCGTGCTCGCCTTCGATGTAGACCTGTGACAAGTCGCCGCGACCCAGGCCTTGGGCGGCTCGTTCGGCCAGTGAGAGCAGCGCGGCACTCATCGCGGCTACGCGGTCTTCGTCCATGCCGTCGGGCAACGCCGAAGCCATCGGCAGCCCGTCGAAGGAGACCACCGCGGCGGCTTCGACTCCGGGGGTTTGGAGCAGGAGTTCGCGCAGGATCCGATCCAGGCGGCCGGCGCGGCTGGCGGACTCAGGCGGCGGCGTGGCGGATGGCTGCGACATCGAGCACCTCTCTTAGGGACCTGGCGCGCGCGGAATTCCGCGGGTCGTTCGCCTATCCCTTCGGCGGTCGCGGCCGTTTGCTTGAGGCGTGCCGAGCGAGCCGCACCAAACGATCACCTAGGCGACGTGCGGGCGATCAGGGCCTGCTCCCCCGCCTCGCGCATCGCCTCGACGGGGGCAACCTTGCCGCTCCAGGATTCGACCTGCAAAGCTGCCTGCCGCACGAGCAATTCGAGACCGCCGATCACCCGCGCGCCCGCCTCGGCGGCGGCGGTCGCGAGCCGGGTGGGCCACGGCTCGTACAGGACGTCGAAGAGCAGCGAGCCCGACCGCGGCGCCCAACGGTCGGCGAGCGTGTCGGCGGCACCGGCGGGAACCGCCGAGACCACCAAGTCGGCGTCGTCGAGGATGCCAATTGCCGGCCACGGTTGGAGCACGACGTCGACGCCGAGCCGGTCGGCCGCGGCAACGAGGTCTCTCGCCCGGCCGGCGTCGCGCACCACGACGTCGACACGGGTCAACCCGAGCTCGCGGACGGCGGCCACCGCTGCCGCGGCCGTGCCGCCCGCCCCGAGGATTGCCGCCTTCTCGATCTCGGCATCCGCGAGCACGTGGCGCACACTGGCCACCAGGCCCGGCGCATCGGTGTTGTCGCCGCGCAGGTGACGGCTGCCACCGGCGTCAGAAAAAGTGACCGTATTGACGGCGCCGACCGCGACCGCGAGCGGCGAGATCTCGTGAAGCAGCGACACGACCGCGCGCTTGAGGGGCATGGTAAGCGAGAGGCCGATGTACGACTCGTGCAGCCCGGCGATCACGCCCGCGAGGCCGGCCTCGTCGCATTCGATCGCGTCGTAGCTCCACGGCAGGCCGAGCGCGTCATAAGCCGCGCGGTGCAAGACCGGTGACAGCGAGTGCGAGATGGGCGAGCCGAGCACGGCCGCCCGGCGTGAGGTGGAGCCGAGAACGGTGGCCCGGCCCGGAGTGGCGCCGGTCACGGGGTGGCCGAGCCCGACGCGGGCGATGAGAGACCGGCGGACGGAGCGGCGGTCGCGTTTCGCTGCGCCTCGATACGCCACGCCTCGAATTGCGAATCGGAATCGGTGAACCGGGTTTCGCCGGTGACTTGGTCGACCGTGACGAAGTACAGCATCTTGCCTTGCGTCGGATGCAGCGCCGCCTCGAGTGCGGCCTTGCCCGGCGAGTCGATGGGCGTCGGCGGCAGTCCCTTATAGACGTAGGTGTTGTAGTGCGACTGCGTGAGCAGGTCGCTTTGGCTCAGGAACGGCTTCGACGTGCCCATCGCGTAGTTCACCGTCGAGTCGAGCTGGAGCTTCATACCCCGGTGCAGCCGGTTGTAGATGACCTCGGCAACTTGGGGGTAGTCCTGCGGGCGCTTGACCTCGGCCTCGATGAGGCTCGCGACCTTCACCACGTCGTACGGCGAGACACCCAGCTGCTTCGCGCCGTCGGCAAGCGCGACCGCGGTCGCCGTCTGGTTGAACTTGGCGACCATCTGCCCCACCAGGGAGCTCGCGGTCGTCGAGTTCGTCACGTTGTAGGTGGCCGGGAAGAGAAAGCCCTCCACTTTTCCGCCCGCGTAGTCGGGCAGCCCGAGCTGCGCTGGGTCGTTGAGCACCCGGTCGAGATCGGCGGCTTTGATGCTCGTACCCGCCTCGATAATCGTTTTTATTCTCGACAGTCTCGTGCCCTCGGGGATGGTCACCTTCCCGCCGACGAGCGCACTCGGCTCGAGCAGCAACGCCAGGGCGCTGGCCGCCGACATGCGCAGTCGGAGCTGGTAGCGGCCCGGCTGGATGTCGCGCGAGCTCGGATTGTCTTGCGCGGCCTCGATGAAGGCGGTTTGGGTCTTGACCACCCCGGCGGTGACAAGCGTTTTCGCGATGTCGGCAGACGTGTCGCCCGGCCTGACCTCGACCTGCACGATGCCGGTGCCGTCGCCCGCGTAGTCGTTCGACTCCGGCGGGCTGAGGTACTTGCCAGCGAGCGTGACGCCACCGAAGGCAATCGCCGCGAAAACGGCCAGCGACAAACCGATCGCCGGAAGCTGGAGGAAGCGCCGGTAAAGCGGCGGCTTGGATGGCTGGTGACTCAGCCCGAGATCGAAGATGTCGTTCATGAGACGCGCCCGCGCCACGTACTGCCGCGCCTGGACCGCGGCGATGAGACAGGTTGCGCGCAATTCCTGACGTTTGCTGTGGCTAAGCAACAGCAAACGTCAGGAAAACCGCAGCGCGGAAAGCTACCGAACTCACGTTTCACGGCTGCCGCCCTTCACGAGTTCTCCCGGCGGATTGCCCGACGCTCGCTCGGCGTCGAGCGCGCTTTGCAGGATGATGGCAGCCGCGGCCTGGTCGACGACGCCGCGCCGCGCCCGGGAACGCAATCCGGCACGCGCCAAATTGTCGTGCGCGGTCACGGTCGTGAGCCGCTCGTCGACGAGCCGCACCGGCACCTCGCCGGCAACCTCGGCAAGCTCGGCAGCGTAACCCGCCGCCGCGGCAGCGGCGGCGGTGCGTCGTCCGGACAACGACAGCGGAAGCCCGACGACGACCTCGATCGGGCGAAGCTCTCGCACCAGCTCGGCAAACCGGCGCAAGTCGCTCCGGCCGCGGTCGCGGTGGATCGTCTCGAGCGGCGACGCGAGCACGCCGTCAGGGTCGCAGACCGCGACGCCGATCCGCACACTGCCCACGTCGACGCCCAAGCGCGCGCCGGGCCGCATGTCGATCACGCCTGCTGGGAGACCGTTGCCAGCACCGCGGCGAGAGCTTCGTCGACAGCGCCGGGTTTGGTGCCGCCGCCCTGAGCGACGTCGTCGCGGCCACCGCCGCCTCCGCCTAGCGCGCGAGCCGCGACGCCGACAAGCGCGCCTGCCTTCAGTCCGGTGGCGCGGGCGGCGTCGTCGAGCGCTGCCGCGACGAGCGGACGGCCGTTGGTCACCGCGACCAGCACGACGACCGCACCGCTCAGCCGACCCCGGACGTCGAGCGCCAGCTTTCGAAGGTCGTCGGCGCTCGTGCCGTCGGCGACCCGCCGCACGACGGTCGAAAGTCCGTGCACATCGATCGCGGACGACGCCAAGCCGCCCGCCGCCGCGAGCACCTGCTCGGCGCGCAGCTTCTCCAGCTCTTTCTCGGCGTCGCGCAGCCGGCCGACGAGCCCTTCGATGCGATCGGGCAGCTCCTCGCGTGGCGTCTTCAGCTGCTCAGCCAGCTGCGACACGAGCACCGCCTCGCGCGCCAAGAACCGATAGGCGTCAGTACCGACCAGCGCCTCGACTCGTCGAGTGCCCGCGCCGATCGAGGCCTCGCCGAGCAGCTTGACGATGCCGAGGTTGCCGGTGCGGGCGGTGTGCGTGCCGCCACACAACTCGCGCGCCCAGTCTCCGACCGAGACCACCCGCACGCGGTCGCCGTACTTCTCGCCAAACAGCGCCATCGCACCCGAGGAAATCGCATCGGATTGCGACATGATCTCGGCGGTGACGGCAAGGTCGTCGATGAGGACGGCGTTGACCCGTGCCTCGACGTCCGCCAAGACCGACGCGGGCACGGCAGACGGGTTGGCGAAGTCGAACCGGAACCGGCCGGGCGCGTTCTCCGAACCTGCCTGCGTGGCGGTTTCGCCGAGCGCTTCACGAAACGCCTTGTGCACCATGTGCGTGGCAGTGTGCGAGCGCGAGATGGCGCGCCGGCGTTCGAGGTCGATCTCGGCGTGCGCCGCCTCGCCTACCGCGACCTCGCCGCTGACCACGCGCGCCTTGTGCACGATCAGGCCCGGCAGCGGCTGCTGCACATCGTCGACTTCGACGCGCGCGCCGTTGCTCAGCGTGATCACGCCGGTGTCGGCCAGCTGGCCGCCGCCTTCGGCGTAAAACGGCGTGCGGTCGAGCACCAGCTCAACGACATCGCCATCGCTCGCGACCCGAGCACTCGCGCCGCCGACGAGTAGCCCGCGAACAGCGCCCTCACCCGCGACGCTCTCGTAGCCGATGAATTCGACTGGCGTCCCAACAGATTCGAGCACCTCGCGGTAGGCAGAAACATCGACCGCGCCGGTCTTTTTCTTCTTGGCGTCTTCTTTCGCGCGCTGCCGCTGCCGCGCCATCAGCCGGCGGAAACCCTCTTCGTCGACAGAAAGCCCAAGCTCTGCCGCCATTTCCAGCGTGAGGTCGATCGGAAATCCGTACGTGTCGTGCAGCGTGAACGCCTGCTCACCGGTGAGCGTTTTCGATCCGCTCGCCTCTTTCGCGGCGGCCTCGAATCGCGCGGTGCCCGAATGCAGCGTGGCGAAGAACGAGGACTCTTCGCCTTCGGCGACCGCGTAAATCCGCTCGGCGTGCCGGGCAAGCTCCGGATACTGCGGCGACATCACGGAAATCGTGGTCGCGACGAGTTCGCGCATCGTCGGACCGGTAGCGCCGAGCAGCCGCATATTGCGGATGATGCGCCGAAGCAGCCGCCGCAGCACGTAACCCGTTTCTTCGTTGGACGGCGTCACGCCGTCGTTCATGAGCATCGTGGCCGCGCGCGAATGATCGGCGACCACCCGAAGCCGGACGTCGGCTTGCGCGTCGGCACCATAGGTGTGGCCGGAAAGCGCCGCCGCGCGGTCGAGGATCGGTCGGGTGGTGTCGATCTCGTACAAGTTGTCGACACCCTGCAAAATCGCGGCCATGCGTTCGAGGCCCATGCCGGTGTCGATGTTCTTCGCGGGCAACTCGCCGAGGATCGGGTAACCCTCTTTGCCCGAGCCGGGCCCGCGCTCGAACTGCATGAAGACGAGGTTCCACACCTCGAGGTAGCGCTCCTCGTTGGCGATCGGCCCGCCACCGACGCCGAAGGATTCGCCGCGGTCGTAGTAAATCTCGCTGCACGGGCCGCACGGGCCGGGAATGCCCATCGACCAGAAGTTGTCGACCATGCCCCGGCGCTGAATACGCTCGGCCGGCACACCGACGACGTCGTGCCAGATGCTGGCGGCTTCGTCGTCGTCCTGGTAAACCGTCACCCACAGCTTTTCGGGATCGAAACCGTAACCGCCGCCCTCGACCGGCGTGGTGAGCAACTCCCAGGCGAGCGGGATGGCGCGCTCTTTGAAGTAGTCGCCAAAGCTGAAGTTGCCGCACATCTGGAAGAACGTGGCGTGCCGGGTGGTCTTGCCGACTTCGTCGATGTCGGGCGTGCGCACGACCTTTTGCACGCTGGTCGCCCTCGGCCACGGCGCCTTCAAGTCGCCGCGAAAGTAGGGCTTGAACGGCTGCATGCCGGCGATGACGAACAGCACCTCGGGGTCGTCGGAGACCAGCGGCGCCGACGGCACCACGGTGTGCCCGCGCTTCTCGAAGAATTCCAGCCAGCGCCGGGCTATTTCGGCAGATTGCACGGCTTACCGCTCCCGCTTCGTGTCATCGTCGCCTCGCAGCGCCTCATGCAACTCGGCCTCGCGCTCGGCCATGGCAACGCGGACGTCGTCGACGAACCCGCGCAGCGTCGCGCCGAGCCCGCCAACCGTCGCGGTAAGCGAATCGGCCATGCCCGACGGCGTCAGCTTGCTCGCCGCCTTGCTGAGTTTGCGGACGGCGGCAACCCCAATGCCGGCGCCGACCGCGATATAGAAAAGCCGTCTCATGCCGCGGTGTCCTCGTCGGGGCGCGTCTTGCGCGCGCGCCGAGCCGACTTTCGCTCAGCCTTCATCTCGGCGCGCACCCGCTTTTCGACGTCCGCCTGCTTTCGTTCGCCGAGCGCCCGTCGCACGCCGTAGCTGAAGGCAGCGACCTTCACCACTGGGCTACCCAACGTGGCGGCGAACAGGGAGGTAAGGGCCGAGACGTTCGTGCTGACCTGCTGCACGTTCGCGGTGATCGCGTCGACCCGCTCGAGCTGGTGGTTGGTGTGGTCGACGGTCTGCGTGACACCGCTGATCAGGGGCACCGTCTCGTCGGTAACCGAGCCGACCAGCCGCCTGGCTTCGTCGAGCACCTTGCCGAGCTTCAGCAGCGGGATGGCGAGCAGCGCGACGAGCACGACGAACGCGATGGCCGCGATCAAGCCAGCGATGTCTCCGACGGACATGCCGCTCACTCCCTGAAGTCGGACGTCATGGGCTGCCGCCTGAGGATATCGGGTGCGTGGCACCGAAGGCGTGCGTCGTCCCGCGCGCCTCGCGGTGGCGGCTGGGCGCGCCGCTAGAATGAGCCGGTTCTGCCGCCGGACAGCGGCGACAACGCGGCACTTTCGAGGACTCAAATAGATTATGTGCGCGGCCTGCGGCATCGCGACTCACGTCCCGGATATCGCCGCCGCCACAACGATCATCTCCGGCCCCGCCAGAACAACCACTGCGCCGCCCGTGAAGTTCGCGGCACTGCGCAATCACGACTGCCGGCTATACCTGATCGGCGGCGGGCTTTCGATGATGGCCGACAACATCGAGCACGTGATCACCTACTGGGTGCTGTGGGAGAAGTTTCACTCGCCGGCGCTCGCGGGGTTCGAGGTGATCAGCCACTGGGTGCCGTTCTTGCTGCTGTCGATGTACTTCGGCTCGCTTGCCGATCGCTTCGACTGCCGGAGACTGATTCAGGGCGCCCAGGCGCTCTTCATGCTCGTGTCGGCGGCGTGGGGCGCGCTGTTTCTCACCGGTTCGCTGCAAATTTGGCACGCCTGCGTGCTGTTGGTGCTGCACGGCTGCGCGGGCGCGCTCTGGACCCCGGGCGAACAGTTGATGTTGCACGACTTCGTCGGCCGCGACGCCCTGCCCAGCGCCGTGCGGCTCAACGCGACCTTTCGCAGCCTGGGCGTCTTGTGCGGGCCAGTCGTCGGCTCAGCGTTGCTACTCGGGCTCGGCGCTACAGCCGGCATCTTCGTCAACGTAGCGATCTACCTGCCGCTGACGCTTTTCTTGTTTCGTACCAAATTCACCGGCCACACCCGGGACAACGGCGTGCGACGACCGCGCGTCGGAATCATGGAATCGCTTCGGGTGCTTCGCGAAGTGCGCGCGAACCACGTACTGGTCTGTATGATCATGCTGGCCGGGCTCGGCTCGTTTTTCGTCGGCGCCTCGATGCAATCGATCATGCCGATCTTCGCGCACGATCTCGGGGCTGGAAACTCAGGCACGGCATACGGGGTGCTGCTTTTCGCCAACGGTGCGGGCGGCGTGATCGGCGGCCTGCTGCTCGAGGTGACGGGGCGGATCAAACCGAACGTCAAAGCGGCGGTCGTCAGCACCGCGTTCTACGGGGCGTCGACGCTGTTTCTCGCCGCGACCGACAACTATCCGTTCGCCGTCGCCATGCTGGTCGTCGGCGGCGTCGCGAACCTCGCGTCGATGTCGATCGGGCAAACCGTGGTGCAGCTGCTCGCGCCCGCGCGAACCCGCGGCCGGGTGATCGGTGTGTACGGCATGTCGGCCAACGGCTTGCGGGCCGGCAGCGGCTTTACCGTCGGGTTCCTCGGCGTCGCGGTCGGTATCCACTGGTCGCTCGCCTTGAGCGCTGCCGCGATGTGCGTCGGCACACTGCTGGCTGGCATCTACGCGCTTGGCGGATCGAAAACGCGCGCCCCCGACGCCGCGGCGGCTTGACTCGCGGCTTCAGAAAGCGCCTCGCGGCTAGACACCGACGTCGCTGACTGGTCATACTTATGACTATGAGTGAAAGCACGTTGCCCTTGGCCGACGTCAAGTCGCATCTGTCCGAGTTGGTCAGCCGCGTCGCGAAGCAGCATGAGCGTGTCACCGTGACCGTGCACGGCCGGCCGTCGGCGGTGCTAGTCGCCGTCGAAGACCTAGATTCACTCGAGGAAACGATCGCCCTGCTATCCGACGCGAGCGCACTTCGCGCCCTGGCCGATTCCGACGCTGAACTCGCCCGTGGGGAAGGCGAGGAGGAACAGAGCCTGTCCGCCGCCATGCGCGCGCGGCGAGCGTCGGCGTGAGCGACGCTCGCTACCACCTGAGCATCTCGCCCACAGCACGTCGCCAACTCACGGAGCAATTGCCAGAAGCCGTCGCGTTCGCGGCGTACGAGTTCATCATCGGACCGCTTCTCGACAACCCCGAACGCGTAAGCAAGCGGTTGCGCGCGCCGCTGGCAGATCGGCACAGCGCGCGCCGCGGGACCTACCGCGTGATCTACCGGATCGATGACGCCGCGCGGCGCGTCACCGTCGTGGGAGTGTTCAACCGCTCGGCGGCCTACCGAGCTCCCTAAGCTCCATAAGCTCCACCGGACGATGCGTTCAGCGGCTGTCGTCGCACGATTCGCCGCGTAACGATTCGCCTCGAAGCACAGCGCGGATACGAGCGAGCCGCTCGGCCGTCGTCCGTTCCGCTCCGCGATTCGTCGGCTGGTAGTACGTGCGGCCTTTGACGGCGTCGGGCGCGTACTGCTGCTCGACCACCCCAACCGGATCGTCATGCGGATACAGGTAACCGACGCCGTGGTCGAGTTTCTTCGCGCCGGCGTAGTGCGAGTCGCGCAGGTGCGGCGGAACGGTGCCAACCAGGCCGCGTCGCACATCGTCGAGAGCGGCGCCGATCGCCGTGGTGACCGCGTTCGACTTCGGCGCCGTCGCCAACGCCACGACGGCGTGGGCCAGCGTGAGGCTCGCCTCTGGAAACCCGATGAATGCCACCGCGTGATAAGCCGCCACCGCGGTTTGCAGCGCTGTGGGGTCAGCCATGCCGATGTCTTCGCTCGCCAAGATGACGAGTCGGCGGGCGATAAAGCGCGGGTCTTCGCCAGCCTCGATCATGCGCGCCAGGTAGTGCAGGCCCGCGTCGGCGTCGCTCCCCCTGATCGACTTGATGAAGGCGCTCGCGACGTCATAGTGCTGGTCGCCGTCACGGTCGTAGCGGACGGCGGCACGATCGACCGCGGTCGCCAGGATTTCGAGCGTAATCGTTTGGTCGGCGCCGGCAGCCGCCGCCTCGAGATAGGTCAGCGCCCGGCGCGCGTCTCCCCCGGCCATGCGTACGAGTTGGTCTTCGGCGTCTTGGTCGAGCTTGTACTTGCTCGCCAAGCCGTGGTCGTCAGTGAGGGCGCGTCGCACGACGGCGCGTACGTCGTCGTCCGATAAAGGTTGAAGGGTGAGCAACAGCGACCGCGAGAGCAGTGGAGAAATTACGGAGAAATAAGGGTTCTCGGTCGTTGCCGCGATCAGCGTGACGAGCCGGTTTTCTACCGCGGGCAGCAGCGCGTCTTGTTGCGTCTTCGAGAAGCGATGTACTTCGTCGATGAACAGCACGGTCTGCTTGCCGTACATGACGAGCTGCTGGCGTGCGTCGTCGAGCACCTGCCGCACTTCTTTCACGCCCGCGCTCACGGCCGAAAGCTCCACGAACAGCTTGTCGGTGGCCTGGCTGATCACGTAGGCGAGCGTGGTCTTTCCGGTGCCGGGTGGTCCCCACAAAAAGATCGAGCTCACCGCACTGTGCGGCGAGTCGACCATGCGGCGAAGGGGCGTCGTGGGGCCCAGCAGATGCTGCTGGCCGACGACGTCATCGAGCGTGCGCGGACGCATCCGCACCGCGAGCGGCGCCACCGCCTGCTGCGCTTTCGCGCCGACGTCGTCGAACAAGCTCACCCCGCCGAGACTAGCGACCCTCACCCTCTCGGTGCGCATGATCGCCACTCAGCGGGCGCGCCTGTACGATCGTCGGCGTGAACGGGGTCGGTGCCGGGTGGACGTAGCGAATGCCGTCGCGGAGATTGCCAGCGAGCCGCGCTCATCACGGGCTCGTGCTCGGCGCGTCGACCCGTTCTGGCTCGTATCGTCGATCGCCCTGCTCTGGGCCGCCTACCAAAACTTGTGGCGCTTACGCTTTCCCGCCGTCGCCGCCGACGAGCCGACCTACGCCGTAGCCGGCTGGCGTTACCTGCACGGCACAACCCACATCCCGCCGCTGCCGACGGCGCCAGCGAACAGCGACAACTTCGAGCATCCGCCGCTCGCGAAATACCTGTACGGCACCGCTGAATGGCTGGCCGGGCACGTCAGCGTGCCAGCCGACCGCATCGTGTCGGGCTGCTGCGTCGTGCTGCTTTCAGCGATCGTGGCGTGGTGGATCGGCCGCGCCGCGAACCGGTGGACAGGCCTCGCGGCCGGGTTGCTCGTCGCCGTCTTGCCGATGCACGTGCCCGACGTCGCTTTCCGCCTCGGCCGCTACGCCATGCTCGACCCGGTCGCCGAACTGTTCATGGTCGCTTCGCTCGCGCTTTCGTGGCTGTGGTTTCGGCACGCGGGCCGGCCCGCGTGGCTGCTCGCGGTCGCGACCGGCGCAGTCACGGGCCTCGCGAGCGCCTCGAAAGAAAACGGCTTTCTCGGCGTGGTCGTCCCCGTGCTACTCGGAATCGCCTTTAGGCGCGGCTGGCCGCCGGCGCCTCAACCGGTAGTGCGCCGAGTCGGCCAGGCCGCCGCGGCGTCGGCGACCGCCGTCCTGGTCTTCGGACTGCTTTACCTGCCGCTGCCGCACCCGCGGGCGTCGCTTCGCTACCTGCTCGAGTTTCAGTCGCACCAGTCAGGTGCCGGGCATTTCGTCGGCTTCGCGGGCCGAGTGACGGCGCACCCGCCGTGGTGGACCTTCCTGTGGTTCGCCGGGCACGGCGTCGGCAGCGTCGTGGTCGTCACGTCGTTGGCCTGTGTCCTCGCCGCCCTCGTGTTGCGACACGACCTGCTCACGTGGTGGTGCGTCGCGGCGCTGGTCGGGCCGCTGGTGTTTCACATGTTCATCGCGGGGGTCGTGCTCTCCTACTACTGGGTGATGTGGATGCCGGCGTACCTCGCGCTCGTCGCGCTCGGAAGCGCGGAGGTCGGCCGCATCGTCACTCGTCGCGCGACCGCGGTCGCGGCGAGAACTGTCGCGATCGCGATGTTGGCCGCCGCCGTCACCGTGTTCGGGTTCACGTCGGTGCGCGCCTCGGTGCGTCTGGCCACGGCCAAGGTCACCGGCCCGTCGCGGCTTGCCGCCGTCCGCGCGCGCCATCACCTGTCGGGGCGGGTGCTGGTCAGCGGCCTTTCAGCGTGGGAATTCTGGAACGTGCCCGTTCGCGGGCTGGCGTTTTCGATGCCGGCCTCACTGGCCGGCTACGACACCGTGGTCGTCGCGACGGGCGGCTGCCGGCACGTGGTTGGCCGCGACGTCAAGGCGCTCGTTGCCGCGAACGCGGGCACATTGCGGCGGGTTTATCGCGACGACACGATGACCGTGTACGGCGCGCACTCACCGCTGCGAGTGCCGACCTCAACACAGGTCGCGGCCCAGCCACCGCCCAACCCGGCCGCCGGCTGCTAGCGCGCCTGCCCCGGCACCGCGTCGATGCCGGCCTCCTTGCGCTGGGCCGGCGTAATCGGTGTCGGGGCGCCGGTGAGCGGGTCGCCACCCGACGCCGTTTTCGGAAACGCGATGACTTCGCGGATCGATTCGACCCCCGCGAGCAACGCGCTCAGCCGATCGAGGCCAAGCGCGATGCCGCCATGCGGCGGCGGGCCGTACTGAAACGCTTCGAGCAAGAAGCCGAATTTCGACTCCGCCTCGGCCTTCGTCAATCCGATGACGTCGAAGACCCGCTGCTGCATTTCGCCCCGATGAATACGAATCGAACCGCCGCCGATCTCGTTGCCGTTGAGCACGATGTCGTAGGCATAGGCGAGAGCCTCCGCGGGCACCTCGTGAAAGTTGTCGGCGAACTCCGGCTTCGGCGAGGTGAACGGGTGATGGACGGCGGTCCAGCCGCCCTCGGCGTCAGGCTCGAACATCGGCGCGTCGACGACCCAAAGGAATTCCCACCTCGATTCGTCGACGAGGTTGCACCGGCGCCCGATCTCGAGGCGCGCGGCTCCGAGCAAGGTGACGGACGGCGTCCACTCCCCCGCGGCGAAGAACACCGCGTCGCCGGGCTTCGCGCCGACCCTCGAAACGATGCCGTCGCGCTCGTGCTCGGCGAGGTTCTTAACGACCGGGCCGCCGAGATTGCCGTCTTCGTCGACGAGGATGTAGGCCAAACCCTTGGCCCCGCGAGCTTTTGCCCACTCCGTCCAGGAGTCGAGTTCGCGGCGAGTCTGCGTGGCACCGCCGGGCATGACGACCGCACCGACATAAGGGGCTTGGAAAACCCGAAACGGCGTCTGGGCAAAGAAGTCGGTGACGTCGACGATTTCGAGGCCGAACCGAAGGTCGGGCTTGTCGGAGCCGTAGCGGCTCATCGCTTCGGCGTAGGTCATGCGCCGAATCGGCAACGTCACCTCGTAGCCAAGCACCTCTTGCCACAATGACGCGATCACGTCTTCGGCGAGCGCGATGACGTCGTCCTGGTCGACGAAACTCATCTCGACGTCGAGCTGGGTGAACTCGGGTTGGCGGTCGGCGCGAAAGTCTTCGTCGCGAAAGCACCGTGCGATCTGGAAGTAACGCTCCATACCGGCAACCATCAGCAGCTGCTTGAACAGCTGCGGCGACTGCGGCAGCGCGTACCAGCTGCCGGGCTGTAACCGCACCGGCACCAAGAAGTCGCGAGCGCCTTCTGGGGTCGAGCGGGTGAGGTAGGGCGTTTCGAGCTCGACGAACCTGTGCCGGTTCATCACCTCGCGAATCACTCGATTCATTCGCGAGCGCAGCCTTAGTGCTTGCGCCGGGCCCTCGCGGCGGAGGTCGAGATAGCGGTATTTCAGCCGGGTCTCTTCGTTGATGTCGGTGAACCCGGTGACCGGAAACGGCAGCGGCGCCGCCTCGGAGAGAATCTCGAGTTCGCTCGCCACCACCTCGATTTCGCCGGTCTCGAGGTCGGGATTCTCGTTGCCCGCCGGCCGCTGGCGAACCTCGCCGACGACCTTGACGCAGAACTCGGCGCGCAAGCGCTCGGCCTGCTCGGCGGCCTCGCCCTCGCGAAACACCACTTGCACGATGCCCGACGCGTCGCGCAGGTCGATGAACGCGACACCGCCGAGATCGCGGCGCCGGGCCACCCAGCCAGCGAGCGTGACGGACGTGCCAGCGTCGGCGCGGCGCAATGTGCCGGCCTCGCGAGTGCGTATCACCGAAAATTCTCCTGTCGAGACGTGTGCGGTGTTCAAATCCTAGGGTTGTGGACAACGAGCGCCGCTCGCCACCCAAAATCGCCATCCTCGAGGTGAGGGCCATGCGACAGGAGGACCACCCGATGACGTCGATCACCTGGCCAGACCATCTGCTGACGCTGGAGGAGTGGGATGCGCTTCCGGAAGATGTGTCGCGCCGGTTCGAGCTCGTCGATGGTGTTTTGCAGATGAGCCCTCGCCCGACGTCGAACCATCAGCTCGCGATGATGCTGCTTGGCGCACAACTGAACGCCGTGCTCGTGGCGCACCAGCTCGTCGCCGTGCCAGACGTCGACGTGGTCTTGGTCGAATCCTTTCCCCCGTTGCTACGCGCCCCGGACATCGTCGTCGTCCCGATGGCCGACGCGCGTACCGGGCCGAAGCGCTACCGCGCCGACCAATTGCGGCTTGCGATCGAGATCGTCTCTCCGGGTACGGCCCGGGTCGACCGCGTCGCGAAGATGGCCGAGTACGCCGAATCGGCCATCCCCAACTACTGGATCATCGATCTTGACGGCGGCGTCACGCTCGACGCCTTCACGCTCGCGGACGGCGCCTACCGGCCATCGCTCGCCGGGGCAGTTGGCACAGTGACGCTGGCCGAGCCCGTTCCCATGACGATCGACCTGGCCGCCCTTCGGCCATAACTCAGTCTTGCTTTCGTGACACGCCGGGCCACAAATCACCGGTCGGCGGCGTCCAATCGTGGGCTGAGGCCGAAACCTGCTCGCCCGACCTAATGTCCTTGACGCTGTCACCCTCGTCGTCACCCTCGTCGCCGGTGAACCACACGAACGGGATGCCGCGCCGGTCGGCGTGCCGAATTTGCTTGCCGAATTTCGCGGCGGACGGCGCCACCTCGACCGGAATGCCCCGCGCCCGAAGCGCTTGCGCCACCGAGTTCGACCGCGCCCGGTGCTCCTCGTCAGTAACCGCCACCAGAACACAGGTCGGCACCGAGCGTGACGCGACCAACTCGCCCCGGCCCAACAATCGCCCGAGAATGCGCGACACTCCGATGGAAATGCCCACACCGGGATAGGTGCCGCGCCCATCGGAAGCGAGCGAGTCATAGCGCCCGCCGGAACTGATCGAACCCAAATCCTCGTGACCCGACAACAATGTCTCGTACACCGTGCCGGTGTAGTAGTCGAGCCCGCGCGCGATGCGCAGATCGGCAACCACGAGCCCGGGCCGCAACGCCGACGTTCCCTCGACCACCCGCACCAACTCGTCGAGCCCCTCGTCGAGCAGCGGCTCGTTCACGCCCAACGCCTTGACGCGGTCGACGAACGAAGTATCGGACGACGAAATGCTCGCCAGCTCGAGGCACGCCTTCGCGGCAGATGCAGAAAGGCCGGCGTCGTCGACGAGTGCCCGGCTGACGGCGTCCGCGCCGATCTTTTCGAGCTTGTCGACGACCCGCAGCACTGCCGCTGGGTCAGTTGCTCCAACGCCGCGGTAGAACCCTTCGGCCAGCTTGCGGTTGTTGACCTGGATGCGCACCGGCGGGACCGGCAACGAGGCCAGCGCCTCGCCGATCACGAGCGGCAGCTCGATCTCGTAGTGGAACGCGAGGGTGTCGCGGTCGACGACGTCGATGTCGGCCTGGGTGAACTCGCGATAGCGGCCCTCCTGCGGCCGCTCGCCTCGCCAGACCTTTTGAATCTGGTAGCGCCGGAACGGGAAGTCGAGGTGCCCGGCGTTCTCGAGCACGTAGCGCGCGAACGGCACGGTGAGGTCGAAGTGCAGTCCGAGCCCGGCATCGCCTTCGCCCTCGGCGGCGTGCAGCCGGCGGAGGACGTAAACCTCCTTGTCGATCTCGCCCTTGCGCAGCAGCTGGTCGAGCGGCTCGACGGCGCGGGTTTCGATCGAGGCGAAGCCGTGCAGCTCGAACGTGCGGCGGATGGAGTCGAGCACGTGTTGCTCGACAACGCGCTCCTTGGGAAGCCACTCGGGGAAACCCGACAGCGGCGTCGGCTTGCTCATCGCCTCGCTCCTGAGGTCAGGCCCCGCAGGTAGGGGTTGGTCGATCGCTCTTGGCCGATCGTGGATCGCGGGCCGTGGCCGGGCAACACCACCGTCTCATCGGGCGCGGCGAGCACCACACGGGCCAGACTCTCGCGCATGGCCGCTGGATCTCCGCCCACCAGGTCAGTGCGGCCGACAGACCCGGCGAATACCAAGTCGCCCGTGAACATCATCGGAGAGTCGCCGCTATCACCCGGCGCGCGAAAGACGACCGATCCCGCGGTGTGGCCCGGGGCGTGGTCGACCGTGAAGTCAACGCCGGCGATCGACAGCTTCTCGCCGTCCGATATCTCACGGACGTCGTCGGGTTCGTCGAACCGGACGCCGGCGACCCCGAGCATCTCGACCCAATCGGCTGGCAACGTCGCGAGCGGGTCGGCCAGCAGGTGCCGATCCGCCGGATGAACGAGGGCTGGCACGGCGTGCTCGCCGCAAACCGGCAGCACCGACCACATGTGGTCGAGGTGGCCGTGGGTGAGCAGCACAGCCGCCGGCTTCAGCCGATGCTCGCGCAAGGCGGCGGCGATGTCGGGGACGGCGTCTTGGCCGGGGTCGACGATCACGCACGGCTCGCCCGCTCGGGTCGCGACCAGGTAACAGTTGGCGGCGAAGACCCCTGTCGGAAACCCGACGACGAGCACGATCGTCCTTCCTGACGGCGGCGAGGGAGGCACAAAGCAGCGCGATCCAGCGGAACTTGCCTGAAGGAAGCCTGAGGAAAGGCCGGTGTCCTGCATGGAGCCTACCGGTCACCCCTAGACTGTCGCCGCTCGGAAATACAGCCCGCTGACGCCTGGTGCCACACAGGCTGACAGGTTGCGATTGTGAGGAGGCCGCGTGGCCGGCAAGGAGCGGAAGCGTCAGATCGCTCGCGAGCGCTATCAGCGCCGCATCGAGGAGCGCGCGCGAGCACGGGCAAAGGCACGGCAGCGCTGGACGATCGGAGGCGCGGCCGCCGCCGTTGTGGCGATCGTCGGGATCATCCTCGCGATCGTGCTGCCGGGTTCAGCGAGCAAGTCGGCCGCTTCGGCGTCGTCGCCCGCCGTCAGCACGTCGCCCAGCGCGAGCTCAGCGTCGAGCCCGGCACCGCCTCCCGCTACCCACGCCGACGGGTGCACCTCCAAGCTCAGCTCCAGTTCGGCGACCGACCCGAACTTCCCGATCTTGCCGCCTGGCGTGTCGCCGGTCTTGAAGACCGAGCCGACGGTGACGATCCCCGCCGGCCCGGTGCCGACCACCTTGCAGACCAAAGACCTCGTGGTCGGCTCGGGCGAAAAGGTGCAAGCGGGCGACACCGTCACGATGAACTACGTCGGCTTGAAGTACGTCGACTGCACCGAATTCGACTCGTCGTGGTCGAGAGAGCAGACCGCCACGTTCTCCTTGCAAGGCGTCGTGCCGGGCTTCCAGCAGGGTGTCGCCGGCATGAACGTCGGCGGACGCCGCGAGATCATCGTGCCGCCGTCGCTCGGTTACGGTGAGGCCGGGTCGTCTCCGAAGATCGGCCCGAACGAGGAACTCGTTTTCGTGGTCGACGTCCTCGCTACCTCGCACACCAGCCCGGCGGCGTCCGGCCCGGCATCGACGGCGCCGAGCGGAATCGCCAGCGCGTCGCCGTCCAGCTGACCGGCGGGTCGAGCCGACCGGTCGGCTAGGCCGGTGCCGCGGTAGCGCCCGTGGTCACCCGGTACGCGTCGTAGACGCCGTCGACGGCGCGTACCGCCTTGAGCACGTGACCGAGGTGCTTGGGGTCGGCCATCTCGAAGGTGAAGCGGTTGACCGCCACCCGGTCGCGGGTCGTCGTGACCGACGCCGCGAGGATGTTGACGTGCTGATCCGACAGCACTTGGGTCAGGTCGGCGAGAAGCCTGCTGCGGTCGAGCGCCTCGACCTGCACCACGACGAGAAACACCGACGACGCGCCGGGAGTCCATTCGACCTCGACCACCCGGCCGGGCTCATTCGCGCGCATCGTCACGAGGTTGATGCAGTTCGCCTGGTGCACCGACACGCCATTGCCTCGAGTCACGAAGCCCTGGATCGCGTCGCCCGGAACCGGGTTGCAGCATCGCGCGAGTTTCACCCACACATCGGTGGCGCCTTTGACGACGACACCCGGATCGCCCGCCGAACGCAGCCGTCGGGTCGGGGCCCCGCGCTTGACCGGCTGCACGGTTTCGGCGATGTCTTCGACCGCGCCCTCAGCTCCGCCGCGCGCCTGGAGCAAACGCTGGACGACGGTCTGCGCGGTGACATGGCCCTCGCCGACGCCTGCGTACAGGCCCGATACATCGGTGTAATGCATGTCGCGCGCGAGCGTGCCGAGCGCGTCGTCAGACAGCAACCGCTGTAACGGCAAGCCCTGCTTGCGAATGGCTCGCGCGATGGCCTGCTTACCGTCTTCGATCGCGTCTTCGCGGCGCTCCTTGGCGAACCATTGCCGGATTTTCGTGCGCGCCCGCGGGCTTTTCACGAACTTCAGCCAGTCGCGGCTCGGCCCCGCGCTTTGCGCCTTGGAGGTGAATACCTCGACGGCGTCGCCGTTGTCGAGGGGGCTGTCGAGCGGCACGAGACGGCCGTTGACTCGCGCGCCGATACAGCGGTGGCCCACCTCGGTGTGCACGGCGTACGCGAAATCGACCGGTGTCGAGCCCTGCGGCAACGCGATGACGTCGCCTTTAGGCGTGAAGACATAGACTTCGGCGCCCTGGATGTCGAACCGCAACGATTCAAGGAACTCGCCCGGGTCGGCGGCTTCTTTTTGCCAGTCGAGCAGCTGCCGCAGCCACGCCATGTCATTACCGGACGACGACGACCCGCTGCCGAGAGACTCTTCTTTGTATTTCCAGTGCGCGGCAATGCCGTATTCGGCACGCCGGTGCATGGCGTGCGTGCGAATCTGCAGTTCGACCGGCTTGCCCTCAGGGCCGATCACCGTCGTGTGCAGCGACTGATACAGGTTGAACTTCGGCATCGCGATGAAGTCTTTGAACCGGCCGGGCACCGGATTCCAGGTCGCGTGAATGATGCCCAACGCGGCGTAGCAGTCGCGCACCGTGTCGACGAGCACCCGAACGCCGAGCAAGTCGTAAATATCGTTGAGATCGCGACCGCGTACGATCATCTTCTGGTAAATCGAGTAATAGTGCTTCGGCCGACCGGAGATGACGGCTTTTATTTTGGCGCCCCGAAGCTGAGCGCCGACCTGGTCGATCACGTTGGTCAGATACGTCTCGCGGCTCGGCGCCCTTTCGGTGACGAGCCGCACGACTTCTTCGTACCGCTTGGGAAAAAGCGTCGCGAACGACAGATCCTCAAGCTCCCACTTCAACGTGTTCATGCCGAGCCGGTGGGCCAGCGGCGCGTAAATCTCGAGGGTCTCGCGCGCCTTGCGCTCCTGCTTTTCGACGGGCAAATAGCGAAGGGTACGCATGTTGTGCAGCCGGTCTGACAGCTTCAGCACCAGCACGCGCGGATCGCGGGCCATCGCCACGACCATCTTCCGCACCGTCTCCGCGGTCGCGGCATCGCCGTACTTCACCTTGTCGAGCTTGGTGACGCCGTCGACCAGAGCCGCCACTTCGTCGCCGAATTCCTCGCGTAGCGAGTCAAGGGTGTATTCGGTGTCTTCGACCGTGTCGTGCAAGAGCGCGGCCACGATCGTCGGCGTCGTCATGCCGAGTTCGGCGAGAATCGTCGCCACCGCCAGCGGATGCGTGATGTAAGGATCGCCGCTGAGCCGAAACTGCGAGCGATGATAATGCTCGGCGATTTCGTACGCGTGCTGCACCGTGCGAGTGTCGGCCTTTGGATGGCTGGCGCGGATAGCCCGCACCAGCGGGTCGAGCACGGGCGGTGTGCTTGCGCCTCCGCGCTGCGCGGCAAGTCGCGCTAGCCTCGCGCGTACCCGGCGTCCGGACGAGATCGCATGTTCCGCTTCGCCTGCCTCGCCCGCTTCGTCGTCAAGACTGTCGGCGCGGTCGACTGGTTCGGTGAACGTGCCTATCAGCTCAATCGGGCGTTCTTCGGGCGGCGTGCTGGCAGGGGCAGGCGCGGCGGGGGCGCTTGTCGCGCCTTCGGGAGCGACCTTGCCTTGCACCGGCCCTCCTTCGCTTTGCTCAGCCCCTCTTTGCCGTGTGCTCGTGTCGTGTGCTCGTGCCATCTGCCTGCTGGGACTATGCCCAGCAAGAATGTCCAGTTTACCGGGCGAGGGCCGATTGCAGCGGCGTAGCTACACGACCAGCCGAGTTACACGACCAACAGTGTCCGGATGTCGGCGTCGGGCAGCTTGGCGCGGCCGCCGAGGGCCGCCAGCTCGATGAGGAACGACAGGCCGACGGCCTTGCCGCCGCCGCGCGAAACCAACTCGAGCGCCGCGGCGGCGGTACCGCCGGTCGCCAGGACGTCGTCGACCACGAGTACCCGATCGTTCGGAGCGAAGGCGTCGCGATGCACCTCGATCGTCGCGCTTCCGTATTCGAGCGCGTAGCTCGATTCGAACGTGTCGTAGGGCAGCTTGCCCTTCTTGCGCATCGGCACGAATCCGGCGTTCAGGTGGTATGCCACGGGTGCCGCGAGGATGAATCCGCGCGCCTCTATCCCAACCACCTTGTCGATGCTGCCCATGGGGAACTGGTCAACCAGCGCGTCGACGACCGCCGCGAAGGCGTCCGGCTGGGCCAAGACCGGCGTGATGTCCTTGAACAGCACGCCCGGCGACGGATAGTCGGGGACGTCGCGTATGAGCGCGATGATCAGCTCACGGACGTCGGTGGCCACGGAAGGCAACTCCTGATCTACCTATGCCGTTACTTGCGTCGCTTCTTGCCTGACGGCCGGTTGCCCGGACGTCGCTGCGCGGTGTTCGGACGGCGCACGCCGGCACCGGAACTCTTCGGGGTGGGGTTCGACGGCACCGACACGTCGGCCGCCGCGGCTCCCCCGGTCGACGCTGCCTCGTCGGCGCTGTCGCCGCCGGTGCCCGGCGCGGGCAAGGTGTCGTCGGCGTCGTCCGCGAGCATGGTGGCCGACCGGCCGCCGCCCACGACCCCGCGCCCGGCAGCGGCCGCGGCGACCGCCACCGGCGTCCGGGCGGTCGCTCCTTGACGCGCGGCAACCCGCTTCGAGAGCGCCTGGAACTGCGGTTCACGTTCCTTGAACGCGCAGGCGAGCGGCGTCGCGATAAAGATCGACGAGTACGTACCGGTGGCCAGGCCGATGAATAATGCGAGCGCGAGGTCTTTGAGCGAACCAGCGCCCATCAAGCCGGCACCCACGAACAGCAGCGAAGCGACCGGCAACAGGGCCGTGACCGAGGTGTTGATCGACCGCACCAGCGTCTGGTTGACCGCGAGGTTCGCGGCCTGGCTGTAGGTCATACGGCTACCGCCGGCGATCTCGCGCGTGTTCTCGCGAACCTTGTCGAAGACGACGACCGTGTCGTAGAGCGAATATCCAAGGATCGTGAGCAAACCGATCACGGTCGACGGTGTGACCTCGAAGCCGACCAGTGCGTAGATGCCGACCGTGATCACCAGGTCGTGCAACAGCGCGATGATGGCCGAAGCGGCGAGCTTCCACTCGTATCGGATCGACAGATAGATGACCACCGCGATGATGAAAATGATCAGGCTCTGGATGGCTTTGTGGGTGATCTGAGAACCCCAGCTCGCACCGACCGTACTCGTGTCGACCGCGTTCTTGTCGACCCCGAGCTTGCTGCTGATCGCGGAAACGACCTTCTCGACCTGGTTATTCTCGGGGTCTTGCGAGAGGGCCGGCGTCTCGACCCGATAGACCGTGCCGCCGACTCCCTTTTGGGTCAGCTTCTGCACGACCGGGTCGCTGATGCCCGCGGCGTCGGACACAACGCCGCTGATCTCAGATGTCGTGAAGCCCTTGTCAGGGAAGGTGAACTCGCTGCCGCCCTTGAACTCCAGGCCGAGGTTCAAGCCGCGTATGCCTAGCCCCACCAGCCCGATGAGAATCACGACGCCGGAGAGCGCGACCCAGCGACGCCACCGGCCGACGAACTCGTACGAAACGCTTCCGGTGTACAGGCCGTGGCCGACTTTGCCGAGCCGAGTCATCTCACACCCTCCTCGCCGACGCCGGACGACGGCTTGCCGCCGCGGCAACCTTCAACTTGTCGACGCCGAGGTGGGCGGCATCAAGACCTGACAGCTTGTGCCCTTCGCCGTAGAACTTCGTGCGGGCGAGCAGCGTGATCAGCGGCTTGGTGAAGGCGAACACGATGAACAAGTCGACGATCGTAGACAAGCCCAGGGTGAAGGCGAAGCCGCGCACGTCGCCAATCGCCAGCCAGTACAACACGACGGCCGCGATCAACGACACGAGGTCGGCCGACACGATAGTTCTTCGGGCTCGCACCCAACCCTTCTCGACCGCGCTACGAAGCGTATTGCCTTCGCGAATTTCGTCGCGCAGACGTTCGAAGTAAACGATGAACGAGTCGGCGGTGACGCCGACCGCGACGATCAGGCCGGCAATACCCGCGAGGGTGAGCGTGTACCCGATGCCCTTGCCGAGCAAGACGATGATCGGGTATTGGATCGCCGCCGAGAGCGCCAAGCTCGTCAACGTAACGATCGACAAGCCTCGATAGTAAAAGAACGAGTAGAGCAACACGAGGATCAGGCCGATCACACCGGCAAGCAGGCCCGCGCGCAACTCCGTGTTACCGAGCGTGGCCGAGATCGTCTCGGCCGTTTGCGGCGTGAACTTCAGCGGCAGCGCACCATACTTCAGCACGTTGGCCAGGTCGGTCGCCGATTTGTGCGTGAAGTTGCCGCTGATCTGCGTATTGCCGCCAGGGATCGGCTCCCTGATGTACTCCGCCGACATCACGAGGCCGTCGAGCACGATCGCGGTGTCTTTGCCGACGTTGTTCGTGGTGAAGCTGGCCCAGCGAGCCGCCGCCTTGTCTTTCATCTTGATGTTGATGACCCACTGGGTGCCCGTCTGGTCGAGCACCGCCGAGGCGGAGGCGATCTCGTTGCCCTGGATCAGCGTGGGGTTGAGCATGTACTTGTACCACGTGCCGTTGGTGTTGCCACACGTCACGAGGAAGGTCAACGGGTTGTCCTCACGGCCGCCCTGCTGGTTCTTCGGGTCGAGGCAGTTGAGACTGGCGTAGTCGTCGAGCTGCTTTTGCGACGGCGTGGTCTCGGCCTTATCGGCTGTTCCGCCTGTCGCGGGAGACGGCTCACTGGAGGGAGCGCTCGACGGCGACCCCGAGGCCGGGCTCGCGCTCGCGGCCGCCTTCACGAACGACGCCGGCTGAGCGTGGAAGCCGCTCGTGCCGCCCGACAGCGCCTTCGGGCTGGCAGACGCCGACGGCGAGCCAGCGGCCGCGGGTGAGGGCGACGATGCCGGCGCTGACGGCGCGGTCGACGGCGCGGTGCCGGGAGAGGGCGTCGCCGACGGCGTTGTCGGGCTGGTGTCGGGAACAACCGCCCCGGTCATGGCCGGGTCGTTGGACTTGTAGACCTGGCGCATGCTGAGCAACGCCGTCTCGCCGATCTGGTCGAGCACGCCTCGGGTGTCTTTGCCCGGCACCGAGACGACGATGTTGTTGCCCTCGGTGCGCACATCCGCGTTGCCGACGCCCATGCCGTTCACGCGCTCGCGCATGATGTTCACGGCGGTCTTCAGGTTGTCCTGAGTGATCTTCTTGCCGGCGAGCGGCTCGGCCTTCAAGGTAACCGTCGTACCGCCGCGCAGGTCGAGGCCCAGTGCGGGTGCGTACGTCTTCGCGGCCGCCATGCCGCCGAACAAAGCGGCCAACACGATCAAGACGAGCACCAGGGCGCGCCCCGGGTTCGACCTCTTGGCAGGTGGCACGTTCGATCTCTTCCTAATCAGCGGGCGGCCTGACACCAGAGGCTGGCACCAGGCTCGCGACGGCGGTCATGGCCGGGAAGCGCATGTGTATGCGCCAAGCCGACCTCGATACGTTGCATCGTCCTCGCAGCGAAGCAGTATGGCCGACCCGATCCGAGCCGGTGTAACCGGGATCACTTTCGGACGTGCTCACCTCGTGGAAACGGCTCCGCTGCCCTGTTCGTGCCCGCCGGCGTCGTCGGTGCCGCTCAACGCCGGTTCGCGCTCGCGGGACGCGTCGGTGGGTTTGTCCGTCGATCCGTCCGTGTCGGTGCCGGTGCCGGGGCCGGTGCCGGTGTCGGTGTCGGTGTCGGTGTCGTCAGCGTCGTCCGCCAGGTGCGGCACGACTTTCATCACGGCCCGCTTGTCGAAGCGGACGTCGACACCCTCGGAGATCTCAACCACGATCGTGTCGGTTTCAACCTCGCTCACAAGACCATAGATGCCGGACGTCGTCATGACGCGCACGCCGGGCTGGATCGCCTGTTGCATCGTGGCGGTCTGTTTGCGCCTGCGGTTGTTCTGCACCATCGAGAACACAAGCAGCACGACGATGAAGACGAGCAAGATGTACACGGAGTCAGTGTCCTTCCAAAGGACCGTGGCGCCGCCCGCGGCTAGCGCCTGGGAGTTGCCGGCGAGGGGCTCGCCAGCGTCTGATCCAACTTCTGCTGTGATGCGGCCCGCGCCCGGCAAACCGCTGCCTGCGCGGTGCGCGCGCCCCCGGCCGTGACCGAGTCTATTCGATGCCGTTGCCGCGAGCGGTCGCCGCCGTGAATCGCCGGCGCGAGGAACGTCAGCCGGCGTCCTTCTCGTCGAACAACGTCGGCAGAGCGGAGGCCGCGCCGAGCGTTCCGGCCGGCGGCGCGAGGCCCAGGTGACGCCAACCGGCAGCGGTGGCGACGCGGCCGCGCGGCGTGCGCGCGATGAGGCCGGCGCGAAACAAGAACGGCTCGGCGACCTCCTCGACGGTCTCCGGCTCTTCCCCGACCGCGATAGCGACGGTCGACAACCCGACCGGGCCTCCGCCGAACCGGCGCACGAGCGCGTCGAGCACCGCCCGGTCGAGCCGGTCGAGCCCTTGCTCGTCGACTTCGTAGACCGCCAGCGCGGCCTCGGCAATCGCGCGGTCGACAACGCCGTCGGCTTTGACCTCGGCAAAGTCGCGAACGCGGCGCAGCAACCGGTTGGCAATCCGCGGCGTACCGCGCGACCGCCCAGCGATTTCGGCCGCGCCGTCCGGCTTGACCCGCACCCCGAGCAGCCCGGCTGAACGCGTGACGATCTTTTCGAGGTCAGCCGCGGTATAGAAGTCGAGGTGCGCGGTGAACCCGAACCGGTCGCGAAGCGGCCCTGGCAGCAGACCCGCTCGCGTGGTGGCCCCGACCAGGGTGAACGGCGCTAGATCGAGCGGAATCGCCGTCGCGCCAGGGCCTTTCCCGACCACGACGTCGACCCGGAAATCTTCCATCGCGAGGTAGAGCATCTCTTCGGCCGGTCGCGACATGCGGTGAATCTCGTCGAGGAATAACACCTCACCCTCGGTGAGCTGAGTGAGCAAGGCCGCGAGGTCGCCGGCGTGCTGGATCGCCGGCCCGCTGCTGATGCGCAGCGGTGCGTTCAGCTCAGCAGCGACGATCATGGCGAGGGTGGTCTTGCCGAGGCCGGGCGAGCCCGACAACAACACGTGGTCGGGCGGGCGGCCACGCTGCTTCGCACTGTCGAGGATCAGCGAGAGTTGCTCGCGCACCCGCTCTTGACCGATGAGTTCGGCCAGCTTTTTCGGCCGCAGCGCCGCTTCGACGACCCGCTCTTCGGCGTCGCCAGTGTCGGGGTGGGCGTCGACTAGCGCGCGCGACTCGTCGTTCACGCGCGGCCCAACATTCGCAGTGCGAGCCGCAAGAGTGCCGCGACGTTGGGAGTTTCGCCGTGCGCCACCATAGCGTCAGCGTCGGACGAAATCGCTAGCACGGCGTCGTCGGCCTCTTTGCTCGTATACCCGAGGCCGAGAAGCGCGCCATGCACGCTGTCGCGCCAAGGCGCGCTACCGCCGCTCGGCAACGTCACGACGTCGTCAGCCAGTGTCGCGGCCGCGAGTTTGTCTTTGAGTTCTAAGACAATACGCTGCGCGGTCTTCTTGCCGATGCCGGGAACCATTGCCAGCGCGGCAAAATCGTCGGTGGCAACGGCCCGGCGCAAGGCCGCTGGCGGGTGCACGCCGAGCATCGCTTGCGCCAACCGAGGGCCGACCCCACTCGCGGTTTGCAGCAGTTCGAAGACGGTGCGCTCGTCGTCGTCGGAAAACCCGTACAGCGTAAGGGAATCCTCGCGGACAACGAGTGACGTCGCGAACTTTGCCTGCTCCCCCACCTTCGCCTTCGCGATGGTCGACGGCGCGCAACAAAGCTGGACACCGAACCCGCCCACCTCGACGACCACGGAGTCGGGGCTCGTAGCGGCGACTCGGCCGGCGACGAACGAAATCATCGGCGCACTCCACTCACGGCCTTCTCGAACCGGACGGCGGCGACGCCGCGCCACAACTGGCAAATCGCCAACGCAAGGGCGTCGGTGGCGTCGGGAGGCCCGCTCAAGGCGGGCGCGTTGAGCACTCGCCGCACCATGAAGGCGACTTGCTCCTTGCCGGCGCGGCCTTCGCCGGTGACCGCGGCCTTCACCTCGCTGGGCGTGTGCAGCGCGACCGGAATGCCATGCCGCGCGGCGCAGGCGATGGCCAATGCCGACGCTTGAGCGGTGCCCATCACCGTGCGCACGTTGTGCTGGCTGAACACGCGCTCGACGGCAACCACATCGGGTCGATGCTGTTCGATCCAAGCTTCGAAGCCGCGCTCGAGAGCGAGCAGGCGCGCCCCGATGTCAGCGTCGCTCGGAGTGCGCAAGACGTCGACGGCGACGAGCGTCGCCCGCCCGACCTGGCCGCGAGGGCCGCCGTCAACCACGCCGATGCCGCATCTGGTCAGGCCCGGGTCGACTCCGAGCACCCGCACGCGCTACCTCCCGATCCGAACGTCTGTTCGAGAACCTTAGCCGGGACGCGCGAATGGACCGGGCTTGTCGCCCGGTGTGTCGGAACATATCGCACCGAAATGGGCCGGTTGCACCCGCCGGCGCGGCCCTTGCGGCGCAAAGTCGACCAACGCGACGTCTCTAGACATCGCAAGGGACCCCGTTGCTCCCCGAACGTGATCCACGCTCGGCGGTGGTCAGACCTCGGCCAAGACGTCGTCGGAGATGTCGAAGTTCGCCCACACGTTTTGCACGTCGTCGCAGTCTTCGAGCGCGTCGACGAGGCGCAACACCTTGCGAGCGGTCTCATCGTCGAGAGGAACGTTGACACTGGGCAGCCAGGAGATGTCGGCCGACTCGTACTCGATGCCGGCGTCTTTCAACGCCCCGCGCACGGCCGCGAGATCTGTCGCCTCGCTGACGATTTCGAACGACTCGTCGAGATCGTTGACCTCCTCGGCGCCCGCCTCGAGCACCGCCGTCACGACGTCGTCCTCAGTGCGACCGTTCTTCGGCACCAGCACGACGCCCTTGCGGTTGAACAGGTATGCGACCGAACCTGGGTCGGCCATTGAACCGCCGTTGCGGGTCATCGCGGTGCGCACCTCGGACGCCGCGCGGTTGCGATTGTCGGTGAGGCATTCGATCAGCATCGCGACTCCGCCGGGCCCGTAACCCTCGTAGGTAATCGGCTCCCAGTTCGCGCCGCCGGCTTCGAGGCCAGCACCGCGCTTGACCGCGCGGTCGATGTTGTCGTTCGGCACCGACTGGCCCTTGGCCTTGGCGATCGCGTCGGCGAGCGTGGGGTTGCCCGCCGGGTCTCCCCCGCCGGTGCGTGCCGCCACTTCGATGTTCTTGATGAGCTTGGCGAACAGCTTGCCGCGCTTGGCGTCGATGACGGCCTTCTTGTGCTTCGTGGTCGCCCATTTCGAGTGCCCGCTCATGGCCGCTCCTCCAAGTTCAAGTACTCGCTACGATCTCGACGAAAAGCGCGTGGATGCGCCCGTCACCCGTCAGCTCCGGGTGGAAGGAGGTCGCGATGATCGCGCCCTGCCGAACGGCGACGATCCTACCGGCCGACGCTCCGCCGGAAATTCGCCCGAGCACCTCGACGTTTGGTCCGCACTCTTCGACCCACGGCGCGCGAATGAAGACCGCGTGAAACGGCTCGCCGACGACACCCACGACATCGACGGAAGCCTCGAACGAATCGACTTGGCGGCCGAACGCGTTGCGCCGCACGGTGACGTCGAGGCCGCCCAGCGTGACTTGGCCTTCGATGCCGTCGAGCACCCGGTCGGCCAGCATGATCATGCCCGCGCACGACCCGAACGCGGGCATACCGCTTTCAAGCCTCTTGCGAAGCGGCTCCAGCAAGTCAAAGGCGATCGCCAGCTTGTACATGGTGGTCGACTCACCACCTGGTATCACCAGCCCGTCGACGCTGTCGAGTTCGTCGGGACGGCGAACGGCAAGCGCCGTAGCGCCGGCCGCTTCGAGCGCGCGCAGGTGTTCGCGAACGTCGCCCTGCAAAGCCAGGACGCCGATGCGTGGCGACGTGTTCACCAGCCGCGGGTGGCCAGCCGGTGGTCGACCGGCACGTCGTCGACGTTGATGCCGACCATCGCCTCGCCGAGCCCACGCGAGACCTTGGCGATGACGTCAGGGTCGTCGTAGAACGTGGTGGCCTTGACGATGGCGGCTGCCCGCTTGGCCGGGTCGCCCGACTTGAAGATGCCCGAGCCGACGAAAACGCCTTCGGCGCCGAGCTGCATCATCATCGCGGCGTCGGCCGGGGTAGCGATGCCACCGGCGGTGAATAACACGACCGGCAACTTGCCGGCGGAAGCAACCTCACGCACTAGCTCGTACGGCGCCTGAAGTTCCTTCGCCGCAACGTAAAGCTCGTCTTCAGGCAGCGATGTCAGCCGGCGAATCTCGTCGCGAATCTGCCGCATGTGGGTCGTGGCGTTCGAGACGTCGCCGGTGCCGGCCTCGCCTTTCGATCGGATCATCGCCGCGCCCTCGGTGATACGCCGCAGCGCCTCGCCGAGGTTGGTGGCGCCGCACACGAATGGCACGGTGAACGCCCACTTGTCGATGTGGTGGCTGTAGTCGGCAGGCGTCAAGACCTCGGATTCGTCGACGTAGTCGACGCCAAGCGACTGCAGCACCTGCGCCTCGACGAAGTGGCCGATGCGCGCCTTGGCCATCACCGGAATCGAGACCGCGTTGATGATGCCGTCGATGAGGTCGGGGTCGCTCATACGCGCCACGCCGCCCTGCGCCCGGATGTCGGCAGGCACTCGCTCGAGCGCCATCACCGCGACCGCACCGGCGTCTTCGGCGATCTTGGCTTGCTCGGGTGTGACGACGTCCATAATCACGCCGCCCTTGAGCATCTCGGCCATGCCGCGCTTCACGCGTACGGTGCCGATGGAGGGGCTAGGGGAATCCGTCGACACAGCAGACCTCGCAGCGAGCAACTAGTGGAGAACGGGCCAAGACCGGCCACGGCTTTAGTTTACGTCGGACGGCGCTGGAGCCGCCTCGCCGTTATCGGCCAGCAACATGGCGGACGCCGAGGCGAGGTGCGGCGGCGGTTCGTCGTCCATCTCGAAAAACATCGGCGCCGGCACCCGGCCCGCGAGCCGCAGCCAGCGCACCACCCGATGTTTTCGGACGGCGAGCGTGGCGCGCACCGCGTCGTTGTAGAAGCGCCGGGCCAGCGGCACTTTGGTGGTGGCGGCGTCGAGTTCGCCGAGCAGTTCGCGGCCCGAAGGGTCGGCGACGAGCGTCGCCGCGACGTCAGCCTCTTCGAAGGCGGCGCGCAAAGCCTCGGTGAGCTCGCTCTCGTCGACCTCGCGGGCATCACCCGAATCGGCACGCGCCTGATGCGCGGCGCTCGCGAGAAGCACGCTGGTGGCCGGGTCGAGCAGCCCCGACGCCGCAATCTCCAGCGTGACCGCCGATCGGCGCACGAGTTGGGCGTCGAGCGCGGCGCGGGTGGCGTCGATGCGCCCGTGCAAGCGGTCGAGCCGGTTGCTCGTAGCGCCCACGTAAGAGGCCACCACGATGAACGCGATGATCGCCCAAAACCACCATGGCATGCCGGATCACCGTCCTCCTGACGCGTACGAGTCGATCGCGACGGTTTCGTAGACCCGGACGACGTCGCGCGCCACGGTCGACCAGTCGTAGGCTCGGGCGCACGCCAAGCCGTGGCCGGCCAGCGCGAGACGCCGAGCGGGGTCGTCGAGCAAGGCGGCCGCGGCGTGGGCAAGGGCGCGTGCGTCTCCGGTCTCGAACAAGGCGCCCGCGTCGCCCCCCTCGAGCACCGTGGAAAAGGCATCGAGATCGCTTGCCAGCACGGCGGTTCCGGCCGACATCGCCTCGAGCAACACGATGCCGAAGCTCTCACCGCCGATGTTGGGCGCGACGAAGACATCGACCGAGTGGAGCATGCGGGCCTTCTCGGTTTCGCTCACCATGCCGAGCAACGTCACGCGGTCGCGCAACGGCTCGGGCAACGACGCGCGGGCGTCGTCACCGTCGCCGGGGCCGGCCACAAGCAACCGCAGCCCTGGCCGCTTTTTCGCCAGATTCTCAAAGGCTTCGAGCAAGACCGGAAATCCCTTGCGCGGCTCGTCGATGCGACCGAGAAACCCGAGTGCGCCGCCCTCGCCTGGCCAGCCCGGCAGCGGCCGCGCGTCGGCAAACCGGGCGACCTCCACGCCGTTGGGAATTAGCACCGCGTCGCCGCCGAGATGCTCGACGAGGGTGCGTCGCGCTGCCTCGGAAACCGCGATGCGGCCGCTGACCTTTTCGAGTGCCGTTTGCAATATCGCGTAGGCGGCCGCCATCGCCCGCGACCGCGTGATCGACGTGTGAAAGGTCGCGACTAACGGGCCGTCGAACGACCAAGTCGCGAGCAGCGAGAGGCTAGGCGACGCCGGCTCGTGCACATGGACGACGTCGAAAGCGCCCTCACGCAACCAGCGCCGCACCCGCCGCGCCGACAGCGGCCCGAACGCCATGCGCGCCACCGACCCGTTGTACGGCACCGGAATCGCCCGGCCGGCGGAGACGACATGAGGCGGCAACGGAGTGTCGTCGTCGGCCGGCGTGATGACCGAAACCTCGTGGCCGAGGCCGATCAACGCCACCGCGAGATCGTGCACGTGCGCCTGAACGCCGCCGGGCACGTCCCAGGTGTAAGGGCAGACGAGACCGACCCTCACGGCGTCGTCCCTGACTCGACCGGCACCCGGCCGGCTCGGGCGCGGTCGGCGCGCCACAGGCGCTGCAGCATGTGCCAATCTTGTGGATGCTTGGCGATCTCGCACGCGAAAATGTCAGCCAGCCGCTGCGTCATCGCCGCGATTTTGGCCCGGCGATCGCCGTCAGCGGGCGGCTCGATCGGCGGACGGATCACGCCCCGCCAGCCGCCGTCGGTGAACCAGACGCACACCGGAAGCAAAGCGGCGCCGGTGGCAAGCGCCAGCGACGCCGGCCCCGCCGGCATGGTCATCGGCTCACCGAAGAACGACACCTCAACCCCGCTGCCGGACATGTCGCGCTCGGTGACCAGACAGACCAGCTTGCCTTCGCGCAACCGTTGCAACAACACCGCGTAGACGTTGCGGTCGTTGCCGGTCAGCGCGAGCACTTCCATGCCGAGGCGTTGCCGCACGCCGACGAATCGGTCGAACACCGACTCGGGCTTCAACCGCTCGGCGACGGTCGTGAAGGGGTAGCCCTGGTAGGCGACCCACGCGCCGGCGTGGTCCCAATTCCCACTGTGGGGCAAGGCGAGGATCGCGCCGCGACCGGCCGCCATCGCGGCGTCGAGATGCTCCTTGCCCTCGACCGCCATGCGCCCGACGATGCGCTGCTCGCCAAGTCGCGGCAGCCGGAAAAACTCCAGCCAGTAACGAGCGTAAGACCGCATGGCCCGCCTCGAAAGGGCGGCGAATTCGTCGTCCGGCATGGCTTTTCCGACGACCCTGCGAAGGTTGCGCTCCAGCTGGACCACGCCGCGACCACGCCGGCGCCACGCGAGGTCGGCTCCGAAACAGAACAGTCGCCGGACGACGGCCTCCGGCAGCCAGGTGGCCATCGCGGCGGCAACGGCGTACGCGAAGGCAGAGCCCCGTGCCGTCAGCCGCGACTTCACGTAGCCGACAGGGAATCCGAGCGGTCACGCTCGACCGCCGGCGACTGTGCTTGCCGGTACACGGCGACAAACCGCTGGCCGACGGTGATCGCCGTGGCCGCGGCGAGCAGCCACAAGCCGATCGCCTGGATGTAGGGCACGCCCAAACCGGAAAAGCCGGTGGCGACCAAGAACACGATGAGGCGTTCGGTGCGCTCGGCGATGCCGACGTCGCCTCTCAGGCCGAGACCTTCGGCGCGCGCGCGGGTGTAGGAGATGAGATTGGCGGTCACCAGGCAGAACAAGCACAGCGCGAGCATGATCGGCTCGTGGCCGCCACGGGCGAACCACCAGGCGAGGCCGCCGATCACGGCGGAATCGGCGACGCGGTCGAGGCTCGAGTCGAGGAACGCGCCAAAAGGTCCGGTCGTGCCGCGGGCCCGAGCCAGGGCGCCGTCGACCATGTCGGTGAGCACGAAGATGGTGATCGCGAACGAGCCCCAAAACAGCTCGCCCATCGGGTAAAGCACGAGCGCTGACGCGGTGACGCAAACCGTGCCGACGACGGTGACGACGTTGGGGCTGACGCCTCGGCGAGCCAGCGCTTCGCCGACCGGGCGGAGTACGCGCTGCAACGGCACTCGCACGCGCTTGAGCATGTCCGTCCCGTTCGCTCGTGAGGTATGGCCGACACGGCTGCCTCGGCCGTGCGTTCATCGTATCCGCCGCCCCTTTCGCCTCCGGCTGTGAAGGGCTTGTTCACGTGACGCCTTGGGTGGAGAGTCGAGACAGAACGTCTCCGCACACGACTCAAGGCCGTGATCACGAAGACTATTACCGCCTTAGGCGCCAAGAAGCCTTCGCGATCACCGGGAGTGGACAGGTGAAAGGGGCGAGACCTGATGGCAGACAAGCAGACCGCCGGTGGACCAGCTGGAGCCGCCGGCACAGCACCGACGGCCGACCAGCCCGCGAACATCCGAAACGTGGTGCTGGTCGGCCATTCCGGTTCAGGTAAGACCACGTTGGTCGAGGCCCTTCTCGTCGCGACCGGAACCATTCCTCGCGCGGGTCGGGGCGAAGACGGCACGACGACCACCGACTTCGACGAGGCTGAGGTGCGTCAACAACGCTCGATCTCGCTCGCGCTCGCGCCCGTCTTCCACGACGGCGTCAAGATCAACCTGCTTGACGCCCCCGGCTACGCCGACTTCGTCGGCGATCTGCGGGCTGGCCTGCGCGCCGCCGACGCCGCGCTGTTCGTCGTCTCGGCCGCCGACGGCATCGACGGCGCGACGCAGATGCTGTGGGACGAATGCGCGCACGTCGGCATGCCGCGCGCGGTGGTGGTGACGCGCCTCGACTCACCCCGAGCCGACTTCGACGGCACCGTCGGGGCCTGCCGATCGGCATTCGGCAGCGGCGTGCTGCCTTTGTACCTGCCCGTGCGCGGCGGAGAGGAGGAGCCGATCGCCAGCCTCCTCGGGCTCGTCACGCAGCAAGTCAGCGAATACGCGGACGGACGCCGGAACGTGCGCGCCGCGACCTCCGACGAGATCGCCGGCGCGCAGGCCGCGCGCGACGAACTGCTCGAGGGCATCATCGCCGAGAGCGAAGACGAAACCTTGATGGATCGCTACCTCGGCGGCGAACAAATCGAGCAGAAGGTCATCGTCGACGATCTCGAAAAGGCCGTGGCGCGCGGCACGTTCTACCCGGTGCTCGGCGCCTGCGCGTTGACCGGTCTCGGCACCGTCGAGTTGCTCGAGGTGTTGGCGCACGCCTTTCCGTCGCCGCTCGAGCACCCGTTGCCCGCGGTCACCGGCCCTGACGGCTCTTCGCGGCCTGCCCTGGAGTGCGATCCTTCCGGCCCGCTCGCCGCCGAGGTGGTGAAGACGACCTCCGATCCTTACGTCGGGCGCGTGTCGCTCGTGCGCGTCTTTTCCGGCACCCTGCGGCCCGACACCACGGTGCACGTTTCGGGGCACGGTCTCGTCGAACGCGGACACGAAGACCACGACGTCGACGAGCGCATCGGCACGTTGAGTTCGCCGCTCGGCAAGACGCAACGCACCGTCTCGCAATGCATCGCGGGCGACATCGTGGCCATCGCCAAGCTCGGCCGCGCCGAGACCTCCGACACCTTGTCCGGCAAAGAGCATCCCCTGGTAATGAGCCCGTGGGAGATGCCCGAACCGCTGCTGCCCGTCGCCGTCCGGGCGAAGTCGAAAGCTGACGAAGACAAGCTGTCGCAAGGGCTTTCGCGGCTCGCCGCGGAAGATCCGACGCTGCGGGTCGAGATGAATGCCGAGACTCACCAGCTCGTCTTGTGGTGCATGGGCGAGGCCCACGCCGACGTCCTGCTCGACCGGCTGAAAAGCAAGTACGGCGTCGAGGTCGAAACCCTGTCGCTGCGCGTGCCGCTGCGCGAAACTTTCGCGTCGAAGGCGACCGGGCACGGCAGGCATGTGAAGCAGTCGGGCGGCCACGGCCAGTTCGGCGTGTGCGACGTCGAGGTCGAGCCGCTGCCACAAGGCTCCGGTTTCGCGTTCGTCGACAAGGTGTTCGGAGGCGCCGTACCGAGACAGTTCATTCCGTCGGTGGAAAAAGGCGTGCGCGCGCAGATGGAACGAGGCGTCGTCGCGGGGTACCCGGTCGTCGACATCCAAGTCACGCTGCTCGACGGCAAGGCGCACTCCGTCGACTCCTCCGACATGGCCTTCCAGATGGCCGGCGCGCTCGCGCTCAAGGAAGCGGCAAAGTCCGTGCAGATGCTGCTGCTCGAGCCGGTCGACGAAGTGTCGGTGCTCGTCGCCGACGACTACGTCGGGGCGGTCATGAGCGACTTGTCCGGACGGCGCGGGCGGGTCACCGGAACCGAGCCGATCGGAACGCCCGGAAACGTCGGCCGGGGCCGTTCGCTGGTCAAGGCGGAGGTGCCGCGGATCGAGATCACCCGCTACGCCGTCGACCTCAGGTCGTTGTCGCACGGCACGGCCACGTTCACCCGGCACCACTTGCGCTACGAGCCGATGCCGAGCCAACTCGCCGCCAAAGTGGTCGCCGATCACAAAGAAGAATGAAAATCTCGCCGCGAGGTGAGTATGGCGTCACCGTGGGGTAAAAGCGCCACGGCGGTACGCCGACTGCGCATTGAGTCCTGCTCTTCGGCGTCCACAATGGCGATTTCGGCGTGCCGTTCACCGCCGATCTACGGCGGTGCCCAAAAAAGGCCACGTCGCGACCGCGCAGCCCCGCGTGTACGACTGCGCTTTGACCACCGAAGGGTTGACCATGGCAGCCGATGAGGTCGACGAGACCGTCGTAGCTCGCACCACGCCGGACGCGAGCGATGGAGAGCTCGCCGAAATCTTGGTGGCGCTGGAACAGTTGTGCGCGGGCGACTTCAACGTCAGGTTGCAGCCGCGCGACGGAATGATGGGGCAAGTTGTCGCGCAGCTGAACCGCCTCGGCACGCTGAATCAGCGACGCACCCGTGAGCTATTGCGCGCCAGCCGAGTCATCGGCCGCGAGGGCCGCATGACCGAACGGCTCGACGAAGTGGGCGCGGAGGGCACCTGGTCGACCCAAGCGGCCGCGATCAACGCGCTCATCGACGATCTCGTGCGGCCGACTACCGAGGTCGCGCGCGTCATCGCGGCGGTCGCCGAGGGCGACCTGACACAGCACATGGCGCTCGAGATCGCCGGTCAACCTGTCAAGGGCGAGTTTCTTCGCATCGGCACCACCGTGAACACGATGGTCGACCAGCTTTCGTCGTTTGCCGACGAAGTGACCCGCGTGGCCCGTGAGGTCGGCACCGAAGGAAAGCTCGGCGGCCAAGCTGACGTTCCCGGCGTCGCGGGTACCTGGAAGAAACTGACCGACAACGTCAACGGTATGGCGGCGAACCTGACCGCTCAGGTGCGCAATATCGCGCAAGTCACGAGTGCGGTAGCTCGCGGCGACCTGTCACAAAAGATCACCATCAACGCCGCCGGCGAGGTGGCCGCCCTCGCCGACACGATCAACAGTCTCACCGACACGCTTCAGCTGTTTACCGAACAGGTCACCACGGTCGCCCGCGAGGTGGGCAGCGAAGGCAAACTCGGCGGTCAGGCGGAGGTTCCCGGCGTAGCCGGCACCTGGCGCGACCTCACCGAATCGGTCAACTCGATGGCCGGAAACCTCACCGGCCAAGTGCGAAACATCGCCCAAGTCGCGACCGCCGTCGCCAAAGGCGACCTGTCACAAA
>JBDZVM010000020.1:0-68148 GCA_040255675.1 Actinomycetales bacterium | reverse complement strand
CGCCGGTGCCTACACCGACCCCGGCACCGGCTGGCAATACCTACAAGCCCGCTACCTCGACCCGGCCACCAGCCAATTCATCTCAGCCGACCCGGCGCTCGCCTTGACACACGCGGCGTACGGCTACGCCTTAGGTGACCCCGTCAACGTGACCGACCCGACCGGCCTCGGCCCGGCGATCAACCCGTTCAGCGGCAACTTCTGGACCAAGGGCAACATCTTCTCCGACCCGGTCCAAAAGAAAATCGCCTGCGGCAACAGCGTCTGGGACTCACTCGTCATGAGCTACGACCCGGTCTACCAAGGCATGGAGGTCTACTCGGCGGCGCGCGACCAGGGCAACAGCGTCTACGCCAGCCTGGTCATGGGATTCGACCCCGCCTACCAGGCGATCAACGGCTACTACAACGAATGGCAAGCCGCTGAACAAGGGTTGTCCGTCAGCACGCAACTCAAATACGGATTCCAAGGCGCAGCAGGCGTAGCCGGAACCGTGGGACTCGCCACCGGAATCGCAGGCGGCGTCAGCGACCTACTATCGACGGGTGCAGCCGAGGACGCTGCGGCAGTAGGTAGCGGCTCGCTCGTGGGCGATGCTGCAGAGTCATGCCTGAACAGCTTTACCGCCGATACGCCGGTCACCATGGCGGACGGTAGCGAAGAGCTAATCTCCAAAGTCAAGGTGGGTGACAAAGTGCTCGCCACCGACCCGCAGACCGGTCAGACAGCCGCACGCCCAGTGGCCGCGCTGATACGGCACAGCGGCAGACACACGATGGTGGACCTCATCTTCAGCGACGGATCGGTGATCCGCAGCACTGATCGCCATCCATTCTGGGACGCCACCACGGGCACCTTCACCGATGCCATCGACTTGCCCGTCGGTCACAAAGTCCTCAGCGCCGACGGCCGGACCCTCACCATCGCGGGCGAGCATATTTACGGGCGGACCTTGACCGCGTACAACCTGCAGATCGACGGCATCCACACCTACTACGCGGGCACCACGCCCGTCCTTGTCCACAACAGCTGTATCTCGTCCGCCGACATTCTGCAGGATCCAAAGGCGCTGGAAGGGCTGACACCCAGCCAGGTTGATGATCTGGCGCGGAACGCTGGCTACGATATCCTGCCGGGCAAAGCCGGTGCGACGAATCCGGCTATTCGCTACTACGTGCCAGCAACGAATGGATCAGTGGGCTTCCGAGTGCTGCCCAGCGGCGTCGCTGGCCGGGCGGGTATCAAGGGCGGCGCATACTTACGATTCTTCGGCGGGCCGTTCGCTGGCTTGCGCATTCCCCTCGGGTCGCCATGACGGAGCTGACGCCGATTCACGAGGCGCTCTTGGAACTCGGGTTAGAGGACTTGATTCCGCTGCCAGAGATTCGGGAGACGCCCGAGGTCCGCGACCTCGGGGAGGACTATCACCATTTCGAGAAGATCTCGACCGCCCTGGTTGATCTTCTGCGAGCAAAGCGAATACAGGTGTGGGCCGGGCACTGGCCTGACGAACCAACGGTTACCAGCGACGAAGTGGCCGAGGCGATTCTGCGTGATGAGCGGAGGTATTCATTCGAGGCCGAGGCCGACGGCCTAGAGCGCGTCTATTTCACCAACGTGGAGAACCTTCGTGCCTAGAGGGTCAAGGCTGCGGGGCCTAACGCTGCTGTTCCTTGCAATTTGCCGACGACGGGAGATCGTCGGCAAATTGTTGCCAAGCCAACTTTCCGTCCGCCGGCGTTGTAAACCTGAGCGGCACCTCGGCTAGCTGGGGTTGACCTGGCGTGGCATCACCGGTAACCAAGTGCCGATAACGTAATCACTTTGCCATCAGTCTGAGAACGCCTTGCTGCCTCGATGACGCGCAAGCCCTCGATCGCATCACGAGGATCGACTGGCACTCGGCCTTCGCCGCGAACCGCCGCTGCCATGGCGGCATAAAACTCTTGATACGCACCACGTTCGGTCTCGACCGATCGCGTCTCCCCCGGCACGCCGATTTCACCCCACATCGACGACGGTTCACTTCCCCATTGCGGTTCGCGATCGGGACGACGTCCGGCTCGAAGCGCGTCTTCTTGGACGTCGAGACCGTATTTCACGTACGCCGCACGCGAACCGAGCACTCTCATGCGCGGACCCAATTGAGAACCCACCGCGCTCATCCATAAATGCGAACGCACGCCATTCTCGTGCATCAAGGCAACGAACGTGTCGTCGTCCGAGTTAATGCCTGGACGGCGCTGGCTGATCTCCGCGTACACGTGAATCACCGGGCCAAACAGCGAAAGAGCCTGGTCGATCAGATGTGGGCCGAGGTCGAAAAGCAAGCCACCACCTTCGGCGAAGCCACCGGCCTCGCGCCATCCGCCCTTGAGTTCGGGGCGCCACCGTTCGAAACGTGACTCGAATCGCGTCACGTCGCCGAGTTCGCCGGCATCGACCAAGCGCCGCACTGTCAGGAAATCGCCGTCCCATCGACGGTTTTGGAACACGCTCAACGGAACGCGCGCAGCCGCTGCTGCTGCGACCACGTTCTCCGCCTGCGACACCGACAGCGCGAACGGCTTGTCGACGACCACCGGCAGCCCGGCTTCGATCGCGGCAAGTGCCTGCGGCGCATGCTCGGTGTTCGGACTCGTGATAGCGACCAAATCGATGTCGTCGGCGCGCGACCAGAGTTCGTCAGCCGATGCGACGACCTCGGCACCGTCGTATTTTGCCCGGACGTCGGCAGCACGCTCCGGGTTGCCGGTGACGACGAACGCCACCCGCATTCCAGCGGTCGACGCGATCAGAGGCGCGTGGAAGACGGCGCCGCCGAGCCCGTATCCGATGACAGCTACCCGCAGCGGTTGATCACTCATGCGGACCATCGTCGCACTGGCCACCGGATGAGACCCCGTCGGAGGTTTGCTAAACCTCCGGCTAGAGCACAAATAGGTCACAACGAGGTGGCGCCCATGCAACTAGCATTCGCTACACGAGTGACGATCGCGGCGGGGGCTGCGCTCTTGGCCGTGGTGCTGCTTGCCTTCGGTCCCGCGCCGGCAGTCGCGCCGCACCGACCGCATGCGCGGCGCTTGCGGCCGCGCCGGAGGCTGTCTCGCCGATCAGCTTCTGGGAGTTTGATGTATTACCTCGCTGCCAGTATGGCTGCGCTGCTCGGCGGGATCGTCGCGCTCGCCGGTTAGTCAGCGCGTGAGGTCAGCGATGCTGACGCCGTCGCAATGCTGCGCAAGCCGCCTCATGTCGCGCGCGTCGACGGTAGCCACCAACGCCCCTCCTCCCTGTTCGGCAACGGCCACGACGAAAGCGTCGACTGCCCGTTCGGATCCCGCGCGAACTGCGCCGAGCAGTTGGCCCGCGCGAACCCCCACCCGGGTGTCGACGGGATGCACGACGACGCGTTCTCGACGGAGCCCGGAAAACACGGCCGCGTCGGCGGGCCTTCCCCGTACGACCTCAGCAAGCACGGCAGCCACGGTTGCGATCGGCCGCTCCCGGCGGCGCATTTCGTGGACAAGGGCACGCACTTTATCTCGGCGCCCCACTGGTCCGCGTGCGAGCGCCGAGAGCGCCTCACTATCGAGTACGAGCATCACCACACTCGCTTCGACGTCTTCGGATTTTCGCGTGAGGCCTCCCAGTCGTCGACCAATCGAGCCGCCCATTCGAGCGTTTCGGAAGGCACCGGCCCATGATCGGCATCCATCTCGGCGATCCACTCGTCGACGGCGGCGAGATGTGTGAGCAGTGCTACCCGCGCCGAGATCGCCGCATCGACAGACGCTGAAAGGCTTCTCGGCCCGACCAGGCTGCGCAACGCCGCCAGATTTTCGGCATCGAGGGTCAACGTGACCTTCTCTTTTGGCATGTCCATATAGTAGTACCTTTATACGGTCAACTGAGTCGACGGCGCGCAGGCAGCACAGTATCGATGGCCGTTTGGTAAGGCAGCGGACCCCAATCTTCCTCTGGCGCGCCCCGCATGAGCACACGCTCTTCGACGACATTGCTGGCGACCTCGATCGCGAACATCCGCCCGGTGTCGCGCCGGCACCCGACGATGACGCCGTCGACAATGTGGTCGAACGTAAACTGCTCGAACTCGGGCAGCATCGTCATCGACGCTTCGGCGTCCGGTCGCAAGAAATGTGAGATGAGGTAGCGCATCCACTCCACAGGCCGATATGCCTTTTCGATCCCGTCGAAAGCTAGGCAGGTACCGTCGAGAGACGGCCTCCACGGGCACCACAGGCTCGGCTCGCCCGGCCATGGAGTGTTGTAGCGCTCCACGCTTTCGCACGGTTCTTCGACAGCTGGATTGTCGAGCACAACGTATGGGCCGGCTTGCCGAAACCAACGCCGCGTCTGCGTAAAGGCAGTGAGGTATTCGCACTCCTCTATGTTTAGCGGCGGATCAATCAGGACGTACCCAACGAAGTCTGTCGTATACCCCATGGCAGTGCTCCTGTCGCGCTCACCGTTTGCACATACTTTCGCGGATTCGCGATGAGGCTCGCCCGTTCAAACTCCGGATCTGTGGATACTCGCCGCACTGTCCACAGCCGCGACGCAACACTACGTGGCGCGAACAACTTCCAGGCAAAGTTGTCGTCATGAAGATGGATGCTCTCGATCACTGGGATTTGCGCGACCCAGCCGCTCTGTTGCGCGAGCTAATCACCAGCCACGGGCTAGTAACCGGAGTTTCAATGCTCACCCTCGTCGACAACCCGTCGGGCGACCAGCGCTTGCGAGCTTGCGTGCCGTTCGATACGTCAATCGGTTCGGCATGGGGCGACGACGACGCGGCCGAGCTCGCGATGTCTCGGCTTGGCTTAAAACAATGGGAGTTCGAGTGCGAGCCGAAGTTCTTCCCTACCGTATTTCCCGTCATTGCCCGCGACGGTCGTTGCGTCGCCAGGCGCGGCGACTTCGCGATGACACATGCCCTTCGCTACGCAAACGGCTTTAGTGCGTTCACGGGCTCGCCACTACTCATCACCCCCTCGGGGTGGTGCGACCTCTTCGAGCGCTTCGGCGCGGCAACACCGGCTTTAGCCGACTTCGCGTAGCGCGACGCCGTGCGGCAGCTTTGCTCCGTAAGCTCAGAGCCTGGATCCCAAACCCGACTCGCTAGGCGCCGACCCGCGAGATTCCGACGCCACCTTGGGTCGTCGCGCCGTAACGCGCCTTTTCCTTCGCAAGGTCGAGCCGCTCGATGCGTTTTCGCGCGGCAAGCGCGTCGTCGTCCAGCAGATCTTTCGGGATCAGCCAGACGATTTCGAACTCGAGCCCGTTCGGGTCGCGCCCGTACAGGCTCTTCGTGGTGCCGTGGTCTGACGTGCCGCCGAGCGCACCTGCCGCGAGCAGCGCGCCCGCGATCCGCTCAAGCTCGTCGAGGGTGTCGACCTCCCAGGCCAGGTGGTAAAGGCCGACGGTCGACCGGCCAGCGCCAGACGGCGCTGCACCTGCGCCGATCTCGAACAGGCCGAGGTCATGGTCATTGGTGGAGTTCGGCGCTTGCAAGAACGCCGCGCCGCGAAAACCGTCGGGTGCCATCGGCACGACACGAAAGCCGAGCACCTCGGTGTAGAACCGCACGCTCTCGTCGAGGTTGCGCACGTAAAGAACCGCATGATTGAGCCGGTGGATGCCCATGATCTCCTCTTGGTCTCCTCCGCCATTCGGTGGTGCCTGCATAAGGCGAACCGCGCCGCGCAGTATTCCCCGCGCAGTGGCTTAGCAGCCGGCGGCATCCTTGATCATGTCGGCGTAGGGCTGCCGACCGCTCGGTGACAGATGGACGCCGTCAGACCCGAACCATTCCGGGTGGTGGCTGGCGGCGGAGTACCAATCAACCAGCACGGCGTTGGAGTGCGTCGCGACGACCTGGGGGAACATCGCGTTGTTCGGTGCCTGCCAGGCGCGGTCCATATAGTTATTGATCACGACGACCCGCTGCCGGTCGGCGAGTGACGTCAGCACCGCATCAAGCGCCTTGCCCTCGACCACACCGTTAGTGCCTGTGCCGATCACCACGATGTTGCCGAGGTGCCCTGCCACCCGCAGCTTGTCGATCTGCGCGAACACCGACGTCGCCTGCCAGCCCACGACCGCGTACACCTCGGTTCCGGGGCAGTCGCGCTGCAGCGCCACCTCGCCGTCGATCATCACCGAGTCGCCGACGGCGCTGACGGGCGGCGGAGGTCCGGGCGGGATCGCGGGCGGCGTCGACGATTCGGTGCCCGGTGGTGGCGGGCCGGCCGCCTTCTTCGTCGGCTTCGGCTGAGTCGGGGTGGTCTGCTTTGGCGGCGGCGCCTTGGTGGCCGAGGGCGACGGCGACGCGGGCGACGAGCTGATCGCGGACGACGGGCTCGACGGCAACGACGGCGACGGCGAAAACATCGAAGGGAAAGCGGACGACGGCGAGGCGACCGGAGCCGCCGCCACGTCGTGACCACTCGGCGAGGCGGGCCGGTAATGCGTGACCGCCGTCGTCAAGCCGATCACCAGGACCAAGCCGCACACCGCTCCGAGCACGGGAGTCGCGGCACCCCAAGCCGGACGCGAGGTGGGACGCCGCAAGCGCAGGCCCGGCCCATGTCGCACGTAGTCGACCAGGCCGCGTTCGCGGATCGGCCGCTCTACGAGCCGAAACGCCAGCTCGGTCAACACCACGGTCAGCGCGAGCCGGACGGCAAGCGCCTGCCAACCGTGCAGCGACCAGTCGAGCCGAGGACGGGTGTAGACGAACACAGGCCAGTGCCACAAATACAAGCTGTAAGAGCGGGTGCCGATCCAGCGCAACGGCTGGAAGTCGAGGACGGCGCCGAGCAGGCTGCCCGGCAGTGAAACGGTAACCACGGCGACCAGCGCGACCAGCGCGAACACGAAGAACCCGCCGCGATAAAGCTCGGGACTCACCTCGCTGCGCGCGTGCATGATCCAGACGACGGCGGCGAGCGCCGCCAGTCCGGCGATGTCGGCGAGGAGGTTCGTCGTCGGGCTCACCTCTCGATAGGTGCGGGCGCGACGCCTCGCCAACGCGGCCATCAGCGCCGCGCCCGCCGCGCCGAGCAGCAGCGCGCTCGCGTGCGTGTCAGTGCCGAAGTACAACCGCGAAGAGTCGGTGTCGAACGGAACATTCCCCGCGATCGCCAAACTGCGCATCCACAGCGCCGACGCGACCGCGCCGATCGTCGCTACCGCGAAAATCGCCGACAATCGCACCCTCGCGATCAGCAAAACGATGATCAGCACGGGCCAGATGAGATAAAACTGCTCTTCGACCGCGAGTGACCACAGATGCTGAAATGGCGGCTGCCGACCCGCCGCCACGAAGTAGGAGCGGTGGTGCAGCACGTACCACCAGTTAGAGAAATAGCCCGCGGCAGCGCCAATGTCGCCGCGCGCCTGCGCGAGATCGCCGCGAAAGAACGCGGCCATGAACACCGTCGTCGTCGCCACCATGGCGGCCAGCGCCGGCAGCAGTCGTCGGGCGCGGCGCACGTAGAACCGGCCCAACGCGATGC
Source organism: Actinomycetales bacterium (assembly GCA_040255675.1). GTDB lineage: Bacteria > Actinomycetota > Actinomycetes > Acidothermales > Acidothermaceae > JBDZVM01. The sequence goes on along the minus strand of JBDZVM010000020.1, from coordinate 60,607 downwards.
GCCCGCGCTGTTGGCGTTCGGCGATCAGCAGCCAGGTGATCAGAAACCCGGAAATGACGAAGAAGAGGTCGACGCCAAGGAATCCGCCCGGCAGCCACGGCACACCGCCATGGAAGAGCAGGACGCCGATGACGGCGATCGCGCGCAACCCATCAAGGCCACCGAGCCTCGCCTTACGCGTGGGTACCAGGTCGATCGCGGGCCGACTCGATGTCGCTCGAGCAGGGTCGCCCGGCCGAATTCCGGTCATGGCACGAGCGGGGATGCTGCCAGCGCTTCTAGGCGTCAGTCTCACACTCGCCGTCCCGTCGTCCGTACCAGCCAGATTCTGGCATCGGACGCGACTCGGCACAGGTACAGCAACGCACGCGGCGAGTCGCGTCTTTCAGCGACAACGACGCCGCACTCACGGCGTTGGTTGCAGTCGGATTTGTGACGAACTCATGACACGGCATTCACAACTACCGCAGGCGCAAGGGAGACATGAGGCGGGGCCGACGCCAGGGGTACCAGATCGGCCCCGCCTCGAACCTGCTGCCCGGTGACGCGGGCAGCAGGCAGTCGTGAATCGTGAGCTGACCTCAGCTCTCTTTCACGTCAGACGGGTTGCCACAGGGCGGGCACGTTCGGCGGCTCCCAGCCGACCTGCGAGGTGTGCGACTGGAGACACTTGTACGTCACACCCTCATAGGTCACCTCGTCGCCGACCGTGTACGCCGTATTCGGCGCCCACGCCTGAATCGAACCCGTCGGACTCGGTGACGGTGTCGGACTCGATGTCTGCGTGGGCGTGGGCGTCGGTGTCGGAGTCGGCGTCGGCGTCGGCGTCGGCGTCGGCGTCGGCGTACCGCCGCCCGAACAGGCACCCAAATCCGTCCACACACCCCACTGACCCGTGGTGCCCGGCTCCTCGCCTTGCGTCCACCACTGCGCCTTCCACTGGTGACCGTTCCAACTCACCACATCGCCACCGGTGTAAACCGCGGACGAACTCCAGGTCGGCGCCGCGCACGACCCACCCGTCGGCGTCGGCGTCGGGGTAGCTGTCGCAGTGGGAGTCGACGTCGGAGTCGGGGTTGTCGTCGCGGACGACGTCGGAGTCGGAGTGCCGGTCGGCGGAGGGCTCCCGCTCGGGCACGTGGTCGTCGTCCCGTTGACGTCGTTCACTACATCGTCGAAGAGCGTGTACGGACCCGACGGGTTGAAGTCGTACATCGAGAACATCATGACGCCGGCCAACCCGTTGCAGTGCACGTAGTCAGCGCGCACTTGAATGGACTGTGCCGATTCGCCGCTGTACCAGTTATTACCGTCGTAGAAGTAGGCGGAATCCGTGACCGGGTCGAAGAACGTGTCGGCCGGATTGGTCACGATATTGCTTATTTCCTTGTACATCGCGATGCCGGGCACGGAACCCGAGTCGGTCATGGGTGGCGATCCACCGGTCGCCGGCATGTAAAGACCGTGATTACTGCCCGCCTGTACACCCGTCCAACCCCTGTAGTAGAAGGGAATCCCCATGGTCAGTTTGTTGGCGGGAAACCCGCCGGAGATGCCATAGGTGGCGTCACCTTTGGTCCAGGCTTTGATGGCGTTGTCGATGGTGTAGTGCTCTTGGCCAGGCGCAACGGGGTTGCTCGGGTCGTTCGGCGACTCGAACAGCGGGTCTTGAAGGTTGGTCGCCGCGTTCCCGTCGAAGGCACCGTGCATGTCGTAGGTCATGACGTCGCCGAAGTCGAGGATCGATCCGATCTTGTCAGTTTGAACGAGCTTGATTTTGTCTTGACCGCTCGGCAGTGCCGCCGACAAGTACATCTTGCGGCCGACCGAGGCGCCGTACGCGTCGAGTTCGGTGCGAAACTCCTGCAACAGTGCGGTGAAGTTGGCCGTGTCGTTCGGGCTGTAGTGGTTGCCGAGGTGGCCTCCGCTCGAGCCCGGGTACTCCCAGTCGATGTCGATCCCGTCGAACAGCCCCGCGATCGTGCCAGGACCGCCGTAGCCCGACGAGTCTTTCGGCAGGTTGCCCTTGATGAACATGTCGATGCAGGAGCTCACGAACGCCTTTCGGCTTGCATCGGTCGCTGCCGCGTCGGAGAAATACTTTGAGTAGGTCCAGCCGCCGATCGAAAGCAGGATTTTCAAGTTCGGATGCTTCGCTTTGAGCTCTTGCAGTTGATGGAAGTTGCCGGCGACCGGCTGCCCGTAGGCGTCCGCCGTGCCGTCGACGCTAATGTCGGCGCCGAACGACTTGTCCATGTCGGCGAACTGGTCTTCCGCGCCGTCACCGGCGTTCGGGTCGTTCTCCCCCGCCGGGTCTGGGTCGGTTGACTTGGTGGCCTCGAAGCATTGCAGCGTCGTCGGGTTGATGTTCTCGAAGTCGTAAATCAGGTAGTCGAGTTTGCCTGCCATTCCTGAGGTGTCGAGATTCTTGGGATAGAACGCGTTGGTGTAGATCGACCACTGGTCGTAATAGCCGACCTTGATGCCGCCGGTCGACGCGTGTGCGGCTGTCATGGCTCCTGGCACGAACCCGACGGCGGCCGCCGGGAGTGCCGCGATTGCGGCGCCGATGAGCGCAACTCTCTTTCTGATGTGCACGATCCCTCCGAAAGGCTGAGTCAGTGGGGTGTTGCCCATTCGTGCTCAGGGACTGGCCTAGACCATTTGGATTGGACTAGTCCAATTTCCGGATCGAACCCTACCCCCCGAATCGGGCAAACAGGTCAACAAAACAGCAGCCACAACATCGTCAAGAATTTGCAAAGCTCGCGAACTGCTCGCCGATTGCCGCACCGAAAGCACCGCGGTGAGCGTGAAGGCTTCGCGACACAACAACTCGGCGCCTCGGCGCCACGAACGGCTCTATCTCACGACGAATGGCCTGCATGCCGTTCATGGCGGGGTGAAGCCGTTCATGGCTCATGTCGGACGGCGAATTAGCGGCGGCTTCGGGTCGGCGCCTACTGTCCAGCCGCGCTCCGGTTACCGATTCGATAAAACACCACGCGACCTCTTGACAGGATTGGTCTAGTCCTATTGAGTGCGATGCAAGCACGGTTGAAGAGCATCAACGGGGACGCGCGGCTCCGCGACTTGCGCACGGTGCCGGATGGGTGCTCGGCAGCCCAGGGGCGTGCCGACTGTCTGTCTTGACGCTCAGCGCGTGCACGCGCACGCGCGGAATGGAGTTTCGGTCGTGCGCAATATCCGTTCTGTGATAGCGGCCGCGGCGACGGCGGGCACCGCTGTTGCCGCCGTCGCGCTGCTCGCGGTCTCGTCGGCGAGCGCGGCAACGAATGTCGTCACTAATTCCGGATTCGAATCCGGAAATCTTTCGGGGTGGAGCTGCTCGAGTATCGACTCGGCGGTCACTGGCCACGCCCACAGCGGCAGCTACGCTCTGCAAGGCGCGACGTCAAGCAGCGACACCGCGCAGTGCACGCAGACCGTGTCGGTGACGCCGAATACGGCCTACACGCTATCCGCATATGTGAACGGCTCGTACGTGTACATCGGAGTCACCGGAACAGGCACGAGCGATACGAACAACTGGACGCCGGGTACGGGCGGCGCGTACGCGCAACTCACCGACAACTTCACGACGGGCGCGAACACCACGTCGGTCACAATTTTCGTGCACGGCTGGTACGGCCAGGGCACGTTCTACGCCGACGACTTCAATCTGCCCGGTAGTGGCGGGACGACGTCACCTACGCCTACTCCCACGCCGACTCCGACCCCGACACCTACGGCGTCACCGACACCTTCACCGACGCCCACGCCGACACCTTCGTCTACGCCGTCCGGCTCGTGCACCGCACCGACATGGAACAGCACCGCCGTTTACACGAACGGCGACGTCGTGAGCTGGAACGGCCACCAGTGGCAGGCGCAGTGGTGGACACAAGGGGAAGAGCCTGGCACGACTGGCCAATGGGGCGTGTGGAAAGACCTAGGCGCGTGCGATGGCGGTACGAGCCCGACGCCGACCCCGACACCAACACCAACCCCCACGCCCACGCCCACGCCCACGCCCACGCCGAGCCCGACGCCGACGTCGTCGCCAACGCCGCCGTCCAACGGAAACCTGCCGGCGCACCTGATTACCGGTTACTGGCAAGACTTCACGGGCAACGGCGCGAAGGCATTGCGGTTGAGTGATGTTCCGAGTGGCTACGGCATTGTGGCGGTCGCGTTCGGCAACGCGACTGGTACGCCTGGACAGGTGTCGTTCAGCCTGGATTCGCAACTGTCGTCGGCAATCGGCGGCTACTCCGACGCCGACTTCAAGGCCGACATCGCGACGCTGCATTCGCAAGGCCGCAAAGTAATTCTGTCGGTCGGTGGCCAAAACGGCGCGATCAGCGTGAGCGACTCGGCGTCCGCGAGCAACTTCGCGAACAGCGTGTGGTCGATCATGCAGCAGTACGGTTTCGACGGCGTCGACATCGACCTCGAGAACGGCGTCAACTCAACGTATATGTCGCAAGCGTTGCGGTCGTTGTCGTCGATGGCCGGGCCGAACCTCATCATCACGCTGGCTCCGCAAACGATCGACATGCAATCGACCGGCACGGAGTATTTCAAGCTGGCCTTGAACATCAAAGACATCTTGACCATCGTGAACATGCAGTTCTACAACTCGGGCAGCATGCTCGGTTGCGACGGCAAGGTGTACTCCCAAGGCAGCGAAGATTTCTTGACAGCGCTCGCGTGCATCGAGTTGCAAGGCGGTCTCGCGCCGAGCCAAGTCGGCCTCGGCTTGCCGGCGAACTCGAGCGGTGCGGGCGGTGGCGCTGTTTCGCCGTCCGTGGTAAACAACGCACTCGATTGCTTGGCAACCGGCACTCACTGCGGGTCGTTCGTGCCGCCGTCGCACTGGAGTATTCGCGGCGCGATGGACTGGGACATCAACTGGGACGCGAACGCTAGCTACAACTTCGTCAACACCATCTATCCGCACCTAAGTTCGCTGCCCTAGAAATACACGCCGTCCGGGTCGATGGTGCGTTTCGTCACAATGCATCACCGGCCCGGACGGCGTTCAGCGGAATGACCTCGCCATCGAACGCCGGTAATCGCGCCGATTCGCGAGGAGTCGAGAGTTCGTGGAGCGGCGCGCTACTAGACGTTCCCGAGTACGGCGTTTAGGCATTCCCGCCAGTCCTCGTTGCCCAGACCGGCTCCGGCAAGGGAATCACGCCAGTCCGTCTCAGCGAGCGCAAGCCGCTGCCGAAAGGCCTGCCAGTCGCCACCTGTGCGGATGACGAGCGACGCCTGTATCCGTTCAGGGTCTTGACCCGCGACGACGCCGGGCCGTAGATCGCGCAGGGCTTGCAGGACCGGCTCGACGCTTCCGTGAGGGAAGTTCGTCTCGATCCATCGCGTCAGGCGAGGGCTCACGTCCACGAAACCATCATCGCGTGCGGGGTCGTGTGACGCTCGATCTGACCGGTGGCTAGTGCAGAGCGTTGCCCCGCGGCGTACTCAACCGGCAGTGAACCCATGACCCGCACTACCGGCAGGACGAACGCCATTCCCGTACCGCCGGCAGATGCAAGGGCGTTCAGCTGAACGCATTTTTCGCCGGTCCCGTTCTGCCTTAGTCATTCCGGGCTACACGTATTGGTGGCGTTCGGCCTCGGCGCGCCGCCCAGACATGCGCTCACCTAACCAGGACAATTGCGACGTTCCTCAACGTAGCTGTTCAAGCCGCGCACCGCTTCGGCCGATGCAGCTAGCGCCAAGCCGCCGCCTAGTCCGGGGGAGCCATGCGCCTGCACCGACGCAGCCACTTCATCATGACCGCAATCGCGGCCATCGCCCTTGTCGCCACCGCGTCTCCGGCGCTCGCGTCGACATCAGACAGCGGTCGAGTACTCGTTCCCGTCGGCTCGGCTCCGTTATTTCCTCATGGTGCATCGACGCTCGGCGCCCTTCCGTCCAACGAGAAAATCTCGTTCGACGTCGTGCTGAAGCCGCGTAACCGGGCCGCACTCGACGCGTTCGTGCAGCAGGTCTCGACTCCTGGGTCACCGCAGTATCGCAAGTTCCTCCAGACCGGCGAATTCGACGCTCGTTTCGGTCCCACACCGACTGCGATCGCCGAAGTACAAGGCGAACTGATGAGACTCGGGCTGCGCGTTGATCGCACAGATGGATTCGCGATGAAGGTTTCTGGCACCGCAAAGCAAGTTGAGTCGGCTCTTGGGGTCGACCTAAAGCAATACCGGCTACCGTCGGGACGCATTGCGAGAGCGAACTCCGCGACACCACGACTGCCGCTGTCCACCGCGTCTTACGTCAACGGAATCGTAGGGCTCGACACGCTTGCCCAGGTGAGCCGACCGGCTCCGGCTGCATCCAGTGCGCTGACGGGAACTGCTGGCGTCAGACCGCACAGCGCGGCCAGTCCACAACCGTGCGTGGCGGCTAGCCTCACACCAGGAGCGCCATACACCGCGAATGAACTCGCCGACTATTACGGCCTCTCGTCGTATCACGACGCCGGGCAGTATGGTTCCGGGATTACGGTCGCGCTCGTTGAGTTCGAAGGCTACGACCCGGCCGATATTCAGGCATATCAAACCTGTTACGGAACGTCTGCAACCGTAACTGCCGTCGATGTCGACGGTGGACCAGGAAGCAATCCCATGGTCGGGGAAGCAGCTCTGGACATCGAAGACATTATTGGCCTAGCACCAGAAGCGAATATCCGCGTCTACCAAGGTTCATACGGGGCGACCGTTGCGGACGTTTTGGACGTTTACAACGCGATCGCGACGGAAAATGTTGCTCAAATCGTTAGTACCAGCTGGGGGCTCTGCGAATATGCACTGACCGACAGCGAGTTGGAAAGTGAAGCACTCGTATTCCAAAAGATGGCGGCGCAGGGGCAAACAATGTTCGCTGCGTCAGGCGACTCTGGCTCGGCCGACTGCTATCGGCTCGACAACCGTGCTTCCTGGCTCGCCGTCGACGACCCGGCTGGCCAGCCCGGAGTGATAGGTGTCGGCGGTACGAGCCTGCAATCGCTGAGCGGAACCGACGAAGTCACCTGGAATAACGGCAAGTATTACGACGCAACAGCTGGACAGTATTTTGTAAGCGCTACCGGCGGCGGTGAATCAGCATTCTGGGCCAGGCCAAGCTGGCAAAAGGTTAGTGGCACGTACCGCGAAGTGCCCGACGTCAGCGCGTCGGCTGACCCCAACTACGGGTACGCGATCTATTTCAACGGTGCTTGGCGAGCGTACGGTGGCACAAGCGCGGCGGCACCGACCTGGGCGGCGCTCACGGCCCTAATTGCGTCCAGTTGTACGACACATCGGCTCGGTCTACTGACGCCTGCCCTGTACCAGCTCGCTGAAGTTGAGTCATCAGTCTTTAAAGACATCACCTCGGGAGACAATGACGGCTCGGGCACCAACGGTGGCCAATACGCGGCAGGTCCTGGCTATGATATGGCAACTGGGCTTGGCAGCCCGAAGGGCGCAACTCTTGGCGCCAATCTCTGTCCGGCAGCCGATGGCGCGGGCTCCATGAACGTCAGCCCATCGACTGTTCCAGCCTTGACACGACAAACCCTTACATTCACCTACACGGCACCAGCGACACAGGCGTTGATTGACGGGAAGCTGACCTTGCAGGTACCAGTCGATGATGGCTGGCCGACGCCGTCCACTTCACCGTCGGCCGACGGCTACACGACCGCATCCGCGGGCATCATTTCGGTTTCTGGGTCGGTCATCACGGTCTCCGGCGTGGCGACCGCAGCGGGCGGCACGGTAACGATCACTTACGGCAGCACGTCAGGAACTGGCCATGGGGTAACCGCGCCAAAATTCGGTGGGCCGTCAACCTTTGGCGTGAAGCAATCTGCGACTTCCGCTGGCACGCTAACCGCGCTGAGCGTCTTACCAGAGGTCGACGTGCAAGGCCCCGCCAGAGATGGGTCAGGCACGATGATGGTCTCGCCCTCCGCCGTCACGGCAGGGACGACCGGCACCTTGATGTTCACGTACACACCTCCGGAGGGCGCGACGCTGACCAGTGGCGAAATCGACGTGCAGGTCCCCCCGGACTGGAGCCAGCCGTCGGCGAATTCTGCTGATCCTGGATACGTCATGGTATCTGGAGGCACGGGAACAAACTCTTTATCAGTGCCATCTGGCCCCGTTGTCGGCCCTTGGCAAATCCAGATAACGGACGTCACGCTGGCATCTGGCCAGACACTGACCGTGAAATACGGCGACACCTCCGGTGGTGGCCCTGGCGTGGTAGCACCGCCAAATGGTGGCCCATCAACCTTTGCCGCAAATCAGAAAGCAACGTCTGCAGGTACCCTGAAGGTGCTTACACCATCACCGCAGGTAATTATTAAGGGCCCCGCTGCCGACGGCTCTGGAAGCATAACGGTGTCACCACCGAGCGTAACTACGCGGTCGAGCGTCACGATGACGTTCGTGTATTCGGCCCCTGTGGGTGCAACCGTCACCGGTGGCGAAGTCAATCTGACCGTCCCAACAACCTGGACATCGCCGTCTCACGACACGCCAGGTGCGGGATACGTGACAGCATCGACCTCGGGCGGCGGGACGCCTACTGTGGCGGTTAGCGGCTCAACGATCAAAGTCACCGGGGTCACGCTCGCGGAAAACGAAAAACTTACGATCGTGTACGGAGACACCAGCGGCGGTGGCGCGAAAGCCACGGCACCGTCAAGTGCCGAGACCTCTATATTCAACGCAGCAATGGGGTACAGCACTCCCCCGACGAACCTTGCCGTGAGCCCGACCGTGACTGTGCAATCTCCGCCTCCCCCACCGAGCGGTGGCGGCAGTCCCGTCGGACATCCGACGCTGCAACGGGTTTACGGGTCTGACCGCATTGCGACAAGTATCGCCGCGTCGAAGGCCGCGTTCCCCAACGACAGCAGCGCGCACGTCGTCGTCCTGGCTCGATCTGATTCGTACGCCGACGCACTTGCCGGAACCCCGCTCGCCGCAGCGAAAAACGGCCCGCTGCTGCTCACGTTAAGCACGTCGCTCCCCGACCCTGTCGTCGGTGAGATCGGGCGTGTGCTGCCGATCGGCGGAACGATTTACATTCTCGGCGGAACTGCCGCGATCAATTCGTCGATCCAGACCGAGCTAGCTGGCTTCGGCTATAACGTGCAACGACTCGCGGGTAACAGCCGCTACGAAACGGCTGTTGCTATAGCGGCAGCGCTCGGTAACCCGAGCACCGTGTTCGAAGCCGACGGCACCAACTTCCCCGACGCCCTATCCGCCGGAAGCGCCGCCGTCCACGAAGGTGGCGTCGTCTTACTGACGTCGGGCACGACGATGCCCGCCGCGACGGCGGCGTACTTAGTGGCGCATCCGTCCACCCGTTACGCGATCGGCGGTCCGGCGGCGAAGGCCGACCCCGGCGCGCAAAAGTTCGTCGGTGCCGACCGCTACGCGACGTCCGTGCTTGTGGCACAAAGGTTTTTCCAGGCCCCGATCTCGGTCGGACTCGCCAGCGGCCAGACCTTCCCCGACGCGCTGTCGGGTGGCGTGGTGGCGAGCCTGTACACCGGCCCGATGATCCTCGTGCCGAAGTCGGGCAACGTACCCTCAGGAACGCTGTCGTATCTGACGTTTGCCGGCAACTCGGCGTCGAAGGCGTGGCTGTTCGGCGGAACGGCGTCGGTCGACGACGTCGTGTTCTTGCAGGCGGCCGACGCGCTGAAACCCGGTAGCACGACGACCGTCATCGGCTAGAGGCTGGCGGCACGCCCGTCGTCCGAGCGACGATGGAATGGTGCCAGCTTCGAGCGGAAGCACCGACGTCATCGACGACGGCCGTGCCGAACGACCGCGCCGGCGGTGGCCGTTCGTCGTGCTCGCCGCGGTCGTCGCCCTCGCGCTCACAGCGGGCTGGCTCGACCAGGCCAGAAAACACGCGGAAGTCCACGACCTTGTCTCGAAGACCGTACAAGCGCAACAAACCATCGAAGGTGCGCGCAAGGTTGTGTTGTCGACACGGCAGTACACCATGCCGCTTCTTGTGAGTTCGTCTTCGGTGACCGTGCGGTTAGGACTTCAGCGACTCATCGACCAATCAGCGGCGCGCGAACTCACCCAGCTGCGAGATGCCCGCGACAGCATCGCCGACGCGTCGATTCTGCCGTGGCACCATGACGTGCGCGACGCGAAGCGCGCCAACCTCGCCTATCTCGACCAAAGCATCGCCGATTTCGAACAGGTCGCGCACGGTGCCGACCTCGCCTTGCTTACCAGCCCTGCCGCGACAACGGCGGCAACAATGGCCCGGCACGCGTTACGTTCGACCGAGCCGTCGTGGCAAGACATCCGGCGGCTCACCGACATTTTCAAACCTTGACGACCGGACGACGCGAAGCCACCGCTCACCGGCCTGACGCCCCGAGTTGCATCTGGCGGTCAGCCGCGGCAAGTGCCGAATAGGCGGCCGGAAATCCGTCGCGCCAACTCGCATACCGCGGCGCCCAACCGAGTTCGCGCCGCGCCTTCGCGTTCGACGAGCCCCGAGCCTCGGTGGCGAGCACCGCCATCGCCTTGCCGGCAACGAGTCGCGCGAGCCACACCGGTACGCGACGCGGGGGCTTGGCGTGCAACGCCTGCGCGAGCACGGGCAGCCATTCGCGCATCGGCGCCGGATCGTCGTCCACGATGTTGTAAATCGCGGGTCCATCGTGCTCGAGCGCCAGCACGGTCGCCGCCGCGGCGTCGTCGAGGTGGATCCACGGGAACATACCGCCACCGTCACCGATGATCGGCAAGAACCGTTTGCGCACCGGCTCGATCAAGCCATCGTTGCCGGCGCCGTAGAAACCGCCGTACCGCAGCACGATCCCGCCGAAGTCGGTAACCGCTTTCTCCAAATAGGCCATCGCGGCGTAGGTTTGCCGCGTGTTGGGCGGTGGCGTCGGGTCAATCGGATCGTTTTCCGTCTTGATCGGCCCACCTTGGCGGGCGTACTGATAGGGGGCGAAGCTCTGCGCAACGAACCTGCGCACCCGCGCTTCTCGTGCGGCTGCCAAGAGCGCGTCGGTGCCTTTCGTCCGAAGCTGGTTCGTGACGACGAAGGTCTTGTCCAAGTTTCGGCCGAACTTCGCGTTCGCCAGGGCGGTCGCCTCGTGCACGATCGCGTCAGGCTGGTTCGTCAGCACCGCTTCACGCACCGCACCCGCATCGAGCAGATCCACTCGCACCGGCTTCGCGCCGAGCTGGCGCAACAGCTCAGAGCTGCGCGGCGAGTGGTACGTGCCGATCACTTCGTGGCCTGCGTCGATCAACTGGGCGACGAGTCGGCTGCCCAGCACGCCGCTCGCGCCCGCAACGAAGACACGCATCGTGTTCCTCCTCGATTTTTGTCGGTCACCTTTCATGCACCTCGCGGGTCTACCTCAATGACCCGCGCCGAAGGAGGAACGTGACGTGAACGAGCAGGACTGGCTGGCCGAGCAATTCGAGGCGCACCGGCCCCGGCTGCGTGCCGTTGCCTATCGCATGCTGGGCTCGCTGAGCGAGGCGGACGACGCCGTGCAAGACGCATGGCTGCGACTGAGCCGCACCGAAACGAACGACATCGACAATCTCGGCGGGTGGCTGACGACCGTGGTCGCCCGCGTTGCGTTGAATATGCTCCGCTCACGAAAGGCACGACGCGAGCAGCCTCTCGACGCCTACGTGCCCGACCCGATCATCGGCCCGGTCGACGGCACCAATCCCGAGCAAGAGGCGCTGCTCGCCGACTCGATCGGCCTAGCGCTGCTTATCGTCTTGGAAAAGCTCTCCCCCGCTGAGCGATTGGCCTTTGTGCTGCACGACATGTTCGCGGTCCCGTTCGAAGACATCGCCCCGCTCGTGCAGCGCTCCCCCGAAGCGACCCGGCAGCTGGCAAGTCGTGCCCGGCGCCGGGTGCAAGGCGCCGCGCCTTCACCCGACGCCGAATTGAGCGCCCAGTGGGAGGTCGTCGACGCGTTCATCGCGGCCGCCAGGGAAGGCGACTTCGAAGCGCTCGTCGCCGTGCTCGACCCCGACGTCGTACTGCGAGCGGACGGCGGCGCGGCCGGCCACTCGCGCCACGTCAAGGGTGCGGAGGCGGTCGCCGGCCAGGCGTTGCAGTTTGCGCGAGCCGATCTCACGGTCCGCCGCGCGGTCATCAACGGTGCCGCGGGAGCCGTCACGTTCTTGCGGGGCAAGCCGTTCTCCATCGCCGCTGCCACAATCAGGAACGGCAGGATCGTCGAACTCGACTTCATCGCCGACCCCGAAAGGGTCGCCCAACTCGCCGCATCGGTAAACAGCGGAGTTTGACCCGCAAGTTCGGGGATTTCTCGGACGACGGGCCCGAGCACTGATGCACGCCAGCCTAGGTCACCGAAGGCCTAGGCCGCAGTGTCGAGACAGCTGCCGAAGACGACGATCTCGTCGATGTCCACCAGCGGTCGCAGATCGGCATTCGTTTGGTCAGGCGAAGGTCGCGCGCCAGGTCGCGCGCGGGCGCCGCGTCGAGCCCGGCGATCACATCGGTCTTGGCCAGCCTCATCCAGGCGTCGTCCCTCGGCCCTGGCCGTGGTACACGTCGGCGGTGAGCGATTTGCAGCACCGTCACGGTCTTCGCATCGTCGTCGACGCGATCCAGCACGCGGTACGGGCCGCGGCGGGCGCTCATCGCGCGGGACAGCTCCCGACGCAAAGGCTTGCCGACCCGGTTCGGATTGGCGGCGGGGCCGCCGAAGACGAACTCGACGATCGCGGCGACGATACGGGCGGAACGCGTCGCAGGTCACGGCGCGCGGTGCCCGAGAGCACGACACGGTGGCTCACCGATCGCGCTTCGGCTCGCCGAACTCGGCGCGGACCTGCTCCTCGTCGAACACCCGGCCCGCGGCGACGTCGGCGTCCGCCTCGGCCAGCGACTCGCGGATGCCGGACTGGGACAGCCAAAACAACGTCTCTTGCAGCGACTCCCACTCGTCCGCGCCGATCAGCACCGCCGCGGGCGGCCCATTCTTGGTGATCGTGGCCTGCTCGCGCGTGGTGGCGGCATCGACCAGCTCGTTGAGCCTGTCCTTGGCCTTCGAGATCGGTAGCGTACGGAGGCCGCATCATAAGCGCGAATACCAGCTTCGGACGCACCTAGATCCAGACCGTTTGGTACCGCCGATTAGAGATGTCACAATTCCCTCCGTATCTGATCCGAACGAATCACCACACGCAACCCACGACATCGTCGGCCTTGGTCGGGATGGAACCGGATGGGCCACTCGCGGGTGTTATAGGGGTGATAGAGATGCCGAATAGCCGCCAGCAGAGCTCGGGGCCCGAGGAGCTCTATGCCGCGTCGTATTTCCGCCTTGTCGGCGTGCTGGCTGTGGCGGCCGGTTCGGTTGAGGAAGCTGAAGATGTTGTCCAGGACGCGTTCGTTCGGCTAATTCCGCGGTGGTCGACGGTCTGTCGGTATGACGACCCGGAGGCGTGGGTTCGCAAGGTTGCGTTTCGCCTGTTGCACAACAGGCTGCGCCGGGCTCGTAATCGCATTGTTGCGATGGCTCGGATGGGCGCGGCGCCGTCGCCGGCTGTCACGTCGACGGAAGCCGTCGACGTGACAGCCGCCCTCGCGGTGCTTCCGCCGCTACAGCGCCAGGCGGTAGTCATGCACTACCTGCTCGGGCTTCCAATCGATGACATGGCCCGCACACTCGACGTACCTTCCGGAACGATCAAGTCACGCCTGGCGCGCGCTCGGGTGGCGCTCGCCCCCCTCCTACGCGAGGAGATACACGATCATGCTTGACCTACACGAGCTACTCGCCCACGAAGCGGATCGTTTGCGCCCAACCACGGCGCCGCCATTCACGCGCCTTGAGGTCCGCGCTCGACGTCGTCGCCGCGCGAAGACGATCGGCGCCGTCACTGGCTCGGTCGCGGTTGTTGCAGCGCTCGCTATAGCGGTCCCACAGGTTTGGGCGGCGAGTCACGCCGCTCATCCCTCAGCCGCAGCCATGAGTGGGTTTACGGGAACGGCATCTGGCAGTGACTCGGGTGCTTTCCAGGCGACAGCTGCGCAAGTCGCCGGGAAGCTTAAGGCCATTGGCTCTGATGACCCGGACTTCGCCAGCGTGGCGGTGGACGCCCCCAACCGTGCGGTAATCGTGCACCGAAAGGGTGGGCTACCATCTGATCTTTATCCGAAGACGCTCGACGGGGTCCCCGTCGAATTCGGTCCCGCGCTGCTTAGCGAGGCTGAAACCAACCAGACGATGGATTCCATCTGGGCAGCGCGGCTGGAACTCGAGAAGGTTGGCATTACGCTCACTGCGGTCACCACTGATGGGATCGGGCCGGTTCAAGTGCAGGTGAAGAACCCTGAGCCGACGATGGCGCCGACGATCGCAAAGTACGCTCCTCTCGGCCCCTCGTCGTTCGAAGTCACGGCGTCGGTCAAGCTAATGCCTGCCGGTAGGCCCTGACCCCGAGACCGGCTGACACCCCTCAATACATGACTATGCGCAGGCGCCAGCCGAGACTTGACTGGCGCCTGCGCATAGCGAGCTATCTACGACGTCGACGTGAGGCTCATGCCATGTTTTCCGGCCTCGGTAGCGATGTCTGCGAAATACACCGTGTTGTAGCAGGTGCCGTTCTCATAGCCACCTGGCGGGCATGACGCGACCGATCCACCCTCCTGGCTAATGATGCCGACGGCGGTCACGCTACTGCCATTGTTGACGAACACCGGGCCGCCGCTGTCGCCTTTTCAACAATGCCGCCGCTTGCCGTCGCCCACCACAGGTAGGCGTCGTAGCCCGAGGACGACCAATCAGAATAGATCGTGAAGTGGCCACCGCCTTGGACCGTGGCGCCGCAGGCCATGCCGGTGCGGACACCATCGGTGCACACCGACAGGCCGTGCGCTGGTGCCGATGCCGCAGTCACATTCGCGCTGTATTCGCTTGTAAGTGGGGTCGTGAGGCCCGCCCAAAGCACAGGGGCGGTTCCGTGCACGCCATTCGTGCCGTTCGGGACCGCGACGTACGCCAAGTCGTGACCGCTGTCAAGGAAGCCAGGAGTCGTGGCATTGCCCATGTATGTGTTCGCGCCGCCACTGTTATTCGCCCAGAACCGAGGGTCACTCGGTTTTGCGCAATGATAAGCGGTGATCATGTAGTGATAAGTGCCGTCGTATGCGCCAAAGCCGCTGGTACAAATTTCATATCCTGTTGACCCGTCGGCGAATGTTCCGGTCGCGGAATAGATTTCATCACCGCCCCAAAATGGCTTGTTGTCGTCAAACCGATTTGCGGCGTGAAGTGGTGCCATCCGCTGAACGACTACGGCGCTGGGACCAAGTGGCGACAGCCGCGCCGCCAGGCTCTTTGCGGCTGGTGACAATGTGGCAACGTCCAGAACACTACCGCGACTGCGATCGTGGTCACCGCGGCTCGATGGGAGATTCTCATAGCATCTCCTTCCCCGAATGCCTCGGCACCTCCGAGGCAGGTGATCAGACACTAAAGATCCTTCCAAGTGGCGCGAAAGGGGCCATTCGTGTGTTTTCGAACAGGTCGCCTGTTATCCGTACAACCCTTCTGCATCACGGGGTCCCGAAAAACCGGGGTCACCACACCGTGAGTCCGACGCGGACGGCTACGTGCTGGAGGTACGGAACGTCGATTTCTCGGTTCGCTGACACACGCCTCTACCCGGATTTGGGCGGAGCGAGCGGATTCCCCTCGCCAGTACGCCCATGTCACGCCAGTCGCGGTCCTCTTGTGCGTGTGCCGTTGCCTGACGGAGGAGGCCAGTCGACGTGCGCGTAAACGGCCCGACGACGCCCGAATGTCCGCCAAGCGGGCGACCCACAAATCTCATCAGCGGCTGGTTTGCGCCGCTCTCCAGACCCGGAGAACCCGCGTCATAGTCCAGCCGCTCCATCCGCCCGCGCGGGGATAGCGGCGATGCCGATCGCTTGATCCACTCGGCCGAACGACGAGTCCGCCGAAACTACCGAACCGCACCTGCGGTGGCGATGTCGATTGCTCGCAAGACACGCTGCAACGACACGGGTTTCGTCGTCCCTAGTGTTTGGGCGAACAGGCTGACCCGCAGTTCTTCGAGCATCCACCGGACGTCGTCGAGCGCCGCTTCGTCGACGTCACGTATCCGTGCGGCCTGCTGCAGCGCCTGCCGCGCTTGCTCGACCTCCCACATGCGCGCGCGGTCGCGATGCACGTCGCCACCGAGCTTTTCGAGGCGGCGTCGAATGCCGGTCAGGTATCGCGCGAGGTCAGGTAATCGCGCACGGCCTGTCTCCGTAGCGAAACCTCGATGCACGAGCCTGGCGAACTGGCTTTTCATGTCGGCGAATGCGGGCAAGAATTCGGGCGCTAAAACACTACCCAGCTCACGCTCCACCTCACGCGCGATGCCGAGCACGTCGACGACAACCGTCACCACCTCGGCCAACACCCGCGGAAGGTTGACGCGCACGTGATCGAGCAATTGCCCAAACGCGTCCGCGTTCCGCGGAACGCCGCCCGCGCGAACCACGAGATCGTCGACGGCGCACGCGAGGCAGTCGTCGAGCAACTCGGTTACGCCACCGGCCGCGTTTCGGCTCAGCGCGAGCTTGGTCGCGTTCGGCAACTGGCGTTGTAACGCTTTCGCGGGCGATACCACGTTGAGCAGCAGTAAGCGACGAAGGCCACGTCTGGTCGACTCGTCGGCTTGCCGCCTGCTTTCGAGCACCCGAACTCCGACAGCGTTGCCCTGATCGACCAGCGCGGGAAAACCGCGCACCCGCAAGCCGGCGCGCACGTATTCGACCTCTTCGGGCAACTCCGCGAACGACCACGTACGAGCGCCGTCGAGATGAAGATCGGAGGCCGCGTCGCGCAATGCGGCCCGAACCGAACCGGTCAATTGCCGTGTCAACAAAGCGAAATCACGGCTTGCCGCTAGCGCCACGCCGGCTTCGTCAACAATCTCGAAACGCATGCGCAGGTGTTGCGGAACGCGCGAAACATCGAAGTCGGCGGGGTTCACCTCATGGCCGCTCTCGCGCCACAACACGTGGCTCAGCGCTTCCTCGAGCGACCGATCGTCGTGCACGAGCGTCGGCGTGAGTTTTCTGGCAACATCGGGCGCGGGCACGAAGTGGCGGCGCAGTTGCTTCGGCAGTGAACGCAACAACTCGGTGACGAGCTCTTCCCGAAGGCCCCGCACCTGCCAGGTGAACTTTTCGAACGGCACCTGATTCAACACGGCAACCGGAACATGCGCTGTGACGCCGTCGACGTCGCTACCTGGCTCGAACGCATACGTGAGCGGAAAAGTGAAGTCGCGGTAGCGCCACTCGTCGGGAAAGCCGCTGAGGTCGACGTCCTTCGTCATCAGCATCGACCTGTCGAACGTGAGCAGTTCTGGCTGCTGCTTGCGCACCTTCTTCCACCACGAGTCGAAGTGGCGCCCCGAGACGACATCGGCGCCGACGCGCGCATCGTAAAGCGAGAACAGCGTTTCGTCGTCGACCAGCAGGTCGCGTCGTCGCGCCCTAGCTTCGAGCGCGGCAATCTCGTCGATCGTGCGCCGGTTGCTGTGAAAGAAAGCGTGGTGCGTGCGCCAATCACCCTCGACCAGCGCGTGCCTTATGAACAAGTCGCGCGACAGCGCCGGGTCGATGCGACCGTACCCGACGCGGCGCGAGGCCACGATCGGTAGCCCGTAGAGCACCACTTTCTCGAAGGCCATCACCGCGCCACGCCGAGAATCCCAATGCGGCTCGCTGTAGTCGCGCTTCACCAGATGCTCCGCGAGCGGCTCGATCCATTCGGGTTCGACGCGCGCGCACACCCTCGCCCACAACCGCGTGGTCTCGACGAGTTCGGCGGCCATCACCCACCTGGGCTGTTTCTTGAACAGCGCCGAACCGGGAAAGATGCCGAAATGGGCGTTGCGCGCGCCGAGGTAGTCGCGTTTTTCCGCGTCGCGCATGCCGATGTGCGACAGCAACCCCGACAGCACCGCTTGATGAACACTGTCTTGATGAACGCTGTCTTGATGAACACTGTCTTGATGAACATTGTCGCGGTTGACGGGCGCATCGCCGATCGCGATACCGAGCGACCGGGCAACCTGACGAAGCTGGCCCACCAGGTCTTGCCACTCACGCACCCGCACGTAGTTCAAGAACTCCGCCCGGCACAACCGCCTGAACCCGCTCGACGAGAGTTCGTGTTGCTTCTCCCGCAGGTATGCCCACAGGTTGAGGTACCCGATGAAATCCGATTCGGGATCGACAAACCGCGCGTGCATCTGCGCGGCCGCGTCTTCCTTGTCTGTAGGCCGTTCACGCGGATCGACGATCGACAAAGCCGCCGCGATGACGATGACGTCGCGTGCGCACCCGAGTTCGGCGGATTGCACGATCATGCGCGCGAGCCGCGGGTCGATTGGCAGCGCCGCGAGTTTTCGGCCCAGTGGCGTGAGACGCGGACGTCGCCGCTCCGCGAGATCGAGCGCGCCGAGTTCTTCAAGCAGAGCAATGCCGTCCTTAACCTGGCGGCGATCCGGCGGTTCGACGAACGGAAACCCCGCGATGTCGCCGAGGTCGAGAGCGGCCATCCGCAAGATGACCGAGGCTAAATTGGTACGCAACACTTCGGGTTCGGTGAACTCGGGCCGCGTCGCGAAATCGTCTTCGGAGTACAGCCTGATGCAGACACCGGCCTCGACCCGTCCACAACGCCCCGACCGTTGCTTCGCCGAGGCTTGCGAAATCGCCTCGACCGGTAACCGCTGCACCTTGGTGCGATGGCTGTAGCGCGAGATACGGGCTGTCCCCGGATCGACCACGTACCGAATTCCCGGCACGGTCAGCGATGTCTCGGCTACGTTCGTCGCAAGCACGATGCGTCGTCCGGCATGACGTTCGAAAACGCGATGTTGTTCGGCCGCGGACAACCGCGCGTAGAGCGGTAACACCTCGACGTCGCGCATCTCGCGCTTGCGCAGCGCATCAGCCGTGTCGCGGATTTCCCTTTCGCCGCTGAGAAAAACCAGAATGTCGCCGGGACCTTCGCCACACAGTTCGTCGACGGCGTCGCCGATCGCGGTGACCTGATCGCGCGGTTCGACCGCCTCGCTGTCGTCGTCCGATTCTTCGAGGGGCCGGTATCTAACCTCGACGGGGAACATGCGACCCGACACCTCGACGATCGGGGTGTCGCCGAAATGCCGGGAGAACCGCATCGGGTCGATCGTGGCCGACGTCACGATGACTTTCAAATCCGGACGCCGTGGCAGCAGTTGCTTGAGATAGCCGAGAATGAAATCGATGTTGAGGCTTCGCTCGTGTGCCTCGTCGACGATGATGGTGTCGTAACCGCTCAGCAGCTTGTCTCGTTGCAGTTCAGCCAGCAAGATGCCGTCGGTCATCACTTTCACGAGCGTGTCGGTACTTGCCTGGTCGGTGAACCGCACCTTGTACCCGACGGCCGCGCCAAGCGGCGCCCGCAACTCGGCCGCGATACGTTCGGCCACCGCGCGCGCCGCGATGCGCCGGGGCTGCGTGTGGCCGATCGTGCCCAAAATCCCGCGCCCGAGCTCGAGGCAGATCTTCGGCAGTTGCGTCGTCTTGCCCGAGCCCGTCTCCCCCGCGACGATCACGACCTGATGGTCGCGAATCGCCTTGGCAATCTCGTCTTTGCGCTCGACGATCGGCAACCCGGCCGGATAACTGATGAGCGGCACCAGGCTACGCCGGCGCGCAAGCTCCCGTTCAGCGACTTCAAGGTCGGCGGCGATGGCATCGAGCGCGGTGTCGAGTTGCGGCCCTCGCAGCCGTCGCGTGCCGTCGAGGCGCCGACGTAAGCCGCGCTGGTCACGCAACGCGAGCGCCGCGACACGCGCGCGCAGATCGGCTGGACTCAATGGCACAGCAGATTTTCGCATCTCGGCTGCACCGATGCCTGCTGAGTCGCGCCGTCGTCCCCGAGCTTGGCTGACTTTTAACGGTCTCTAGCGCGTCGAACGTCAGCCATGCTCGACGGGGCAGCGAAAGTCGGGTAAGAAAGCTGCGACATCAAAGTGATCGACGAAAGGGCGGCCATGACCGCAACCGTGCCCAGTCTGCCGCTACGCGGCGGTGGCCAGATTCCGGTTCTCGGCTTCGGCACGTGGGAGATGTCGGGCAAGACAGCGCGCGACGCCGTCCGCACTGCCCTAGACGTCGGATACCGCCACGTCGACACGGCGACGATGTACGACAACGAAAAAGAAGTGGGAGAGGCGATCCGTGCTAGCGGCCTTTCGCGACAAGATGTTTTCGTGACGACGAAACTGCCGCCGTCACGAGCGAGCCGCGTACGCGAGACGCTCGAGCAAAGCCTGCGACTACTGAAAACCGACTACGTCGACCTATGGCTCATCCATTGGCCGATCGACGGCTCGGCGTCGCCACAGACGTGGCGGCAACTACTCGACGCGCGAGCTGACGGCTTGGCGAGATCGGTCGGGGTCAGCAACTACGGCCCGACCCAAATCGACGAGCTCATCGATGCTACCGGTGAGGCACCGGAGGTCAATCAAATCCCGTGGAGCCCAAGCCTGTACGACGAATCGCGGCTCGCGCATAGCCGAGATCGCGGTGTGGTGCTCGAAGGTTACAGCCCGTTCAAACGAAGCAACCTCAAGGATGCGCTGCTGCGCGAAATTGCCGAAACTCACGCTGTGAGCACGGCACAGATCATCGTGCGCTGGCATGTGCAGCATGAGATCGTGGTGATCCCGAAGTCGGTACATCGCGACCGCATCGTGTCGAACTTCGACGTATTCACGTTCTCGTTGAGCGACGACGAGATGGCCCGCATCGACGCCCTCGCGCGCTAGCCAGCGCCGCCGGATTCCGACGCCGACCAGCCGCCCCACCGCCGCACGTCGACGGCAAGAACCGGGGCGCCGGGCGGCCGCTCGCGGTACTGCGGGTAGCGGCTTCGCAAGGCGTCGAGCGCGTGACGCATCTCGTCGTCGGGTGAGTTTTCTATTACGCGGGCGATGCCGTCGGCTCGTGCCCACCACAGGGCCGTCCAGTCGTCGTCGGTGTACGAGTCGACGAGGACGGCGACGTGCGGATTCTCGCGCACATTTCGAAATCGCCGCAGCGCGGTCGATTTCTTGGGCTTCGAATCGACCGCGCTGTAGATGACGTTACCGACGACGGCGAAAACGATCGGCACGAGGTGAGGCACCGATGACGCGGAAACCGTCGCCAGCCGGGCGATCCTCGCCTCGCTGAACCGGCGCCGCGCTTCTTCGGCGTCCACCTTACGGCTTAGCCTCCGTGCACTTCGTCGAGCGCGGCCTCGAAACGCTCCATGGCCTTTTCGACGACGCTGCGCGACGCCGACGGCAGCCAGTGCACGATGCGTCGAAAGCCCGCCTGCTCGTAGCTTTCGATGACTTTCGCGTCGGCCGGGATGCCCATGACCATGACGTCGATCGGCCGTTCCGCGCGAGAACGCAGTTCGGCTGCCCGTTCGAGAACGTTCGGGACGCTGTAGTTCGGGAACCACGCGTCACCGAACGAGAGCACCCGATCGAGCACGGTCGGGCCCCCGCCGCCGACCAAAACCGGCGGATGCGGGCGCTGCGCCGGCTTCGGCCACGACCAGATGCGCTCGAAGTTCACGTACTTGCCGGAATAGCTCGCCTCGTCTTGACTCCAGATCGCCTTCATCGCCTCGACCCGCTCGCGGATGAGCGCCATGCGCGTACGCGGATCGGTGCCGTGGTTTTCCATCTCTTCGCGATTCCAGCCGGCGCCGATGCCGAACTCGAAACGGCCGCCCGAAAGATTGTCGACGCTCGCGACTTCTTTCGCGGTGTGGATCGGGTCGCGTTGCGGCACGAGGCAGATCCCGCTGCCCACCCGCAGCTTCGTGGTCGCCATGGCGGCAGCCGTCAACGCCACGAACAGGTCGTAGGTGTGCCAGTACTTGCGAGGCAGGTCGCCGCCCCCGCCGAAAGGGGAAAGCCGACTGGCCGGAATGTGCGAGTGCTCAGGGAAGAACAGCGACTCGTATCCGTGCTGCTCGGCGAGTCGGGCTAGCTGGGCAGGATCGATCGCGTCGTGGGTAGGGAACATCGCAACGCCTATTTCCATAAGATCGCATTCTACGTGCGTATCGCGGCACGACAGCGACGCGACCCCTCGACGCGATGCACAATTGGCGACATGACCGTGCCTGCCCGCGTATCGCTCGTCACACTCGGCGTCGCCGACGTCGAGGCCGCCACAAAGTTCTACCAAGCACTCGGCTGGCCGCTCTCGGCGTCGTCGGTGCCCGGCGAGGTGAGCTTCTTCAAGACAGCCGGCCCCGTGCTTGCTCTTTGGGGGAAGCGAGATCTGGCGGACGACGCCGGGCTGCCGTTTCGCGACCCGCCGCCCGGCTCGCGCGGGGTCGCATTGGCCGTCAACTGCGCGAGCAAAGCGGAGGTCGACGACGCGATCAGCTCGTTCGAGGCGGCGGGCGGGAGCGTGCTGAAGCCCGCGCACAAGACCGATTGGGGCGGCTACTCAGGTTATGTGACCGATCTCGACGGCCACGTCATCGAGATCGCGCACAACCCGGGCTGGCCGCTCGACGCTGCCGGCCTGCCGATACTGCCGTGATCGAGTCGCCTACCCCGAAAAAGGCACCGAGGCATGCTGACCGACGGAGGCGACCAGATCAGGCAGGACGTCGGCAAGCGGCGCGTCGACGATCAACGAAGCGTCACCGTCGCCGCGAGTCGCGCCGCGGTTGACGATCGCGACAGGAGTACCCGCCGCCACCGCCCGTTTGACAAATCTGTATCCCGACATCACGGTCAATGACGACCCGAGTACGAGCAGGAGGCGCGACGACTCGACGAGCTTATAGCAGTGTTCGACCGTCACGCTTGGCACGCTCTCGCCGAAAAACACCACATCGGGTTTGAGAATTCCGCCGCACGCCGAACAATCGACCACATTGAATTCGCATTCGCTGTTGCCGGCGAGGTCGACGTCGCCGTCCGGGTTCGTCGCCGTCACGTCGGCGGCAAAGGAAGGGTTCGCTTCACGTAGCCTGCGATCGAGGTCATCGCGCGAGCACAACGCCTTGCACGCCAGGCACGTTACCCGATCTAGGCGGCCGTGCAGGTCGACGACGTCGGCCGCGCCGGCGGCTTGATGCAAACCGTCGACGTTTTGGGTGACGATGCCGGTCGTCAGCCCGAGTTCTTCCAGGCGAGCCACCATGAAATGCCCGAGATTCGGCCTCGCGGCGGCGAAACGGCGCCAGCCGAGATGGCTGCGGGCCCAATAACGGCGGCGCGCGGCGGCGTCCGAAAGAAAGGTTTGAAACGACATCGGGGTGTAGCGGCGTAGTGATCCGCTCGGCCCCCGGTAATCGGGAATGCCTGAATCGGTCGACATGCCCGCGCCGCTCAGCACCATGACGGCGCCGCGTCCGACGTATTCGGCCAGATCAGCGAGCGGATTACGCACGTACTTCACGCTAGCGAACGCGCACGCCACATGAGACGCTGCCCGGATGAACGATTCGTTCGCGATCAATCTCGCCAACTGGGAAGAGCGCGTTCCCACGCATGCCGCCGCGAAGAGCTACGCCGTCGACCGCTTCGTCGAAGATTCGACCTATCTCAGCAAGGTCGTGCGGTTCGACCGCGCCCGTCTGGGCGACATCGAAGGCCTCGACGGCGTGCATTTGCAATGCCACATCGGCACCGACACCGTCTCACTCGCCCGCCTCGGCGCGCGCATGGTCGGGCTCGACTTCTCCCCCGCGGCGCTCGCGCAGGCCCGGTCATTCGCCAGAATGGTCGGTGCGGACGTCGAATTCGTCCAAGCCAACGTGTACGACGCGGTAGACGCGCTTGGCTCTGAACGCTTCGATTTCGTCTACGTGAGCGTCGGCGCGTTGTGCTGGCTACCCGATGCGCGGCGCTGGGCGCACATCGTCGCGAACCTGCTGAGGCCCGGCGGCCGGTTGTTCATGCGCGAGGGTCATCCGATGTTGTGGGCGCTTGCCGATCCGCGCGACGACGGCCTCTTGGTCGTCGACTACCCATACTCCGAACGCCCCGAGCCGACAGTCTGGGAGTTCGGGGGAACCTACGCCGACCCCGACGCGGTGTTCGAGACGACGGTCACGCATGAGTGGAACCACGGGCTCGGCGAGATCGTCACCGGCTTGCTCGCCGAGGGCATGCGCCTCACGATGCTCGTCGAGCACGACAGCGCACCCTACGATCCACTGCCGGGAATGACCGAAGAAGCGGACGGCGAGTGGCGGCTTGCGGATCGCGCTTGGCGAGTACCGATGACCTACACGCTCGGTGCAGTCAAGCCAAAGCGGTGAATGTCACGCAAAGACATCGGCGAACCTCGGCGCGATCGGCGCGCAAACGGCGAAAGATAGACTTCAGTTACCGCCGCAGCCGATGAAGGGTTTTTGGTCAATGACGACGCCGTCCGCTTCCGAGCCTGTCACTCTCACGATGGCCGATGGCGGCACAATCGAGTTACCCGTCGAAAGCGCCACCGAGGGCGGCGCGGGGCTCGACATCAGCAAGCTGTTGGCACGTGCCGGCGTCGTCACCTTCGACCCGGGCTTCGCCAACACCGCGCCATGTAGATCCGCGATCACCTACATCGACGGCGAGGCGGGCATTCTGCGCTATCGCGGCTACCCGATCGAGGCGTTGGCGCACGACGCGTCGTTTTCCGAAGTGATCCACCTGCTGCTCTTCGGTGAGTTGCCGACCGCCGATCAACTCGCGGCGTTCGAATCCGACCTTCGAGGGCACGCGGCGGTGCCCGACGAAGTACTTCGGCTGATCGAGAGTTTCCCGAGCAGCGCGCATCCGATGTCGATGCTTTCGGCCGCTGTCTCGGCGCTCGCGCCGTACAGCAAGAACGCCGTGGCCGAGCCCGCGCCAGAGCAGCTGGCCGCGAACGCCGCGGAGCTATTGGGCAAGCTGCCGACGGTCGCCGCCGCCATCCACCGGCACCTCACGGGCCAGCCGATCGTCGCGCCCGACGTCTCCCTCGATGCCGTCACCGACTTTCTGCGCATGACATTCGCTACGTCCGGCGCACCGTTCCAGCCGAACCCGGCGGTCAGCAAAGCGCTCGACATGTTGTTCGTACTGCACGCCGACCACGAGCAGAACTGCTCGACGTCCACCGTTCGGCTGGTGGGCTCCTCGCAGGCGACCCTGTTCGCTTCGATTTCCGCGGGCATCGACGCGCTCTCCGGCCCGCTGCACGGTGGCGCCAACCAGGCGGTTATCGAGATGCTCGAGACGATCCGCGGCCAAGGTGGCGACGTCGCCTCGTTCGTGCGCCGCGTGAAAGAGGGCCACGGCGACGTGCGGCTGATGGGTTTCGGGCACCGCGTCTACAAGGCGTACGATCCGCGCGCCACGATCGTGAAGCAGACCGCGACCACCGTCTTAGAGCAACTCGGCAAAGACGACCAGTTGCTCGATCTCGCGATGCAACTCGAGGAGGTCGCTCTTTCCGACGATTACTTCGTCTCTCGGCACTTGTATCCGAACGTCGATTTCTACACCGGCATCCTGTATCGCGCGATGGGCTTCCCCACCGACATGTTCACGGTGCTCTTCGCCCTCGGCCGAGCGCCGGGCTGGATCGCGCACTGGATCGAGATGACTCACGATCCGCAGACGAAGATCGGCCGACCGCGCCAGATCTATTCAGGGCACAACGCGCGCGAATTCGTGCCGGTCTCGGCGCGCTGAGTCGCGTCATGTGATCTCGGCGCGCTGAGTCGCTACCACCAGCGCTAGCCCGCCGAGTCGCCGCCATCGCGGTTAGGCGAGCGATCCGCGTTGGATGAGCCGTCGTCGCTGGGTGAATAGGTGCGGCGGGAGGTTCGCCTGACCAGCCCCTCGGCGACCGCCTCGTGCAGCGCCTCGCCGAACACGCCAGGGCCCCAATACCGAGCACCTACGAGGCGCGCCAAGTCATCGCGGTCGACTGTGCCGTTTTCCCGCAACGCTCGTTCTATCGTCCGGATCTCGGTCCCGAGGCGCTCCTCCGGATAGGGCACGAGCTCGGAAAGAGCGGGACTGCCGAACAGCCGGCCCGGACCGGGACGATAGCGACGCAGACCGCGGCGCTCGGCAGCCCTTCGGTGTTCGATTGCGGCCCGAATGCGCTCATCGATGGCATCGCGCCGAGCGGCACGCTGCTTTTCCTGCTCAGATTCCACGTACTGCGCTTCGGCGCGTTCTTCTTCAGCCGCCTCGCCCTTGAACCGCGCGGCGTCGACACGCAACGCGGCGGCTCTGCCCTGCTCTTCGAGCGCGCGTGCCGCCTGCTCTGCCTGCGCCGCGCCGGATTCGTCGCCCTCGCTTCGGCACACGTGGGCCCGCGACCGTTGCTCGTGCATGCGTGCCCAGGTCTCGTGCATGTGCACGCGAGCGCTTCGCAACTCACTGCGCACGGCGGCATCCGTACCGTCGGCCCGCACCCTCGACGGCTCCGCGTCCGAGGATTCGGCGTCCGAGGATTCGACGTCCGTGAATTCGGCGTCCGTGAATTCGGCGTCCGTGAATTCGGCGACCGCTTGCCGCGCTAGCGCGAGTTGCTCGCTCGCCCGCGCCCGTTCGTCCGCCGCGGCCGCCAACTCGCGATGCCGCACGGCGTCGTCCTCATGCTCGGCGGCCAGGGCCGCCGCTTCTTCTTCGTGAGCGCGCGCCCGTTGCTCCGCGGCGTCTCCACGTCGCCGGGCGGCGGCCGCGCCTGACTCGTCGGATTCTTCCGCGGCAGCGGCGTACTCGTCATGTGCTGTCGCGTACTCGTCATGCGCGGACGCCCGCAGTTCGGCGATCTGCGCGAGCACCCGCTCGACTTCCGTACGGTCGGACGGCGGGGTGCCAGCCGCCGCCGCTTCGGCAAGAAGGTCGTGCACGACAGCCTGGTGCTCGGCGGAACGAGCGCGCTCGCGCGCCGCGTCTTCTCGCGACCGCCGCGCTGCCGCGCGCTCCTTCGCCGAACCCGTGAGTTCAGGCTCGCCACCGGCGGCACCTCCCTCGGCGGCCTCGACCGTCAGCGGCTTGGCGATGTCTTCGAGCTGTGCCTGCTCCGCCTTCACCCCGAAGAACAGCTCCGCGATACCGCCGAGCGACATGACGCCAGCACCGATCAAGAAGGCCACCATGACCAGGGTGCGATTCTTGCTACCGATCAGGTCGCCGAAAAGCAGCGGACCCGCGATACCTCCCGCCGCCGTGCCGATGGCGTAGAAGAAGGCGATGGCCAAGGCCCTCGTTTCCATGGGAAATATCTCGGACGCCGTCAAATACGCCGCGCTGGCGCCCGCCGAGGCCAGGAAGAACACGCCCATCACGATGATGATGAACGTCCATGCGCCGAGCAACCCCGGCTGCACGAACAAAATCGCGAGCAGGACGGCGATGGCCGCCGAGCCGAGGTAGGTCGCCGAGACCATGGGTTTTCGGCCGATGGTGTCGAATAACCTGCCCAACGTGAGCGGCCCGGTAAAGTTGCTGGCGGCGTAAACGATAGTGAAAATCGGCACGGCGCCCGACGCGACACCGAAAAACGTCGTCATCAATGTACCGAGGTTGAAGGTGACACCGTTGTAGAGGAAGGCTTGTCCGACGAACAGTGCAAGGCACAGGATCGAGCGTTGCGGGTAAACCTTGAACGCGACCCGCGCGATTTCGCGAAACGAGATAGTCTCTCGCTGCCGCACGGTGAGGGTCTTGGTCACCGAAGTCAGCCGCTGATCGGTTTCTTCTTCGACGGCGTGCTCGATGTCGCCGACAATTTGCTCGGCTTCTTCTTCGCGACCGTGGATGAAAAGCCATCGAGGGCTCTCGGGCACAGCACGCCTGACGAAGAGAATGGCGATGGCGATGACGACACCGAGGCCGAATGCGATTCGCCAACCGATGTCTTTGGGGAATATCGACGTGTCGAGGAAGAATAATGCGGCGAGCGAGCCGAAGATCGAGCCAACCCAAAAGGAGCCGTTGATGATCAGGTCGATGCGGCCTCGTACGCGCGCCGGTATCAGCTCGTCGATCGCCGAGTTGATCGCGGCGTACTCGCCCCCGATGCCGGCGCCGGTGAAGAATCGGGCGAGGTAGAAATACCACGGAGCGAAGGCGAACGCGGTGGCCGCCGTCGCGATGAGGTAGATCAGCAGGGTAATCATGAACAGCTTCTTGCGGCCGAACCGGTCGGTGAGCTGTCCGAAGAACAGTGCGCCTGAGCAAGCGCCGATCACGTAGATGGCCGCGGCCGTGCCGATATCGCCGGCCGACATGTTGATGCCGCTGCCCGATTCGGTGAGCCGCGAGGCAACCGCGCCGACGATCGTGACTTCGAGTCCGTCGAGAATCCACGCGGTACCGAGTCCGAGAATGATCATCCAATGGAACTTCGCCCACGGCAACCGGTCGAGCCGCGACGGTATCCGCGTTTGAATGGTGTGCGTTTGAACAGTTGCTGCCTGCGCGCCCGTCATCACTCCTCCTCGGCCGATGCGACGAGTCGTCGCCGTCCGTGGCCCCACTGTTGGTACCCGCGGAAGCTGGGTATTCATCACGACGTGCTCAGTTGCCGAATGCTCGGTCATCGGTTCCGGTTTCGGGGCGAAGGCGCCGTCATGCGCTGGGAGTGCGAACGCGGGTGTGGCACGCAAGGCGCGAAAGCATATGAATCGGCGGCGCTGGCGCAGCGGTACGCAACCGCGTTCGATCACGAAGACCGCGACGAACTCGGACGTCGAGCCCCGTGGTTCGGACTTTTCCCGCTGCGGATGTGGCACAAGTACCGCAATCGCGCACAGCGAGCCGCCTAGTGTTATCAAGCGTTGACACTGGCGGGCTGGTCGAGTTTCCGCCGCACGTCCTGCGCGAATATGCGTTGCTCGCTGACGGTGAACGCGGCGCGCTGGTCGGCCCACGCGGCGAAATCGCGTGGATGTGCGCGCCCCGTTGGGATTCGGACGCCGTCTTTTCCACGCTCATCGGCGGTCGCGGGAATTACGCCGTGAGTCCGATCGGACGATTCGTGTGGGGCGGCTACTACGAAGGATCCACGCTGATCTGGCGGTCGCGCTGGATAACGGACGACGGCATCGTCGAATGCCGTGAAGCGCTGGCTTTCCCCGGTGACCCCGAGTGCGCGGTCGTGCTCCGCCGCATCACGGCCGTAGAGGGCGCGGCGCGAATAAAGCTGCTGCTCGAGCCGCGAGCCGCGTTCGGCCGCCGGGGCATGACCTCATTGTCGTGTAGCGACGGCATCTGGACCGCGAAGGTCGGTGACCTCTA
This sequence comes from Actinomycetales bacterium, assembly GCA_040255675.1. Classification (GTDB taxonomy): domain Bacteria; phylum Actinomycetota; class Actinomycetes; order Acidothermales; family Acidothermaceae; genus JBDZVM01. Next base: position 31,196 of record JBDZVM010000020.1, on the reverse strand, counting down.
CCTGCGCTGGCTCGGCGGTGAAACCGCGCAGCCGGGCCAGTTCGGTCATGGCCGCGAGAGTCTTGCCGCGCGGCTGCGGCTTCGTGAAGGTGAAGCTCACGACCTCGTGCTGGAGATTGCGACAAAGCCGCTCGACGGCGATCCGATTCAAGCCGGGAAGGCATGGGACGCGACCGAGCACACCTGGCAATCCGCGGTTCCCGAACTGCCGAACAATATCGCTCGCACGGACGCGCGACATTCTTACGCGGTCTTGCGCGGGCTGACGAGTCGCGGCGGCGGCATGGTCGCCGCACCCACCACAAGCCTTCCCGAACGAGCGCGGCAAGGGCGCAACTACGACTACCGCTACGTCTGGATTCGCGATCAATGCCTTGCGGGTCAGGCGGCCGCGGCGTCGGAGGCGTTTCCGCTCGTCGACGACGCCGTTCGCTTCGTCGCGTCGCGCCTGCTCGACGACGGACGGAAATTGCGCCCGGCCTACACGACGGCCGGCGACGACGTGCCCGACGAGCGCGAGCTGAGCCTGCCGGGGTACCCGGGCGGCCGCGACATCGCGGGCAACCACGTGAACAGGCAATTCCAGCTCGACGTGTTTGGTGAAGCGCTGCTTCTTTTCGCCGCGGCGGCACAAGCCGACCGACTCGACGCCGACGGATGGCGTGCCGCCGAGATCGCGGCCGACGCGGTCGCGGCTCGCTGGGGTGAACCAGACGCGGGGATCTGGGAACTCGACCCCTCGCCCTGGACGGAAAGCAGGCTCATCTGCGGCGCCGGATTGCGGGCCATCAGTGCCGTCGGCGCCCCCGCCGCGAAGACGCGCGACTGGCTCGGCTTGGCTGACTCGATTGTCGCCGAAACGTCCGCGACGTCGATACACCCGACAGGTCGATGGCAACGCGCACCGGACGACGAGCGGGTCGACGCGGCATTATTGTTGCCGATCATCCGTGGCGGCGTCCGGGTCGACGACCCACGAACCCTCGCCACAATCGACGCCCTCCTCGACGATCTCGCGAGCGAAAACTATCTGTACCGGTTCCGGCACGAAGCCGGGCTTCTCGGCGATGCCGAAGGCGCTTTCTTGCTGTGCGGTTTCGCCATGGCCCTCGCGCTGCACCAGCAAGGCCGCGACGTCGAAGCCACGCGATGGTTCGAGCGAAATCGCGCGGCATGCGGGCCGCCGGGACTTTATTCGGAGGAATATGACGTGGGCCAGCGGCAGTTACGCGGCAATCTGCCGCAGGCTTTCGTGCATGCCGTCATGCTCGAATGCACGGCACGGCTGGCCCGCCCATGGCAGCAGCCTTGATGCGGCAAAACTTCCTGCGAATGACCTCTCCATCTAACGACGGTACGGTAAGGGGTTCTGTCCGCCGGTAAAGACTTCATCAGGCTGACGGAGGCTGTGGCCGACAGGCAGTACCCCGCGATCGCCGCGCAGTTCGCGGGTCGGTTTCCCGACGACGAGGCCTGCCCCGTACGTCTCCGGACCAGAGCAACTTGCCGAGGTTGCTCACCAAGACTGCGACGACGCATCGCTAGCAGGGCGTGTTCCTTTTTCGGCCTCACGTTTCGAGGCGCGTGAAGTTCCGTCCCGTGGGCCACACTTGGCGGGTCTGGGTGCGCGGACGCATCGGCCGCTCTCGCCGGCTGGCGAAGCCGGTCGAGAACACCACGACCTCGGCGACAGGGTGGCCTTCAGGTCGCGTGCTGATGCTCGTGCTCCGCGGAGACAGCGACCGGTAGAGACTGTCAGGCCCCTGCCTGCGCTGCCCTGAGGCGGAGCTCCCCCGCGAAAACTCGCGTCCCGGGCTGCCAACTCCGCTATTTCTCGCGCACGTGCCCCTGCTTCGGAGGACAAAAACTCGCATCAGACTGCTAGTCTGAATGACGGAAACTCGCGTCCAGGCACTCTGGCACACAGAAACTCGCGTTCGCGAGGCGCTCGAAGCCCCGGAGGAGACCATGGCCGAATTCGCACCCGTCGTCTTCGCCAGCGACACCGACAAGGACAGGATTGCGCGCGCCGTCCGACGTGGCGAGCTGGTCAAGGTGGGGCCGGGCGTCTACTTCAGCGAGACAGGCAGGCCAGTGGCCGAGGTGATGCAGCAGCGCCTGTGGGACATCGTGGGGCACGCGATGCCCGGTGCGGTGATCGTCGACCGTTCTGTCCGCGACGGTGGGTTCGGCGCGGACGGGACCCTGTTCGTGGTCGCGAACCGCTCGCGGCCGCTCGCACTCGCCGGCGTCACCGTGCACCCCCGCCGCGGTGTAGGCCCACTGGAGGGGGACATGGCCCTCCCGGCCGGAGTTCACATGGCCGGTATCGCCCGCAGCCTGCTGGAAAACCTCGCGCCGACGCGCCTGACGGCCGCGGGCACCGCGCGCACGCTGACACGCGAGGAAGTGGAGACCTGGATCGCCGAACTGTGCGCGTCCCGCGGCGAGGGTTACCTGAACCGCATCCGCGACGAAGCGCGTCAGCTCGCCCCGCGGCTGGGCGCCGAGCGCGCCATGGCCACCCTCGACAAACTCATCAGCGCCGCCCTGAACACCAACGACTCGGTGCCGTTGCGCTCACCCGAGCTGATCGCACGCGCCGCGGGTGCGCCTTTCGACCCGCGCCGCGTCACGCTGTTCAACCAGCTCGCCGAGTTCCTCGACGACCAGCCGCCCGACGTGCTCACCGCGATGCCGATCGACGCGGCCCGCCGCACGCTACTGCCGTTCTACGAGGCGTACTTCTCCAACTACATCGAGGGCACCGAGTTCACCCTCGACGAAGCGTCCGACATCGTGTTCAACGGCGTCGTCCCCGAGCAGCGCCCGGCAGACGCTCACGACATCCTCGGCACCTACGAGCTCACGAACTCCGACGCGGAGATGCGCCACACCCCGAAGACCGGCGACGAGTACATCGGCCTGCTCCGGTCCCGTCACGCGGTCATCATGGCCGGACGGCCGGACAAGGGCCCCGGCCAGTTCAAGGACCGCGCGAACCGAGCCGGAAGCACCGAGTTCGTCGACCCGGCGATGGTCGAGGGCACGCTGCGGCGCGGCTTCGACATCGGCGCCGGCCTCATCAGCCCGTTCGCCCGCGCGACCTACATGATGTTCATGACATCTGAGGTGCACCCGTTCGCCGACGGCAACGGCCGGACAGCCCGCATCATGATGAACGCCGAACTGGCGACCGCGTCCGAGGTGCGGATCATCATCCCGACAGTGTTCCGGCTGAACTACCTGGCGGCGCTGAAGGCCGCGACGCACGGGAGCAACTTCGCGGCACTGCTGGCGACGCTGTCTTTCGCACGGCGTTGGACCGGCAGAGTCGACTTCACGAACAGGAGCACGGCCGAAGCCGACCTTGCGCGAACACACGCACTCCGCGACGCCAGGGAGGCCGAAGACGCCGGCATTCGCCTCACCATGCCGTAACCCGAGGCGTGATCCTGGATAGGAACAACCCCAGTAACAGGCTGGCCGATTCCCCTAACTTGCCGCCGTTAGATGGAGAGGCCATACGTCTGATTTCCGCAAATCGTCGTTTTGCACGATGGTGCCCTACCCTCCGCTGGTGGAGAGCGCTTGACCGGTTTGGTCGAGTGCGTCGACCCAATCTTCGGGCTCCCGCGAACTTCAGCGCCAACCCACAGACGCTAGGCACGCAGGCAGCACGCGGGTCGGACATCGTAGTACGGGGACCCGACGGACCATTGCGCGTCCCTGAGCGTTACGGCCGCCAGATCTGTTCATGTTCACCGGCAAGCCGAGCAGCTAGGACGACGAAGTATGCCGGGTCGGCGTTGAGATGTGGAAGTTCTACCAGGCAGAACGGGCAGCGGGGCTGAGCGCTGAATCTGAATCGGCCGCCGTTGGGACATGCGATGATGCTTCGCTCGATAAGCATTCTCCCTCGGGCATTGAGCATCCATGGATGTGTGTCGTTGGATAGCCGTGAATAGGTAGGGTCGTACGAATTCCACGTAACCACGGTTGCGTCGCTATCGCAGTACAGATAGCCCTGGTTGCCGAGACGGGCGTTGAACCGCTCGAAGGCAAGTTCATGAGCGCAGTTAGCGCATCGCGCGATCTCGTGGGCCATCAGGGCACGAACTTCGAGTTTCCGATTTCGACCGGGGTGCGTAGGACACGTTGCCACGCTCCCCGCTCGTTATGGGACCGTTCTCGGGTACTTGTAGATGCGGGCTGGGCACCTGGACATCGATGTAGTTGCTGCCCTTACCTGGCTCGATCTCAAGCATCTTTTCGACGCTTTCTGAGGATGTGCCTGCCGGTATTTCCGCCGGCTTCGTTACGTAGGCGCCACTACGCAGGTTGCCTGATTGTCCGATCTGCTGCCTGCCAACGTCGTTAGTGTAGTGCCGGCCGGTGACGAGTTCATCGGGGTCCGCCGCAGTCCTTGCTGTTCTCGCGACGTCGTGGGCGATGCCGAACAGTGGAACGATGGATGCAGTGTCGAAGGCCACATCCACGATGCTGCCCGCGCATGATCCTTTGCCGCTGTTGCAGGTATCGACCGCTTCGGCGATGCCGTTGCCTGCCGCCACAACCCCGGCGCCTAGAGCGACGGCGCCGAAGGCGACCGCGTCGGGTGCTGTGGGCGCGGTGACGAACGCGGTGTAGCCATTGGCGTCGCCCGAATTGGTCCCGGTCAATGGAGGTGATTCTTGTCAAGGCGATTTCTGTAGCTCGAACTTACAACTGGCCCACTTCATCGGCACCAACTGATGAAATGAGAGCATCGGTTGCGCCCCCGACCTCCGACGCCAATTCCCCAGCGTTCACGGCGTACCGGGCGGGGAGCTCACGTAACTGATCCTGCCCTTGCGACGTCGTGTGGAGAATGCTCGACTCCACGACCCATGATCCTCCGTCCTCATACAGTTCGAGCCACCAGGCGAGCGAGTTGCCGCTTTCGAGCTCCGCGTCGACGTACGCCTCAATGCGCGGCCCGGACTCGTACGAGCGAGGACTGACGTCCGTTGTGACGAGCCGCACGCCGGGAAACGCTCGTACCGCCTCGGCAACCTCGGTCAGCCGGATGGAAAGCGTTGCGAGCATCAACGTGAACTGGCCGAGCGCACTCATTTCGGGAACACCCCACGTTCGATTACAGTGGTGGAAGCCGTTCGAACACCGATGCGTTCAGCGCTTCGCGCTTTGTAACGTCGAGCTCGATATCACCCGTGTTGACTCTTCCGATCAGACGTCCGCGATGACCCAGGTCTGTCCAAGACATGGAGCCAATGCTGTCCTTCACCTCGTCCGGCAGAAGATAGACGTTATAAAAGGGTTCGTAGTCCTCCAGCTCGTCGTCAAAAAGGCAGTCGAAGAGATACAGTCCACCGCGCCACTCCACCACGATAGCGCGCGGGACGTCGTAAAAGTCCCTATATCTGATCGGTAACCATTCCGCGGTCATTGGATCCGCCCAATCTTTGGCACCGGGTTGGGCTGAAGATCGCCGAATGGGCATTCGTCGGAACCAAGGCAGATGTTCACATGTCGCTCATTCAGGACACCACTTCTTGTGAGTTCAGGTGCGACGTCGACGCTGCCACCACCGGCCCGAATCTCTCCGACCGTAGTCGCGCGGATCTGCCCGTGCGGCACGTAGGCGGCCGCGTCCTCAAGATTCGAGCCGTAGGCCCCCGAGAAGACTTCCCCCGGAGGAGGCACTGCGGAGGTCCCGCCCCGGACAACAACCGCCTCATCGCCCAGACCTCTTGCGACGTCGGCGACTTTCGCGCCGGTGGCTACCTTTCGGGCGATGCCGAACAGTGGAACGATCGATGCGGTGTCGAAGGCCGCATCCACGATGCTGCCCGCGCATGATCCTTTGCCGCTGTTGCAGGTGTCCACCGCTTCGGCGATGCCGGTGCCTGCCGCCACGACCCCGGCGCCCAAGGCGACAGCGCCGAAGACGGCCGCGACGGGTGCGATGGGCGCGGTGACGACCGCGGCGACGGCGGCAACCGTGGAAACGACCTCTGCAGCGTTGTGGAGTGCCTTGAGGGCGCTGTGCCACCAGCTTTGGCCGAAGGGGTCGGTGTTGACGAGCGGGTTGTCGGCGGCGTACCCGTAGGCGTCCCCGGATCCGGCTGGGTCGATTGAGGTGAAACGGCCGATGGACGGGTCGTATTGGCGGGCGCGCAGGTTGTAGGTGCTGTCGTTGTTGAGGTATTCGCCGAGCCATTGCCGCGGGTTGGCGGGGGCGCTGTTGCTTACCTTGGTGGCGGTTTTCGCGAGACCGTAGGGTTCCCAGGTGTATTGCCATTGAGTGGCGCCGGTGGCATCGGTCACGGCGAGCGGTGAGCCTTGCCCGTCGACGTGGTAGTAGTACGCGGTTGTCGTGCCCCTGGAGCCGGGCACAACCATGCTGACAAGACCGCTGCCGTAGGTGTAGCGGCGCAGGGTGTTTCCGGCGCCGTCGGTTTCGACCGCGAGCTGGTAGGTGCGTGGGTCCCACAGGTAGTCGGTGGTCGTGTTGCCGGCTGATGCGCTGAGGCGGCGCGCGTCGCCGTCGTAGGTGAACGACGTGGTGGTACCACCGACCGTCTGGCTGGTGATCCGGCCGGCCTGGTTGTAGGTGTAGGTGTTTGAGCCGGCGGAGGTTTGGTTGCCGTCGACGTCGTAGCCGTAGCTGGTGGCGCCGGCCGGGCCGCTGGTTTGGGTGAGCTCGTTGGCGGCGTTGTAGGTGTAGGTGGTTGTTCCGGCGGGCCGGGTTTCTGTGAGCCGGTTCCCCATGTCGTCGTAGGTGTATTTGACGTAGTCGGTGGCGGTGGTGCAGCTCGTGGTGGCGAAGCATGCGGCGGTGAGCCGGTCGAGCACGTCGTAGGTGTAGGTCGTGGTGCTGCCGGTCTGGTTGACCACGCTGACCGGGTTGTTGGTCAGGTCGTAGGTGTAGGTGGCTCGAGTGAGAACGGTTCCGTTCTTGGTGTCGTTGATGTCGGTGAGCCGGCCGTCGCGGTCCCAGGTGCGTGACTCGGTGTAGCCATCACCCAGGAGAGCGCTGATCACGTGTCCATCGGGGTCGTAGCTGTAACTAACGTCGGTGGTGGCGCCGGTGGCGACTGTCGAAAGTTGGCCGTCGTTGTCGTAGGTGTAAATGTCTGTTGCCTGGCCGGGGAAGGTGCTTGACGTGAGCTGGTTGGCGTTGTCGTAGGTGTAGGAGAACGTGTGGCCGGCGTGGGTCACTGACGTGAGCCGGTCGAGGGTGTCGTAGGCGTAGGTGGTGACGCCCGACCCGTCGCTCATCGTGGTGCGATTGCCGTCCAGGTCGTAGGCGTAGGTGGTGGTCGGTGTTTGGTCGGAGTAGACGATTTGAGTGAGCCGGTGCAGCGGGTCGTAGGAGAATCGCACGTTGTTCCCGGCGGGGTCGGTGATTTTCGTGCGATTGCCGGACGCGTCATACCCGAACGTCCAGGTGCCCATCCCCGTTGTGGTCGAGGTGAGCCGGTTCGCGTCGTCGTAGCCGTAGGTGGTGATGTGGTTGCCGGGCTGGGTGAGCTGAGCGAGGTTGTCGTTGGCGTCGTAGGAGTAGCTGGTGGCACTGATCGGAGACGGCGGCTGGACGGTCTGCACCTGGTTGTCCGGGTAGTAGCTCCACGTGGTGGTTCGTTGCTTGGCGTCGGTTCGGGTGAGGAGGTTTCCGACCGGGTCGTAGGTGTTGGTCTCGACAGCGACGTGGTTGAGCGCGTCGACGGTGGTCAGCAAGCGGTTGCCGTCGTCGTAGGTGTAGCTGGTGCGGTAATCGTCGGGATTGGCGCCTGTGACGTTTCCCCGTGCGGCCACGATGCTGGTCATTCGACCGAAGGCGTCGTAGGTCCACGAGGTCTTGTTGCCTAGCGGGGTGATGACGTCGATGCGGTTTCCCGCGGTGTCGTAGTCGTAGTGGGTTTTCTTTCCGAGCGCGTCGTAGCTGTCTGTTATCAGGCCGGTGTTGGGGTCGCGGGTGAAGCTCGTGGTGATCGGTGCGCCACCCGAGGGGTTCGGGCGGGATGTTGCGATTAGGTTGCCTCGGTTGTCATACGTGAGTGTGGCGGTCAGCCCATTTGGGCTTGTGGAACTCGTCTGATCGTTGAGGCTGTCGTAGGTGTAGGCGTAGGTTGCGCCGTCGGGTGTGCTTTCGCCGATGAGGTTTCCGCTGCTGTCGTAGGTCTCGCGTGTCGTGTATCCGGCGGGGTCGGTGGTAGCGACCAGCCGGTACTGGTTGTCGTATTGGAATTTGGTTGTCTGCCCGAGTGGGTTGGTCTGCGACAGCAGTACGGTGCCGGAGTAGGCGTCTTTCCATACGTGGCCGCGGGGGTCGGTCATCGACGAGGTTTGAGTGGTCGAATCCCAGGTGAACGTCGTGTGGTTGTTGTTTGCGTCGTACTGGTCGGTGACTCGCCCGGTGTTGCTGTCGTAGACCAGCCGCACAACCTGGTGACCGTTGGCATCGGTGATGCTGGTGAGCCGGTTGCCGGCGTCGTAGCCGTAGGTGGTGTGGCTGCCGTCTAGGTTGTGGATGTCGGTCAGCAGGCCGTTGGTGAATGTGAAGCCGACGTAGCGTCCATCGGACAGTGTCAGGCTGCTCAGCAGGCCGGTTGTCGGGTCATGGGCGACGGTGATGGTCCGCCCGGCGGCCGTGATGGAGGAAATTTTCCCGGCGGTGTCGCGGCTGATGGTGGGTCCTTGCCCGTTGCGGTCTTGGACCGCTGCCAGTAGGCCGGTGGTGTCGAAAATGTAGTGCAGTTGCGTGCGTGTGGTCAGGGTGTATGTGCCGTCGGCGTTTTTGACCAATGTTGCTGTGGCGCCGTACGTCCCGCTGAACGTGCCGTCGGCGTTGGCTGTGAAGGTGACCTGTTGACCGTCGTGCGAGTGCAGTGTGACACCGGTTTGGGTCTGCTCCAGCCGGTCGCTGTAGGAGTTGGACCATCCGGGCCCGAGTTCACCTGAGCCGGCCGGGTCGCTGGAGGTGTAGGTGCGTGTCCAGTCAATGCCGAGCCCAATCCCCGGCAAGGAGATGTCGGTCGCCGAGGTCGAGAACGCACCGGTTGCGGAGTCGACCGGGTCGGCTTGCGTGGAGACGTCGCGTGGGGCGAACTCCGAGGGTTGCGAAATGTCACCGAACGTCTGCGCGGTCGGTGGTGGTGCCGGCGGAATGTATTGCGGCGGGGGCGCGTCAGCGGCAGCGTAAAAATCCTCGAACCCGGACGCGATCGCGGTAGGGTTGCTCACGTTGGCGATCAACTGGAACTCGCCGTTGCTCAGCGTGGCCCCGAGTTGGCCGTCTGGGTTGCCACCGGTACCCCACAGTGTGGAGCCGCGAATCGCGTACAGGTTGTCGTATCCGGCTGTGATAGCGGTGACGTTCGACAATCCGTCTAGGCGTGGGTTGCTGCACGGCAGCGAGGGCGCGCAGTCATAATGACCCCACGTCCACAACGCCCCCTGTGCGGTCAGTGCCCAGGCCTCGGTACCGGTTGCCGCGACTTGGGTTATCGGCGGTAGCCCGGGCACTTGTGTCGGGCTGGTGACCACTTTGGCGGTGCCCGCTAGGTTGCCGTACTCGTTCGAGCCGCATCCCCATACACTGCCGTCGGTGCGCACAAAGTAGGTTTCGAAGTCGTCGACTGAACCTGCAACCAGCTTGACGCTACTTATTCCGGAAACCTGCGCGGGAGTGGCTCGTTGGCTTACTTTCTTCCTGTCCGCGCACAGTTCGCCGAGCACGTTGTTCCCCCACGTCCAAGCTGTGCCGCTCGAGGTGACGGCGACTGCCGAGTCCACGGTGCCAGCAACGCCGACCACCCCGGTCAAGGAGCCGACTCGGTGGGGTGTCAAAGCATTTGTGGTAGAGCCGATGCCCAACTGACCCGTGTCGTTTCTTCCCCAAGCCCACAAGCTGCCGTCGCTTTCGATGGCGTAACCGGCCCAAGCGCCAGCCGCGATCGACACCACCCCGGATAATCCGCTGACTTGCACCGGGGTTGCCGAATCAATGGTTGAGTTATTTCCGAGCTCACCATCGGCGTTGTATCCCCAAGACCACACTGTCCCATCCCATTCGAGCGCTAGGCCAAACAAGTCGCCCGCGGCCAAAGCTGTAACGCCAGGCAGGCCAGAAATCGCCTCCGGCGTAGACGACCCGGTGCACCCCTCTCGGCAGGGGCTCTGTTTTATAAACGCGACGCCCTCGGTGGAATCGGTGCGGCCAAGTTCCCAGGCTTCGTTGTCACCAGCTGACCATACCGACGGAGCAGCGGTACTCGCTGCCCAAGCCCACCTCCACCGCGCCGGGGTGAGTCCCGGAAGAATCGCGACGAGCACCGTCACCACGATGAACAACGAGACCAAACGCGTTCGGCTGAGCACGAACCGGACCGAGCCCTCGCGAGATTTCGACTTCATTGCTTCCCCCTTCACGTCAGAGACGCGTCCCGCAACCAAGGCGAGAAATTGAGAGCAAGCTAGTCCTCGTACATCAACGGCGCAATAGCTGATGGCGAGAGCCCGATCTGCGCCACCACGACGCAAATCCGGCCAAGAAAGGGCATATCGTTCTGCGAGACGGCTTCTCGGCTACACGGCACAGACCATGTCGTTGATGAGGTGGACGACGTTGTGGCGGACGATTCCGCTGCGGCTCCTCGATAGAGATGTCGCCGGCTAAAGGTGCGCCGAGCACGATGGGGTCTTCGCTCAACATTGACTTATCGTTCGATGCCGGAAAGAATGCGCCCGGTGAATTCAACCCGTCAGCGCAACGGCTCGTTGGAGAATATCAGCAGGTGTCTGGTAGTTGAGTGTTTTCCGTGGTCGAGTGTTGAGCTTGGCGGCGATGACGTCCAGGTCAGCTTGGCTTTGCAGGGAAAGGTCGGCTTTCTTCGGCAGGTACTGGCGTAGCAGGCCGTTGGTGTTCTCGTTCGTCCCGCGCTGCCACGGGCTTTTCGGGTCGCAGAAATACACCTTGACGTCGGTGGCGATGCTGAACTTCTTGTGCGCCGCCAACTCGCTACCGCGATCCCAGGTCAGGCTGGCCCACAGCTGCGGCGGTAGCGTGGGCAGCTGGCGGGCAAGTGCGGCGACGACCGTCTCAGTGTCTTTGCCGTTGACCTTGACTAGCAGTACAAACCGGGAGTGGCGTTCGACCAAGGTCGCGACGTGGCTGTTGTACGTGCCGGTTATCAAGTCACCTTCCCAATGCCCGGGCACCGCTCGGTCCTCGATCTCGGCTAGGCGTTCGCGGATCGACACCGCATCGACGATTTGGCCTCGGCCCGAGGTTGATGGGCGCGCGCTACTCCCGGTCGCAGGCGGGGTCGTCGTCGCACGCCGTCACAGCTCGCCATGTCCGGCCACCGCGTGGTCGGCGCGGACCTCCAAACGCAGACCTCGCTCGAGCTACGGCACGTGTCGGTGCCCGCAGTCTCCGCCGACCTTCGCGCGTTTGCCGTTTCCCGGCGGCTCCTTCGACGCGGTATGGGCATGCGCCTCACTCGTGCACCGCGACCAGCCGAGACAGCCCGCGCGTCGGCGGAGTTGTGCGTGGACGTGGTAACCGCTACTAACGGGCACCCAAGGTTAGATCGGCTGACGAAAAGGCAGCCCGGCAGCATCGCTTTCGTTGTAGCGGTTCGGACCGGGCTCGCTTGCCAGAACGGTGAAGACGAACAAGATGACACTCCCGACGAGCGGCACGAAACCGATCCAGAACCAGCCGCCGCTGCGGCCCGTGTCATGCAATCGCCTAACGAGGACAGCGAGGCTAGGAAGCAACAGTCCCAACAGCACGATGACGGCGAAAATGGGAGTTTTTACGGCAAGGTCGAGAATCCCCGCAACGACGTAGCAGAGGATTTGGAAAAGCACGAAGTACCAGTATTCGGACCTAGTGGCCCGTCCGCGCCACGTCGAATATTTCGAATGACCTCTCCATCTAACGGCGGTACGGTAAGGGATTCTGGCTGCCGATAACCGTCGCATGAACCCATTGAAGCCTGTGGCTGGCAGACAGTACCCCGCGACGGCTGTGCAGTTCGCTGCTTGGTTTCCGGACGACGAGGCGTGTCTGGACTACCTGGCGTGGTTGCGCTGGGGGGACGCCGAGTTTGCCTGCCACCTGTGCGGGGCCGTCGGTTACGGGTGGAGGCGGGCCGATGGCGCCAGTTGGGATTGCGGCGCGTGCGGCCGGCGGTCGACGCCTACCGCGGGGACGATCTTCCACCGGACCCGCACGCCGCTGACGGTGTGGTTTCGCGCCGCGTGGGAGCTGACGACTCGGGCGAACGGAGTTTCCGCCCGTGGCGTCCAGCGCACCCTAGGCCTTGGCTCGTACCAGACGGCTTGGACGATGCTGCATCGCTATCGACGCGCGATGGTCAACCCGCGGCGGTCCAAACTCTCTGGCACGGTCGAGGTCGACGAGATGTTCGTCGGCGGCGCGAACAAGGCGGGCAAGCCCGGCCGGTCCTACGCCCACAACAAGACGGCCGTGATGGTGGCCGCCGAGGTGCTGCCAAGAGGCATCGGGCGCGCCCGTCTGGTGGTCATGCCAGACCAGACGGCTGAGTCGATGCGCGCGGCCATCCGCGGCAGCGTCGAACGCGGCTCCACGCTGCGCACGGACGCGTTCGGGGCCCTGGCCAAAGCCGCGGAGGGCTACGTCCACGACCGCGTCAGGGTCGCGCGGTCTGGGGTGCCGGCCCACCTCCATTTCCCTGCGGTGTCGCGAGTGCAGGCGCAGTCGCAGCGTTGGCTGCTCGGGACGTTGCAGGGGGCGGTCGAGCCCGGCCATTTGCAGGAGTATCTGGGCGAGTTCGAGTTCCGGTTCAACCGCCGGCATGCGCGCAAGCCCGGCCTGCTGTTCTACCGGCTACTAGAACAGGCGGTGCTCACCTGCCCCGTCAGCTACCGCGACGTCGCCATCGGCGGCACCCGCCCGCGCGACGACGACAAGATGCCGACCGCTCCGATCGGCCCACGCGGGCTTCCGGCAAGTTTGGCGCAACCCGACGCCGGCAGGCCATGGCGTGCTATTTCTCGATGACGCGTCATTCTGGTCGCGTAGCGACTTCACCCATACGCGATCGTTGGCGCACAGACCATGATCGACGCACCATGTGGAGATGGTTGGGCACTTGGCGAGCCCCTGTGGGAACGGCGGAACACCTTCGTTGCGTCTGACAGGCCAGGGAGGAACATCGTGATTACCCATGCGCTCTGGCGACTGCCGTTCTGCGCTGTCATCGCAGCCGCGTTGCTCATCGGCATCGCGGGCTGCGGCGCTGCGAGCAGGGACCAGCCGGCCGCAGCCGGCTTTGTCGGCTACCATTGGCAGATCACTAACGTCAGGCACGATGGCAATGACGTACCCATAGTGGCCAGACCAGGCGGCTACGTCATGTTCACCACGGACCGCAACATGTTCGCCGACGACAGCGTGAACTTCTACTCTGGACGATTCCAGTTGTCCAAGTCGGGTTTCCGCCCTGAGTTGGTCGCGGTGACCGCCGCCGGCTACGTCGGCGACGATGCCTCGGTGCTGGCACTGATCGCCGCCGCCCAAGCCGTAATGCAACCGAACGCCACCGTGATCGCCACAGTGCGAAACGACGAACTCACCCTCACAGCCGCCGGCTACGACATCACCTGCCGCAAGGCGGGCACCGCCAAAGCCCCGGGGTCCGTGCAGGGCGCTGTCCCGACGTGTCACGACCAGAGCACTTGCTGATCTGCTCACCAACGCCGACGCACGAACCAAGAAGGAGCTGGCCGATTTCCCCTAATGTGCCGTCGTTAGATGGAGAGGTCATTCCTGCGAATACCGCCGCGACACGCGATACGAGTGGTGGCGCGACGAATGGCCGAAGAGTTCCTTTGGCTGCGGGTGGCTTTGCTGCGAGCGGTCGAATCCCGTTCGGCCGCGCCGCGGCCTCAGCCCGCGCCCGTCGACCCAACCAACGTTCTCGACAGTCGCGCCGACTGGGAGCGCGCATGCCGCGAGCTTCGTGCCCTACGATTGCCGCTCCACCACGACAGGCCCAAGAACTGGGACACTCTCGCCGCGCTGTCGTTTGTTCTGCGCGACATAAAGCCGACAGGTGCTGTGCTTGATGCGGGTGCCGCCCGCTATTCCACGTTACTTCCGGCGCTGCGCCTCTACGGCTTCACCGATCTATTCGGCAACAACCTCGAGTGGCGGCGCGAGACCAGGCACGGACCAGTGCGACTGGTGCCGGGCGACGTCACCGCGACCGGCTTTCCTGACCAGAGGTTTCATGCGATCACCTGCTTGTCGGTGCTCGAGCACGGTGTACCGCTCAAAGCGTTCTTCGACGAGTCGAGCCGCCTCCTGCGGCGTGACGGCATCCTTTTCGTGTCGACCGACTACGACCAGGATCCCCCCGACACCACAGGGACGCTGGCGTACGGGCAGCCAGTTCACATCTTTTCTCCCGATGAAATCCGCGCGATGGTCGAGCTGGCCGCCGGCGCGGGGTTGCGCCTTGTCGGCGAACTCAAACTCGCGCACGGCGAGCGCCCGGTGTCGTGGACACGAGTCGGTCTTCGCTACACCTTTTTGACGCTGGGGTTTCGCAAGGCCGAGCGGGCCTAAAGCCCGGCCATCACCTCGGGCGGCAGCCGACGGCGTCCGAGAAAACCCAGTTCCGCGTGGTGATACCAGGCGAGGTCGTGTTCACCTTCGAGCCAGCAAAGCAAGACCGGCGCGCCCAGCAACCGCGACGGAAAGTCGATGACGAGCGGCGCGGCACCCTTCACGTCGATGCCATGCTCGGGAAACCACGAGAGCATTTCGTGCAACCGCGCTTCGAGCGCCTTCATTTCGGCAACGCCGCCGAGCGGCGACTCGCCCCCGTTGCGAAGCGCGTTGCTGAGCTCGGCGAGATCGGCGCGCGTCTCGATGATGCCGGCCGCCACCTCGCGCACTTTCGGCATCAGCACGGCCGCTTCGGCGTAGGTGAACTCCTCGCCCATACCGCCGCACCTCCTTGTAGCGAGAACCCTACTGGTACGAGATCATCATCGGCTTGGGACTTCGCGTCATTGTCTGCTCGGGCGTGAGCATCGGGTGGTCTTCGTCGTAGAAATTCTTCCAGCCGAACGGCAACCCTTTCGGCGCGGCCGCGACGACCGAGCGCCAGGTGGCGTCTTTGTTCGGTTGGGTGCCTTGACCATCCATGTGAATCAGTACCGCGACGTTGTCGTAGTGCGTCCGCAACGCCGCCTCATTACCGATCATCGACAACCGGAACTGGTGTAACACCAACAGTTTTTGCGGCAGGTGCCTCGATGCGGTAAACGCGTCGAGCCAGGCACCGAGCGCGTTGAGGCGCGCCGAATCGATACTTCCAATCTGATGCAACGGCAGCTGAGTCGGCCCAAGCTGCCACTCGGGATCGACCGCCAACCCGACGTTGGGATAGGCCAGCAACGGCGCGTAGAGCTTTGCCTGGTCGAGAATGTCGGCCCGTCCGGGCTGCAAATCGAGAACTACGTAAAGTCCGGCCGCTCGGGCCCTTTCGACCCAAGGGCGGAGCGTATCGACGCTTGATTCCGCCGAGTAATTCCCGTCGCGACCGGGCGCACCCTGCGCCACGGTCGCGATGATTTCGAAGGTCGGAATCACGGTGACGTCACTCAACGGCTGATATGCCGAGGCAATCTGTTGCACGCGAGCGATACTCGCATCAAGGTCTTGCTCGCCCAAGACGCCCAGTACCGCCGCGCCCGGGTGCCCGTAAAGCGCCACGAATCGACGTCCGGGAAAGACGAGTTGACCGCCACCGGGCAATTGCGCGCCGGCATGCGCGACCGCGACCCGCGACGCGACTTGCTCCGCGGAACCGAAACCTTTGCCCACCGCGACAACATGCTGAAGCGGCGCGTGCGCCAGGGCAGCGATCGCGTGCGGGTCGCCGCGCGGATCACCGCCGCGGACGTCGACAACGGCGGCACCGGCAGCCCGCGCGGTCGCGGCGGCGGCAGTCGCGGTCATGTCGGCCGGGGCGTCGACGAGGACGGTGGTGCCCCGCACCGGTTGCGGCGGCGCGGTGAGAGGAAGCACGCCACCGTCGTCAATCACGCTCACGGCGTCGGGTCTTTGCGGATTGCCCACCGAGACAACGTCGCTCGTGCCGAGTCGGCGCAACTCGTCGTCGAGCGCCGTGCGCATCGATCGCGAAGGCGACGATGGAGATGAGCCGCTGACCGGCGCGGTTTCGTTCGGGTCGTTCGGCTCGTTCGCGGCGTCGCCGACAAGAAGCGGAACACCGAGTTTTTCCGCGATTCGCGCGGCCCTCGACACGGAGGCGTCCTCAGGCGCGGCGACAACCGCGACCGGTGACGACGCGAACAACGCTGAGCTGACGTCGATCGACGCCTGCTGAGCGGTCGGCGCGGCGATCACGCGCGTCGCGGCGGCGGGCGCGTGCGCCACGGCCGCGAGGGGCGTCGGCGTGGGTGTCGGTGTCGGCGTGGGTGAAACGCTCGACAACGCGGACGACGGCGAATCGGCCGACGCGTCGCGGTCGCGTGCTCCGGACGTACACGAGGAGATCAAAGCTGGGACGACGATCAAAGCGCACGCGGACAGCGCGCGACGTCGAAGGGCGGCAAGCATCCGGCTCAGTATGAAGGAAGATCGGCCGATCAGCGCGCAATACGAGCCTTAGGCAAGCCTCAAAAGACGACGACTCGCTGGCCGATCGGCGCCATGCCGTCGTCCCAGATCCAGTTCATGGCGTCGATGCTGACGCGCACGCATCCGTGCGAGGCGGCATACGGCGGGACTGACCCGTAGCCGTGCAAGGCGATCCCGCCGTTAAAGTACTTCGGCCGCCACAACTGGCCGAGCGGCGACGTGTCCCATCCCTCGACTTGCCGGAACACGGAGTACGAGCCAGTCGGCGTGACCGCCTGGTGTGTCTCGCCGCGACTCGTGTACGTGTATCCGCCGCCGGTCGACGTGTTCAAAATCCAGGTGACTTTTCCGTCGGTCGTAAACATCAGCAGTTGACGTTTCAGATCGATCTGGATCACATTTCCCGCGAGGTTGCGCGCCGCCGGACGCACGCCGTCGTCGAGCGCCTGCCTGGTCTTGGCACCGACGATGCCGTCACGTTGCAAACCGGCGGCCTTTTGCAACGCGTACACCGCCTGCTCGGTGAGGTTGCCGAATGTGCCGTCTGGAGTTCCAAGCCAATAGCCCAACGCGCTAAGCCGTTTCTGCAACGCGAGCACGTCGTCACCCTGGTCGCCCAGTTGCGCCAACCGCGGCCCGCTGGGGGCGGGCGTGGTGGGTGGCGGTGTCGTGGGTGCCGACCTCGTTGGCGCCGGCGTGGTCGGCGTCACCGGCGTAGGTGTTGTCGGTGCCGGTGTTGTCGGTGCCGGTGTTGTCGGTGCCGGTGTTGTCGATGGCGTCACCGCCGTGACCGGTGCCGGCGACGTGCGAGGAGACGACGGGGCACGACACGAGACCAACGCGGCCGCGAGCGCCACCGACACCAAGATTGCCGGCAGAATTCTCTTGGCGAAATTCGACGGACGACCGAACGTGCGGCGCATTAAACTCAACTTCTTCCTCGCGTCTCCTTGCAGAGTCCCCTGCCGCGGCTACTTCGGCAACGGCCGAAGGTCCCGGCAGCGATCTCCGCAAGACCTGTGACCGAAAAGACGCTCCCCACAATGGTTTGGATGCTCGCGCGCGCAAGGTTTCCGTTCTGTTACGCAAAACCCGGCGCGGTTGGCAACGGCCGTCACGCGATTGTCATCTGTGAAAAGAAAAGGCGCTGCCGGTTATCCGACGACGAGCACGTCCGCCCTCGCCCGGCCAGCCGCCACGAACTCCGCGTTGCGCTGATCGCTTCCTAATGCGCGCGCCCGCGCGGCCAGCTCGCTACGTCCGTAACGCATATGCCGATTGATCAAACGATCGAGCCGTACGTCGTCGTCGAGTTCGACGAACCAAATTTCGTCGATAATCCCCCGCACTTGCGCCCAGACGCCGTCGGTGGCGAGCAAGTAGTTGCCTTCGGTGACGACGAGCGGTATTTCGCGAGGCACGCGGATCGCGCCCGCGATCGGCTCTTCGATCTCGCGTCGAAAAGTCGGCGCGTAAACCACCGGTTCGCTCGCGTCACGCAGCCGTCGCAGCATCGCGACGAATCCGCCGGCGTCAAAGGTGTCGATGGCACCTTTGCGCTCGTCGATTCCGAGCCCACGCAACTGTGCCTCGGCAAGGTGAAATCCATCCATCGGCACGAGCACGGCGTCAGGCGCGAGCGCCTCGACGACGAACTCGGCGAGGGTCGACTTGCCCGCGCCGGGTGCTCCGGCAATGCCGAGCAGGCGCCGTCCGCCTCGCGACATCAGGGCACGCGCTCGGGCGAGCAGCGCCTCGATATCGTGACGATCGACGGACGGCGGTGTCATGTCCCGCAGTCTGACAGAGCGGGCAGGCTAGCCGGTATGCCGCGTGAAAGGGTGACAGCATGCGCCTCGTCGTCATGATCGAACCGCAGTTCGGCGCCTCCTACGCCGACCAGGCACGCATGGCCAAGCACGCTGAAGAGCAAGGTTTCGACGGCTTTTTTCGCTCCGACCATTACGCGACGATGCGGGCCGACCTCGGGCTTCCAGGCCCCACCGACGCTTGGACGACGCTCGCCGGCCTCGCCGTCGAGACGTCGCGACTGCGACTCGGCACGATGGTGAGCGCCGCCACGTTTCGCCTTCCCGGCCCGCTGGCAATCGCGGTGGCGAGCGTCGACCATATGAGCGACGGACGTATCGAACTCGGGCTCGGCGCGGGCTGGTTCGAGCGCGAGCACACCGCCTACGGTATCCCGTTTCCGCCGGTCGCCGAACGCTTCGACCGGCTCGAGGAGCAGCTCGCGATCGTCACCGGCCTGTGGCAAACACCCGTCGGCGAGCAGTTCGACTTCTCGGGCGCCTATTACCAATTAGCCGACTCGCCCGCGCTGCCGAAACCCGCGCAATCACCTGCTCCGCCTGTCATCGTCGGCGGCCGCGGCAAGCGTCGCACGCCTGCCCTCGCGGTGAAATTCGCCGACGAGTTCAACGTGCCGTTCGCGAGCCTCGACGAGACGCGGCAATGTTTTGAGCGCGTGCGACTGCTTTCCGTCGAATCCGGGCGAGCGGCGAGCGGGCGTCGCCCGCTCGTCTTGTCCGCGGCGCAGACGATCGCTTGCGGCCGCACGGCCGAAGCAGCCGCCACCAGAGCCGAAAACATCGGGCATACGCCGCCACTTTTCGGAACTCCCGATCAGGTGGCCGATCAAATCGGCCGGTTCGCCGAGATCGGGGTCACGCGGTTGTTTCTGCAAATACTCGACCTCGCCGATCTCGGCCATCTCGACGTGATCGCGTCGAAGGTGGCGCCACAACTGCCGTAACTCACAAGCGTTTCGCGAGAACGACGAAATGCAGATCGTCACGGCGCGGAAGCCCGAATCTTTCGTCACCATAAGGAAAAGGACGAGCCTCACCCGTCGCGCGATAACCGCGCCGCTCGTACCACGCGATGAGCTCGAGCCGTTGAGCGATTACCGTCATGCGCATCAGCGAGGCGCGCCACTCGTCGCGCGCGAGACGCTCGGCCTCCGCCAAGACGAGCTTGCCGAGACCGTCGCCCTGCAATCCCGGCCGCACCGCGAACATGCCGAAATACGCGGTGTCAGCGCCGCGGCGTTCGAGTTGGCAGCAAGCCAGCAACGCGTCGCCGTCGACGGCGAGCAACAGCCGGGCATCCGGTGATTCGACGATGTCGCGCACCGCGGCGGCATCGGTACGTTGGCCAGCAAGGAGATCCGCTTCCGTCGTCCAGCCCGCTCTGCTTGTCTCGCCGCGGTAGGCAGACTCGACGAGCTGAACGATCTCGTCGACATCGGCTAGCGTCGCGTCGCGAAACGCGGCCACGTGTTTCATGCCACTTTTCTAGCGGACGCCGGAACCGAACCGCCGCCCGCCACGTCGGATCGCTCAACCGGTGAGCAAATCCGCCGGCGCGCAAGGGAGAACTTCATGCGTCGGACGTCGAACACCCGGCTGGCCGGGGTGTGTGCCGCTCTACTCGCCCTCGCCACGGCCGGGTGCGCCTCGCAGCTTTCGGCCCGAAACCACCAGCCGCCCAAGCTGCGCATCGGTTTGGTGACGGGCGCCGATGGGGCGGCACCCGCGATGGCAGCCGCGATCGCCGAGGCCGGCTACGTGCTCGGCGGCGCGCTACCCGACCAGCCAACACACGCCCAAGTCTGGCGCTGGGACGGCGATCACAGGCCGAGCCACGACGACGTCGTCCGGCTTGCTGCCGCTGTTGGCATCGTTGCGCAGCCGCAAAGGCACGCGCATGGATGGGTCGTCGCGTCGGCGTCCGGCGAGTTGCGGGTGAGCGATCGCGGAGGCGGCCAATGGGCGTACGTGCGCGGCGATCTCCTTGCATGCCCGCCCTACATGATTGATGTCGACGGAAATCCCGACAGCGCCGTCGGTTGCGCGATGGGCGTGCCGTCGTCCGCGCCGGTGAGGCCAGGAGTGACACAGCCGACGACGGCAGAGCCTCCCCCGGCGTCCGGGCCTGACGAGGCATCAACCCGGGCCGCGGCGCACGATCTGCTCGCGAGCTTGCACCTCGGCGGCGCGGAGCGAGTGATGCGCGGTTTTCCCGACTATTCGACGCTCATCGTTTCCCCGACGATCGGGTCGCTGCCTACGGCCGGGCTCGACACCCAGGTCGACGTCGACGGCCGCGGAATCAGGGCCGCACACGGGCTCGTCCTCTTGCCTGAGGGCGGTGACGATTACCCGCTGCGCACCGCGAAAGCGGCGTTCGACGATCTGCAAAACCAGCCGCGGCCGATGATTGGTGGGTACTGTCCAGCTGACCCCGCGCCATCCTCGTGCCCGCCCCCTGAACCGACGAGAATCACCGGCGGCACGCTGGGCTTGCAGCTTCGCCTGGACGCCGGCGAGCCCGTCTTGGTGCCGGCGTGGTTCTTCACGGTCGACGGATCGGCCGAGCCAATCCCTGTCGTCGCCGTCGACCCGGCCTACATCGACGACGGCGCGACGTCTGGTGGCGGTCGCGGCCAGGCGGGTGTCGGCGGCGGAACGGTGACGAGCTCGCCGATCGCCGTCCCGCCGGTTCCACCCTCGGCCGCCCCAGTGCCGTCCGCCGTCCCGGCATCGCCGTCGGCCGCCCCAGTGCCGTGATCACGAAGACTCTTACCCCCATAGGCGCAAAATTGTCTTCGCGATCACGAGTGGGCGGCGAGCGTCGGCGCGGCTGGCTATGCCGCCGCTAGCTCCACGTCGACGTCCGGCTCGGCTTCCGCTTCGGGCCTGCGCGGCGATCGCATGGCGGCAACCATCGCCACGGCGAGAGCCAGCATCAGGCCAGCGACCGTGAACGCCTGATCGGCCCCCACGACAAAAGCGTGCGACGCGCTGCCGTGCGCGCCGCGAGCCGCCGTCCCGAACACCGTGACGAGAACGGCAAGCCCCACCGAGCCGCCGAGTTGCTGCATCACGTTCACGAGCCCCGACGCGGCGCCGGCGTCGGCGGGGTCGACCCCCGCGAGCGACGCCGCGGTGAGCGGCACGAAGGCGAGCCCGTTGCCTAAGCCGAACAACACCAGTCCGACCAGCACCAGCCAATACGAACTCTGCTGCGAAAGCTGCGAAAGCGACAGCACGCCGACGGCCGATAGGCTCAAGCCTCCGACCATCAACCGCCGCCCGCCTACCCGCGGCAGCAATACGCGCGCGGCAAGTTGCGAAAACGCGAACAGCATCACGGTGAGAGGCAAGAACGCGAGACCGGTGCGCAAGGCGCTGTATCCGAGCACATCTTGCAACAGCTGGGTGAGGAAGAAAAACATGCCGAACATCGCGCCCATGATGAGAAGCCTTGCGGCGTAAGAGAAAGCGCGATCACGATCGGCAAACAAGCGGAGCGGAGTAATTGGCGTACGAGCTGTCGTCTCTACCAAAATGAAGGCGCCGAGTAAGACCGCGCCTACGGCGAATGACGCCTCGGTCAGCCCGGCGCCCCAGCCGTCGGAGGCCGCGTGCACGAACCCGAACACGAGCGCGCTCATGCCGAGGGTCGACGTCAGCGCGCCCGCGATGTCGATCGATCCCCGTTGCGCCGACGTCTCGGGCAACGCGCGCCGGGCCAGCACGATGAGCGCGATGCCGATCGGGACGTTCACGAAGAACACCCATCGCCACGACGTCCACTCCACGAGCACGCCCCCGGCGATCAGTCCGACCGCGCTGCCGCCAATCGACACAGCGGCGTAAAGCGCCAGCGCTCGGGCGCGCTCGCCCCCTTCGCGAAAACTGATCATCAACAAAGCGAGCGCGGACGGCGACGCCGCGGCCGCGCCGATCCCTTGCACGGCGCGGGCCGCGAGCAAGAGCCCGGACGACGTGGTGAGCCCTCCGGCCAGGGAGGCGAGGGTGAACAGGCCCACGCCGGCCAGGAAAATCCTGCGTCGTCCGAACAGATCTCCCGCGCGGGCACCGAGCAGCAGCAGACCGCCGAACGTGAGCGCGTACGCGTTAAGCACCCAGGAAAGATCGGTGCGGCTGAAGCGCAGATCAGTTTGGATGTCGGGCAGGGCTATGTTCACGATCGTGGCGTCGAGCACGACCATGAGCTGGCACAACAAGATGACGGCGAGCGCGTACGTACGACGGGCAGGACGGGCAGGGCGCACTCTCCCCACGGACGCTCGCGCCGATGGTGACGAACTGAAGGCTAGGCGGCCCGCTGATGCGGGCGGGGCAGCGGGGCCGCCGGAATTGACGGGTGGCATTCGATCTCTCCATGGTGGATGATGGAACTTAGCGGAGGGCGCCTCCAGTAACAGTTATACGGAGGCATCCTCCGGTTAGCAAATTCTTTTTCGGAGGAGGGCAGTCGTGAGCGCCGTCGAAGCGGCGTCCCGCCGAGCGAACAGCCGCCGCGTGTCCAACGGCGACGGCGTGTCGAACAACGACGGCGGATCGGCCGATCCCGGGTCGAAGCGCATGCGGGCCGACGCCCGGCGCAACCGCGACGCGCTCCTCGACGCCGCCGGAGCCGCTTTCGGCGAGCACGGCGTCGAGGCCTCGCTCGAAGACATCGCCCGGCGGGCGGGTGTCGGAATCGGCACGCTGTACCGCCACTTCCCCACTCGCGAGGCACTCGTCGAAGCCGCCTACCGGCACGGCGTGGAGCAACTGTGCGACGTCGCCGACGACTTGCTCGCGAGCGTCGCCCCCGACGTCGCGCTCGAGCAATGGATGCTTCGGTTCGTCGGGTACGTCGCGACCAAGCGGGGGCTCGCCGCGACGCTGAAGGCCACCGCCGATTCGCACACCGAGCTTTTCAAGTACGTTCACGACCGCATTCGCGGAGCGTTCGGCGAACTCATCAGCCACGCCGCGGCCGCGAAAACGATCAGATCGGACGTCGACGTCGACGATATGGTCCGAGCACTCGGCGGAATTTGCATGGTGAGCGACCGGCCCGCTGACGAGCAACAGTCACGGCGATTGGTCGCCTTGCTTATGGACGGCTTGCGTTTCGGAGCCACCCATCGGGCAGGATCGTAAAGTCCCGCGTGCCCCGACGTCGTGGAGGCCGGATGCTAGGGCTGCCCGAAGGGATTTCCGCGTGCCTATTCGACCTTGACGGCGTGCTCACCGACACCGCGTCGGTGCATACCAAAGCCTGGAAACAGATGTTCGACGCGTATCTGCGGTCGCGCTCCGAACGCACGCGTGAGCCGTTCGTGGCGTTCGACCCCGTTGAGGATTACACCCGGTACGTCGACGGGCTGCCCCGAGCCGACGGGGTGCGCACGTTCTTGAAAAGCCGGGGAATCACCTTGCCTGAAGGTGAAAACGACGATCCTCCCGGAGCAGAGACCATTCACGGCCTCGGCAACCGGAAGAACGAGGCGCTGCTCGCCACCATCGAACGCGACGGCGTCACGGTTTACGAAGGGTCGCGCCGCTACCTGCAAGCCGCCCGCGACGTGGGGCTTCGCCGAGTCGTCGTCTCGTCGAGCGCGAACACCGCGGCCGTGTTGAAAGTCACCGGGCTCATCGACTACGTCGAGGGCCGAGTCGACGGAGTGGCGATCGTCGCCGAGGGCCTGCGGGGCAAGCCGGCACCCGACACGTTCATCGCCGGGGCGAAGTGCGTCGACGTTTCGCCGGCGCGGTCCGCCGTGTTCGAAGACGCGTTAGCCGGAGTCGAGGCCGGCCGCGCAGGCGAGTTCGGTTTCGTCGTCGGCGTGAACCGGCGCGACGCCGAACACGAGAAGCAATTGCGTGCACACGGGGCCGACGTCGTCGTCGCCGACCTCGCTGAACTCTTGACGATGCGCTGAGCGAGAGGCCCGTCGCGTGATCACACAATCCGCCTATCCCGTCGAGCCCTGGGCGGTTCGCGAGACCGCTTTCGACTGCGATCTGATCGCGCAGTCCGAGTCGGTTTTCGCCTTGTCGAACGGGCACATCGGCTTACGCGGCAATCTCGACGAAGGCGAGCCGCACGGCATCCCCGGTACGTACCTTTCCGGCTTCTTCGAGCTACGGCCACTGCCGTATGCCGAAAGCTCGTACGGCAACCCCGAATCGAGCCAGTCGATCGTCAATGTGACGAACGGCAAGTTGATCAGGCTGCTGGTCGACGACGAGCCTTTCGACGTCCGCTACGGACGTTTGCTGTCGCACGAACGCGTGCTCGACATGCGGGCGGGCACGCTCAAGCGGATCGCCGAATGGCAATCGCCCGCCGGCAAACGCGTGCGAGTCACCTCGACGCGCCTTGTTTCCTTTACACAGCGCGCAATCGCGGCTATCAGCTATGAGGTCGAGGCGATCGATCCCGTACGTGTGATCGTGCAGTCCGAACTGGTCGCGAACGAGGCCGTGCCGACCAGCTCGGTCGATCCGCGTGAAGCGGCCGCCTTGACCGACCCACTCGAGCCCGTCGAACAAAGCAGGACCGAACACGGGGTGGTGCTGGTGCACCGCACCCGCCGCAGCGGGCTGATGATGGCAGCGGCGGCATCGCATGTCATCGACCAGCCCGACGGCGCACATGTCGACACCGAAACCCACGTCTCGCCAAACTGGTCACGCCTGACGGCGATTTGCGAACTCGCGAGTGGCCAATGCCTGCGAGTCGTCAAATTCCTGGGCTATGGCTGGTCGGCGGTGCGCTCGCAACAAGCCCTGCGCGACCAAGCGGCGGGCGCCGTCACCGCCGCGATGTTCAGCGGCTTCGACGGGCTTGTACGCGAGCAACGCGAATACCTCGACGATTTTTGGGACGCCGCCGACGTCGAAATCGAAGGCGACGACGAAATTCAGCAGGCAGTTCGGTTCGGCCTCTACCACGTCTTGCAGGCCGGCGCCCGGGCAGAAGGCCGTGGCATCGCGGCAAAAGGCCTCACTGGTCCCGGGTACGACGGGCACGTGTTCTGGGACACCGAAGCGTTCGTGCTACCGGTCTTGACTTACGCGCGGCCCGAAGCGGCCGCGCACGCGCTGCGCTGGCGCCACTCCACCTTAGAGATGGCCAAGCAACGCGCCGCGACACTTGGCTTTCGCGGCGCCGCCTTCCCATGGCGCACGATCCGCGGTGAAGAGTGCTCGGGTTATTGGCCGGCCGGCACCGCCGCCGTCCATGTCACTGCCGATGTCGCGATCGCTCTTGCTCGCTACGCGTCGGTAACGGGAGACGACTCGATCGAGCGCGAAATCGGCGTGGAACTACTCGCGGAGACCGCGCGCTTTTGGATGTCAGTCGGGCATTACAGCCGAGACGACGAATGGCATATTTCCGGAATCACCGGACCCGACGAATACACCGCATTAGTCGACGACAACACCTTCACCAACCTCGCGGCGGCACACAATCTGATCGCGGCAGCCGATGCCGCCGAACAGAATCCCGATCTAGCAGACGAATTCGGCATTACCGGCAGCGAGATCGACGAGTGGCGAGCCGCTGGCAGTTCGGTATTCGTGCCGTACAGTCACCGACTGCAAATTCACGAACAGAATGCCGGTTTCACCGTGCTGCCTGACTGGGATTTCGAGGCTTCGCGAGACAAGTATCCGTTGCTGTTGCACGCCCCCTACTTCGACATCTACCGCAAACAGGTGATCAAACAAGCCGACCTCGAGCTTGCGATGATCACGTTCAGCAACCATTTCGCCGCCGACGACAAGGCCAGAAACGTCGACTACTACGAGCCTCGCACGGTACGAGACTCGTCACTTTCCGCTTGCGTCCAGGCGGTCATCTGCGCCGAAACCGGGCACCTCGAATTAGCGCACGACTACGCCTACGAAGCCGCCCTCATCGACTTGCAAGACCTTCATCACAACAGCCGCGACGGTCTGCACATGGCGTCGCTCGCCGGAGCGTGGATCGCCCTGGTCGCCGGGTTCGGCGGATTGCGCGACACCGAAGGCGGTCTTTCGTTCGATCCGCAATTGCCGACCGGCATTGCGCGTTTGTCGTTCACCTTGCGCTGGCGCGATTGCCGGTTACGCGTCGACATCGACCACGAGAAGGTGACGTACGCGCTGCGCGACGGCGCTGATAGGGCGCTCACGCTTCGTCACGCCGGCGACGACATCACGGTGCACGCCGGTACGCCCGTTGTCGCCGATATCGCGAAGCGAACGCCGCTCCTGCCTCGGCCGCAGCAGCCTCCGGGCCGTGAACCTGCCCGGCGTCCGATGTCCTGACTCGAGCCTCAGATCAACCGAGGCTCGTCGCGGTCGACAGCGGACTCGCGACTAGCGACGCCCGAGCCTGCTACCGGGGGCTAAACGTCATGTGCTCGGCCTGACCATCGTCACATGTTGTACGCGCCGAGCACGTCGACAACGAACACCAACGTGTCGGTCGCGGTGATGCCCGCTCGTGGCGCGCCACTCGAACCGTAGCCTTGGGCGGGCGGTGCCACGATCAGCACGCGACTCCCGGCCTTCACACCAACCAGTCCGGTATCCCAGGCGGGAATCAAGGCGCCATCGCCGATCGGCACCGGCGCCGGCAACTGCCGTCGCCACGACGAATCGAATACCTTGCCGCTGGCCCAGATCTCGCCCACGTACTGCACAATGACGAGCTGCCCTTGTTTGACTGCGGGGCCGTCTCCTTGCACCAACGTCGTCACAGACAAGCTAGTCGGCGGCGCGACGTTCTTCGGAATCGTGATCGCGGGTTCGGCGTTCAGCGGCCCCGACACGGTCGGGAGCCCGCCGCCTCCCGATGACACGGATGTGCCATGCGCGCTGGCGTCCTTCGCGTAACTGCCGATGACGTCAAACACGATCACCGCGGTGTCGTTCGGGCTGACGGTCGACGGCCGGCTTTGTGAAACCCCGAACCCTTCGTTCGGCGGAATGACGACCAGCACTCTGCTGCCGACCGGAACTCCCACAAGCGCGTGAACGAGACCCGGCAACGTCAGCGGCGAGCTGCCAACCGGAAATGTGTCGGGCGCGTGGCCCATGACGTAACTGTCTTCGAACGTCGTCGAACTACGCCAGGTACGGCCGACGTCATCGACGACCGCCAGATCGCCTTCCCGCAGCGGTACGCCGGGACCTCTGACGACGACAGAAACCTCCGTGTTGGCAGGCGGTTTGCCTTGTGGGTCGACGTTAATCGTGGGCGCGTCGTCGAACGAGCCGACCACCGAAACACCGGCCACGGCAGGCACGACCAGTGGCTTGACGGACGTCGGAGCCGTCGTCGGCCGGTTTGTCGGGGATGTGTACGTCGCCGAAGCGGGCGGCGACGGCGTCTGCTCACGGCTTCCGTTCGCCGACGTGCAAGCAGTCGCCACCACGGCGATGACTAAGCATCCTGCCGTGGCGGCGACTGCTTCGCGAAACAATGAAAATGCCTCGATCAGCTTGCGGTGCATGCCAACGTCGGCGCGGCATCACTGCCCGAGTAGCTGACTTGGAGACCGAACGTGTTATTTCCTCCAGGTGCGATCGCACCGTTGTAACCGAGATTCGTCGCGGTTACCGACGACCCGGCGGTTGTCACCGCGGCATTCCAGTAATTAGTCACGGTCTGGTTGCCGCCCCACGTCCAGGTCACGTTCCAACCCTTCGTCGTCGACGTGCCGGTGTTGGTCACCGTGATCGTACCGGTGAACCCGCTACCCCAGTCGTTGTCGTCGTGGAGCGTAGCCGAACAACCACCACCGCTACCGCCACTCGACGACGTTGTGGCGGTCACCGCGGCGCTCGCCGCGGAAAGGTTGCCAGCGGCGTCTAGCGCCTTCACCACATAGCTGTACTGCATCGACGCCGTGAGGCCAGTATCGGTGAACGATGTCGTCGTCGGCGTGCCGACGACCTGCAGCGCGTCACCCTCCTGCCGAATGACTTGGTAACCCGTTACACCGGTATCGTCGGTCGACGCCGTCCAACTCAGGCTCACGCTGTCGCTCGTCGTGCCGGTCACCGTAACGTTCGTCGGTACCGACGGCGGAGTGGTATCGGACGACGCCTTCGTCGTCGCGTTTACCGACGCGCTGGCCGCTGACACATTGCCGGCCGCGTCCACCGCTTTCACCGTGTAGCTGTATTGCGTGGAGGCGGTGAGACCGGTGTCGGTGAATGACGTGCTCGTAGGGCTGCCGACGAGGGTGGTGCCACGGTACACCTGGTAGCCAACCACGCCCGTGTCGTCGGTGGACGCCGTCCAGCTCAAGCTCACGCTGTTGGTGGTCGTGGCGGTCGCCGTGAGGTTCGCCGGCGCCGACGGCGGAGTCGTGTCACTGCCCGAACCACCGCCGCTGACGACGTACGTCACCATTGAACGAGCCGGAACGCTTGCGGAGAAGGCATCGTTCGTGACCGCGAGCGTCGTGCCCTTCGACATCGTGTGGGTCGAGTCTGTTTCGTAACCGACGGCACTTGACGCGTTAGCGATCCCGTTCAACCCGACACCGATGCTCTGCGCGCTGCTGGCTTTGTTGATGACAACGAGAATCGTCTGACCCGCGGGGTTACGGAACGATACGACGTCGAGATTCTGGTTCGCCGTCGTCGTACCAAGACGAACTGAACCCGGGCGCACGAACCGTGAAAATCCGGCGAACGCCCACAGCCGCCCGGTGACCTGCAGCGTGGATCCATTGATGTTCAGCAAACCCTCGTTGTCGCCGTTGTAGCTTGGCGTCGTCGTGCCCCACCAGAACAACACCGCGTTGAGGTTAGCCGCCGTGAGGGCGGTGTAAATGTTTTGCGCCCAGCTGAGGCCGGACGCCGCCGAGTTGTCGTCCCACGCGGGATCGAAGCTTTCGAACGTCGACCACTCGGTTTCCCAAGCCGGCTTGCCACCTGTCGCGAGCGGTGTCGTCGGCGCGCCCGTGTATCCGTGACTGGTGAAAAGGGCGACGTGCTGGCTTGCCGCCGGATCGTTCGTAATCGCGCTCGTGTAGCTGGGCGCCTGCTGCCAGCCTTCGGCGTCGCAACACGCAAGCTCGGTCGACAAACCGGAGTCGGCAAGCGTCGGACCCAACACATCGGCGAAGTCCGCTGACTGACTCGGCGACAACACCATGCTCGAGTAACTTGTCTGCAAATTCGGCTCGTTCTCGAAACCGACGTAGTCGATGTCGATGCCGTTCGCCTTGTAGTCGTTCAGGTATTGCACGAGATAGTTCGCGTAGGCCTGTCTCCAGTCACCGCTGACGCAGGTTGCGTTGGGCACACCGCAAAGCGCGCCGCCGTTGCTCTCGTCGTTATTCGTCTTCATGAACGCGGGTGCGCTCCACGCGTCCGCATAGATAGTGGTGACACCGTTCGCGATCGCCTGTTCGGTAAACCACTCCTGCCCCCAGTCGTCGCCGAGCGCCCGGTAGGTGGGCGTCGCGGTCGAGCCGCTGGGCGCCGTCGGCTCGATGGTGTGGCTGCTGTCCGACGGAATAAGGTTGCGAAGAATGGTGAAACCCGCGCCCGCTGTGGGGCTGTACAGGTAGTCGAAAACCTGCTTTTGCACCGAAGCCGGCGCGTTCATGACATTGCTCGCCTGGCCGAACGCCTCCGACGCGCCAAACCCGTCGATCGTCTGATACGTCGTCGACCCGTCGATATTGACGTTAGTGTTCACGGTTCCCGCCGACGTTGTCGCGGTAACGACGCTACTGGCGGCGGACACGTTACCCGCGGCGTCGAGGGCCTTGACCGTGTAGTCGTACTGCGCCGACGGCGTGAGCCCAGTGTCGGTAAACGACGTAGCCGTCGGCGTTCCGACCTGCGTCGAGCCACGGAACACCTCGTAGCCGGTCACGCCAGTGTCGTCAGTCGACGCCGTCCAGCTCAGGCTGACGCTGGTGCTCGTCGTCCCCATCACCTGAAGGTTCGTCGGGGCGGACGGCGCCGTCGTGTCACCACTGCCTCCGCCACCACCGCCTGGTTCGGTGCCCGAGACCAACGTGCCGTTCACATAAACGGTAATCGTCGATGTGCTCGCGTAGGCAGTGTTGGTGCCATGGGAGTAGTCGTTTGTCTCGTCGAAGTTGGACCAGTCGGTCTTGTTCACGCGGCTTTGAATGTCGCCGCTGTTCGCACCCGCGGCTAACGAGCCCGTGAACGACAATTGCACGTACGTATCAGCTGTCGCCGTCGGCGAAGCCATGCCGACGAACGAAGCGTGCACGTTACCGCAGCCGATCGCCGCGTAGTCGCAATTGTAGGTATACGCGGACGCGCCTGAGTCGTGAGTGAAGTAGTAACGCACTGTCACGGTCGACAAATCGAGCGCGCTGCTGCCGTTGTTGACCAACTCCAACCCCGGCTTGATTTGGTTGTCTGACGGCGCCGTGTCATTGTTCTTGTAAAGCACCGTCACGCCGGCGGCGGCCGACGCCGTAGGTGCGGCGAATAGCCCACCCAAGCTGGCAACGCTGAGCGCACCGGCCACAGCGCTTACGCGCAGCCCTCTCCTTGACGGGAGCATGGCTCGATCTCCTTTCCGAACTCGTTAGGCCGACTCGAACTCGAAGACCGTGACCGCCGCACGCGACGGCTGCGGCCACCAGGCTCAGTTGGCGGTGCAGGTGAGGGTTGGTGCGGTGTTGGTGCTGGTGTAGTTGGCT
>JBDZVM010000064.1:8312-16016 GCA_040255675.1 Actinomycetales bacterium | reverse complement strand
TCATCCCCGACGCCGAGCAGACCCTCTCGTATGCGGTTCCCGCATTCAAGGTAAACCCGGTCTCACGTACCGGGGGTCGCGCGGCGGGCGATCTCGTTAAGGCACGAGTGCAACGCTTGCCAAGCGTCGGCAAACCCGCTCGCCGCTGGTGAATCACCGCTAATTGTCTTCGTCTCCGCCGCTTTGCCGCCAAGGGCTCCAAGTGCCGCGCGCATGTCGGTCACGAGCGCAGGATCGTCGATTTCCAAGGTCAGGACGTCGTCGGCAAGGCGCAACCGCATGTGGCGTCGTCCGGCCTCTTCGGGCAATTCGTCGCTGGTGCCCGCGACGTCGACCTGGCGCAGTGCCTCGCGGGCCCGATCGAGATCGACCCCCAGCGCACCGAGTGCCCTGGCCGCCGCGCTTCGCGAGTCGGAGAGTGTCGCCATTAACAGGTGATGCGAGCCGACGGCATCCGATCCGGCGAGCCGCCGAGCCTCGGCCAGGCTCACATCGGCGGCCGGTGTGGTGTTCGGTTCGTCGGCGTCAGAAGCGGCATCGGAGACGCGGCCGCGAAACCAGCGGCGCCTGCTTTTCGTCGTCCGGCCCTGTGGGATCAAATCGACGACCGCTAGCCGAAGCCGTTCGTAATCGGTGTGTTTGGCGAGGATCGTCGCGGCGAGCCCTTCGCCCTCGCGGATGACGCCGAGCAAGATGTGCTCGGTGCCGATGTAGTCGTGACCCATGCGAAGCGCCTCGCGCAGGCTCAACTCCAAGACTTTCTTCGCCCGTGGCGTGAACGGGATGTGACCGCCCTTGGCCGGTTTCTTGCCGATGCCGACCGCCTCGACCACCTGCTCGCGCACCGAAGCGATCTCGACACCGCACTGAGCGAGTGCGCGCGCGGCCGTGGTCTCGGGGTTGTTCAGCAGGCCGAGCAGCACGTGCTCGGTGCCGATGTAGTTGTGGTTGAGCCCGCGAGCCTCCTCTTGGGCGAGCACGACGACCTGACGAGCATTCGCGCTGAATCTCTCGAACATGCCGATAAGCTTGCGAGCATTGTCAAACCCCGTCAATACTGTGTTAATAACAGGGGTAAGGAGCGACGGTGGATTGGGACGACCGCATCGACGGCTTCGACGCCGAACTCGACCTGGCCGCGACTCTCAAAGGCTCGCAATGGGTGACCCTCGACCGGGCGGCGTCTGAGACGGGAGTGTCGAGGGCGGCGCTGCGCAACTGGTATCGCACCGAGCAGATTCCGTCGCGCTTGGTCGACGGCCCTTATGGCCCGCAGCGCCTCGTGCCCCTCGCGATGGTCGCCGCGCGGGCTGAGGATTCGCCGCGGTTGCGGCGTGCCGCCGAGCGCCGACTCGCTACCGAGGCCCAGCTTGACCTGCTCCGGCATCGAGTCGACGAATTGGAAGCGCGCGTCAGGGCGCTCGAACGGCCGTGAGTGGATCAGCTGGCCGACCGCGCGTGGCGAACAAGGCGAGCCGCGAAGGCCACCGGCAGTTTCCAGCCGTGGTCGACGTCCCAGACTTCGCGAAGGTACGCGGGCATGCTTCGAAGAGCCGACGGCACCGACCCTCCGCGATTACGCCGCACGTACGCCGCGGCGACCGATCCCTTGATGGGAACTCGACGCACCCGGCGGGATGCCGCCAGCGCGGCGATCTCCTCGGCGACGTCGTCGGGGATCGGGCTGCCGAGTTTTCTCAAGGTACTAAGGAATTCGGCGGTTTCTGGCAGGGCGTGACGTTGGACGATCCGCCGCACGAACGACGTCCAATCGATATTTGGCCGGACGTCGTCGAGCGCGCCACAGAGCAGGAAGACGTCGGCAATTTGACGCGCCGGCGGGTAACCCGGGAGGCGCTCGGCATCGACAATCGTCAGCGCCAGCAAGCTCGCGCGCGACGCGACCGGCAGCCGTTTCCCGACAACGTCGAGCGTCGGGCCGTCTGGATCGTACGGCCATCCGTTCGACGACCAGCGCAAGGTGACCGTTCGGCCGCCGCGTTCGAACCGTACGGCCCGCATATCGAGGAGAAAGCCGTCGTGACGGCGCAGCTCGCGGCGCCAGCCGTCGTTCGCGAGTGCCTCTTCCGCGTGGACCGCGCTGTCGCGCGGTACGGCAAGGTCGGCCTCGGTAATCGGCCGCAGACTCCAGTTTCGGCACTGCACGAGGACGGCGGCGCCACCCGTCAGCACGGAGGGCACGCCAGATGCCGCGAGGCGCTGGTGCGCGGCGATGATTCCGCGCGCGCGAATCAAATTTTGCGACCACAAACGCTTGCGGATGCCATCGATACGCGGCGATTCGGAGATCGCCTGCCCAACTCCGCGCCGACGCTCAGACACGATCGGCAGCAGGTGATGCACCTCGAAGGGCAACGTGTCGATATCGAGTGGGAGCAGGCTTTTCCAGGCGAGGTCGGCTCTGCGCGGTTCGCCGAATGCCGCGATCATCAGCATGTGCCGTACGTACGCCGGATCGAGTGCGACGTGCGCCGCGTGTGGCGGATCTGAAGAGGCGTCGAACCCAGACGGCAGCACGCTTCGAAGGCTAGCCCCGGGCACGTTCGGCTCGTCGACGGTCAAGGGCGGCCTTCACGATGCTGGCGTATTGAATGCGGTGGTCTGCTTGCTGTAACCCGTTGTTGGAAAGGTGCAGTCGGCGTTCGAGCAACACGTCGGGCAGCACGAGAGTGCGAAGGTTTGCTTCGAGAGATCTCGTGTACCACTCGACGCCCGTTCCGACTTTGAGGCCCACTTTCCAGGCACCGACGCGTTCGAACGCGTTACGCCGAATCAGCATCACCCCTGACAGATGCGATTCGTGATACGCCACCGGCGGCCTGATGCGCGCGGCGTCGGCAGGTGACAGATCCGGGCTGACGAATTCGCGCACATGCCCGTAGACGACGTCGAGCGAGGGGTCGTCAGCAAAAGCATTCAGCTGGATCTGGAGTTTCTCCAGCGGGAACCGGTCGTCGGCGTCGAGAAATGTGAAGAAGTCGCCCGTCGCCATCGAGACCGCGAGATTGCGGGCGGCCCCGATGCCACCGCGGTCTTGGCGCTGAGCTTTGACCGCTGGATATTTCGCGATGACATCCCCAGTGTTGTCGTCAGAACCGTCGTCGATGACGACCACTTCGACGTTTCGATACGTCTGGCCGAACGCGCTGTCGAGGGCTTCGCCTAGATAGTCGCCCGCGTTGTAGGCCGTCACCAAGACGCTGACCAAGGGTTGCGTGCTCATCGTCGTGCCTCCGCCTGCCGGTTTGCCGCGATTCTCGACCGAAGTGACCCGAGCAGGCTCGTTTGCAGGTCTCGTCGGTCGTAGCTTGCGTTCGTGCCATGTAAACGACGCTCGACGAGAATCTCGTCGATGACGTCGATACCGAAACCCGCGGTTTTGATTCTGCTGAGCCATTCCATGTTTTCGCTCATGCGGTACTCGGGGTTGTAACCGCCGACGGTGTCGATCACCTCACGTCGCACCATGGCCGACTGCACCTGCACGCCGCCGTCGTCCTTTTCGATCCACGCCGGTGGCGTCGTGCCGGGCTCGATGATGGTGTGGTGGCGCACCATTACGCACCCGGCTGCCGGATGGGTCTCGAGATGGCTCACCTGCGCCGACACCTTGCCCGGGTGATAAAGGTCGTCGCAATCGCAGAAGGTGACGAAACCTCCTGTGCTCATGGCTATTCCGGCATTGCGCGCGGCCGACGGCCCGGCGTTGTCTTGGCGCACATACTTCACGGCGTCGTAGCGTTTGACGATGTCGGGCGTCGAGTCGGTCGAGCCGTCGTCGGCAACGATGACTTCAAGTGAGGGGTAGTCCTGAGCCAGGATCGCGTCGAGCGCCTCCGCGAGGAACGCCTCGCCGTTAAAGACGGGGAGCACGACGCTCACGAGCGAAGTCATGCTTCTCTCACTCCTAGCGACAACAGCACGTCGCGGATTGCGGCGGGCACGCCGTCGAGGTCGCTGCCGAGTTCTAGCGCGAAACCGGGGACGCCGCGCACGATCCGCGCCATGGCGGCGAGATTTGTTGACGCGCCACCGGGCAACTGAAAGATGGTGCTCGGCGCGAGCCCGGCCAATGTGCTGCCCGCTGAAATGGGGAACGCGGTCGTCTCTACGCGGCCCGCGATGCGCGGAACGAGAATCGCCCGCAGCGGAAAGCCGCGAACCAGCCGCGAGCCGGCCAACCGGCCGACGAAGACCACGGCCTTTTCGTCGGGCAGTTTGTCAGCATTAATGGTGGCGGCCTGTAACTCGGGGAAGCTGTGATATTGCTCAGGAGTCAGCTTGGCTGAGCCGAAAACGCTGTGCACCCGCGGCCCGTTGTCGGCGTCCGGTTCGACCGCGACGTAGTCGTCGCTCGCGAATTGCATGCCGTGGCGCAACGCGAGAAGCGACGTCGTCGATTTTCCAGACCCGCCCTTGCCGACGATGAGCGCGCCGCCGTCCGAAAATCCGACGGCCGCGCCGTGCAGCAAGAACAGGCCCTCGCCCCGCATCCACCAGTGCAGGATCATGCGAATGGGCGTCGACCGCTCCCAAAACGGGAGTTGGTCGGGGTCAGCGCACCAAAACCAGGCGTCGCCGGTTTGCTCGTCGATGGCGTTCATTGTCGACTGACCAGGCTGAAGCACGACGCGTACCGGTGGCTGTTGCCAGAGCACGCGCAGGCCGCCTGGTTCGCCCACACGTCCCTCGAATGGGGGCTCGGGGCATTTGACGCCGGTCGACATCGCGTCCCACAGATGCACGCGCAATTTCGGCCGCGTCGAGGCGGGCGCTTCGAGGTGCGCGAACGCCTCCGCCAGCGGCAACAGCGCGTTGCTGGCGAATCGCAAGAGAATCGGCCGGCCCGCTACTGTGAACGAGCGCTCGGTGACGCCGCCGACAGCCTTGGTGGCAGCCTCGAAGGCGTCGGCGAATGAGGATGTCTTGAACGCCGCGGTTGTGGTGTCAGACACTCGACGCGTCCGACGCGACGTGCGGCCAGCCTTGCGACGCGTCGACCTCGTGAACGGGGTCGAGCAGGAGCAGATCCTGCAAGTCGGTGTAGCACTCGATCGACGGCGCTTCGTACGGCAACCGGGTGCCGCTGGGACTTTTGGGCACCGACGAGGCTTCGTCAGTCGTCTGCGTGAGGAGGCCTTCGGCGCGAAGGTCTGCCACGAACGCGTCGAGGTCGGCGCTCGCGACCTCCGGGGAAACGTCGTACATGGCCGTCAGAAGTTCAAGAACGCGAGATGCGGGAACTGCTTCAGACAACCATGACCATGCTTGCGCCCCGCATCCTCTCGCGCTGTAGTAGCGCCCCGTACCGAGGTGAAGAATGATCGCTTCATTTTCGATCGTTTCGTTGATCACATCAGGCGCGTTGATTCGAAAGCACCCGTCAATCACTGCCTTGACCCCCCTCCGGGTCGATCCCCGAACCGTGTGGCTGGTATCGCCCTTCCCCACGCCGGAAGGCGGAAACCCGGCGAGAGAGGAATACCGGCCGTGGGCAAACTGAACGTTGTCGTGACGGGCGCGGCCGGGGGTGTCGGCCAGGTGCTGCTTCCCGGCCTGCGTGAACGCTACAACGTGGTGGCGATCGATCGGCAACGGATTCGGGGCGTTGCGGCGAAACGGTTTTCGATGTCGAATCGGCGCCGCCTCGCCAGCGCGTTTCGCGGGGCGGACGTCGTCGTCCATCTCGCGGCCGACGCGAGTTGGAAGGCGACGTGGACGTCGACCCTCGAGAACAACATCGTCGGAACTCGTAACGTTTTGGAGGCGGCTCGGATTCGCGGCGTGCGCCGCGTGGTATTCGCGAGTTCCAACGCGGTCGTGATGGGTTACGAGGACGACGAGCCTTGGGCTTCGATCGTCGCGGGCCGCTACGAGGGCCTCGACCCCGCTACATTTGTGCGCCTGACGCCCACGATGCCAGTTCGGCCCGCGAACCTCTACGGCGTCAGCAAGGCGTTCGGTGAGGCGTTGTGCCGCTATTACAGCGACCAATTCGGGATTTCGGTGATCTGCCTGCGAATCGGATCGGTACGCCCCACCGATCGGCCGACGCGATCCCGGCATTTCGCGACGATGATCTCGCATCGCGATTTCGCCAACCTCGTCATTCGCGCGATCGAAGCACCGGACGACGTGCGGTTCGAGATTCTTTATGCGGTTTCCGACAATACGTGGCGGCTTTACGACCTTGCCGGCACTGAGCGGATCGGATTCACGCCGTCCGACAACGTCGAAGACTGGCGGGCAGCATCGAAGTTGAGCAGTGAGCGAAGGATCGGGACGGCGATGTCACCGCCTCGTCCGGCCGCGACGTAGTGATGCGTGAGGGCCGGCACCGGGTTGACCTCCAGTACCGCGCCTCCCGTCGCGTTCAAGGCCTCGTGCGGGTTCGGCGTCACGATGTCGACTCCGCCGAGTCGCACGCCGACGGCCCGAGCCGCGCGCACAGCCGCGTCGACGAGCCCCGGCGGGTAGGGCCGCGACAAGACGACGGTTTGCGTGGCAGGCGTCGCGTTGGTTGCCGTTTTGAAAGCGACGGTTTGGCCTTTCGGCAGGACGTCGCGCAGCCGCCAACCCGCGCGGCGAAGTGTAAACACGCAATCGAGATCGGTAAGAAGCGGCTTCAGGCCGGTCGCGTCGTTGGCCGAAATCCGCCGCTCCTCCTCAGCGAGGATGAGGTCGCCGAGTTGTGACCGGCCGTCGCCGATAACGACGGGACGGCCGCGTCGCAAGATGTCGAGCACCGCGTCGTCCAAGACGAGAATGCGAAACGAATCGCCGTCGATTTGATGCTCGAGCAAGACGCGCCTGTCGAAACGTCCGGCCGCGAGCAGCGCGCGCCTGAGCTGAGATGGCGAGCGGATCTCGCCAGTGATCCCAGCGCCGCCGCGACCGTGTACGGGTTTTACCAGGAGCGGCCACCCACCCGCGGCGGCGATGACGCCGGCGTTCGCCATGCCACGGTCGTCGATGGCGCAGTGTGTCGGTACGGGCAATCCCGCCTCGACGAAAAGTCGGTAAGACAGGAGCTTGTCGGAGGCGATGTGGCACGAAACTTCGTCGGCGTAGGGCGTTGTCTGGCCGCGCACTCGCGTCGTGCTCGAATCGGCCTCGATCTCCAGTACTGAAGCCGCGAGTTGGCGCGCGGACGCGCCTAACTCAACTGCCGCGTCGCGCCACATTGTGATGGCGACATCGCCTCTTCGCTTTGCCAGGACGGCGCGATGCCGGCGGTTGGCGCTCGTGCGCCGAACGACGTGACGCGGGCCCACAGCGTAAGCAAGCTGTGCCCGAGAGGCAACTTTGCACCACGCCTGAGACATCGATTGGCGGTTCAGGCTGACCATCGTGACCCCCGCCTCTTGATCAGAACAGCACCGCGGAAACCAAACTCGGGCGATGCACCCGCGCGTCCTTCCCGGACGTCGATACACCACACCCGCAAGAGTGCTCGAATGCTGAGGCATTTCGCGCGGTGTGTCCGTACCGGCGTCCACTGAGATAGCCGGAAGTAGCGCGCCGGAGACCAGTCTTGGTGCGTTCCGATGCATAACCTGACGACGACGTCTACGGGGGTGCATTGACTTTGGTCGCCACGAATTACCGTCAATCTCGCAGTGAATCTCGCGGTGAATCTTGCGTTGCCTTCGCGATCCCGCTGCAATCAAGGGCAACGTGCGT
>JBDZVM010000064.1:0-8212 GCA_040255675.1 Actinomycetales bacterium | reverse complement strand
GCGGTGAATCTTGCGTTGCCTTCGCGATCCCGCTGCAATCAAGGGCAACGTGCGTCGATTGGGATCAGGCCCAGATCAACCTGAGGCGCGCGATCAACGCGGCCGCGGTGGCAGGTGCCGGTTTTGATTCCCGCATCTTTGTTGCTTGCCACGACATGCCTGATATAAGAGATCTTCGCGCTCAGGTCGAGGTGCTTGAAGTGCCCTTCCCGGAACCCCGCACGGTCATGGAGCGCGGCCAAGACAAGGCGCGTAAGCGGCGCTTCATCGGTG
The DNA here is from genome assembly GCA_040255675.1 of Actinomycetales bacterium. GTDB lineage: Bacteria > Actinomycetota > Actinomycetes > Acidothermales > Acidothermaceae > JBDZVM01. The sequence goes on along the minus strand of JBDZVM010000064.1, from coordinate 7,939 downwards.
CTCGCCTACGTTCGTGTGGTGTCGATGACGTGACCGTGGTTTTCTTGGATGCCGACGATCTCGTGCACCGCGATCTCGTCCGTTACGTGATCGGCGATGGCCAGGGCAGCTACGTCGTCGACAACGGGTACGTCTACGACACGAGGTCGAAGACGCTGCAGCGCTACCCGGAAAATTTCCACCGCCGATGTGGTAGTTCGTTCATTTTTCGCTTCAGCCGCGACGAATTGCCCATATCGTTCGACGATGTCGGTGCATCGTTTAGCTGGTTCGGCACGTCGCCAGCGCAATACGGTCACCAGGATTACGATCTCGCCGCGAGTCGGCTCGGCCGACCGCCAACCGAGATTCCTTTTGCCGCGTGCGTTTACGTGGTGAACCATCCCGATAGTCTTTGGATGGCCGAGACCGGCGGCAAGCTTCGGGTTAACAGCCGTCCTCGTGACGTCGTCTGGCCCGGCGAGGCGCGCCGAATCTTGCGTGACGAGTTTTCGACGGACGACGCGGCCGCGCCGCTGTCCGGGCCGCTCGGCGTAACGGAAGCGGTCGTTCGCGCGTCGGTGGTCGCCGTCCAGACTCGCATCGAACGTCGCCTGCGAGTCCTGGCGCCCCGACAGGCGTAGTGATCGCCTCAGACTTCGGTCTTTGCGTCGGCCACCGCTGATTCGGCGCCAGTATCGTTCGACGTCGCGACCGCCGCCTGCCGCTGCTTCGCGACCGCCGCGTGCTTCGGCAGTTGGCCCGCGACCAGCATGGCGCGTAACTCGAAGATTTCGCGACGTGCCGTTGGCCAAAACAACAGCGTGACACCCATCGCCAGTAGCGATGCCGCCACGGCCGTGAGAAGAATCGGCCACGATCCAAACGAACGCATGGCGTCACGAACTGCCAGCGACACCCCAAAAGCGATCACGCTGAGGGTGAGCGGCCGGTAGCCGGCGCGCCACACGTCTCTAAGACTCAGCGGAGTGTCGTGAACCGCCCACACGAACGCTGGTATCAGCACGATCAGAGTCGAAATTGTGAAGGCCCAGGCGACGCCCTTGATGCCCCAGCGGATTCCGATGAAGAAGCTGCCGATCATGATCGGCTGACTGATGAGCGCCCATGCCGCTTGGCGCCCGGTGTGGTTCGTCGCGGTGAAGATCCACGAGTTGGGGCCACGCAACATTTGCAAGACACCGGCAATGGCAAGAATCCCGAACACCGGCGCGACGGCATGCCATTTGTGACCGAGCAAGATGTCGACGACTTGCGGGGAAAGCGCGGCCAACATAGTCATCAGCGGCATCGCGAGGTAGCACAACGCGGAAGCTGACGCATGGTAGTAACGGCGGAATCGGTCGGGCTGGTCTTGCAGGTAACTCAGCACGGGGACGGCGACCCTGCTCATCGGCGCCTGGATTTGCCGAATGGGGAGGAGCAGCAGGTTATACGCGCGCGAATAGATCCCGAGCGGTGCGGTGCCGTATACCTTGCCGACCAAAATGTTGTCGGCGTTTTGCCCCAGGTAGCCGAGAAGGTTGGTAAGGCTGAGGTTGATGCCGAAGCTGAGGAGTGGCCACATGCCGGGCTCGCGTCGTGGCCTGCTCGGGCGCCAACCGCTCGCATACCAAAACCAGATGGCTTGCACGAAGAGCATCACGACGGTCTGGACGACGATGGCCCAGTAGGTGCCGCCGATAGCGGCCACGGCCACAGCCGCGCCGGACCCGATCGCCAGCGCTACGACGTCGATGATCGCGACCAGCGTGAATCGCATTTGCCGAAAGAGCACCGCTCTGTGTTGGGCCAGCAATCCGCCGAGCACGAAGACGAGCGAGTAGACGTAGATGATCGGAAAAAGCGCCGGCTTTCCGTAAAAGCCGACGACGAGCGGTGCGCATGCGCACGCTACGACAGTGAGCAGTAACCCAAGGCCTGCTTGCAGCCAGAAAAAATAGGACACCTGGGCCTGGGTGATGTGCTTGCGTTGCATCGTGGCTGTCTGGAGACCGAGGTTCCACAACGCGTCGCCGGCGCCAAGGAGCGCCGACACCATGCCGACGAGGCCGTAGTCGTCGGGGGTTAGCAGCCGGGCGAGCACGACGGTCGACGCCGTCTGCAGCACGAAGCGCGCCCATTGGGTCACCAGCGTGGCCGTCGCGCCTCGCGCGGCCCGTCGTCCGAGCCCTTTGCCGAGGTGTTCTTGCGCGAGAGGGTCGGCCTTGGTGCGTGCCAGGAGCGCCGTGAAGTCAGCCACGCGCGTAGCTGTCACGCCGCCCCTCCCCTCGCCGTCCGGGCGGTTTCTACCCCGCGTGGGCACCGCAACCCTTCTACGTCGGTCGCGTTGGCAGCACGTGATCCGCGTGCTTCTCGCCGGCTAGCGGGTTTTCCATACCGTTGTTCCGTGAAAGAACCGGATAACGACGTTGCGGCTAACGTCGTCCTGCCCAGTTACGGTGTTTGAGACGCCAGGGGGTGACGAATGGCTGGGGAGCGAGTCCAGCGGCCACTTGCGAGGTTGCTGCTTGATTCGATGAGCGAACCGCGCCGTGGGCAGATCGATTGGGAGGCTTACTCCGGAGTAAGGGTTGCCGAACTTCTCGACGCCATCGACATGCACAAGATCGGACCGGCGGTGTACGTGCATTTGAAGGGGGCGGGTGCGCCTGCCGAGATTATGGCCCAACTGCATCGGCGCTACCAGGCGCAGATCATTCGGCAGATGCAACTGCGCGCCGACCTCGGCGCGATCTCGAGGCTGCTTGGTGAGCTGCCGTGGGTCGCGATCAAGGGCCCCGTGCTGGCCGAGCACGCCTGGAGCCGCCCTGATTTGCGGCAGTACGCCGACCTCGACCTCGTTGTCGACCGGCTGCGCTTTCCCGAGGTTCTCGACATGCTGTTAGGCGCCGGAGCCGCGATGGTCGATGAGAACTGGGCGCTGATCCGCGACCAAGTACGCGGTGAGATTTCGCTTACTTTGCCGCGCGGCACCGCGCTCGACCTGCATTGGGACGTCGTCAACGACCGCCGATTGCGCAAGTACTTCGATTTTCCGGTTGCCGATATGCTCCGGCGGCGCCGGGTCGTTTCAGTCGGAAAACTTCGTGTTCCGACATTCGACGCATGCGATACGTTGCTGCACGTGGCCTATCACACCGCGCATTCTGGTGGTCATCGGCTGCTGTGGCTGAAAGACCTTGAACGGGTCACTGCCGATCCGGCTCTCGACTGGGCGACGGTCGCACAGCGCGCCCGCGCCTATGGCGTCGAAGGGATGCTGGCGATTTTGCTGCAGCGTACGGCCGATGTCTTGGGTTTCGAGGTGGCGCCGCCCGATGCGGCACTCGCGCCGGCGCGACGGGCGTGGGGTCGGCTCGCACGTCTTGCTGAGCGGCGGTTCCCGGCTCCGCTGTTGCCCGGCGACCGTTACTCGGGTCAGTTGATTTTCAAGAGCATCCGGCCGTCGATTGGCGCGAGCTTAGCGGCTGCTTTTCATACCGCGCGTACGCGCGCGGCGAGGTCGCCCGAGCAGGGGGAAAATCCGCTGCACGTCGCGACCGCGGATACGTCCGCGCGAGACTCGTATCTGGCGATCGTCAGCGCTCCGCAGCGCCCTTGACGGGTTGCCACGGCCGCGCGTTCGCGGCGTCCGTTCGGATCGTACGAGCTACCGCGGCGACGACGCCGGGGTCGGCCGTTTCGATACCGAGTTCGCGATTTCGCTGGAGCGAAGCGGCGGAGAAGTTCTCCGACCCGACGAAGGCCCGAGCGCGCGGGGTCTGCGCGTCGACGACGATGGCTTTCGCGTGAATGTAAAGGGTCGCGTTCGGCGAATACGTGCGGACGGCGACACCCGCCGCGACGAGTTCGGCGAATGCGCCGGCCCAGTCGGCTTGCTCGGTCATCACCACGGTGACCTGGACGCCGCGGCGGGCGGCGCGCTCAAGCGCTTTTGTCACCTCGGACAAGCCCATCTCTTCGTTTTCGACGAGCAGGCTGGTGGCAGCCGAGTCGATCAGATCGATCACGGCGTTTCGCGAGCCGGGGCTCCACACCAGATCGGTGCCGACGGCCGGGGTGGTAGAGGTGTGCCTGAAGTCGGCGTCGAATATTTCTTCGATCGCCGCGACGTCGCGCGGCTGGCTGTCGAGCACCGCGAAGTCTCTCGTGTCGTCGTAGTAGCGGCTGGTCAAGTTCAGCGACATAATCGCCACCGCTCGGCGGTCGACGACGATTGCTTTCTCGTGGGTCGCCGCGAAGCGCTCGGCCGCCCACACCACATTGACGCCGTGCGCGCGTAAGTCGTCGAATGTGCTTTGGTTAGCCGCGCGCTCTCGGTTCTTGTCGAGAATCACCCGGACGGCGACACCGCGCCCGGCAGCGACTTCTAGAGCTTGCGTCGCGACTGGGTCGGCAAGCTCGTACATCGTGACATCGATGCTTTGCCGCGCGGAGGCGATCAGGCGGTAGACCGGCTCGATGCCTTGGTCGGGCTCGACGAGCAGGCTCAACGCGCCGGGCGCCGGGGTAGTAACGACTGGAGGGCTCGCTGCCGGGCTGGTGGCAGAGCAACCCGCTGCCACGAAGCAGGCGCACGACAACGCGAGGCATCGCCTGGCAACGTGGCGGCCAAGCCCGTGAAGGCTCAGCACTCGTTCAGCGTGAAGGCTCAGCACTCGTTCAACGTAAGGCAGGCATCGCGGCCGGTGTCGTCGTCGTCGTGTCGTTGGGGAAACCGAGAGCCGCGCCTGTGGACAGCGAAATGACTGGAGTTTCTCAGTGACCAGAGCTTTGGTAACCGCGTAATTGCCAGCGCCAGAACCGGTACGCGGCTATGAACCAGACGAACCCGAATGCCGGCGCGGCCCACGCGATGATTGGCGACACGTGCAACCCGCCGGCGCGGCCGAGCAGCGCGCTTGACGGTATGTACGCGACGAAGGCGATCGGCACGATCCAGGTGAAAATCCAGCTCACGGTCGGGCCGAAAACTCGCATCGGGTACGAGCCGAGCAGCAGGAATACGTTGTCGATGAGGAAGCGCAACGGCCAGGTCTCGAAATAGCGGAAAACGAGTGAGACCGCGACCAGCACGAACGCGCCCTCGGCGAGTGCGCCGCCAATTACCGTGAGCACGAGATAGAGCACATGCGGCGGCGTGAAGCTGACGTGCGCGAGGCTCGCTCCGAGCACGAACAACACGGTTCCGGTGATGACGTCGCCGACCGCGTACATGCGAAAATGGCTGCTAATTGCTTGCAGCAGCGGATTCAGCGGCCGCACGAGGAACTGGTCGAACTTGCCTTCGCGCAGCATGAGGTCGATTTCGTTGAGCGAGTGGCAGGGTGCCACCCAGCACGCATGCGCGAGCAAGCGCACCGCGTACAAGAACGCCAAATCGCGGAAGGTCCAGCCGTCGAGCGTGTGGAACTTGCTGAGAACGACCCAAAGGAAGGCGATGCCGCTGCCTTGGTAGAAGAACGCCATCACGACCATGAGGACGAAGTTGAGCCGGTATTCGAGCTGGCCGCGAAAGGCCGCCTTTTGCAGTGCCCAGGTGAGGGCGAGCGAGCGGCCGGTGGCGCGTACGAACGTCATCTCAACCGCCCTGCACCGCGACGCGAAAGAGCGCACGCCGCCACATGGCCCACGCGCCGACGCACACCAAGGCGACCCACACGGCCTGGACGCCGATAGCTTCGAAGGCAGCCGCTTCGCGCAGGTGACCGACATAGATGGCGACCGGTGTGTAGACCATCGACTGGAACGGCATAAACTCCGCCGGAATCCTTATGGCGTCGGGGAAGAACGACAACGGCACTAGCGCGCCGGCGAAGAATTGGCTGACCAGGCGATAAAGCATCGTGAGGCCTTGTATTTCGGTGGTCCAGAAAGCCACCATGCCGAGAACAAGACTGATGACCGACGCCAAGGCGTACGCGCAGGTCAGGCTGAGCAAATACAGCAACCCCGCGCTGGCGCTCGCGGGCGCGTCGAGGCTGCCGACAAACGCGACGATCGGCAGTGCCGGGACGACGAACAGCATTGTCGCCAGGGCGGATCCGGCGATGTGGGCAAACATTTGTGGCACGAAGCCCACCGGACGTATGAGGTCGAAGGCGACCAGGCCTTGCCGCACCCGCTCGTACATGTATCGGCTGACGGTCGGGTCTTGCATGACCCAGCCCTGCAGGTTCGCGATCGTGAGGTACACGATGAGCGCGTGCTTGTCGAGCCCGTTGACGCTCGACCGCGATGCGTAGAGCGAACCCCACACTTCGCGGAGCACGAAAATCTGCACGACGACGACGGCGAGGAGAAAGAACGCCGCCTGCCGATAGGTGACGACGAGCTTGAACCTGCTGCGCACGATTTGCGCGTACGCGGGCAGGTCGCGCCACCTGCCGGTGCGCTGAAAGTCGCGGTGAAAGACGGCGACGGTCATGGCACCAGCGCGGCGGGCTCGGCATAAATCTGCCGGACGACGCCCTCGAGGTCTGGCTCGACGATAGACAGGTCGGCGATTGCGTATCTGGCGTTGAGGGCCGCGATGAGGTCGTGCACCGGCGTGCGCGCCGACTCGAAACGAACCCGCGCCACGCCGTCCGCCTGTTCGACGATCTCGGCACCCGCGACGTCGGACGGATCGACCGTGACGCCAGCCGCCGCCGCCTCAGGATCGAGCCGGACGACGAGAACGCGGTGCGGAGCGTACTTCGCCTTCAGGTACTCGACGTTGCCGTCGTAGAGCACGCGGCCGTGGTCGATGAGGATGATGCGGGTGCACAGCCGCTCGACGTCGGCGAGATCGTGGGTGGTGAGCACGATCGTCGTGTCGGCGACGCGGTTCATCTCTTCGATGAACGTGCGCATCTTCTCTTTGGCCACCGCGTCGAGGCCGACAGTCGGTTCGTCGAGGTAGAGAATGCGGGGCTCGTAGAGCATGGCTGCCGCGAGGTCGCCCCTCATGCGCTGGCCCAAGCTCAGCTGGCGCACCGGCCGCTCGAGGAATTCTTCCATCTCGAGCATGCTGACGAAACGATCGAGGTTGCGCCGATACATCGGCTCGGAGATGCGATACAACTTGGCGATCAGCTTGAAAGACTCGACGAGCGGGAGATCCCACCACAGCTGGCTGCGCTGGCCGAACACGACGCCAATTTGCAGGGAGTTCTTTTCGCGATCCCGCCACGGCGTGACGCCGGCGACCTCGACCGTGCCGCTCGTCGGCACCAAGATGCCGGTCATCATCTTGATCGTGGTGCTCTTGCCGGCACCGTTTGGCCCGATGTAGCCGACGAGTTCACCGGGCTCGACGCGAAAACTGACGCCGTCGACGGCACGAACCGTGTCGCACTGGCGGGTGAACAAGGTGCGGACGCCGCCGAGGAAGCCGCTGTGCTGACGCGCCCGACGGAACTCTTTGACCAGATTCTCGACCCGGATGGCGGGTGGCACGGCGCTTCTCCTCGCGGGTCGAGTCGAGATCGGGCACCAAAGATCTACTGCACGCGCGGCCGCTCGCGCTACCGAGTATTCAGGTTTCGGAACCCGAGAGCGTGTCGCGCGCCAAGTCGTCGATACACCGCGCCAGCATGAGGTCGTTTTCGGTGACGCCGCCCTTCGAATGCGTGGCGCAGGTGAAGGTGATCGTCGTCCATCTGATGTCGATGTCGGGATGGTGGTCCATACCGTCGGCCACCTCGGCGACCGAGTCGACGAGCCTGATGCCGGCCGCGAAACTCGGCGCCTTCACGCTTCGGGTAATTGCCTTGGCGTCGCCTGTCCAGCCGTCGAGTTCGGTGAGCGCCGCGGAAACGTCATCCGCACTGAGAAGATCAGCCATGCACCTAACGTTTGTCTTCTTCGGCGTGCTCGTCAAGCCGGTCTGGCAGAGTCTGCCCGTCAGACAGAGTCTGACAAAGTCTGCCCGTCAGACAGAGTCTGACAAAGT
>JBDZVM010000075.1:0-3003 GCA_040255675.1 Actinomycetales bacterium | reverse complement strand
GCGGCGTCCGCGACGAACTGGAGTTGCTGGGCGACGGCAAGCTTGCGGTGCTTGCTTCGCCGTCCATGGTCGACCGGGTTTTTGCCACGCTGACCGAGGAATTCGGCGATGTCGTGGCGCGCGGCCCGTTGGCGCTCGACGCTTCGGTCGCGGTGTTGTCGGTGCGTGAAGCGAAGGGGTTGGAGTTCGACGCCGTCGTGCTGGTTGAACCGTCCGCGATTTTCGCCGAATCGACCCGTGGGGCCAACGACCTTTATGTCGCGCTCACCAGGCCGACTCAGCGATTGCGGGTGCTCTACAGCGAAACTCTTCCGCCCGGTCTCGAAAGCTAGGCTCGCTTGAACCGCGCCACTGCCAGCGGCGCGAAAACCACCACTAACCCGAGCGACCACAGCAACGACCGCACGATCGCGCCGCCGGTGCTTTGGCCGAGGGCGAGCGCCCTGACCGAGTCGACCATCGGCGTGATGGGCTGGTTGTTGGCGAAAACCTGCAACCAGCCGGGCATTGACGTCGACGGCACGTACGCGCTCGACACGAACGTCAGCGGGAACACCATCATCGACATGCCCTGCGCGGCCTGGGCGTTTCCCGCGACGAGACCGAGCAAGACGAAGAGCCAGCTGAAGGCAAAGCTGTAGACGACGCAAAGTCCGAGCGCGGCGAGGCCACCGAGAGTACTGCCATGTAGGCGGAATCCGACCGCGAAGCCGATGGCGATCGTGCCGAGCAGGCTCCAGGTGAGGCCGATCGTGTCGGCGATAGCGCGCCCGGCAAGCACCGATGCCCGAGGGATCGGCAGGCTGCGCAGCCGATCGATGAAGCCCTGGTCGAGGTCTTCGGCGACGCCCGCCGCGGTCATCGCCCCCGAAAAGAGCACCGAGGTCGCGACGTACCCGGGGATCAGAAAGTCGACGTACGGCACGCTGCCGCCGGGGTTGATCGCGCCGCCGAATACGTAACGGAAAATGAGCAAGAACATCGCGCCCTGGATCGTGCCGACCACCATGATTTGCGGCGTGCGCACGACTTTCCGCAGGGTGCGGCGCGCAACGGCGAGTGACGCGCTCGTCATCGACGCGCCGCCCGGGGCGATAGCTGTCGTCGTCACGCGAAATTCCTTTCGAGTGTGCTGTCTGTGCCGGTGAGGGCGAGGAATACTTCGTCGAGGGTCGGCCGTCGCAGTGCGATGTCTTCGACGGTGACGCCGTGGGTGTGCAGCGCGGCAATCGCCGTCGCTAGCCCGTTGGTGTCCGCGGGAACGAAAACCCGGCGAGTGCCGGCGTCGACGGTCGGTTCAGCGGCGAACGCGCGCCCGAGCGCCGCCGCGGCCGCCGCGAGGTTCGCGTCGTCGCAGGTGTGCACTTCGATGACGTCGCCGCCGGCCCGCGACTTGAGCTCGCCGGGGGAACCGTCGGCGATGACTCGGCCGCGGTCGATGATGACGATGCGGCCCGCCAGCTGGTCGGCTTCGTCGAGGTATTGCGTGGTGAGCAGTATGTCGGTGCCGGAATCGCGAAGCGCGCGGATCGCGTCCCACAGCTCGATGCGACTGCGCGGGTCGAGGCCGGTCGTGGGCTCGTCGAGCAGGAGCACCCGCGGCGAGCCGACCAGGCTCGCGCCGAGATCGAGGCGGCGGCGTTGGCCGCCGGAATAGGTGCGTACTAGCCGATCGGCCACCTCGCCGAGTTGCAGCTGCTCGATCACCTTGCCCGCGCGATCGCGAGCCGCGGACGGCGTGAATCCGTAAAGTCGGGCGACCATGTCGAGGTTTTCGCGCCCACTCATGGTCGCCTCGACCGCGGCGTGCTGACCGGCCAGCCCGATCGCGGCTCGTACCAGACGCGGTTCGCGGACGACGTCGTGCCCGGCGACGGTCAGCGTGCCTTCGTCGAGCCGGATCAGTGTGGCGAGCGCTCGCACGAGCGTGGTCTTGCCGGCGCCGTTCGGGCCGAGCAGGGCCGCCACCTGGCCGCGTTCGAGCCGAAGGTCGAGGCCGGCGAGCGCTTGAACGCGCGTGTCGCGGCCCCACCGTTTGCGGCCGAATCGCTTCGACACCCCGCGAGCTTCGATCATGGCGGTCATTGCGGCCCCTATCGATCAACAGTCGTTATCGATCGACGATCGAGAACGACCAATGTTCTACACTAGCGGCCATGGCGAGGTCAACCGACAAGAAGCCGGACGGCGCCGCGGCGGCCGAGTCGCTTGGGTCGCCCGGCGTCGAGCCGCCCGTGGTCGAGCCGCCCGTGGTCGAGCCGCCCGTGGTCGAGCCGCCCGTGGTCGAGCCGCCCGTGGTCGAGATGCCCGTGGTCGAGCCGCCCTGGTGGACCAAGCCGAAACCGTCGCGCCGTCGGCAGCCGATGTCACGAGACGCGATCGTGAAGGCGGCATTGACGATCGTCGACGAAGAAGGGATCGACGCGCTTACCGTGCGGCGTCTCGGTGAGGCGCTCAACACCGGTTCGGCGACGCTTTACTGGCATATCGGCAGCAAGAACGAGCTAGCCGAGATGGTGTACGACCACGTGATGGGCGAACTCGAGCTGCCCGAACCCGATCCGGCGAACTGGCAACATCAAATCAAGGCGATGGCATTCGACCTGTACCGGCTGTTGCTACGGCACAAAGACCTCGTGCGACTTTCGCTTGGGCATTTGCCGACCGGTCCGAACACGTTGCGGGTCGCGGAATGGAACGTCGCGGTGCTTCGCGGCGCCGGAATACCCGACCAGGTGGTGTCGTACTTCGGCGACGTCATGTCGCGTTACCTCGACGCGTCGGTGCTGGAAAGCACGACCCAGACGGGCCCTCCGATGGAGATGGTCGGGGAGTACTTCCGTTCGCTTCCCCCGGATCGATTTCCGAACATGCTCGCGCTCATGCCGACTGCCATGGTCGGCAGCGACGAGGAGCGCTTCGGGTTCGGCCTCGACCTGCTGCTGCGTGGCCTCGCCGACTATCTAGCGAACTCGTGAGATTCGATGGCTTTTTTAGCCAGCT
>JBDZVM010000063.1:0-16533 GCA_040255675.1 Actinomycetales bacterium | reverse complement strand
GGCGGCTTCGGCGGCGGTCGACCCGGCGGTTCCGGTGGTCCTGGCGGCCGCGCGGGCGCCCCGAGCGGCACCCGCGGCGGCTTCGGCGGCGGCCGGCCCAGCGGTGGCGGTGGCTTCGGCGGCCGCGGACCGTCGGGTGGCCCGGGTGGCCCGGGTGGCGGTCCCGCCGGCGGCGGCCGGCCTGGCCCTGGTGGTCGTGGCCGCGGCGGCGGTACCGCTGGCGCGTTCGGCCGCGGCCCAGGCGGTAGGCCGGCGCGCGGTCGCAAGTCGAAGAAGCAGCGGCGTCAAGAGTTCGACAACATGCAGGCCCCGACGATCGGCGGCGTGCAGGTTCCGCGTGGCAACGGGCAAGCTGTTCGGCTGCCGCGGGGCGCGTCGCTTTCCGACTTCGCTGATCGCATCAACGCGAACCCGGCGTCCTTGGTGCAGGTGCTCTTCCACCTCGGCGAGATGGTCACCGCGACGCAGTCTGTCAACGAAGAGACGCTGCAGCTGCTCGGTGCCGAACTCGGCTACGAGGTGCAGGTCGTCAGCCCAGAAGACGAAGACCGCGAGCTGCTCGAAAGCTTCGACCTCGAGTTCGGCGAAGACGAGGGCGGCGAGGCCGAACTGTCGGCCCGCCCGCCAGTCGTCACGGTCATGGGCCACGTCGACCACGGAAAGACCAAGCTGCTCGACGCGATCCGCAACACCAACGTCGTCGCGCGCGAACACGGCGGCATCACCCAGCACATCGGCGCCTACCAAGTGCTGGCGTCGTCGTCGGGTGGCGAACGCGCGATCACCTTCATCGACACCCCGGGTCACGAGGCGTTCACCGCCATGCGAGCCCGTGGCGCGCAGGTCACCGACATCGCCGTCCTGGTCGTCGCGGCCGACGACGGCGTGATGCCACAGACCGTCGAGGCGCTCAACCACGCGCAGGCGGCCGGTGTGCCGATCGTCGTCGCGGTGAACAAGATCGACAAGGAGGACGCCGACCCGGCGAAGGTGCGCGGCCAGCTCACCGAGTACGGCTTGGTGGCCGAGGAATACGGCGGCGACACCATGTTCGTCGACGTGTCGGCGAAGTCGAACCTGCACATCGACGACCTGCTCGAGGCAATTTTGCTGACTGCCGACGCCACGCTCGACATGCGCGCCAACGCGGAGCAAGACGCGCAAGGTGTCGCCATCGAGGCTCACCTCGACCGCGGCCGCGGCCCGGTCGCGACCGTGCTCGTGCAACGCGGAACCTTGCACGTCGGCGACTCGGTCGTCGCGGGCGAAGCGTTCGGCCGGGTGCGGGCCATGCTCGACGAGTTCGGCCAGCCGGTCGACGAAGCGGGTCCGTCGCGTCCGGTTCAGGTGCTGGGATTCACCAGCGTCCCCGACGCCGGCGACAACTTCCTCGTCGTGCCTGAAGACCGGGTCGCCCGCCAGATCGCCGAACGTCGCGCCGCGCGTGAGCGCAACGCGCAACTGGCGGCCAACCGCGGCCGGCGCAGCCTCGAAGACATCCTTGCCCGCATGGAAAAGGGCGAGGTGGCCGAGCTTCGGCTCATTCTCAAGGGCGACGTCTCCGGTTCGGTCGAAGCGCTCGAAGACGCGTTGCTGAAAATTGACGTCGGCGACGAGGTCAACCTGCGCGTCATCGACCGCGGCGTCGGTGCGATCACCGAGAACAACGTGATGCTGGCCGTCGCCTCCGACGCCATCATCATCGGCTACAACGTGCGCCCCGAAGGCAAGGCCCGCGAACTGGCTGAGCGCGAGGGTGTCGACGTCCGGTATTACTCGGTGATTTACCAGGCCATCGACGAAGTCGAAGCGGCGTTGAAGGGCTTGTTGAAGCCGGAATTCGAAGAAGCGCAGCTCGGTACCGCCGAGATTCGCGAGGTGTTCCGCTCCAGCAAGTTCGGCAACATCGCCGGTTGCCTCGTGCGCTCGGGCACCATTACGCGCAACTCGAAGGCGCGGCTGGTGCGCGACGGTGTCGTCGTCAACGAACGGCTCACCATCGAGTCGCTTCGCCGATTCAAGGACGACGCCACCGAGGTGCGCGAAGGATACGAGTGCGGCATCGGACTCGGATCCTTCAACGACATCAAGGTGGACGACGTGATCGAGACGTACGAGCTGCGCGAAAAGCCTCGGGTGTAGCACCTCCAGGCGCTCCGCAACGACCCTCTTCCTCGGACTGCGTTCGCTTTACGTCCTTCGGAAGAGGGTCGTCGCTCCGCGCCCCCCGCAGCTCGTGCGTCTCGATCACTGAAGGGCAGGGCAGGCAGCATGTTTGTCGGCGTGCTCGAGATGGACTTGCTGCTTGGCGATGTGCATTCGCTGAAGCAAAAGCGCGGCGTTGTGCGGCCGATCGTGGCTGAGCTCAAGAAGCGGTTCGAGGTCAGCGTCGCCGAGGCCGGACACCTCGACCTGCATCGCCGCTCCCTCGTCGGAGTTGCCGTGGTCGCCGCCGACCGCGCCCACTGCGTCGACGTGCTGCAATCGTGCGAGCGGCTCGTCGCCGCCCGACCCGAGATCGAGCTGCTGTCGGCGCGGCAGCGGTTCATTGGTGAAGAGGACGAATCATGAGCAATCCGAGAGCCCAGAAGTTGGCCGACCGCATCAAGGTGGTCGTGGCAGAAACCCTGAAAAGGCAGGTAAAGGACCCTCGCCTTGGTTTCGTGACCGTCATCGATGCGCGCGTCACGGCCGACCTACGCGACGCCACCGTGTTCTACACCGTGCTCGGTGACGAAACCGCGCGCGCCGAAAGTGCCGCTGCTTTGGAATCCGCGAAGGGCATCTTGCGGGCCGAGGTCGGTAAGCAGACTCAGGTGCGTTTCACGCCGACACTGGCGTTCGTGCTCGACGGCGTCCAAGACAACGTCGCCCATATCGACGAGTTGATCGCCAAGGCACGCGCGGCCGACGCGATGGTGCACGAGACGGCCGCCGGTGCGACACCAGCCGGCGATCCCGACCCGTATCGCACCAGGCCCCAGGAGTGACGTTGCGGCAGGCCGCACGCGTGACACCGCGCGAACCACCGCCGCCGGGCGGTTTGGTCGTCGTCGATAAACCGGCCGGCATGACATCGCACGACGTCGTGGCGCGCGTTCGGCGGCTCGCGGGTACGCGCCGCGTCGGCCACGCGGGCACGCTCGATCCGATGGCCACCGGCGTGCTGCTCGTCGGAATAGGCCGCGCTACCAGGCTTCTTGGCCATCTTGCCTTGCGCGACAAGCACTATCAGGCGACCGCGCGGCTCGGTCAAACGACCTCGACCGACGACGCCGAAGGCGAGGTGCTCGCCGTCCGTTCGTGTTCTCATATCGAACCGGACGACGTGTTAGCCGCCGCGTTGCGGCTCGTCGGCGACATCGAGCAACGGCCGCCCGCGGTCAGCGCCATCAAGGTCGACGGGCAGCGCGCGTACAAGCGGGCGCGCGCGGGGGAGGACGTTGTCTTGGCTGCCCGGCGGGTGCGCGTCGCGAGCCTCGACATCACCGGCGTTCGCCACGGGGGTGACACGGTCGACGTCGAGTTCGACGTGACGTGCTCGTCGGGTACCTACGTTCGTTCGCTCGCGCGCGACCTCGGTGAAAACCTCGGCGTCGGCGGGCATCTGACGACATTGCGCCGCACCCGGGTCGGGGTTTTCGACGTCCGGCAAGCGAAAACCCTAGAACAGCTAGAAGACTCGTTCGCGTACACCAGCCTCGACGACGTCGCGGCCGCGAGTTTTCCTCGGCGCGACCTCGACACCGACGACGCGACTCGGCTAGCCCACGGCGGCAAGGTCGCGGCGTCCGGGCTCGACGATCAACCGGTCGCGGCATTTGGCCCGCGCGGCGAGTTCATCGCGCTGCTCGAAGACCGTGACGGTCTAGCGAAACCGGTGGCCGTGTTCGTCGGATAGCCCGCAAGCGCGGACCGGTTGACATATGCAGGTAATCACCTGCATATTGTTCCGGTGAACGCGCCGGCGGACTCGGACTTCGACCCGGTGTTCAAGGCACTGGCTGATCCAACGCGTCGTGTTCTGCTCGACCGGCTCCGCGCCCGAACCGGCCCGACGCGAAAGGGGTTGACGCTCGGCGAGCTATGTGACGGCCTCGACATGGCACGCCAGTCGGCGACCCAACACGTCGACGTCCTCGTGCGGGCCAACCTCGTCACGGTCGTGCGGCACGGGCGGCAGCGTCTGCACTACCTCAACCCGACGCCGATCCACGAGATCGAGCGGCGCTGGATCGCGGAATTCGACAAGCCGCGACTACGCGCGCTCGCAACCATCAAGAAGCAGGCAGAGGAGTACGCGATGATCCCCAGCTACATCTACGTCACCTACATCCACGCCAGTGCGCGGCAGGTGTGGAAGGCGCTGACGGACGCGGACTTGACGGCCCAGTACTGGGGCCACGCCAACGTCTCCGACTGGCAGCCCGGCTCGACGTGGGAACACCGGCGCGTCGACGGGTCAGGCGTCGCTGACGTCGTCGGGCGAGTGCTCGAGGCCGAACCGCCGACTCGCTTGGTGATCACATTCGAGGGCTCGCCCGATGCCGAACCGGCACGAGATCCCTCAGTCGTCACGTTTCTTATCGAGCCGCACCACGACATCGTCCGGCTCACCGTCACGCACGAGAACCTGCCCAACCAGGAGATGCTCGACGGCATTTCGCAAGGCTGGCCCGCTGTGTTGGCGAATCTCAAGTCACTGCTCGAGACCGGCAGCGTGCTACCGCGGGCGCCGTGGGAGATGGCCGCGGCCAGCCACGGCGGGGAGAAGTAGTCGCGTCGGGTACCGCGAACGCTTCGAGCTTGGGCGCCCTATCGCGTGGTCGGGGGTGTTTCTTCCCGCGATGACGTGGAGGTGGCGACAGTAGCTGTTTTGCCTTGCGCCGTCGCCGCCGCCGGTTCGGGCATGGCGTGTTGCGCCGTCCGGGAATTCGCGAGCAGCCACACTCCGGCGCTTACGAGCACCGCGCTGCACAACAGACCTGCCCATGCCGCGCTAGTTTGGGGTGGGCGCGTGTGGAATGCGACGATGCCCAAGACGTAGGCCACGACAGGATTGACGATGGTCATCGTGGACAGGGCAGGTGGCAACGTACCGACTGAGAATGCCTGCTGCTCAAGGATAATTCCCAATGCGGTGCTGCCCGCTAAGGCGTAGCCGGGCCAGTCGACAGCGGTTTCGAGTACGCCGCGATCGAGCAGGTCGCTGGAGGTCAACACGATGAACGCGGCGGTGTAAGCGAAACAGACGCCGGCGGCCACGCCGAAGACCGACGCCAGCACCGGCCGCGGGGCGTGACCGCCCTTTTTCAATTGTCGCCGCGGATGCAAACTGGCGGCCGCGAGCACACCGACGACGGCGCCGGCGAACGGAATGGTTTCGAGCAATCGGTCGCGATCGGGATGCGCGTGCAGCGGAGCGGCGCCGCGTACTTGAAGAAAAAGGACGAGCCCGGCGCACACCGCGGCAGCGCCCGCCCAGTCGTGCTTCGTCGGCCGCACTTTCATACCGGTCGTCGCGAGCGGGATCGCGAACAGCAATTGCGTCGTTAGCAAGGGTTGTACGACCGCCACATTTCCGATGCGCAGCGCGGCGGTTTGGGAAAAGAAGCCGATGACGTTGACTCCCCACCCGGCGAGCCAGGCGCGCCGCCGCAACAGCCGGCGCACTAACGCGATGGGCCGGCCTTTGACGCCCTCTCGCGCGGCCGCGCGTTGCTGAATTGCCGATGCTGCCGCGAAACAGAAAGCAGCGAGCAAACTCAAGCCGACGATTGCGGCCACGCGGCTGATCCCGAGAATGCCTTCGCGGCGGATCGCCCGTCGAAGGGTTCGAGCGTTACGCCGACGTCAGTCGCGAGCCGATCGAGCGCGGCGAGCAGCCGAACGTCGATATCGCGCGCTTCGGGCAACAGGTTCGGGTCCGCGGTGACGGAAAGGCAAAGCCGCCCGTTCCAGCCAAGAGTCCCGGCCGCGATCGGCACGCCGTCGGCGAGTGGCACGACCGGATATACGTCCTTGAGCGGCATTCCGATGAACGACAACTCGCGTGACGGGCCGGGCATGTTGGTGACGATCGCCGAGAAAAACTTCGACTGGTACATCGCTCGGGCGCACAGTCGGTGCGCGGGCGGCGGCAAGAACCCGATCGCGCGCACCACCGCGGTAGTCGCGAGAACCCGGCTCGCCCTGCGCTTGCGTTGCCCGGCCGCGTGAACGGCCGCAATTCGCTCGGCCGGCGCCATGACGTCAAGCGGTACGTCGACACGAATTGCGGCAGTCAGGTTTCCCGGTGACTGGGCGGGCCCGTCGTCCGTCGACCCGCGCAACGTGATGGGAACGGCGATACGCATGGTGCGCGCGGCGCGCGAAATGCCTCGTTCATCGAGCAATTCGCCGACGACCTCGCCGAATGCGGCGAGCAATACGTCGGTGACCGTAGCGCGGCTGGCCCGCGCGACGGCGCGCACGTCGCGCAGCGGCATGTCGATGGTGCGCCACACCCGATCGCGGGTGACCGCGCCGCTGAACGGAAGTGGTTGCGCGCGCCCGTCGAACGCGAGTTGCGCGATACCTACTCCGACAGCACTAGCCCGCGCGAGGGATCGCGGTCTATGCGCAAGCGCCGGAAGGCGCTGCACGAACGTCGGTTCGAGCAGGTGGCGCAAGATGTCGACGACGCAAATGCCGTCGCCGACGGCGTGATGCATGAGCACGACCGCCGCCGCTTCGTTCGGCCCGACGTCGTGCACGAACCACATTCGCCACGGTGGCCGGTGCGGGTCGAGCGGCCGGCTCACCAGATGCGCGACCAGCCGCTCCAATCCCCGGCGTCCGGCGCCGTCCGTGATCCTGGTGGATCGCACGTGGTAGCGCAAGTCGACGTCCGTTGTCTCGACCCAACACGGACGTCGCCACGGCGGCTCCCTCCGTAGGAGGCGTCGAAACTGCGGAATCTCCGGCAACCTCGCGGCGAGCAATCGGCGGATGCGTTCGGTGTCGAGTCGGACGGCGATGTCGCCGTCTCGGCTCGCGGTATTCAGGAGTGCGACGCCGCCGACGACTTGCGGCACCGCTGAGCTTTCGACGTGCACGAAAAACGCGTCCGCCGCGGCGATCGGCGCCGCGACCGGCTTTCGCGGGGCGGCGCGCGCATTTCGTGACGAATCGAAAAGCAGCGCCCTGCTCACCCAACCCGTTGTTGCTGTGAATGCTGGATAGACCAGCATCGCGACGCCGATCAGCGCGAAGCCGGCGCCGATGTCGAGTACGAAGTGGTTGCCGGTCGCGATCACGACGTACGAGGTAAGGAGCAGGTGCAGACCCGCGAGCCCGCGACCGAGCCAGCCGGTGCCAACCCGCAGCGCCGCGACTGTGACCCAGACCGCCCACCCCACATGCAAGCTCGGCATCGCCGCCCACTGGTCCGCGCCAGCAGACACGGTGTTGCTGCCCCACGACAAGAACGGATGGTGTGTCGCGACGACGTCGTGGAAGCCGTCTCCGGGCAGCAAGCGCGGCGGCGTGAGCGGCCACATCGCGAAGCAGCCGATCGCGATCAGCGTGCTCGCGACCAGCACGCCACGCGCCCAGCGGTAATGCTCGCGGCGGCGCCACCATAACCAGCCGAGGAAGCCGAACGTCGTCACGATGTACGTCGTCGCGTACTCCCAGGCGGCGAACATGCCGAGCGCGTGGTGGCGCGCCAGCCACCCGTTGAGTGCCGATTCGACGTCAATACGCAGCGCCCGCTCGAACTGCATGAGCCAGCGCGCGTGTCCGTCGGCGACGGCGTGCGAGACCTGCACCTGGCGTGTGACAAGCAAGTAGACAGCGAAGATCGCAAGACCGAGCGCTAGTTCGCGCCATCCGGAGCCGCGGCTCCACGTCTGGCATTCGGCGTCCGCCGCTGGTTTCGCCGGACTCGCGGGCACGGAGGCCGTGGCCGTCGTGAAGTCGCTCAACGCGAAGGCCGGCTCCGTGACGGGTTCTCTGCTCGGTTGTCTGGCCAGTTCTTCGCGCCCGGCCCGCTTCGCCATGCATCGTCCTTTATGCGCGAGATCGCGCGTTAGTAGCTCGTGCGCGAGATCGCGCGTTAGTAGCTCGTGCGCGAGATCGAGTGCTCTTCGTTCGGCCTCACCGCGCGAGCGGGTTTGCAAACCCCGTCAGGTGGCGACAGGCCGACACCATCGCTCGCGATGGTCGTGACAAGCTTTGTGCTCGGACGCGGGGTGAGCCCTTGTTTGGCCGGAAAGGAGTGCGTCGTCGTGCGCGTGTGGCGCCAGCGGGAGCTTTCGCTTGATCAGCGGCTGCCCGATCGCTGCGTGGCCACGATCGGCGTTTTCGACGGCGTGCACCGCGGCCACCAATTCATGATTCATCGCGCGTTGGCGCGGGCAGCCGAGTTGCGGCTTCCCGCGGTCGCGGTGACGTTCGACCCCATGCCTGAAGAGGTGTTGGTGCCACACGCCGCGCCGCCGCGGCTGACCACCCTTGAGCGCCGCGTCGAGTTGCTGGGCGAGCTCGGCGTCGACGGCGTGTACGTCGCGGATTTCACGCCCGAGTTTTCTTTTCAGTCGCCGGAGCAATTCGTGCGGTCCTTGCTCGTCGGAGCGTTGCGCGTCGTCGACGTCGTCGTGGGCGAAAACTTCAGATTCGGACGGCGCGCGGCGGGCGACGTCTCGATGTTGCGCGACCTCGGCGCGTCGGCCGGTTTCATGGTCGACGCGGTGTCGCTGCTGCCGCCGTCCGCCCCGACTGACGGCGACCCGGTGCTCTCGTCGACCTGGATTCGCGCGCAAGTCGCGGCCGGAAACGTCGAGGCGGCGGCGTCCGCGCTCGGCCGGCCGCACCGGCTGGAAGGCGTCATCGTGCATGGCGATCATCGCGGTCGCGACCTCGGCTACCCGACCGCGAACCTCGACGTAGCGCCGCGGCTGGCGATACCCGCCGACGGGGTTTACGCCGGCTGGCTCGATGGTCTGCCGGCGGCGATCTCGATAGGTACCAATCCAACCTTCGAGGGTACGACGCGCCGGGTCGAGGCTTACGTCATCGACCGCGCCGATCTTGATGTGTACGGACGTCGACTGGCGCTCGATTTCGGGACGCGGCTTCGTGACATGGTCGCGTTCGACGGTGTCGAGGCGCTGCTGGCCCAGATGGCCGACGACGTCCAGCGAAGCCGCGAGTTCCTTGAACGCCTTGATTAGAAACTTATATAAACATCTGATATAGTCGGCGTGTGCCCACGGTCAGCCGCGGCGCCGTGTCCGGTGCCGACCTCGCCGCGATCGGCGACATCCTCGACGAACTGGGCAGCTGGATTCGCCGCGTGACGCCGCGCGACGACCTCAACGCGGTCTCGCTGTCGACGTTGGCGGCGCTCGTGCGTCACGGTCCGCGGCGGGTCACCGACCTGGTAGCGCGTGAGCGAATCAGCCAGCCGGGCATGACGGGTGTCGTCGCTCGGCTGGCCGATGCGGGCCTCGTGGAGCGACAGGCCGACCCGCGCGATGGCCGAGCCTCGCTCATCGCCGCGACTCAGGCCGGGCACGCGTACATACGATCCATCCACGCCAAGCGGGCCCGCCTGCTCGTCGAGCACGTCGGCGAACTCCGCACCGAGCAACAGCGCGCACTGCGCGCCGCCGTCCCGGCCTTACAAGCCCTTGCCGCGCGCACCGTCTCGACCGAAAGCGAATCGTGAACTCGCACCAAAGTCACCACATCGAAGGCGCAAGCCCGTTCCGCCAACCCAAGGCCGTGTGGGCAGTCGCCATCGCGTGCGTCATCTCGTTCATGGGCATCGGGCTGGTCGATCCGATCCTGCCTGCGCTGAGGAAGGATCTGGGGGCGACGCCAAGCCAGGTCGAATTGCTGTTCACCAGCTACCTGGTGGTGACGGCCGTGGCCATGCTGGTCACCGGGTGGGTGTCGAGCCGGATCGGCGCGAAGCGAACCCTCATCGTCGGCCTCGTGTTGATCGTCGTTTTCGCCGGTCTTGCCGGCAGCAGCGACACCATCGGCGGCATCGTCGGTTTCCGTGCCGGCTGGGGTCTCGGCAACGCGCTGTTCATTGCCACCTCGCTCGCGGTGATCGTGACCTCGGCGCACGGCGGTTTCGGCGGCGCGATCGTGCTGTACGAGACAGCGCTCGGCGTGGGCATCGCGTCCGGTCCGCTGCTCGGCGGGCTTCTTGGCAACATGAGCTGGCGCGGGCCGTTCTACGGCGTCACGGTCTTGATGCTTATCGCGCTCATCGCGACGGTGACGCTGGTGCCGAAGGCGCAGGCGCCGGTACTCAGATCGTCGATCACCGAACCGATCACGGCACTGCGACACCGCAGCTTGGCCACCACGAGCTTCACCGGGCTGCTCTACAACTGGGGCTTTTTCACGGTGCTCGGCTACTCGCCGTTTCTCATGGACCTCTCGGCGTTGAAGCTTGGCGCGGTCTTTTTCGGCTGGGGGCTCCTCGTCGCTATCTTCGCCGTTTTCGTCGCGCCGATGTTGCGTGACAGATTCGGGACGCCGCGGACGCTGTACGCCAACTTGACGTTGATGGCACTCGACACCGCGGTGATCGGTATCTGGGCCAACCACCGCTGGGTGGTGATCATTGCGGTGATCGTCTCGGGCGCGTTCGCCGGCGTGAACAACACGCTGGTGACCACCGCCGTCATGAGCATCGCCCCGGTGTCGCGGCCGGTGGCGTCGGCCACCTACGGGTTCGTCCGCTTCATCGGCGGGGGCCTGGCACCCTTCGTCGCGGGCAAACTCGTCGAGCACGTCGGCGTGCACGTGCCGTTCCTTATCGGCGCAGCCGCGGTGTTCGCCGGTGCGGTGCTGCTCTCGACCGTGCACCGCGCGCTCACCGACGCCGACAGCGCAGAAGTTCAGCCCGGGCCGTCGCACGAGCGCGAAGACGCGCTTGCCGCCGTCCGGTTCGTCCCTGGCGAGCCCGACGAAGCGATTCTCGCGGCCGAGGCGCTTGCCGACGAGCGGCGCAAGCACCCGCCGTCCAGATGAGCCGGTACTGTCGGCCGCGATTGGGTGGGTTCGCATTCCGGGTGATACCGTGACCGGTGGTACCGGTCATACCGGTACGTGTGCTTCCCTGCCCGCGTGACGAAGACCGTGGGCGCACATGACAGTTCACGAAGAAGGAGTCCCGTGGCGCTCGACACCGCGACCAAGAATTCGATCCTTGCCGAATACGGCACACGCGAAGGCGACACCGGGTCTCCCGAGGCGCAGGTCGCAATGCTCTCGAAGCGAATCTCCGACCTCACCGAGCACCTCAAGGTGCACAAGCACGACCACCACAGCCGCCGGGGGCTGCTGCTGCTCGTCGGCCGTCGCCGCCGGCTGCTGAAATACCTGGCGAACAAAGACATCACTCGTTATCGCGCGCTCATCGAGCGTCTCGGCTTGCGCCGATAGCAGCCGCGGAGCGGTCGTGTCCGTCCAGGGCCGGCCGATCCTTCAGGTGCCGGGTCAGGTCGGTCGAGTCAGTTCGATGGCCGACTCGACCTACAACACAACTCAAGCTCAACTCAACTGGGAGCCCGTTCGAGACGACTCGCCGGTCCTCGGTAGTGGTTCCCGGGTCATCGCCTATCGTGCGAGCCGCCCGGGGACTTCGATCGAAGACCGGCCAAGATCACTCATCTTCGGCTCGAAGGGTTCCACGACACCCAATTGGAGGGTTCGTGGCTAACCACGACACTGCACGTCATGAAGCTGCCAGCGCTGAAGCCGTCATCGACAACGGCTCGTTCGGCACTCGCACCATCCGCTTCGAAACCGGCCGGCTAGCTCGTCAGGCCGCCGGCTCGGCGGTCGCCTATTTCGGCGACAGCATGCTGCTGTCGGCGACCACCGCGTCGAAGCACCCGAAAGACCAGTTCGACTTCTTCCCGCTTACGGTCGACGTGGAAGAGCGCATGTATGCCGCCGGACGAATTCCCGGCTCGTTCTTCCGCCGCGAAGGCCGGCCGAGCGAAGACGCGATTTTGACCTGCCGGCTCATCGACCGGCCGCTTCGGCCGAGCTTCGTCAAGGGCTTGCGCAACGAGGTGCAGGTCGTCATCACCGTCTTGTCGCTCGATCCCGACCACCTCTACGACGTCATCGCCATCAACGCGGCGTCGATGTCTACTCAGCTCGCCGGGCTGCCGTTCTCCGGCCCGATCGGCGCGGTTCGGGTAGCCCACATCGACGGTCAATGGGTTGCCTTTCCCTACCACTCCGAACTCGAGCGAGCGACCTTCGACATGGTTGTCGCCGGCCGGGTGCTGCCCGACGGTGACGTCGCGATCATGATGGTCGAGGCCGAAGCCACGTCCGAGACCGTGCAGTTGGTGCGCGACGGCGCGACCGCTCCGACCGAAGAGGTCGTGGCGTCGGGCCTCGACGCCGCCAAGCCGTTCATCAAGGTGCTGTGCGAGGCGCAAAACCAGCTAGCCGCGCGCGCCGCGAAGCCCACCGCCGAATTCCCGGTTTACCTCGAATACCAGGACGACGTGTTCGAGGCGCTTTCGGCCGCTGTTTCCGCCGAGCTCGCCCAGGCTCTCACCATCGTCTCGAAGGCCGAGCGCGAGACCGAGCTCGACAACGTGAAGGCGCTCGCAATCGAACGCATTGGCGAGCAATTCGCCGGCCGGGAGAAAGAAATCGGCGGCGCGCTGCGAGCTTTGACCAAGAAGCTGGTGCGGCAGCGTGTGATTCGCGACCGCGTGCGCATCGACGGTCGTGGCCTCACCGATATCCGCCCGCTGACCGCGGAGGTGGGCGTGGTGCCGCGGGTGCACGGCTCGGCGCTGTTCGAGCGCGGCGAGACGCAGATCCTCGGCGTCACCACGCTGAACATGCTGCGCATGGAGCAGCAACTCGACACTCTTTCGCCCGAAACCCGCAAGCGCTACATGCACAACTACAACTTCCCGCCCTACTCCACGGGCGAGACCGGACGCGTCGGCTCGCCGAAGCGCCGCGAGATCGGGCACGGCGCGCTGGCCGAACGCGCCCTCGTGCCGGTGCTGCCGACGCGTGAAGAATTCCCCTACGCCATAAGGCAAGTCTCCGAGGCAGTTGGTTCGAACGGCTCCACGTCGATGGGCTCGGTCTGTGCCTCAACGATGTCGTTGCTTTCGGCGGGTGTGCCGCTGCGCGCGCCGGTGGCCGGCATCGCGATGGGCCTGATCTCCGACACGGTCGACGGCGAGACGCACTACGTCACGCTCACCGACATCCTCGGCGCCGAAGATGCCTATGGCGACATGGATTTCAAAGTCGCGGGCACGAGTGAGTTCGTCACGGCGCTGCAGCTCGACACCAAGCTCAACGGTATTCCGGCGTCCGTGCTTGCCGGTGCGTTGAAGCAGGCGCGCGAGGCGCGGTTCACGATCCTCGACGTGATGGCCAAGGCGGTTTCGGCACCGGCCGAAATGTCGCCGCACGCGCCGCGCATCATCACCATCAAGATTCCGGTCGACCAGATCGGTGCGGTCATCGGCCCCAAGGGCAAGATGATCAACCAGATTCAAGACGAGACCGGCGCCGAAATCACCATCGAAGACGACGGCACCATCTACATCGGCGCGGTCGACGGCCCTTCGGCCGAAGCGGCTCGCACGCAGATCAACGCCATCGCGAACCCGACGATGCCCGAGGTCGGCGAGCGTTACCTCGGCACCGTCGTGAAGACCACCACGTTCGGCGCCTTCGTCTCGTTGCTTCCCGGCAAAGACGGCCTGCTGCACATCAGCGAGCTGCGCAAGATCGCCGGAGGAAAGCGGGTCGAAAACGTCGACGACGTCGTGAAAGTCGGCGAGAAGCTGCAAGTCGAGATCAAAGAAATCGACTCGCGCGGCAAGCTCTCCTTGATACCGGTCCTCGAAAACGCCGAAGGGCCGGCCGCCGCGCAATCCGCGGGTTCGGCCGAGTGAGGCAGCTGTCCTCGCAGCAGCGGCCGGGGTCCACGAAGACGCTGATTTCCGGTCCGGACGGCGCGGTCGTGCGCCGCACCGTCCTGCCGGGAGGTCTTCGGGTCATCACAGAGGCGATGCCGACAGTTCGTTCGGTGTCGTTCGGCGTGTGGGTCGGTGTCGGCTCCCGCGACGAAACCCCAGCGCTGGCAGGTAGTTCTCACTACCTCGAGCATCTGTTATTCAAAGGCACGAAACGGCGCGACGCCCTCGAGATATCGGCCGCGCTCGACGCCGTCGGCGGCGAGATGAACGCTTTTACGGCGAAGGAGTACACCTGCTTCTACGCGCGGGTGCTCGACAACGATCTGCCGATCGCGGTCGACGTCATCTCCGACATGATGACGTCGTCGCTGGTGAGAAGCGGCGACGTCGAATCCGAACGCGGCGTCATCCTCGAAGAAATCGCCATGCACGAAGACGACCCGGGTGACGTCGTCCACGACGCGTTCGCGGAAGCGCTGTTCGGCGACAGCCCGCTCGGACGGCCGGTGCTCGGCACCGTTGAATCAATCAAGGCACTGCGCCGAACCGCCATCAACGGCTATTACCGGCGCCGTTACAAGCCAGAGAACATGGTCGTCGCGGTCGCCGGAAACCTCGACCACGCGAAGGTCGTTCGCCTCGTGTCAAAGGCGTTCGGCGAGGTGCTGTCGTCGTCCGACGCGGTGCCTTCGCGGCCTCGCATCGGGGGTCGGCCTCCGGCGTCCAACCAAGGCGTTTCGTCGGTGGTGCGCCGGCCGACCGAGCAGGCGCATCTGGTGCTCGGCATGCCGGCGCTGGCCCGCGTCGACGATCGGCGCTTCGCGCTGGGCGTGCTGAACGGCGCGCTCGGCGGCGGCATGAGTTCGCGGCTTTTCCAAGAAGTGCGCGAAAAGCGAGGCCTCGCGTATTCGGTGTATAGCTACGCCGCGCACCATGCCGAGACCGGCATGTTCGGCGTCTACGCCGGCTGCCAGCCTGCCCGTGCCCGCGAAGTGCTCGACATTTGTCGCGAGCAGTTGGCAGCGGTCGCCTATTCCGGCATCACGTCAGAAGAACTTGTGCGTGGCAAGGGCCAGATGGCCGGCTCTTTGGTGCTCGGCCTAGAAGACACCGGTTCGCGCATGAGCCGGCTCGGCAAGAGCGAACTGGTCTACGGCGAGTTGCTCACGGTCGATGAAGTTCTGGCGCGCATCGATGCGGTTACCTTGGACGACGTTCGCACGGTGGCCAGTGAAATTTTGACGGCGAAGCCGACTCTTGCGGTGATCGGACCGTTCGACGACGGCGATTTCGCCGACGCCGTCGCGTAGGGCGACTTGGCGGGCCGGCGACTAGGGCCGCCTGCCTGTGCTGTCGGGGAGGGCGTGCACGTCGCCTCCCTCGGCACGCATGACCATCGCCAGTGCTGGATCGGACGTCGCCAAGGGCAGTCGCAACGTCATCGCGGTGGCTGCCGCGACGCAATCGGCAAGACTGACGGCGCAGTGATCGCGATGGTAATGCCGCGACGAGTTGATCGACGACTTCGGCCGCATTCACACAGGCGATTGTCGTCGGGGATCGCAGCAGGTGGCCACCTCGTCGGCACAACGTTCTCCCCGGAGAAACCGACGACGGCGTAGGCATCGAGCACGCTCACTGACGTGTCGGCCGCTTCTTGGGTTGCGCCTTTTTCTCGGGTTGTGCCTTTGGTGCGCGTTCAGCTGAACGCCCAGCGTCACGCTTCGCTTCTGACGCGCGTTCAGCTGAACGCGCCTCTTCCGCTGTCGGGCCGGTGCCGGCGTACGACCGGCGCAGGGCCGGATGTATCCGCCTAGTATGGGCGGGCCGCGCGGTACGGTGGTTTCATGACTCTCCACGTTGGTGTCCTCGGGGCCAAGGGGCGCATGGGCGCGACGGTATGTGAGGCCGTGCGCGGCGCGGTAGACCTAGAGCTGGTCGCTGAAATCGACGTCGGTGATTCGCTCGACGCACTGACCGACAGTGGCGCCGACGTCGCCGTCGACTTCACACACCCCGACGCCGTGATGGCGAACCTGCGCTGGTGTATCGAGCACGGCGTACACGCGGTGGTCGGCACGACCGGCTTCGACACCGCGCGACTCGACGAGGTGCGGTCGTGGCTGGGCGATCGTCCGTCGGTTGGGGTACTCGTGGCGCCAAACTTCGGCATCGGCGCGGTACTGATGATGGCATTCGCCGAAAAGGCAGCGCGCTATTTCGATTCCGCCGAAATTATTGAACTGCATCATCCTCGCAAGGCCGATGCGCCTTCGGGCACGGCGCGCCACACGGCCGAACGCATCGCCACTGCCCGGCGTGGAGCCGGGCTCGCCGCGATGCCCGATGCCACGACGTCCGGATTAGAAGGAGCACGCGGCGCTGACGTCGACGGCGTGCGAGTGCACGCGGTGCGCCTCTCGGGCTTGGTGGCGCATCAAGAAGTTTTGTTTGGCGGTCACGGTGAAACGCTGGCGATTCGGCATGACTCGCTTGATCGGGTCTCGTTCATGCCAGGCGTTTTGCTCGCGGTGCGAGGTATCGCTTCTCGGCC
>JBDZVM010000062.1:5512-17146 GCA_040255675.1 Actinomycetales bacterium | reverse complement strand
GATCTGCTCGCCGGCTGCTGGCGATCGGTGATGACGACTCAGGCGACCGGTGAGCCGGTCGGCGTTTGCTAGCGGATCGGACTGCTCCAAGGGCGCGGCGGAAATCCGTCGAATTGGCGGCGGAATTCGCCGCTGAACCAGTGGTCGAATTCAACGATGTCGGGGTCACGTGGCAACGTCAAAAGTTGTTCGCGGCGACAACAAATGTCGGCTTCGTCGAGCACTTTTTCGAGCGCTGTCAGTTCGGAGACCACGGTGGCTGTTGCCTCATAGGTAAGATCGATGATTGGTTCGCCGCTGTTGATCGCATTCTCGTGGTCGCCGGCGGGTCGGGCGCGAGAGCCAGGCCTTTGTGCGACGTTGTCGACTAACGCCGCCAGGGCAACGGATAGCGCCGGTGCGCCGTCGCTTTCGGTTTGACGGCGAATGCGAATGAGGGTCAATTCTCTCGCGAGATCGTCGTAATGGTCGCGGGCGCGCTGGAAAAGCGAGACCGGCACGTGTAGCAAACGCACCGTGCGCGCGCCAATGTCATTGTCGCTCTCGTTTCCCGCGACAGAATCACTCACGACGACACCCCCGAGACCAGCCGTGCGATCACGTTGCTACTACATCATGAAATTCAGCAGGTGACCGTCGTTTCCGTCAATAAGTACACGACATAGCCGAGGCGCGGGAAACGCCGTCCTGAGCCGGGCGACTGAGCCGGCGACGACACGATCATGGCAGGCGGCGCGGCATCCCCCAACGACGCCTCGCGCCGGGTCACGATCTGAGCAAGTCGTCTCGGGCGGCTGTTGCGCAGAGGCAGAGGGCAGAAGGCAGAGGGCAGAGCGACCGTAAACGGCGTGAGTGGTTCATCGGCCCCCGAGCGTGCTTCGGCGGCCGCGAGAAGAACGGGTGGGGCGAGTGCCGCACGTAGAACCGAAAGTAGGTCAGGAATTCGTCGACGACACCGATGAGGGGAGCAACAGCCAGGCCGAACGCCGACCAGGGCGCCAGCTTCACCAGCGCTCGCTCACCGCGCACTGCAGTGCGCACCGGGAGGTTGCGATGCCGGTGACCACCGTCGTCCTCGACACCTCCGCCTTGATGGCCGACCCCGACGGCATCTTCGACGCCTATCCAGGTCTCGACATGGTGGTGCCGCTGACCGTCGTCCAAGAACTCGACGGACTGAAAAAGCGGCTCGACCCTGCCGGAGCGGCCGCGCGCGACGTCCTGCGCCGCATTGAAGCGCTGCGACTCGCCGCGGGCGGCGATCTACGCAAGCCGTACGAACGCCCGCTCGGTGGCACGGTGCGCATGCAGGTCAACGGCGTGCAAAGCGGTCTGCTCCGCGAGCACGGCCTTGACGCCGACTCTCCCGACAACCGCATCGTCGGCACCGCGTTAGGGCTCGCCGGTTCGGACAGCGGCTGCGTACTGGTGGTCTCCAACGACACGGCGTTGCGGCTCACCGCCGCCGCGGTAGGGCTGGCGGCCGCCGAGCACAACCCGCTCGACATCGTCCCGGCGCATGCCCGGCCCGAAGGTTGGGTGACACTCGACGCCGACACCGCGGTGATGGAGGAGCTATTCGAGCACCGGTGCGTGTCCGCTGACCGGGTCGTCGCCGCCGCCGAACTGACCGAAAACACGTTTGCCGTGCTGCGCTCGGGAACAAGTTCGGCGCTCGCCCGGCTGTCCTCGGGCCAGCTTCAACTGCTCGAATCGCTGCCCCCGGTGTGGGGCCTGAAGCCGGCCAACAAGGAGCAGCGATTCGCCCTCGACTTGCTGCTCGACGACGACGTCAAAGTGATCGTGCTCGACGGTCCGGCCGGCACCGGCAAGACGCTGTGCGCCGTGGCGGCCGCGCTGCACATGGTGGTCGAGCAGCACCGGTTCGAGCGGCTGTCGGTGTACCGGCCGGTGATACCAGTGGGGCATGCCGACCTCGGTTACTTGCCGGGCACGCTCGACGAGAAGATCGACCCCTGGATGCTCGCGATCACCGATGCGGTGGCGGCGCTTTCGGGCGACGGCGTCGACCGTCGGCGGCGCTCGTCGGACGGCGGGCGCGGCAAGGTCGCCCAAGACTCGCTCGACTACATCAAAGCGCAAGGCCTGCTCACGATGGAGTCGGTGACCCATCTGCGCGGGCGCACCCTGCACTCGACGTTCGTGCTGGTCGACGAGGCAATGAACCTTTCGCCGCAGGTCGGCAAGACGCTGCTGACCCGCATCGGCGCCGACTCGAAAATCGTGCTCACCGGAGATACCTCGCAAATCGACGCGCCATTCCTTTCGGAGCAAACCAACGCCCTGACCGCGGTGGTGTCGGCTTTCTCCGGCCAGTCGTGCTTCGGCCACGTGAGGCTGACCCGCGGCGAGCGCTCGCCCGTCGCGGAGCTGGCCGCGCGCCTGATGTGAGACGCGACCCCGGCTCGTGGTTCGACCTCGCCCCGGCTCGTGGATCACGTTCGGGCAGGAAACTCGACCCCTACGACGCCTCTGGATGTCATAAGGGACGCGTTACCCCCCCGAACGTGATCACCGCGCCCCCCGGGGCGCCGGGGTGTCGCTTGCGGCGAACGGCTTAGGTATCGCACCCGAATGGCCGAATGAAGTGTGAGCCGTGTGACAAAGGAGACCAGCGTGAAGTTTCATCGATGTGATTCAGCGTGGATCTCCGGCGAGTGACCACCGAGATTGTTGTGACCTCTGTTGCGGTTGTGATGAACCCGCTATGGTCAGCGCGGGTCGCCGTTCGTACGGCTGGCCCGAAGGTATTTGAAATGCACGGTGCGATACGGCGCCGTGCCGGTGTCGCGTTGTGCGTATCGATGGAGGTCTCGAGTGCGTGAGCCGCGGGAGCTTCCCTTTACCGGACGGCGGGGGCAGGCCAGCGCGCCGCGACCGGAGGACGCGCGAAGCGCCATGACACGAAGAATCGCGCGGCGACCTGTTCGTGGCCGGGCTTGGGTGGCCGCGATTGCCGCCGTCTTGTCGTTCGGTTCGATGGTGAGCTTCGCGGCACCTGCCATGGCGGCAAAGAAACCAGTCATCCCAAGCCAGTCGGAAATAGATAAGGCGAATGCTGCTGCGCATGCCAAAGCCGTGCAGATAGGGCAAACCGAAGCCGCACTGGCCACCGCGAACGCGCAACTGCAAAAACTCAACGACCAGGTCGAGACGCTGGTCGAGAAATACAACGGCGCGATGGTGAAGCTGAGCGCCGCCCAGCAAACAGCTGACGCGGCGCGGGCCGCGCTCGAGGTCGCCGAGCAGAATCGCGCCAAGGCGCAACGCGAGATGGACCAGTTCGCCGCCGAAAGCTATCGCGGCACGTCGGGTCTTAGTGAACTCGGCGCTTTGGTGATGTCGGGGTCGCCCGAAACTCTTATGCAACGCGAAGCCGCGCTCGGCGCCGTTTCGCGTCACCGGCAAGGCATCATCAACCTCATGAAGCAGGCGGTCAGCGCGCAAGACGCCGCCCAAAAGGTGGCCGACACCGCGTTGAAAGACCAGCAAAAGGCCAGCGACGACGCCGGCAAAGCTAAAGACGCGGCGATCGCGGCGATGAATTCGGCTCAGCAGCAAGTCGTGACGATCCAACGCAATCAGTCGGATCTGAACGCGCAGCTCGCGGTGCTGAAAGGGAAGGCGAAGAGCCTCGCCGACGCGAGAGCGGCCGGTCTGGCTGAACTGGCTCGCGAACAAGAAG
This sequence comes from Actinomycetales bacterium, assembly GCA_040255675.1. GTDB lineage: Bacteria > Actinomycetota > Actinomycetes > Acidothermales > Acidothermaceae > JBDZVM01. The sequence goes on along the minus strand of JBDZVM010000062.1, from coordinate 13,440 downwards.
CGGCACGCAAGGCAGCCGAAGAGGCGGCCAAAAGAAAAAGTCAGCAGGGTTCGTCGCCGAAAGAGCTGGTGACCCCGGGCACGGGCCATTCAGTCTCGAGCGCGGGGCAGCGCGCTATTGCCGTCGACTTCGCGCGAAGCAAGATAGGCATCTGGTACCGCTGGGCCGGCGCGGGCGAGGTCGGCCCGACCGTGACATCGAGCGGCATTCAAAACGTCGAGGGCTACGACTGCTCCGGCCTCACGATGCGGGCCTACCAGGCGGCGGGCATTTCACTCGGCCACTACACCGGTTTGCAGTGGGACGAAGGCATGCATGTCTCTCGCGACCAGTTGCAACCCGGAGACCTCGTCTTTTTCGCGACCAATACCAGCGACATCTCGACGATCCACCACGTCGGCATTTACATCGGCAACGGGCAGATGATCGACGCTCCGGAGACGGGTCGCCAGATCGGCATTCACAACGCCTTTCGCCCCGACTACATCGGGGCGGTCAGGCCGTAACGCGCGTCAGGGGCCCGACTTCGCCAGCCGCTCTCGCGAGGCGATGATTTCGGCTTCGGCTTCAGCGCGGCCGACCCAGGTGGCGCCCTCGACTGACTTTCCGGGCTCGAGGTCTTTGTAGACCTCGAAGAAGTGCTGAATTTCGAGCCGGTCGAAGGGCGAGACGTCGTCGAGGTCGTGAATGTGGCCGTGTCGTGGATCGCTGGCCGGCACGCACAGCACTTTGTCGTCGGCGCCCTTTTCGTCGGTCATGCGGAACATGCCGATCGCGCGGCACCGGATGAGGCAGCCGGGAAACGTCGGCTCCTCCAGCAAGACCAGCGCGTCGAGAGGGTCGCCGTCGCGTCCGAGCGTGTCTTCGATGAAGCCGTAGTCGCTCGGGTAGCGGGTCGCGGTGAACAGCATGCGGTCGAGCCGGATACGGCCCGTCTCATGATCGATCTCGTACTTGTTGCGCTGCCCTTTCGGGATTTCGATCGTGACGTCGAATTCCATCGCGCTCCCCGACCATCGGTGACCGGCTCCAACAACCAATGACGACCCGGCGGGCGTCATGTTCGTTAGTGTCGCGTACCGCAAGAGTCGATCGGACGCCGACACCGACCGACGAGCGCCACGACCGGTGGATGGAGGAGGTGCGATGCCGTCGACCCGTCAGTCGAGGCACCAAGCGCCCACTCGCCGCGCTCGGTCGTCGCGCCGTCCATCATCGCGCGGCCCGTCTCGGCGCCGTATCCGCCGCTTGCTGCGGTTGCTTACGGTGATCCTCGTCGTTGCCGCGGTGGCTGTGGCCGGGACAGTGCTTCTTCAGGGTAGAAGTCACGACCGCGCAGGCAAGCAAACTCCTTCGGCAACGAGCCCAGCCGCCGGGCCGAGCCCGCGGGCCGACCGAGCGCTGTGGCAGGCGACACCCGCGCCGGCGCAAGCCGCGCTCGTTCCGTTGCCGCGCCTTCCATCCGACGCGCCGGTGCCCAAGCAGGCCGGTCTCGCCGCCCAACTCGCGGCGCCGCTCGCCGATCCGGTGTTTGCTGGCGACACCGTTTCACTCGTGATCGGCGATCCGCTGACGGGCGCCGTGCTGCTCGACATGCGCGGCGGCGTTCCCGTGCTGCCCGCCTCGACAGCGAAGCTTGCCGTGGCCGTGGCCGCAATCGAGGTGCTCGGCGCCGATCATCGGCTGACCACCGAAGTCACCTTCGACGGCGCGGGCCGCGTCACCCTGGTCGGCGGCGGCGATCCGACGCTCGCCGGCCCGAAGGCGACCGGAAAAGCTGACCCCGGATATCCGCGCCCGGCCAAACTCGCCGACCTGGCGAACCAGACGGCGTCCGCGTTGAAAAGCCGCGGCGTGACGGCGGTGCGGCTCGACTACGACGAGTCGTTGTTCGCCGGCCCGGCCATGGGCCCGGATTGGAAGCCGACGTACGTGACCGAAGGCGACGTCGCCCCGGTGAGCGCCCTCGAAGTCGACGAGGGCAGACCCGATCCGGCGAAGGCTCCGCGCACGAACGACCCAGCCGCGCTGGCCGCGCGTGAGTTCGCCGCGTTGTTGAAAGCGGACGGCGTTAGCGTCTCGAATTCGCCTGCCGCTACGGCAAATTCGACAGGGACGACGATCGCCAGTGTGCAGTCGCCCACGACCGCCGCATTGGTCGAGCGCATGCTTGGCCGAAGCGACAACGACCTCGCCGAGGCGTTCGCCCGCCACGTCGCGCTCGCGACCGGAAAGCCGGCGACGTTCGCCGGGGGAGCGGCGGCAATTCGCGATACCCTCGCGAAATACCGCGTCGACGGCCTCGACATGGTCGACGCGAGCGGGTTGTCGCGGTCAGATCGGGTGCAACCGGCGACGTTGGTGCGGCTCGTCGACCTCATTGTGAAAACCAAAGAGTTCGCGCCCATTTTGCAAGCGCTTCCGGTCGCCGGGTTTTCCGGCACCCTGGCCGGGCGGTACACGACCGCGCCGGCGACGGCAGCTGCCGGCGTCGTCCGGGCAAAGACCGGAACCCTCGACGGCGTCGTGGCGCTCGCCGGGTACCTCGACGACGCGAGCGGCCGGGTCTTGACCTTCGCGGTGGTCGTCAACGGCGTCCCGCAAGGCGGTATCGATCGCACCGAGGCGGCGGTCGACCGGCTGACCACCGCCCTCGCCGGATGCGGCTGCGGCTAGCTCCCCGTACGGTGGTCGCATGAGTGCACCTGACGCCACCGCCGCCAACCAGCTGGTCGACTGGGATCTCGCCGTCTCGACCGCGACCAGGCTCGCGCCGCGAGGCCCGGCTGTTACACGCGAGGAGGCGTTCGGTGCGGTGCGGCAGCTACGCGAGCTGGCGATCGACGCCGAAGACCACGTTGTCGCGATCACCGGGATGCGTGCTCCACACGAGCACGAACCGGCGACGGTCGTCGACCGCACCGGCTGGGTAAAAGGCAACGTCGGCGGCTTCAAAATCGTGATGGCGCCGCTGCTCGACAAACTCGCGGCGAAACGCTCGGAGTCGGTGAGCGGCCCGCTGATGACGGCGGTCGGCTCGCGGGTGACGGGCGTGCAGGTGGGTGTGCTGCTGGCGTACCTTTCCGGCAAGGTGCTCGGCCAGTACGAGCTTTTCCTGCCGCCCGACGTGAACGGCAAGCCCCGCCTCGGGCGGCTCACGCTCGTGGCGCCCAATATCGTCGCGGCCGAACGACAATTGCAGGCCGATCCCCGGGATTTCCGATTGTGGGTTTGTGTTCACGAAGTCACCCATCGCACCCAGTTCACCGCGGTGCCGTGGCTTCGCTCGCACGTGCAAAACGAAATCAGTTCGTTTCTCGCCGCGAGCGACCTCGACCCGTCGGCGATGCTCGGCCGGTTGCGCGCGGTGGGCGACGCCGTCCGCGACAATTGGCGCCGTGACCGGCGCGACGACACGAGCGGCGAAAAAACCAACGGAGCGGAGCGCGCGCTGAGTCTTCTGGAAGCGGTGCAAACGCCCGAGCAGCGCGCGATTATGAACCGGCTCACCGCGCTCATGACGCTTCTCGAAGGCCACGGCGAATACGTGATGAACCACGTCGGGCCCGAGGTCATCCCGTCCGTCGACGAAATCGGCCGCAAGTTCGCCGACCGGCGGCGCGGCCAAAATCCGGCGGATCGCCTGGTGCGCAAGCTGTTTGGCCTCGACATGAAAGCCCGCCAATACGCCGACGGCGCCAAGTTCGTAAAGGCCGTGGTCGACCGGGCGGGCATGCCCGCGTTCAACCGGGTCTGGACGTCGCCCAACACCTTGCCGACCCGCGCCGAGATCGAGAAGCCCGACGCCTGGATGTCACGCGTGCTGCACCGCGAGCTGTCCGGAGGCGGCTCGTCCGGTGGTGAGACACCCGAAGGCGAGCTATCCGGGGGCGAGTTGCCCCGCGACGGCGGCGAACCGCCGGCCAACGACTAAGCGGACGGCGATGGGCCTGTCGCCTGCCGTTGCCGCTGTCCGGGTTGCTGTTCGTAGAGTTCTCGACGAGTTGCCGGCCGGGTCGCTGGTGTTGGCCGCGTGCAGCGGTGGTGCCGACTCGACCGCCCTCGCCGCGGCCCTGGCGTTTGAGGCACCGCGCTCGAAACACCGGCTGCGCGCGGGCGCCGTTACCGTCGATCACGGCTTGCAAGCCGGTTCGGCCGAGCGAGCCGAATCGGTCGCGGGCTTGATGCGCGGCCTCGGCCTTAACCCCGTCGAAGCCGTACGCGTCGACGTCGGCATGGACGGCGGGCCAGAGGCGGCCGCCCGCGCGGCGCGGTACGCGGCGCTCGACGCGGCCGCGCGCCAGCACCGGGCCGCCGCGGTGTTACTGGGCCACACGCTCGACGACCAGGCCGAAACCGTGCTGCTCCGGCTCGCCCGCGGTTCGGGCACGCGCTCGATCGCCGGCATGGCGGCGGCTAGCGGCCCGGGCGGGCTTTACCGCCGTCCGCTGCTTGCTGTGCCGAGGCAGACGACGCGCAAGGCGTGCGCCGACGCCGGGCTCCCGGTGTGGGACGACCCGCACAACGCGGATCCCGCGTACGCCAGATCGCGTTTGCGCACCGAGGCGATGGCCGTTCTCGAAACCACCCTCGGGCCGGGCATCGCCGAAGCGCTGGCCCGTACCGCCGCCCTCGCCCGTGACGACGCCGACGCCCTCGACTCGTGGGCGGCCACCGCGTTCGCCGACCTCGCCGTTCGCTTCGGCGAAGGTTGCGTCGGCCTGGACGTCGAAGAGCTCGCGCGGCTTCCGGTTGCCGTGCGCGGCAGGGTGCTGCGGCTGGCGGCGCTGTCGACCGGCGCGTCGGCGGGCGCGCTCGGCGCCGTCCATATCGCCGCGATCGACGCTTTGGTGGCCGATTGGCATGGTCAAGGGCGGGTCAGCCTGCCAGGCGGGGGAACCGCGACACGCGAGCCGGGGCGGTGTGGCAGGCTCTATGTCCGCGGGGCGGTAGCGGCCGGGTAGGCAGTTCGACGGTATTGGGATGGTTGGCGCGTGGACGAGTCTGACATCGGTGACCACCTCGACGGAATCTTGCTGACTGAGAAAGACATCCAAGCGAAGATCGCTGAACTTGCCGCCGCCATCGACGCCGACTACGCGGGCAAAGAGTTGCTGCTGGTCGGGGTCTTGAAGGGCGCCGTCATGGTGATGGCCGACTTGGCACGCGCCTTGCACCTGCCGGTGACGATCGACTTCATGGCCATCTCGTCGTACGGGTCGGGCGCGTCGTCGTCCGGCGTCGTCCGCATCCTGAAAGACCTCGACTTCGGCATCGAGGGGCGCGACGTCCTGGTCGTCGAAGACATCGTCGACTCGGGCCTCACGCTCTCGTGGCTGGTCGCCAACCTGAAGTCGCGGGCGCCGGCGTCCGTCGAGGTCTGCGCCCTGATGCGAAAGCCGGAGGCGGTCAAGCAGGCGGTCGACGTGAAGTACCTCGGATTCGACATCCCGGGCGACTTCGTCGTCGGATACGGTCTCGACTTCGCCGAGAAGTACCGCAACATGCCGTTCGTCGCGACCTTGCGGCGCAGCGTCTACGAGTAGACCCGGCAGTCGGGGCCACCGCGACTTGCCGGGAACGTCTGGGAAGCGCTGTCGGTTGAGTAAGTACGTGACTGACGCTCGGTGTACCGTCGACTTCGACAGTGATCGGTGCAGATGGGATCTTTGTGTCCGGCCTTGTGTCCCGTCAATCCGGTGCCGACGTGCACTACGAAGGTGCCCGTAGCGGGTATCCCGAGACCAGCCGCGCGTAGCGGCACCTGATGACCATGCAGCGACGAGTTGGCAGGAGGGACGGAAGCGCGGCGCTTCCGCATCCATGAACGTGAAGAGATACGCACGCGGGCCCCTCTTCTGGGTCGTGCTCATCGTGATCTTGCTCGTGCTGCTCAAGGGCCTTTGGAGCGGCGGCAGCGACTTCAAGTCGGTCGACACCTCGCAGGTCGTCAGCGCGATCAACACGGGGAACGTCTCGTCGGTCGTGTTCCACGACAAGGAACAAAGCGTCCAGGTGACGTTGAAGAACGGCGACAAGATCGAGGCCGACGTTTCAGCCGACCAGATGGTGCAGCTCGAGAACAAGCTCGACGAGCTCGCCGCGAGCAACAAGGTCAGCGCTGACAAGCTTTACGACGTCAAAGTCAGCCACGGCAGCGTGTGGCTCGCGATTTTACTGAACGCGTTGCCGATTCTGCTGCTCGTCGGCTTGATGATTTTCATGCTCACCCAAATGCAGGGCGGCGGCTCGCGGGTGATGAACTTCGGCAAGTCGAAAGCCAAGCTCATTAGCAAAGACACGCCGAAGACGACATTCGCCGATGTCGCCGGCGCTGACGAAGCGATCGAAGAACTTCAAGAAATCAAGGAGTTTCTCGAAAACCCGGCGAAGTTCCAGTCTATCGGGGCGAAGATTCCGAAGGGCGTGTTGCTCTACGGCCCGCCCGGTACCGGCAAGACCTTGCTGGCTCGCGCCGTCGCCGGCGAAGCCGGTGTGCCGTTCTATTCGATTTCCGGTTCCGACTTCGTCGAAATGTTCGTCGGCGTCGGTGCGTCGCGCGTTCGCGACCTGTTCACCCAGGCCAAAGAAAACGCGCCGGCCATCATCTTCATCGACGAGATCGACGCCGTCGGCCGCCACCGTGGCGCGGGCCTCGGCGGTGGCCACGACGAGCGCGAGCAAACCCTGAACCAGCTGCTCGTAGAGATGGACGGTTTCGACGTCAAGGGCGGCGTGATTTTGATCGCGGCCACGAACCGGCCCGACATCCTCGACCCGGCGTTGCTGCGTCCCGGCCGGTTCGACCGGCAGATCGTCGTCGACCGCCCCGACATGGAGGGCCGCAAGGGCATCCTTCGCGTGCACGCCAAGGGCAAGCCGTTCCTGCCGGACGTCGACCTCGACGTCATCGCCCGGCGCACCCCCGGCTTTACGGGCGCCGACCTCGCGAACGTCATCAACGAGGCGGCGCTGCTCACCGCCCGGGCGAACAAGAAGCAGATCGACATGCGCACGCTCGAAGAGGCGATCGACCGGGTGATGGCCGGGCCTGAGCGCAAGAGCCGCATCATGTCGGAGAAAGAAAAGAAGATCATCGCCTACCACGAGGGCGGGCACGCGTTGGTCGGTCATGCGCTTCCGAACGCCGACCCGGTGCACAAGGTGACGATCCTTCCGCGCGGACGCGCGCTTGGTTACACCCTCGCGCTTCCAACCGAAGACAAGTTCTTGGTCACCCGCGCCGAAATGATGGATCAACTGGCCATGCTTCTCGGCGGCCGCACCGCCGAGGAGTTGGTGTTCCACGAGCCCACCACGGGCGCGGCCAACGACATCGAAAAGGCGACGTCGATCGCGCGAAACATGATCACACAATACGGCATGAGCGAGAAACTCGGCGCGCGCAAATTCGGCCAGGAAAACGGCGAGGTCTTCCTCGGCCGCGAAATGGGCCACCAGCGCGACTACTCCGAAGAAATCGCCTCGACCATTGACGAAGAAGTGCGCCGGCTCATCGAGAACTCGCACGACGAAGCGTGGGAAATTCTCGTCGAATATCGTGATGTGCTCGACAACCTGGTGCTCGAACTGATGGAGAAAGAGACCCTCCAAAAAGACGAGGTACTGCGGGTATTCGAACGGGTGCAAAAGCGGCCAAGCCGGGGCAGCTACACCGGCTACGGCAAGCGACTGCCGTCCGACAAGGCGCCCGTGCAAACACCGCGTGAACTGGCGTTGCTGGCGTCGGGCGGCGAGAGCGGCGACGCGTTGACCACCGAGGGGTTGCGGGCGTCGACCAATGGCGGCAGCGGCGCGAACCAGCCCGCGGGCGAATCAGCGGGTGAGGGCGGCGGCTCCACACACTCCGCGCCCCAGTGACGCGATGAGCGACGACGTATCGGGCACTGACGTATCGGGCACTGACG
>JBDZVM010000062.1:0-5412 GCA_040255675.1 Actinomycetales bacterium | reverse complement strand
GACGTATCGGGCACTGACGTATCGGGCACTGACGACGATCACGGTGCCGCGATCGACCTGCCGCGCATCGAAGCCGCCGTCCGCGAAATCCTGATCGCGATCGGCGAAGACCCGGCGCGCGACGGCCTACGCGACACGCCGAAGCGGGTCGCCCGCGCGTACGCCGAGCAGTTCGCCGGCCTGTACCAGCGGCCGGAAAACGTGCTCACGACCGTGTTCGACGCCAACCACGACGAGATGGTCATCGTGCGCGACATCGAGGTCTACAGCACCTGCGAGCATCACCTCACGCCTTTTCACGGTCTGGCGCACGTCGGCTACATCCCGAACGACAAGGGCGAAATCACCGGGCTATCGAAAATCGCCCGGCTGGTCGATTTGTTTGCCCGCCGTCCGCAAGTGCAAGAACGCCTGACGGCGCAAATTGCCGACGCCCTCGACGACATACTCGAACCACGCGGCGTCATCGTCGTCGTCGAATGCGAGCACCTGTGCATGTCGATGCGCGGCGTGCGCAAACCCGGTGCGCGCACGGTGACGTCGGCAGTGCGCGGGGCTTTCCGCGACTCCGACCGCACCCGCGCCGAGGCACTCGGTCTAATTACCGCGCGCTGACCACGGCAGGCCAAGGGCATCGTCGAAACGGGTCACGCGTCCGGTCGCATGGTGCGCTCAAGGTAGCGGAACCCATGATGAGTGCGTCGCGTCTCAGTTCTGGCCGGGTCGCATCGAGAAAGGGGCGCAAGTGCCGCGAGTTGGCGTGTTGGTACTCGTCATCTGTGGCGGCCTTGCGGCGTGTTCATCGGCTGGCCTCCACGCGGAGCCGCCCGCGCTGTTGACGCCGGTGGCGCCGATGACGCACAGCGGTAGCGCCGCCCCGACTGGAAGCGAGCCGCCGGGTTGCGAAATCTTTGGCGCCTGGTCGGCGGACCAACCAGATATTCAACCGAAGCCAGGCGGCGTCACGGCAACCTGGAGAGGTGGCGCGGTGACGCCGTGCGTTGTCACGACGGGCGACGCTGCCCTCGCGGAACGCCTGCGCGACGACTTGCTTGCGTCGCCCCCGGTGCCGAAGGACGCCTCCATCGCCTGCCCGGCCGACCTATTCAGGCGGGTTGCCCTGACGTTTGACGGGTCGCGGGGATCGCAAACAGCGATGATGGCGCTCGACGGGTGCGGCGACGTCTTGCTGCCCGGGTATCAAACCCAAGCCTTCATGTCGACAGAGCAGACGCTTCACGATCTCGAGGCGATCGCGCCTCCGTGGTTCGCCGACATCATCAAGAGCCGACTTCCGCGCTGACTGCCGCGGGTCGCTTCGCGGCCACTGGCCCTACCCTTGATGCCGTGACCCGGCAACAGATCACGGCGATGGCCGCGGCGTGACCCGCACCACGCACAGCACGCTCGAACGCGAGCCTGGCGCGGGCCACGGATGGCCGCTTCGGCGGCGAACGGGTGACGGCGTGGGCGAGCGGCGCACACGGCGGCGCTGGGTGCCGATTGTCGCCGGATTGCTGACGTTCCTTCTCGGCGCGCGCGACATCGCGATGGTGGTACGACCGCGCCTTTGGGAGCGGGTGCGAATCATCGACCATGTGCTGCCCGGCACCGTCGATACGGCCCTGATTCACGGCGTAGCCGCCGCCGCGCTCGTCGTCACCGGGGGATTGCTTATTCTGCTTTCGCATGCGTTGCGACGCCGCAAACGGCGCGCCTGGCGCCTCGTGGTCGCCATCTTGGCGATCAGCATGCTGGTGCATTTCGTGCATCGTCCCGACCTCGACGACGTGCTTGCCTGGCTCCCGATCGACGCGCTCTTGCTGGTGGCGCTCCTCTATTACCAGCGTGAATTCTTTGCTGTCGGCGACCCGACGACGAGATGGCGCGCGCTGTTCGCGTTCGTCGGGCTCGGCATCTCAAGTTTTGTGATCGGGCTGCTGCTGCTCGAAGTCCGCCCACACCAGATCGTCGGCGGCTTTCGGTTCGTCGACGCGGTGCGGCACGTCGCCTGCGGGCTGGTCGGCGTCTCCGGCCCCTTGCACTTCACCAGCGATCGCACCAGCGACCTCATCTCAATTACGTTGCTGGCCATGGGTTCGCTCACCGCTGTGGTGACGGTTTATCTGGTGTTTCGGCCGGCCGAGCCGCGCGCTCACCTCGCGGCGGACGACGAAACGCGCATGCGCGACCTGCTCTCCGCCCACGGCGACCGCGATTCGCTCGGCTATTTCGCGTTACGCCGAGACAAGAGCGTGGTGTGGTCGCCGTCCGGAAAATCGTGTGTCGCTTACCGAGTCGTGTCGGGTGTGATGCTGGCAAGCGGTGATCCGCTCGGCGATCCTGAAGCATGGCCGGGCGCGATCAAGGAGTTCATGGCAGAGGCCGAGCGGCACGCCTGGGTGCCGGCGGTGCTCGGTTGCGGCGAACTCGGCGGCGAGGTCTGGACCCGCGAAACGCAGATGTCGGCTCTCGAGCTTGGTGACGAAGCGGTTGTCGACGTCGCGGAATTCAGTCTCGAAGGCCGCACCATGCGCAACGTGCGGCAAATGGTCAACCGGGTCGAACGCGCCGGCTACCTCTCCCGCGTCACGCGCATGAGCGACCTGCCGCCTGGCACCGCCGACGTTTTCCGGCGGCAAGCGGCGACGTGGCGCGGCAGCGAAACCGAGCGCGGATTTTCGATGGCGCTCGGCCGCCTCGGCGACCCTGCCGACGCGGATTGCGTCGTCGTCGCGGCACGTCAGCACGACGTGCTGCGCGCGTTCCTGCATTTCGTGCCGTGGGGCACTGACGGCCTTTCGCTCGATCTGATGCGCCGCGACCGTGAAGCGGATCCCGGCCTGAACGAATACCTCATCACCACGGCACTTCGCGCTTGCCCGGCACTCGGTGTCAAGCGGGTCTCGTTGAACTTCGCTGTCTTTCGCTCGGCGCTCGAACGCGGCGGAAAGCTCGGTGCCGGCCCGGTGTTACGGTTTTGGCGCGGTTTGCTGGTTTTCGCCTCTCGCTGGTTCCAGATCGAGTCGCTCTACCGGTTCAACGCCAAGTTCGCGCCCGAGTGGGTACCTCGGTACATCGTGTACCCGGCGGCTCGCGACCTGCCGCGTATCGCGGTTGCGGCGCTCGAGGCTGAGGCGTTCATCGTGTGGCCGCACCCGCGCGTGCGGCAGTTGCGTCGGCTACTTCGCCTAGGCCCGGCAGCGTAAGGGGTTTCGTGTTTCCTTCACTGGTGGGTTTTCCCGACATCGGCCGGTGCCGCGTCATGGGCGTGCTCAACGTGACGCCGGATTCCTTTTCGGACGGCGGTCAGTTCTTCGACCACGGGCTGGCGATCGAACACGGGCTGCAGCTTTTCGCGGCAGGCGCTGACATCGTCGACGTGGGCGGCGAATCGACTCGGCCGGGTGCGTTGCGCGTCGACCCCACTGAGGAGTTGCGTCGGGTGCTGCCGGTGGTGCGCAAGCTCTCGGCTGCCGGGCCGGTGAGCATCGACACGATGCATGCCGAAATCGCCCGACAGGCAGTCGACGCCGGCGCCGTCCTCGTCAATGACGTGAGCGGCGGGCTGGCCGATCCCGCGATGGTGCCGTTTGTGGCGTCGTCCGGTATTGCTTACGTCGTGATGCATTGGCGCGGGCACAGCGTCGATATGCAAACCCGCGCCGTTTACGACGACGTCGTGGCCGACGTGCGGCGAGAATTGTCTTTGCGTATCGCCGCGTTTCTCGATGCGGGCGGCGATGTCGACCAACTGATCGTTGATCCGGGTCTCGGATTCGCGAAGAAGCCCGAGTCGGGGCACAACTGGGCGCTGTTGAAGCATCTCGACCAGATTCTCAACCTCGGGCGGCCCGTGCTCGTGGGTGCGTCGCGTAAGGCGTTCTTGGGGCACCTGCTTGCCGACTCTGGCGGCGTTCGCGCGCCTGCGTACCGCGATCACGCAAGCTCGGCTTTGACGGCGTTGCTAGCGGTTAATGGCGCTTGGGGAGTGCGAGTGCACAACGTGGTTGCCGATGTCGACGCCGTTCGCGTCGCGGCGCGATGGAGGGCAGAGCCATGACTGACCGCATCGAATTGCGCGGGCTGAAAGTTCGCGGCTACCACGGCGTTTTCGAGCACGAGCGCGTTGACGGCCAGGATTTCTTGATTGACGTTTCTCTCGACGTCGACGTGTCTGCGGCCGCTCGATCTGATCAGCTCGGTGACACCGTCGACTACGGTGCTTTGGCGAAGACGATCGCCGACATCGTCGGGGGAGAGCCGGTCAACCTCATCGAAACCTTGGCCGACCGTATCGCCGGCGCGTGTCTCGATAATTCGCGGGTATTCGCGGCAACCGTCAGCGTGCACAAGCCGAATGCGCCTATTCCGTTGACTTTTGCCGACGTCATCGTCACGGTGAGCCGGTCGCGAGGTGACACGTGACAAGGGCAGTTCTCGCGCTGGGCGCGAACCTCGGCGACCGTTTTGATGCGTTACAAAGCGCAGTCGACGAATTGGCTCGGTCGGTCAACTTGCTTGCGGTGTCGGCAATTTTCGAAACCGCGCCCGTCGGCGGCCCCGAGCAACCTGACTATTACAACGCGGTCGTCGTCGTCGAGACGGAGTTGTCGCCGTCCGAACTGCTTGATTTGGCGCACTCGATCGAGGCCGCGGCCGGCCGTGAACGGCTGGTGCGGTGGGGCCCGCGCACGCTCGACGTCGACATCATCGCGCTCGATACCTTGGTGAGCGACGATCCGGTGCTCACGTTGCCGCATCCGCGCGCGCACGAGCGGGCGTTCGTGCTGATGCCGTGGCTTGATGCCGACCCCGCCGCCGTACTGCCTGAGCATGGGCCGGTGGCCGCTTTGCTCGAGACGGTTGACGTGGCGGGCGTTCGCAAGCTGGAGCAGCCGGTGTTGCTCAAGCCGGAGGCGCGCCGATGAGACCGACTCGGTATTCGGTGCTTGTGGCTTTGGCGTTGCTCGCTGGCATCATTTCTTGGCTTGTGGTTTCCCGCGTCTACGGGTCGCTGCCGTCGCTGCCGTTGGCCGGCCCGCTGACCATGGCGATTCTCGCAATCGGCGAATTCGCGTTCGCCTTTTCGGTGCGCAAGCGGCTGCGCGACCCGACCACACCGGTGCGGCGGCGCCTCGAGCCCTTGTTCGTCGCGCGCCTCGCGGTGTTGGCGAAAGCGAGCAGCCATGCGGCAGCGGTTGTTGCGGGGCTTTACGGTGGGTTCTTCGTCTACACGCTGCTGCATCTCGGTAGCCCGCGCATCAACACCGATAGCCGCAACAGCGGCATCAGTCTGGCGATCGCGGTCGGATTGGCCGCAGCGGCGTTGTTCTTGGAACACAGTTGCCGGGTACCGAAGAACGGTAATTCAGGGCGGCATTTCCCGTCGTCCGCCGACACCAACCTTCG
>JBDZVM010000061.1:0-17642 GCA_040255675.1 Actinomycetales bacterium | reverse complement strand
GCCGCCCCGCGCATCTGGCGGCCCGCCGCCCCGCGCATCTGGCGGCCCGCCGCCCTGGTGGCTCCTTGGCATTCTCTCCAGAGTCGCACCACCCCTTCGCAAGCGTTGCCGCTCCGCGCGCTTCGCCATCGCCGCGGTCGATTCCGCCGTTCGCGAGTGGACCAAGCAGCAGCGCCCCGCCATTGTCGAAGCCAGCCGTCGGTTGCGCGCGTTCGACGTCACCACGATGTCGGACGGCGAACTGGCTGCGCATCTCGACGAGACCATCGCGCTTATGCGTCAAGGGCTTGCTCTGCATTTCGCACTCGTGCCCGCCTACGCGCTCGCGATCTACGAACTCGTGTCGACGTGTCGCGAGCTTTTCGGCTGGAGCACCTTGCAAACCCTCGAACTGCTGGCAGGGTATTCAGAGGCGACGTCAGAACCGAATCGAGCGCTCGCGCGCGTGGCCGCGAGTGCTAGGAATTCGGCGTCCCTGCTCGAAGCATTGCGCACGCCCGATGGCGCGCGCCGGCTGCAAGAACTCGACCAGCCGCTTGCCTCCGCCTTCGCCGATTGGCGGGAGACGTACGCGTGGCGGGTGCTCGGCGAAGATCCCGGCGCGCCGACGCTCGCGGAGCAACCCAGGTTGCTGTTTGGATTGTTGCGCGACGCGCTCGGCGAGACCGTCGACTTCGACGAGGTCGAGCGCCGTCGCAAAGCCGCCATCGAACGTGCGCGCTCGAGGCTGGCGGGCCGTAGCGGAGCCGATCGCGACCGCTTCGAAGACGCCCTCGCGGTGGCGTCGCGGGTCTATCCGACGCGCGAAGACAGCGGGTTATGGGGCGGTTCGCATCCTGCGGGTCTCGTCCGGCGGACCGTCGTAGAAATCGGACGCCGCTTGGCGCGAGCCGGCCAGCTCGAGAAGCCGGACGACGTGGTGATGCTCGACGTCGACACGGTGCGCGCCGCGATTCGCGGTGGAGCACGCGATTTTCGGCCCGCGGTGTCGCGGGCGCGAGCACATCGAGCATGGGTGCGGGCGCACCCAGGGCCGTTGTTTTACGGGCCACCGCCGGGCGCGATGCCCGATGTTCGCGGGCTTCCCGCCGCGGCGCGCCGCATGAACGAGGCAATGATGTGGGTGCAAGAGCAGCAGCGGGCGGACGGGCCCGCTAGTGGCGAGCACAGACTCCGCGGGGCAGCCGGGTCGCCGGGGCAGCACAGCGGCCCGGTTCGCGTCGTCCGCGCCTTCGACGGGTTCGACCGTGTGCAACCGGGCGAGGTACTCGTCTGCCCGGCGACCGACCCGTCATGGTCGGTGCTGTTCGCGACGATCGGCGCCGTCGTCACAGAGGCGGGCGGCGCGTTGTCGCACTCCGCGATTGTGGCGCGAGAGCACGGGATCCCGGCCGTGCTCGGCATCGACGACGCTACGCGGGTTTTGCGAGACGGAGAGATTGTCGCCGTCGACGGCACGGCTGGCACCGTGGCGGCAGCCGAATCAGCGGTTATCGAATCTGCAAAGGAAAAAGAATGACGGAGACAACGAGTCAACCACGTGAGCGTAGCGCGTCGGCGGTGAGCCCGCGGGCGACCAACCTGACCGGATATCGGCGAGGCTTCGACGTCGCGTACGGATATCTTCTTTGTATTTTCACGGTGGCGGTGATTGTGCAGATTTACCTCGCGGGGGTGGGGGCATTCGGGCATAAGGCCAAAGGTGACGGCGCCTTCAATCCCCACGAGAACCTCGGCCACATCCTCGGCATCGCGGCGGTCGTCTTGTTCGTCGTTGCGCTGATCGCGCACGTGTCGAAGAACACGATGGTCGGCGCGTTCGTCGTGGCACTGCTCACCGAGGTCGCCCAGGAGGGCCTCGCGCACGGGGGCCACCACAGCAAATGGGTCGGCGGTCTGCACGCTTTCGACGCCCTTTTGATACTCGCGGCGTCGATCTGGCTTCTTTACGCGTGGCGGCAACGCCAACGTACCAACTGAATTTCTGACCAACCACACCGCGCGGGCGTAATCGCCGGTGCGTTACTGAAGCGCTGCCGTGAATACCTCTTCTCGTACGCGTCTGTGCCGTTTGGAGGCTCCGATGTCGAAGCTCAGTGTCTTGGTGTTGAGGCACAAGCTGCTCGTGGTCGTGGCGTGGCTGGTGCTTGCGTTCGCCGGAGCGGCGACCGCGTCGCACACGGTCGGCAAACTCACCGACACGTATGCGATGCCAGGTGAGCCGAGCTTCGTCGCGAACGGCAAAATCCTCGCACTGTACGGAAGCGGCGGGGGACAGGAGCCCCTCGTTCCCGTCGTCACCGTGCCTGCCGGGAAGTCGGTGCGCGACGCCGACGTCGCCGCGCGGGTGGAGAAAATCTTCGACGCCGCACGCGTCGACGGCAACGAACGCATCGTCGACTACGCGGCAACGCACGACGACGCGTTCGTCACCACCGACGCTCGGTCGACGTTCGCGCTGGTGTTCACGCCGCCGAACAAGAAACAAGACGGCTTGTCCGAGCACGACACCGCGATCGAGCAGGCAGTCACCCGCGCGGCGCCCGCGGGTTGGACGGTAAAAGTGACAGGCATGCGCGAGCTCGTCAACGCCAAGCCCGCGAAAAAGGGCGCGGACGTCGCGGTGGAGAGCATGATCGGCGCATTGGGGGCTCTCGCAGTACTGCTTTTTGTGTTCGCGAGCTTTCTCGTGGTGTTGCCGCTGCTCGTCGCGCTCCTCTCAATTCTCACCACCTTTCTTTTCTTGGGCGGGCTGACCTCCGTTACCGATGTGAGTTTCATCGTCGAATACTTGATTGCCCTCATCGGCCTCGGTGTCGCCATCGACTATTCGCTGCTCGTGCTCACCCGCTGGCGTGAAGAACGAGCGAAGGGGCTGGACGGCGAAGCCGCCGTGGTCGCCGCCATGGCAGCGGCCGGGCGTTCGGTGGTTTTCTCCGGGCTCACCGTGGCGATCGGGCTGCTGGCACTTGTCGTGCTCGACGTACCTTTCCTTCGCGGCATCGGTTACGCGGGCGTGCTTATTCCGTTGGTATCGACGGCCGTAGCCGTCACGCTCTTGCCGGTCTTGCTCGCGACAATCGGCCCGAAACTGGAGTGGCCACGACGGCGCACCGAGGCGTCAGCCGGCCCGATGTGGAGTCGGTGGGCCAGCTTCGTGCAACGTCGCCGCGTTGTGGCGGCCGTGATCGGACTCGTCGTGATGGCAACACTCGCGGTGCCGCTGCTGTCGATGCGCTTAGGCGAGCCGAAGGCCACCACCTTGGCGAAGGAAGGCGCGGCGCGTACCGCGCTCGACACGTTGACGCGCGGCGGCGTGCCGACCGGTGTGCTCACCCCGATAGAGGTCTTGGCGAAGGGCGATCCGGAAAACGCGGTTGCCAAGCTGGCGGCGCTGCCCGGCGTCGACGCGGTGGTCGCGCTCGAGGCTTCGCGACGGTCGGGTACGGCGCTCGTCGACGTCCTGCCGACGGACGAGGCCGGGCAGGGCGCCGGCCGGGTAACGGTGCGGCGGGTGCGCGACGCCGTTGCGCACGATCCGGCGGTGCTGGGTGTCGGTGGCGTCGGCGCTCAGAGCATCGACGCGGTGCACGCCGTCTACGGCAGCTTCCCGCTGATGCTGGTGCTCGTTTCGATCGTCACGTTCTTGCTGCTGGCGCGGGCGTTGCGCTCGGTGCTGCTGGCGGCGAAAGCGGTCGTCTTGAACCTGTTGTCGGTGGCGGCCGCTTACGGCGTCTTGGTGCTGGTGTGGCAATACGGCCACGGCAGCGACGCGATCTGGGGGATATCGTCGACCGGCACGATCACGTTTTGGGTGCCGGTGTTTGTCTTCGCGTTTTTATTCGGGCTTTCAATGGACTACGAGGTGTTCATCCTCACCCGGATTCGCGAGGCTTACGACCGCACTGGATCGACGGCTGCCGCCACGATCGAAGGGCTGTCTCGCACTGGCCGGCTGGTGACCAGCGCCGCGCTTATCCTGGCGTTCGCCTTTCTCGCGATGTCGGCCGGCCCGCAGACCGACCTGAAAATCATGGCGACCGGGCTCGGCGCGGGCATCTTGTTCGACGCGTTTGTGATGCGCACCCTGCTTGTGCCGGCACTTGTCGCGCTGTTCGGGCGCTGGAACTGGTGGTTGCCGTCGTGGCTTGCGCGCGTCTTGCGCGTCGCGCCGTCGTCCGCCGCTCGTGAATTGCCCTACGCGGGTGACGACGCGAGACTCGCTTCGCCGGTGGGCAGCTCGCGGGTGTAGCCGCGGCCCGGTCGGCGATCTTCGTCCAGGATAGGGGTCATGCGCCCTGACGTCGTCCTCTTCGATCTTGACGGTACGCTCACCGAATCGGCACCGGGCATCACGCGCTCGATCGCGTTCGCGCTCGACGCGATCGGGATGCCGCCCGTCGACGACGCGACCCTGCTGCGATTCATCGGGCCGCCCTTGCGCGAGTCGTTTCGCACGATCATCGGCCTGGACGACGACACCGCCGCGCACGCAGTCGCCGCTTTTCGGCACCGTTTTGTCAATGACGGTGGCATGTTTGAAAACTCCGTGTATCCCGGCGTTTTCGACCTGCTGGAAGGGTTGCTCGACTCTGGGCGAACACTCGCTGTCGCGACGGCCAAGCCACGCTCGACGGCGGTCGCCATTCTCGAGCATTTCGCGCTCGAGAAGTATTTCGACGTGGTTTGTGGCGCCATCAACGATACTGAGCGGGCGGTGAAAGCCGATATCGTGGCCGAGGCTTTGAGCGCGCTGCGAATCTCGGCGGGCCCGCGCGCCGTCATGGTAGGCGACCGGTCACACGACGTCGTCGGCGCGCACGCTGTCGGCATCGCGTGCATCGGCGTCGGGTGGGGATACGGCTCGCGCGCCGAACTCGCCGACGCCGGCGCCGACGTCATCGTCTCGGACGTCGACGAGCTGGCGTCGGCCCTTGGCGCGGTGGCCGAGTAACCGCGCTACCGCTGGCAGCGATGGGGCTGGTGAGCCGTTACCGCATCATGCCATCGACGGGCGACGACGCCTTGGCGTAACGACGCACGGGGATCCGGCCGGCTCGCCAGGCGAGCCGGCCGGCCTCGATCGCCTTGCGCATCGCTTCTGCCATGAGCGCCGGCTTTTGCGCTCGTGTCACCGCTGACGCCAAAAGTACGGCGTCGCAACCTAATTCCATGGCTAACGCGGCGTCGCTCGCCGTGCCTATTCCGGCGTCGAGAACCACCGGCACGGCAGCGCTTTCGACGATGAGTTCGATGTTGTGCGGGTTTCTGATGCCGAGTCCGGAGCCGATCGGTGCCCCAAGTGGCATCACAGCGGCGCAGCCGACCTGCTCGAGCCGACGCGCGAGCACAGGATCGTCGTTCGTGTAAGGCAACACGACGAAGCCGTCGTCAACCAATTTCTCGGCGGCGTCGAGCAATTCGATCGGGTCGGGCAACAATGTGTGCTCGTCGGCGATGACTTCGAGCTTGACCCAGTTCGTTTGCAGTGCCTCGCGCGCGAGCTGGGCGGTGAGCACGGCATCTCCCGCTGTGTAACACCCAGCGGTATTCGGCAAGACCCGTACCTCGCGCTTCGCCAGGACGTCGAGGATCGACCCCTGTGCCGCTGGATCGATACGGCGCATGGCGACGGTCGTTATTTCCGTTCCCGACGAGACGAGCGCGGCATCCAAAACGTCAAGGCTAGGAAGGCCTCCGGTGCCCATGATGAGTCGCGACGAAAACGACTCTCCGGCAATCACGAACGGGTCGTCCATGTGGTCAGCCTCCTTGTACCGCGGTCAGCACTTCGACGTGGTCGTCGTCCGACAAGGTGATGGTCTCCCAGCGCGGCCGCGGCACGACCGTGCCATTGAGCGCGACCGCTATGCCGCGATCCGCGGAGGTGAGCCGCGCCACGACCTGGGCGAGGCTCGTGTCGTCGCCGATCTCGTGCGCTTTTCCGTTCAGGGTGACCTTCATGACGCGGCCTTCTCGAAGCGACGCGGGTCGAAGCGCGCGAACTCTGGGGCGAGCGTTCCCTTGTCGAGGACGTCGGCGACGATGTCGGCGGTGATCGGTGTGAGCAAGATGCCGTTGCGGTAATGGCCGGTCGCGATGACGAGGCCCGGCAGAGCGCTCGGGCCGATCATCGGCGCGTTGTCGGGCGAGCCCGGACGAAGGCCGGCCGACGTCTCGACCAGCTCGAGCTCGGAAACCCCCGGCACGAGTTGTCGCGCGTCGTCCAGCAATTCAGACACCGCGCCGACCGTGACGACTTGATCGAAGCCACGCTCTTCAGCCGTGGCACCCAGCACGATCTCGCCGTCAGCGCGTGGCACGAGGTAGATCGGCCGACCGCGAACGCCCGCGCGTACGGTGCGACTCAGCAACGGACGGGAGGGGTCGTCGCGCAGCCGCAAAATTTGCCCTTTCACCGGGCGCACCGGCGGCATGACCTCGGGCGGCAACCCCGCCTCTGCCGCCGTCTTCGCGCTCCAGCATCCGGCCGCGAGAACGGTTTGTTCGGCGCGCAGATCGTCGACGCCGACTACCCGATCGTGCTCGATGACGAATCGCCGGGCGACCTCACGACGGATCGACACGCCCGCCTCGGCACACGCCAGGAGGAGCGCCGCGACAAGGCGTCGGTTGTTGACCTGATGATCGCCCTCGACGTGCAGGCCACCGCGGATCGTCGGCGCCAGAAGCGGTTCGAGCTTGCGGCATTCGCGAGTCGTGAGCGGGGCCGACGCCAACCCCAAAGACAGCTGGTACTTGTGTAGATCGTCGAGCGCGGCGCGGTCGTCGGCGTCGAAAGCGATCGCCAGCGTTCCGCACTCGCGGTAACCCACCGTCGTCCGGGCTCGTTCTTCGAGTTCCGCGACGAACGACGGATAACGCCGTACTGACGCGAGGTTCAGCGCGAGGATGTCCTCTTCGCCGTAATGCACTTCGGTGACGGGCGCGAGCATGCCCGCCGCGTAATGCGAAGCGCCGCTGCCCGGGTGCGGGTCGAGCACCGTCACGGTCAGGTCGCGCGACGCGGCCTGCCAAGCGATCGCGAGCCCGATCACGCCGCCGCCGACGACGAGGACGTCGTTGGCCGACTTCGCCGGGGACATTGCTGCGGGTCTCCCTTCGCCGGCATGATCCGGAGCAGGTTCGACGGTCGGCGGCCGTTAGCCGCCCTCTCAGCCCGGTAACGCCGGACTCCCGTGTCACTTCAGATTAGACCGGGTGGTTCATCGACGGCGTGCGGGCAGCGGTCTCGGCTCAGCTGAGCTGGCTCGGATCGTGGATGCCTGCCACGATGACGAGCGCGACGATTCCCACGACGATCGAAACGATCGCGATCAGTGCCGCGGCACCGGCCATGACCTGGGGCGTGCGACGCTCCGCCTGATCTTCGTGCACCGCCGTCGCGGCAAAGGCAGCGCCAACGGTGATCAACGCGAGGCCCGCGCACACGATTTCCGCTATGGCGGTGGCTCGCTGGGAGGAAATCACCGACCGAGCTGACGTTGCGAGAAAAAGCGAGTTGGTGATCACATAACCTACGAACGGTTGCAGCAGACTCGCGACAGCGAAGACGAAAGAGGCGATGGCCAAGGCGCTCGCGGTGGCGCTTGCCGTCCAAAGGCGGATCAAGAGGCTAGGCCGGACGTCGAAATCGTCGTCGACGTCGCTGCCGAACGCCGGGCCGCGAGCGAAGTCGTCGTTGCGTAAGGCATCAACGGGCGACTCAGGGTGCGGGTCGGCGTCCCCCAAGATCTCTCGCACGAGCAATGACCCTAGCGCACCAGCGCGATCGAATACGGGCGTTTGGCGCGGTCCGTCTACTGATCACGACGTCGCGTGGCAGGCTGGCCCCGTGACCGACTTCGAACAACTCATCTCCGAATGGCTCACCGTTGCCGACGTCGCCGATCGCCTCGGCGTCGAGGTGGGAAAGGTTCGGCAATTGCTGCGCGAGCGCAAGCTGATCGGGGTGCGGCGTGACGGCGTGGTGCGCGTGCCGGCCGCGTTCGTCCAGGACGGCGTCGTGCTGAAAGGTCTCGCCGGCACGCTCACGGTGCTCGCCGACGCCGGTTACTCCGACGACGAAGCCTTGCGCTGGCTTTTCACTCCCGACGACTCGCTTCCCGGCTCACCGGTGCGGGCACTCGTCGAGAACCGCGGCACGGAGGTGAAGCGCCGTGCCCAAGCCCTCGCTTTCTGACGCTCGCTTGTACTTGTGTGTCGACGCGCGCGAACGCGAAGGCGATCTGCCGGAGTTTCTCGACGCGGTGTTGTCGAACGGTGTCGACATCGTGCAGCTTCGGCAAAAAGGCATGGAGGCGAAGCACGAACTCGCGGCGTTGCAGGTTTTCGCGCGGGCGTGTGCGCGGCACGGCAAGCTGCTCGCCGTCAACGACCGCGCAGATGTCGCTTTCGCGGCGGACGCCGACATCTTGCACCTGGGCCAAGACGACTTGCCGGTCTCGGCGGCGAGATGCCTGGTGAAGAACGACACGGTGATCGGGCGCTCGTCGCACTCGATAGCCGAATCGTCGGTCGCCGCGACCGAAGAAGGCGTCGACTACTTCTGCGTCGGGCCGTGCTGGCCGACCCCGACCAAGCCGGGCCGGCCCGCGCCGGGCCTCGAGTTGATCCGCTACGTCAGCGATTTACGACCACAGCGGCCATGGTTCGCCATCGGCGGCATCGACCTCGCGAACCTCGACCACGTGCTCGAAGCCGGGGCGCGGCGGGTTGTCGTCGTCCGGGCTATCACGCAGGCGGCCGACCCCCGCGCGGCTGCCTCGGAGTTCGCCGAACGGCTGCGCGCGGCGCAACCGGTACCCTGAGCCCATGTCTTTGGGTCGCCCGTCGGTGCTGCGCGACCACGCGCGCACCATCAAAGAATTGCTTGCCGGGGGCGCCCAGTCGTTTTCGTTCGAGTTTTTCCCGCCGAAGACCGAGCAAGGGGAGCGGTCGCTGTTCCAGGCGCTGCGCGAACTCGAGCAGTTGCGGCCGACGTTCGTCTCGGTCACCTACGGCGCGGGGGGTTCTACTCGTGACACCACCGTGCGGGTCACCGAGCACATCGCCACCGAGACCACTCTTACTCCTGTGGGTCATCTCACGGCGGTGAACCACTCGGTCGCCGAGCTTCGCCGGGTGGTCGGCCAGTACGCTGACGCGAGCATTCGCAACATGCTCGCGTTGCGCGGAGACCCGCCCGGCAATCCGCAAGGGGAGTGGGTCGCGCACCCGAAGGGTTTTCACTACGCCCACGAGCTGGTCGAGCTCATCAAGACCTCAGGTGATTTTTGCGTCGGTGTCGCGGCTTTCACCACGAAACACCCGCGGTCGGCAACGCCCGAAGAAGACATCGAAAACCTGGTGCGCAAGCAGCAAGCCGGCGCCGATTTCGCCATCACGCAGATGTTTTTCTCGGTCGACGATTATCTGAGGCTGCGCGATCGCGCGCTGGCGGCAGGCTGCGACATGCCGATCATTCCGGGCATCATGCCGCTCACGTCGATCGGCCAGATCGAGCGGTTCTCAATTTTGTCGGGCGACGACTTCCCGCCGAAACTGGCCGAGCGACTTCTCGCCGTCGCCGACGACGCCGACGCAGTGCGGGCCATCGGCCTCGAGGTGGCAAGCGACATGTGCGCCCGGTTACTCGACGAAGGCGCGCCGGGCCTGCACTTCATCACGTTGAACAAGTCGACGGCGACCCGCGAGATCTACCAAAACCTCGGCGTCGGAGACCGTTTTTCCTAGGGAACCGATCGGTGCGGTGGCCGCGTCATATCGGCGCCCGCTCGTCGCTGGAGGTCGCCATGCCCGTCACCATTTCACTGCGCTCGGTCGGCGTCGGAGCCGTCGCGGCCGCCCTTCTTGTCGGCGCCTATGCCTGGGGTCATACCGCGTCGGCAACACCCGAGTCGTCGCCGTCTCCCGCTCCGGCCGAGCCGACGTCGAACGGAATCGCCGTGAGCGGGGTCGGCCGGGTCACCGGTACGCCGAACTTGCTGCGTCTGCAGACGTCAATTAACGTCGTGAAACCCGACGTCAACTCGGCGATGCAAGGGGCCAACACCACAATGGCGGCGGTGCAAAAAAAATTGAAGGCGGACGGCGTCGCGGCCGCCGACCTGCAAACGTCCGGACTTTCGGTGCAGCCCGACTACGACTACACCAGCAGCGGCGCCAAGCTCAAGGGTTATCGGGTGAGCGAGAACCTGTCCGTCGTGCTGCGTGATTTGCCGAACGCCGGATCGGTGATTTCTGACGTCGCCGAAGTTGGTGGCAACCAACTGGTCATCAACGGCGCCAGTCTCGACTTGGACGACGACGACGCCTTGGTGGCGCAGGCTCGGCAGAAGGCTTTCGACGACGCGAAAGCGAAGGCAACGGCGTATGCCAAGGCCGCTGGCCGCTCACTCGGCACGGTGAAGAGCATTTCGGAGTCGACGAATTTCCCGTCGCCGGTTTACCTCAACGCCGCGCCGATGGCAGCCGACAAAATGGCGGCGGCGATGCCGATCCAAGCGGGCTCGCAGGATGTGACCGTGACCGTCTCGGTCGTGTGGTCGATGGGCTGACGTCAGCCGGAACCCTTGCATCTTTCGCGTTGAACCGCGTGAATTTACGTAGCGGTGAAGCAACGTGGTCACGACAGATCGTCTCGTGTCGGGTCGAGCGGCGTTCGAGCGGCAGGCTTGGGCGGCCGCCCATGAGTTGCTGTCCGGCACGGATCAGGATCTCGACGCGGCCGATCTCGAGCGGCTCGCCACAACTGCCTGTCTGACGGGCAGCGATGACGAGAGCGACGAAATGTGGGTCCGAGCCCACCACGAATATCTCATCGCCGGCGAGCCGACCGCGGCCGCGCGGTGCGCGTTCTGGCTCGGTATCCGGCTGCTGCTACGAGGAGAAGGGGCGCAGGGCAGCGGCTGGTTCGCTCGCGGCAGACGGTTGATCGACGAGTGTGGCCTCGACTGCGTGGAGCAGGGTTACTTGCTGCTCGACAAGGCAATAGCCGCGGTCTCTGGGCTCGGCGACCCGCGAGACGGCTATGCAATCTTCAGTAACATCTGCCATCTTGCCGATCGCTTCGGCGATCGTGACCTTGCGACCTTCGGCCAGCTCGGCAGAGGTCAGGCTTTGGTCCGTGCGGGTGACGTTGCGCGGGGGCTTGCCCTGGTCGATGAGGCGATGGTCGCCGTCACAACAGGCGAGGTCTCAGCGATCACCGCAGGCATCGTCTATTGCGCCGCGCTCGGCGAGTGCAATGTGACGTGTGACGTGCGGCGGGCGCACGAGTGGACCGCTGCCTTCAGCCGGTGGTTCGCGTCGCAGCCCGACCTCGTCGCGTACCGTGGCCAGTGCCTCGTTCATCGTGCCGAGATTATGCGGCTGCACGGAGACTGGCCCGACGCCGTGCGTGAAGCAGCGCGGGCGTGTGAACGCCTTGATCGGCACCCGGCGGGAGCCCTTGCTTTCTACGAGTTAGGCGAACTGCAACGGTTGCGCGGTGACTTCGCCGGTGCCGACCGGGCGTTTCGTGAGGCCAGCCGACGCGGCTTCGATCCGCAGCCCGGACTAGCGTTGTTGCGGCTGGCGCAAGGGGCCCTCGACGTTGCGGCAGCTGTGATCCGTCGCGCGGTCGAAGAGGCAACTGACCGCCACACGAGAGCACGGCTGCTCGGGCCATACGTCGAGACCATGCTTCACGCGGGCGACGCGGCAGCCGCGCGCGCGGCAGCCGACGAGCTGACCGCCATCGCCGAGGAGATCGACATGCCGATGCTGTATGCGATGAGTGCGTATGCCAGCGGCGCCGTCCGTCTTGCCGAGCATGACGCGGTAGCCGCGTGTCGCGATCTGCGTCGCGCATGGATGGCGTGGCGTGACCTCGAAGCGCCGTACGAAGCCGCGCGAGCACGCGTGCTGGTCGGAGTCGCGACCCGTGCGCTCGGCGATGAGGAGACGGCGATCATGGAGTTCGACGCCGCGCGCTGGGTGTTCGACCATCTCGGCGCGGCGCCAGACACCGCCGCGGTCGAAGCCTTGTCACAGCCTGAAAGAACGTCGTCGCATGGGAGTCTGACCGGCCGCGAGAACGAAGTGCTGCGACTCGTCGCTGGTGGTCGGTCCAACAAGGAGATTGCGGCGACCCTCATCATCAGCGAGCACACCGTACGTCGCCACCTGCAAAACATCTTCGGCAAGCTCGGCGTCTCCTCGCGAGCAGCTGCTACGGCCTACGCGTTCCGGCGCGCTCTGGTGTGACACTCCGCCTGCGTGGTACGAAACGACCACGCTCATGGGCCGCAGTTGGTACGTACGGGCGATGAGCTCACCGCCGTCCGTCTCTAGCGTCACGTCAAGGACGCGAGGAGGCGTGCGATGGCTGCGAACCGTTACGACACGATCGTGGTCGGTGCCCGCTGCGCGGGCGCTCCTACCGCGATGTTGCTAGCTCGTCGGGGCTACCGTGTATTGCTCGTCGATCGGGCAACCTTTCCCAGTGACACTGTCTCGACGCATCTGATCCACCCGCCGGGTATCGCGGCGTTGCGCAGGTGGGGGCTGCTCGACGCGCTCGTCGCGACCGGTTGCCCACCGATCGAGTCATACCTGTTCGACTTCGGTGCATTCGCGATTTCGGGTGTCGCTGGCGTAGGTGACGACGCCGTCGCCTACGCACCTCGCCGCACCGTGCTCGACAAACTGCTGGTTGATGCGGCCGCGGCCTCCGGCGTGGAGGTTCGGGAGGGCTACACGGTTGAGGACGTCGTCGTCGAGGGCGACCGCGTCGTCGGTATTCGCGGCCACGGCAAGGGCGGTCCCACCGGCACGGAACACGCGCGCGTCGTCGTTGGAGCCGACGGCCGTCACTCTCATGTTGCTCGTGCGGTGAGACCGCCGCGATACCACGAGAAGCCGCCGCTGCTCATGTCGTACTACACGTACTGGAGTGGCTTGCCGGTGCGCCGGTTCGAAACCTACGTGCGGCCTTACCGTGGTTTCGCGGCCTGGCCGACGCATGACGATCTGACATTGGTGATCGTCGGCTGGCCGTACGTGGAGTTTGCCGCGCACCGCGACGACATCGAAGGCACGTATCTCGAAACGTTGGGATTGGTACCGGAATTCGCGACGCTCCTGGGCAAAGCCAAACGCGAAGACCGCTTCGTCGGCACTGCGGTCGAAAACTACTTTCACAGACCGTTCGGTGCCGGATGGGCACTTGTTGGCGACGCCGGATACAACAAAGACTTCATCACGGCGCAAGGGATTCAAGATGCGTTTCGCGACGCGGAGTTGTGTTCATCCGCACTCGACCAGTGGCTGTCGGGTTCGCGCCCGTTCGATGCGGCGCTGGGCGACTACCAATCCGCGCGAGATTCAAAGGTGTTGCCGATGTACGAGTTGACGTGCGAACTGGCGACGCTCGAACCACCGCCACCCGATCTCCAGCAGCTGCTGTGGGCGGTGCATGTGAACCAAGGATCGATGGATGCTTTCGTCCGGGTCAACGCCGGAGTGACCTCGCCCGCGGAGTTCTTCGCGGCGGAAAACGTCGCGCGCATGTTCGCGTCGACGGGCGATCAGCTGAATGTGTAGATGAATCGTCAGCCGGACTTGCGGCGGAACGTGCGCTGTCGCTTGTCGTTGCTGGTCGGCGCCGATGATCTCGAGGGGCCGTGCGGATTGTTGCCTCCGGGGCCACCGGAACGCTTTCGCTCCAGCGCTTCGAGGTAGCGGCGGCGCATCTCGTCGTCCGTGCTCTTGTCGGCGGGAGGATCAGCGGGCTCGTTGCTTGACATAGCAGCCATTGTGCCTGGTGGGCGGTCGTGCGGTCAGGCTGAGTCGGCGCCGACGTCGGCGGGCGTGCCGCCTGTCATCCGCACCAACTCGTCGAACGACGTCGCGAAGACCGCGTGCGTGTGGCCGGCCGCGGCCCAGACGACGTCGTAGTCGGCGAGCGCGGTGTCGACCAGAGTGCGCAGCGGTCTTGGATGCGCGAGCGGCGGAACCGCGCCGATCGGGAAACCCGTGTGCTCACGAACAAAATCAGCGTCGGCCCGCTTCACCTTGCCGGCGGTGACGATCGCGGCCACCTTGGCGGTGTCGACCCGGTGCCGGCCGCTGGTCATGACGAGCAGCGGCTCGCCGTCGGCCGCGAAAACCAGGCTGTTCGCGATCTGCCCGATGCCAACGCCGAGAGCGGACGCCGCTTCAGCCGCCGTGCGCGCCGAATCGTCAAGGGTGCGCACTTGGCCGGTGGCGCCCGCGTCGGCCAGCGCCTGCCGCACGCGGACGACGTTTCGGTGAAGGGCTTGTGGGGTCTGAAGATCGTCGCTCATCGCGCTCGATCGTAGTACGCGGCGGTTTTCGACCGCGTCACAGTGGCGATTTCGGCTGGCTAGAGGAGACGCATACCTCGCATCTTCGAAGCGCGTTCGTCGAATGTGGCGGTGTAGTCGCAACCGGCGAGTTCGCCGAACTCACCGATGAGCGCGTCGGAAAAGTCGGCATCGTCGTTCGAACGGGCCAGCGCTCGGCGCACTGCGTCGGCGTGCTGCACTGACAATTCTTTGGCGTTGAGGAGCGTGCGGACGACGACGACCGCGTCGCGCGCGCTGACCTGGTATGCGCGTCGCAGCACCCAGTGCAACTCGATTAAGACGACGATGCTGATGAATCCGCGACGGGTTTCGTCAAGCGATTCGATCACTTGGGTCGCCCGCGCGGCCTGTACAGGATCGTCTTGGGTGATGTAGCGGACCAAAACGTTGGTGTCGAGGCCGATCACCGGGTGTTCCGGTCGATGGCGGCGGCCGCGATGGCGTCGTCGATCTCGGCCAGCGTGATCGGTGTGGTCGGAGCGGTGACGAACCCCTTCAGCGAAGTGATGCTTTGAGTGGCGGGTACGAGTTCGTAGACGCCGTCGGCAGTCTTGACGAAGTCGATCCGAGACCCCGGCTCTAACCCAAGTTCTTTTCGAACCCTTGCCGGGATGGTGATCTGGCCTTTGCTCGTGACGGTTGATGTCGGCATGATGCTCCTACTTTTATAACTTCTCCTTACATCAGCGTAAGGCATGCGATTCGAATTGCTACGTTCGAACGTATGTTCGATACTGGGCAGATGCTCCAAGCCTCGGCTCTGCCTGATCTGCCTGATCTACCCGATCTTCTCGAGAGCGTCGGCGTCGCTACGTTGACCGGCGGGCTCAACGGCGTCGGTCCGGACGACGCCGTGGCGCCGATTCCTCCTGTACTGGCGCCGCTTTTCCCTGGCGGGGGGCTTCGCCGAGGTTCGACGATCACAGTCAGCGGATCGTCGTCCCTGGTCTTGGCTCTCGTGGCCGAAGTTTCGCGGGCGCCCGGCTGGTGTGCCGAGGTGGGGTCACCGTTGCTTGGCAGCGCGGCAGCGGCCGAGGCCGGAGTGGCGCTCGAGCGGTTCGTCCGGGTCGAGCGGCCGGGGGAGCAGTGGGCAACGGTGACGGCCAGCCTGCTCGAAGCGTTCGACCTGGTGGTCGTCCATCCTCCGGCGCGGGCGAGCCAGGGCGACATGCGGCGGCTGACCGCCAGGGCGCGAGAGCGGTCCGCGGTGTTGCTGGTCACTGCCGCCTGGGAGGGCGCGCAGATCAACCTCGCGGTCACGCGGCAGCGCTGGCAAGGGTTAGGCGCCGGCCACGGTTATCTGCGCGCGCGTGAGGTCGAAGTGCGAGCGATGGGGCGAGGCGCGGCGGCTCGTCCGCACGCGGCGAACCTCTTGCTGCCTGGCATCGACGGCACAGCGGTCGCTCGTGGCGTGGCGAGTAAAAGCGCGGTATGAGCGGGCCGGTGTGTCATGACGGGGAACAAGACGGTCGCTAAGAAGGCGGTTCGCACGCTGGCAGTGTGGTGCCCCGATTGGCCGGTGATCGCGGCAGGTGGGAATGCTGAATCACCGGGTGCCGTCGTGCGCGCCGGCCGGATTTTCGCCTGCTCGGCAGCGGCTCGACTCGAAGGCGTGCGCCGCGGGCAACGCCGACGCGAGGCCGCGTCACGCTGCCCTGAGCTGACCGTCTATCCCGACGATTCGAGCCGAGACGCCCGCGTGTTCGAACCGGTCGCCGAATCCGTCGAGGCGCTGGTGCCCGGCATCGAGATCGTGCGGCCCGGCCTCGTCGTGGTCGCCGCGCGGGGAGCCGCACGCTACTACAAGGGTGAATTGCCGTTACTAGCGAAAGTCTCTACGACCGTCGCCGACGAGACCGGGCATGACGTGCAGCTAGGTCTGGCCGACGGCATCTTCGCGGCTATCAGGGCCGCCCATCACGCCCAGGTGGTACCGCCCGGAGAATCCGCGAATTTCCTTGCGCCGCAGCCTATTTCAGTGCTCGACCGACCCGAGCTCACCGACTTGTTGATACGCCTTGGCGTCCGCACTCTCGGTGATTTCGCTTTACTGCCGCGAGCCGACGTCCTCGCTCGATTCGGCCCCGACGCCGCTTACGCGCACGATCTGGCACACGGGTTCGAGGCGCGGCCGCCGTCCGCCCGAAGCGCGCCCCCCGATCTCGTGGCCGAGATGACCCTCGACCCGCCGATCGACCGCGTCGACACCGCGACGTTCGTGGCCAAGACGCTCGCCGAGCAATTGCATGAACGGTTGTCGACGAGAGGGCTCGCGTGCATCCGCATCAGCATCGAAGCGCGCACCGAAAGCGGCGAGCAGCTCGTGCGAAGTTGGCGGCACGGCGGCATTTCGACCGCGGGGTTTTCGGCGTCCGCGATTGCCGATCGCACCCGCTGGCAACTCGACGGTTGGCTGTCTGGTTCGATTCGCTCGCACGACGGGCGGCCGACCGGCGGCATGGTGTTGTTGCGGCTGGTGCCCGACGACGTGGTGCCCGACCACGGTCGGCAACTTTCCCTATGGGGTAGCGATTCTTCCGGAGTCGACGACATCGAGCGCGTCGAACGAGCGTTGGCCCGAGTGCAAGGCTTGCTCGGTCCCGATGCCGTGGCGACAGCCGTTGTCGGTGGCGGGCGCGACGTCACCGAGCGGGTGCGACTGGTTCCCTGGGGCGAGCCGCGCGAGACCTTGCCAGGCGATTCGTGCCCGTGGCCAGGGACGTTGCCGTCGCCGTCGCCAGCCACTGTTTTCCCGGCGTCCCGGCCAGCATTGGTCACTGCTTGTGATGGTTCGTTGGTTGAAGTGAGCGATCGGCTCGGCGTGACAGCCGAACCGCGATGGTTGCGGGTCGAAGGCAATTCGGCTGTCGAGATCGTCGGCTGGGCCGGGCCGTGGCCGGTCGACGTCCGCTGGTGGGATTCGCGCGCGGCTTGCCGATGTGCCCGTTTTCAAGTCACTACCTCGGACGGCGCGGGCTGGCTGCTCAGCTTCGACTCGGGCCGCTGGTCGGTGGAGGCCTGCTATGACTAGCGGCCCAACGTTTCGCGGCTGGCCGATGAAATTCCTGACGTTCGCTGTGGCTCAGCAACAGCAAACGTCGCGGATTTTTGACGACTCGGGGCAGCGGGGTCATGGGCTGGGGTAATCCGCCGATTCCGTGGTCGGAACTGGAGCGCCGGCTGGCTGGCCGACCGAAGCCGCCTAGCCGTCCGGTGCCGGGCGGCGACGGCGGCGACAGTCCAGCATGG
>JBDZVM010000019.1:0-78056 GCA_040255675.1 Actinomycetales bacterium | reverse complement strand
GGGCGGCGGGCCGCCAGATGCGCGGGGCGGCGGGCCGCCAGATGCGCGGGGCGGCGGGCCGCCAGATGGGCCGGGTCGGGCGCCCACCGGCACGATCCGTGAGTACACCTCTCCGCCGATACTGCGCATCTCGATGCGCTCGATCAACGAGCCGGCTTCGGCGAACGCGGCCGCGAGGCCGTCGCTGACGATGGGCAACGCCACGGAAGCGCCGAATGGTGTGACGAGTTCGGCGCGGCGGCCGCGCTCTTTGAGCCAGGTACCGGGCGGGAGGTCGACCTCGGGCGGTACTGGCAGCGCGGTGATGGGGCGGGCTTGCACGACATGAACCACGTCGTCGACGAGCACCCATTCGATGTCGCACGCAACGCCGGCGCGCGCGGCGATGCGTTCGGCGACGGCGGCGACCTTGGTGGCCTGTATAGAGGTGAGCGCGCCGCCCCGCGCTCGCGCACTCGGCGAAGTCTCGACGGCGGTTCCGTCTCGGACGCTCCACTCCTCTGGCGTGACGACACCGCTCATCAGCTGGTCGCCGAGCCCGCGAACGGCGCTGACGAGCGTGCGATCACGATCGCCAGTCACGGGATCGGCGGTAAACGCCACGCCGGCGGCGTCTGGCGCGAGTTGGCGCTGCACGAGCACCGCGATGCCCGCGTCGTCCGTGCCCGCGCGCAGGCGGTAGGCCCGCACACTGTCGGACGACGCTGACGCCACGACGCGGGTGATCGCGGCGGCCACGGCGGCGGTGTCGTTCGCGACACCAAGAACGGACGCGTATTGCCCCGCATATGAGGCCGACGCGGAATCTTCAGCGACCGCCGACGAGCGAACCGCCACCACCGGCGCGCCGAGCTTCGAGAGCGCCGCCGCGAGGGCGGGCCGCAACTGGTTCGGCAACCCTCCTTCGGCGGCGACCCGCGCGCACGCCGAGACGCTGACGACGAAGCCGTCTGGTACCGGAAAACCGGCACGAGACAGGTCGGCGAGGGTGGCGGCCTTGGTCCCTGCCACCGTGGCGGCCGCGACACCGAGGTCAGCGAGACCAGCGAGGTAAACGATCGCCTCGCCGCCGTCATGATGCTCGTTCACGCGTCTCCAAAGGTCGGGGTACGACACAACTTGGTGTCAGAGATAGTGACATCGATTCTTTGGTACTGTCAACCGTGTGGCGGAGAAAGTCGCCGACGGGACACGCCGGTACCGAAGCCCGCTCCGTGAGCGGCAGATGGCGCAGACACGTGACGCGATCCTGCATGCGCTCGCCGACGAAATTCTCGACCGAGGAATTCACGGCCTGTCAGCGGCCGGGATCGCGGCCCGCGCCGAGATTTCGGAGCGCACGGTCTACCGGCACTTCCCGAGCGTCGAGGCAATGATCGAAAGCCTCAACCGCTACGTGGGCGAACGGCTTACTGACGAGCTCGACGGCGTGCCGCGCCTCGGCAGCGAACGCGACGACCCGATCGACGCGCTGATCGACACCTTGCCCAAGCTCTACGACGCGTTCGACGAGATCGGAGCCCCGGCTCGCGCGTCGGCCGCGGTGACGTTGGCGCGCGGCAGTGACGAAAAACGCCAAGCCAGGCGCGATCGCCTCGGCGAAGCGCTCAACGCGGAGTTGAGCCATCTCGAGTCGGGCGAAGGCCGAGCAATCGTCGAGACCCTCTACATGCTCGCGGGGTCCGTGAGCTGGTTCTTGCTCACCCGAAGCGGTGAACTGACGGGTCGCCAAGCCGGTGAGGCGGCGGCGCGCATTGCCCGAGCGGTCATCGCCGACCTGCGCGCGGAACGCAAACAGGTTACGGAGCGGACCGCGGAACAGACCGAGCCGTAGACGCCGCCTCAGCCTCGGCGAAGGCCGATTTCCATCGGCTGATGAGTGCGGCCGAAATAGTCGGCGCAATCGCCGTATGCGCGCCAGCCGAGGCGTTCGAAGAACCGCACGTTCGCTAACTGAATGAGCGCCACCATGCGCAAGCCGCCGTGCGCGCGGGCGTGAGCGACGGCAAATCGTACGAGCGGAGCCCCGACACCGTACGAGCGACATCGCGGCAAGACGGCGAGACGGTCGCCCTTCCACAAGCCGGTGACGGCATCCAGAGGGTAAAGCCGGACGGCGCCGACAGGGCTCTCGCCTCGTACCGCCAAAACGTGCACGGCGCCTTCGCGTGAATCGTTCTCGTCGACGTCCGAATCAGCAAAGATCCCTTGCTCTTCGACAAAAACAGCCCGGCGAATCTCATAGTGCATCGCCAGCTGCTCCGCGGTGACGGCTTCGAGACACACGACGTCGACGCCGCGGGCTCGCGACTCGCTTGCGTCGTGCGCGGATGCTGACAGCGTCATGCCGTCGGCACCGTCGGCGTTGGCACCACGCCCTGGACGGCGTTGAGGGCCGAACATGCCTGGCATCGCGCGCAACCGGCCGACACCATGTCGGCCGACAATCCGTGTGAGCTCATGTATGCCGCGACCTGGTGGTACACAAGGTTCACATAGGCCGCGGGCGGCGGAGTGGCGCCGTCCAGCAAACTGCCGGCAACGGGCCGAAGCGGCACGACGAACGGATAGACGCCGATATCGACGGCGCGGCGGCAACCGGCGAGTGTGACCTCGAGGTCTTCGCCGAGTCCGAGAATGACGTAGGTCGACACCTGTCCTTTGCCGAAAAGGGCGACCGCGCGCTCCCAGGTTTCGAAATAGCGGGGGATTCCGGTACGCGCCTTGCCAGGGGCGACGCGCGCCAACACATCGGGGTCGAACGTTTCGACGTGAATTCCAACGGAGTCGATTCCCAAGTCGCGCACTTCATCGAGCACAGCCAGATCGCGCGGGGGCTCAAACTGCACTTCGACAGGCAGCCCAGTCGCCTCTTTCACGGCATGTCCGCATTTCGCGACGTATCGCGCGCCACGGTCGACGCCGTTCGAACTCCCGGTCGTCAAGGTCGCGTCGACGGCGCCGTCGAGTTCTTTCGCGGCCAGGGCTACTTCGGCGAGTTGGGCGGGTGTCTTCTTGACGATCGTGCGGCCGAGATCGAGCGACAACCCGATGCCGCAAAAAGCGCACTGGTCGGAGTTTCCCCAGTACGAACATGTCTGCACGACGGTGCTCGCGAACGAGTCGAGGTGCATCAAGCCGATTTTCCAATACGGAATTCCGTCTTCGGTGGTGAGGTCGTAATACCGTGGACGCGGACTTGCTGTCGCTTCGGCCAGCCGAACACCGTCTCGATATATGCCGTAGCCCGAATCTTCAGCCTTCAGGCGGTACGGCGAGCTCGGCACATCGGTGGGTACCGTGACGGCTACGCCCTCAACCCAGAGCATGCCGGAGTCAGTTGGACCCGCTCCCCCGCGCCTGGTTTCCATGGGCGCTTCGACTCGCAGGCCCGAACTTTGCAGCTCGACAAGGAGTTCCGCGACCTCCGCTGACGCCGGCGCGCTCATCGGCCACCGTCGAGCAACGCACCACCTGAAGCAAGTTGGGGCATGCCGTTGATCTCGAGCCATCGTCGTGCCCGCGCCGCGTCGACGGCGAGCATCGGGCTAAGCCCCGAGGCCATCAGGCGCCGAACGCTCGGGCAACGCGACGCGAGGGATTTCGTGTCTATTTCAAGTAAATCCTCGACTGTGTCGCACTGGGTGCGAAGAAGTCGCGACGCCTCGGCCACCATCGTCACGGCAGTTTCGAAAAGATCGGGGTCGACCATGATGAGCGGGTAGAGCTTCGCTTCGGCAGCGCGCCACTGTTCGACAGCCCACATTTCGAACATCGACGACTGCGCCGCGGACATTGCCATGCCGGGGCCCGAAAGCGATCTCGGCACCGAGGTGTTTCGTGCGAAATCGCGCTGAGGAGAGCCGCTGCCGCCCAGTGACCATGCCGTCATGGCGTCTACTATAGTGCTCATCTAGTTCTTATCCTAGGAGATGCGCTTCACCTCTGCTATCCCTCGCCGGCCGGAGCCTCACGAAACCCATGTCGAAGACAGCGGTCATTGCCCTAGGCGGAAACGCCTTCACGCGCGAGGGTCAAAGCGGCTCGGCCAAGGAACAAGAAACTAACGCCCTCGCCATGGCGCACACGGTCGCCGCCGTTCGCGCCAACGGGTGGAACATCGTCTTGGTGCACGGCAACGGGCCGCAGATCGGCAACCTCGCTATCCAGCAGGAAGAAGGAGCTGCGCTCGTCCCTCCCCAACCGCTTTTCGTTCTCGACGCGATGACGCAAGGCGAAATCGGCAGCTTGATCAGCCTCGCGATGTGCAGCGTCGCGCCCGACGTACGGATGGCGGCCCTGGTCACTCACGTCGTCGTTTCTCCCGACGACCCCGCGTTTGCCAAACCAACCAAACCGATCGGCCCCTTCTTCAGACGCGACCAAGCCGCCAGGCTGGCGAGCGAGCGTGGATGGGACATCGTCGAAGACGCCGGCCGCGGATTTCGCCGGGTCGTCGCGTCGCCCCGGCCGGTGCGCGTTGTCGAAACCGCCGCGATTCGCGCGCTATCGTCGTCCGGAATCGTGGCCGTCGCCGGCGGCGGAGGAGGGGTGCCGGTCGTGCCCGACGACGGAGGGCTGCGGGGCGTCGACGCCGTCATCGACAAAGATTACGTCGCCGAAACGCTCGCGACGGAACTGAGCGCGGAAGCCCTCA
Organism: Actinomycetales bacterium; assembly: GCA_040255675.1. GTDB lineage: Bacteria > Actinomycetota > Actinomycetes > Acidothermales > Acidothermaceae > JBDZVM01. The sequence continues at coordinate 73,399 of JBDZVM010000019.1, read as the reverse complement.
TTCTCGTGACAGGCGTGCCCTATGTAATGCTCGACTTCGGGCGGCCCAACCAGCGCGCCCTTCACGAGGTCGACCTGCCCGACCTCGAGACATACCAACGGGAAGGCCATTTCCCGGCCGGCAGCATGGGGCCAAAAGTACATGCGGCCACGCAGTTCTTGCGAGCGGGCGGCGAGGTCGCGGTCATCACCACTCCCGACCTCGCGAGCGTCACTCTCGGCGACGCATCCGGCAGTGAAGAGCCGCGAGACGGATCGGCCCTCGGTACACGAATCGTCGTGTCACATCGAAACGAGCAGGTGCGGCCATGAGCAGCGACGTCCGGGTTTTTCGCGACACCTACGTTGACTCCGTCGTGCAGATGTCGGCAACCCGCGCGATGCAAAGCCTCGACGGCGTCGAGTGGGCCGCCGCCGCCATGGCGACGCCCGCGAATCTGGAAACGCTGTCGGGCGAAGGCTTCGACGCCGCGAATCTCGGGACGGCGAACGACCTTTTCCTCGCCGTTCGTGGAAAAAATGACGACGCGGTGCGTTCGGCACTTTCGGCCGGCGAATCGGCGATGTTCAGCAGCCGACCCGGCGCAGGAACCGCTGTCTCACACCAGCCGCGCGCGATCGGGCGAATCGCCAAGGAACATCCAGACACTAACGTTGCCATCGTGTCGGTGCCAGGAGAGTACGCGGCGCTCGAAGCGCACGAAGCACTCAGCGCCGGCCTCGACGTGCTCCTTTTCAGCGACAACGTGTCGCTTGCCGACGAGGTCTCGTTGAAACAACGCGCGGCGCGACTCGGCCGACTCGTGATGGGGCCGGGTGCGGGCACCGCCATGCTCGGCGGCATCGGCTTGGGGTTCGCCAACGTCGTCACTCCCGGGCGTGTCGGCGTCGTGGCCGCGGCGGGCACAGGAGCGCAAGAAGCGATGAGCTTGCTCGATCGTTTCGGCGTCGGGGTTTCCTGCGTGATCGGGCTCGGCGGTCGCGACCTCTCCGAACAGGTCGGCGGCATCATGGCGAAATCCGCGATCGCGGCGCTGCGAGCTGACGAAGGCACCGACGCCATCTTCTTAGTGTCGAAACCACCGGAGCCGCGCGTCGCCGACGACGTGCTCGACGCGGCGGGCGACATGCCGCTAGTGGCAAGTTTGGTCGGGCTCAAAAGCGACATCGACGTACCGTCGAACATCAAGCTCGCACGTACCCTCGAGGGTGGCGCGTTGCGCGTTCTCGACCTCGTCGGGGCGGCGCGGCCCGATATCGTCGGCGATCTACACGCGAGCGTTGGCCAAGCCACCGAGCGACTGGCTAAGGAGCGATCGCTTGTTCGAGGGCTCTTTTCCGGCGGCACGCTTTGTTACGAAGCATTGGTGCTGTTGACCGATGTGCTCGGCCCGATTTACTCGAATGTGCCGCTCGATCCGTCGCTGAAGGTTCCTGCGCCACCCGGCAGCCATATTTGCCTCGACCTCGGAGAAGAGGAATACACCGTCGGACGGCCACATCCGATGATCGACCCGCAAGCTCGCGTCGAAATGCTGCGCGAAACTTACCGTGATCCGTCGGTCGGCGTGATTTTGCTCGACGTGGTCTTGGGCTACGGCTCGCACCCCAACCCCGCCGGCGAACTCGCCGCCGCCTGCAAAGAAGCGGTCGAGAGCGGGATCGTGGTCGTCGCTTACGTGCTCGGCACGGAGCGCGACCCGCAAAATCTGCAACGCCAGCGTCAAATTCTGCGTGACGCCGGGTGCATCGTCACCGAAACCGCGGCGCGCGCCGCCCTCGCGTCGGCAGCGGTCGCGGCCCGCGACCTAGACGTCGTGGCGATATCACTGTGACCGGTTTAAGTCGGCGCGAGGTCGCACTCGTGACGTATTCGACGAAACCGCGCGGTGGCGTCGTCCACACGCTCGCCCTGGCCGAAGCGCTGGTCGACCTTGGCGTGCCCGCTCACGTCGTGACGCTCGGCCAGCCGGGCACCGGTTTTTACCGGACGACGTCAGCGCCGTTCACGATCGTGCCCGCGCCTTCTCCGGCGCCCACGCTCGAAGAGCGGGTATTCGCCTCGGTCGATGCGCTTGAGGCGGGACTGCGCAGCCTTTCGGGGCGCTTTGAGTTGGTTCACGCGCAAGACTGCATCTCCGCTCGGGCCGCGGCACGTGTCCGTGACGCGGGCGATGGCCCCCGCGTCGTCCGTACGGTGCATCACATCGACGACTTCACCACGCAAGCGCTCATCGATTGCCAACGGCAGTCGGTCGTCGAGCCCGACGCCGTACTCGTCGTGAGCAACGCGTGGCGCGATCTGATCCAGCGAGAGTTCAGAATCGAAGCACAGGTCGTACGCAACGGCGTCGACGTCGCGAGGTTTCCTCCGATCTCGCCACGACTGCGAACGGCGCTGCGCATGAGCGTCGGCGCCGTCGAACGCCCGCTGCTTCTCGGCGTCGGCGGTATCGAGCCTCGAAAAGGGAGCGTGTACTTGGTCGAGGCGCTCGCGCGGCTGCGCCAAAGAGTACGGCCGGCTCCTGTGCTGGCGGTGATCGGAGGGCACTCGTTTCAGGATTACGAGCAATATCGACAAGACACGTTGCGGCGCGCCGACGAACTTGGATTGCGCCTCGGCCACGACATCGTGTTACTAGGCACCGTGCCTGACGTTGAAATGCCAGGCTGGTATCGCGCCGCCGACGTCCTGGCATTTCCCTCCGTCAAAGAGGGCTTCGGGCTCGCCGTACTCGAGGCGATGGCTGCCGACCTTCCGGTAGTCACGAGTGACATCGCTGTATTTCGCGAATATCTCACGCCCGGCGACAACGCGCTATTGGCTTCCGCCGGCGATGTCGGCGCGCTCGCCGACGCGCTGCATGACGTCGTGACAGACACCTCGCTCCGCGCCCGTCTCATTGAGGGCGGACGACGAACAGCGCGAGCCTTCACCTGGCACGCCACGGCGGAAAAACACCGCGAAATCTATGATCGCCTCGTCGCCGCGCCAGTGATCGCACCGCGCGTGCGTCAAACACCGTGCGCTTGAGACTAGCCAGGGGCATTTCGGTGAGATAGAAGAGAGGTACGGATCGGCGCGCCCATGGGGGTGAGGCCTTGAAAAACGGTCACCTGTCGCACGATGGAGTGCCAGAGCGTTATAGCGCGACCTGGTCGAAAACACGTCTCCTGGCGTTAATTGCGACGGCGCCCACCCCGCCGCGCACCGGCGTAGTGCAGGACGACGAGGCCAAATTCTTCGCAACCGAAGGAATTCGGCGCGAACTCGCGCGTGGAAGCGTGTTGGCCAAGCACGGTGACATGGCAAGCGCCGTCCACCTGGTCGAACACGGAGTCGCCGGTGTGCTCGGCGTCGTGGGCGAGCGGCGGCCGGTGCTAGCACTCGCGACGCCGGGCGAGGTCACCTGCGCGGTACCCGTGCTTCTCCAGACCGCGACGCCATGGGACGTCGTGACAATCACAGACGCGCTTGTCACCACCGTGCCCGCGAACCGATTCGTCGAGGTGGTTCGCCGATCCTGGGCCGATCGCTGGACGAGTCGAATCCTCGCCTGGCTCGCCGAAGTCGGCGAGTGCCAGTCTCATCTCGAGGCAGGTGATCTCGAACAGGAGATCGGTGCTTTTTTGCTTCGAAGACATGCACGGATCACGGCGAGCCAGGTGTATCAAGCATTCGCCGATCGGTTCGATGTCGCTACCGACGAGGTGCGCCAAATCTTGGACGGGTTATCGCGCCGAGGGGCCGTGCGAGTCGTGGGAGACCACGTGAGTGTCGCGGACGCCGACACACTGCGCGCGCTGAGCGCGCGATAGGCAGCCTGCGCTGAGCGCGCGACAAAACGCCGCGACTACCTGCCGCGCAACGACATCCATACCGCTCTCGCGGGCCGGACACCTGGATTGCGCCATCTATGCGGGCATTCCGTGCGCAAGTGGAGAGCGTCGCCTTGGCGAAGCAGAAACGTCTTGTCGACTTCGAATTCGAGTTCTCCACTGAGGAGATAGACGAGTTCCTCGCCTTGGACGACGAGCGGCGCCTTGCCGCTGTCGGCGCCGGGCTCGACGGTGACGACAGCACCGGCGAGCGCGTAGCGGCCAAGTGGCCCCGCGATGTTCTCCAACTGGACGCCCTTGCGCGAGCCGGACAGCACATTTCGTTCTTTGGCCCGAATCAGCACCGCCGCCGAGGAGTGGTCGACTTCTTCGTCGACGAGGTAGGCGATCGAGCGATCGAGGGCGGTCGCGAGCTTCATCAACGTGGTGATCGTGGGAACCATCGCGTTGCGCTCGATCTTGTGGATCGACGCCGCGGAGACGCCCGAGCGCTCGGCCAGTTGTTGCAGCGACAGGCCTTCAGCCTGGCGCAAGAGCCGAATCTTGACGCCGATCCCGGCGATGATCTCGTCCAAAGAGCACTCCTCGTTCGTCGGCTCGAAGTACAGCGGGGCGGACGCAGACGGCCACCCAGCGGGGCCACGTAGAGGATAGAGGAAGCTCGCGGCTCCTACCCTCTTGTCCCGGCACATGGGCGTCGTCAGACTAAGTTCTATGGATCGTTGAGGATACTCAACGCATACGGTTGGCCGTCCCGGTTGCCGGGCGGACCGGAGGGACGGGGTGAACCCATGACCACGCAAGAGCGAGAAGTCGCACCGATGCGAGAACACGGTCCGCAAGGTGTGGTGGTCGGCGTTGGGGGCGATCCGCTGGCCGTCGGGCTGGTGTTCTTCGGCATCGCCGCGCTCGCATTGGGAATGGCCCTCGTCGGCCGGCCGACGGGGGCGGTCGGCGGAATCTTGCCTATCCTCATCATGGGTGCCGGGTTGTACCAGCTCGTGACAACCGTGTGGGCGCTCTTGCTGGGCCAATCGCTCGTTGCCGCGATCTTCTCGACATTTTCCGCGTTCTGGCTGAGCTTTGGGGCACTGGTTCTCGGCCTCGGGCACAACTGGTTCGGCGTCGCGAGCGGGGACGCCGCCGGAGTGCAGGAGCTCTTCTTCATCGCGTGGGCGGTTCTCTTCCTTTTCCTCACGGTGCCGTGTCTTTGGCTTCCGGCTATCTACCCGCTCGCCGTTTTCTTGGTGTTTGTCGCATGCGCCCTCAGTGCCGCTGGCACTCACCTGGGCTCCGGAAATCTGCTCACCGCCGCCGGCGCGACCGCGCTCACTTTCGCGTTTCTCGCGTTCTACGCATGGACGTCGATCCTGGTGGCTGAGATTGCCGGCAGGCGAATGCTCCCCTTGGGCAACCCGGTCATGCGCTAGGCGAAGCGGGCGATCGCTTGGCCACCACGGCGAGGCAGGTCCGTCGCGCAACCCTCTACTATCCGATACGCACGTGTTGTATGGTCCGAATATGGCTGCCAATCGAATCAACGACTGTCATCGACACATCGGCGTCATGCCGGCGTACGCCTTCTACGGAGGCCCACCAGTAAAGCCCGACATCTCCGCGCGCGCGACGGTTGCGGAGTTCAAGAAAGACCTGGACGCCGAAGGAACCGAGCGCGCGTTGGTGCTGCCGAACTACGGCGTGCCCGATGCATCGGTCTCGTTCTCCTTCAACGACCTTGTGCTCGAAGCGGCGGCCGGCGACGACCGAATCCTTTGCGGGTTATGGGTTTCACCCCGCCCACAAGACGCCGAACTCAACGCCAAGGCGCTACAACACGTAGGCGAGAACGGTGTCAAGGTTCTCAAGACGAGCTTCCTGCTGGGCGGCCGCCCCAGTGATCCCGCGTGCGAGCCGCAACTCGAGCAGATCTTCGGGACGGCGCGAGAGCACGGGCTTGTCGTACATGTGCACACGTCCGCCGGCGGAGCCTCTGACATCGACGAAATCGGCCACCTCGTCGAACGATATGGCGACGACGTGAAAATCCACCTCGTTCATCTTGGCGGCGGCGTGAGCGGACATATCAAGCTCATCGGAAGTCGCCTGTTCGACTGGATCGAGGCCGGTAAGCAGGTTTACACCGACACCAGCTGGGCCGTTGGATTCGCGCCGCGCTGGCTCGTGCACGAAATTGAGCGTCGAGGCATTGGCCAAGACCGCCTGCTCTTCGCCAGCGACGAGCCGTGGGGTGACTACGCGGGGGAACTCGCACGGATGCAAGCAGCGACCGGAGACGGCGAACTGGCAAATCTCATTCTGCGTGACAACTTCACCGCGTTGTACGGCTGACTCCCGGGTCGGCCTCCTGCCAAGGTCGCCCGCCGAAGCAAGGCAGCGGCCAAATGATCCACCATCAGATCCGAGAAAGGGGCGAACCCGATGGCAGATTTCGTCGGCGAGCGGGCGAATCCAGGAGATGCGATAGTCGACTACGAGAACAAGGTCTTTCCCGACCATCAAGCCGAGCCGGGTGACAAGGCTTTTGTGTTCTATCACGCGATCCCATTCGAAAGTTCAGCCTCTTTGGTGAACCTGTTGACGGCAACCCGCATCAACCGCAAAGGCTTCGACACCAGCATCGTGTTCTTTGGACCGGGTTCGCTCGTTACCGCGGCCACCCGCGGGTTCCCGAAGGTGGGCGACGAGGGATTTCCCGGGAACATGAATTACAACAACCAACTGCAGACGTTCATGGACGAAGGCGGCAAGGTGTACGCGTGCCGGTTCTCCGCCGCGGCGCTGTACGGCATGCGTGAGATCGACATGATGAAGGGCGTGATCCCGGTCAACCCGCGCGACATTCTCGATGCCACGATCACGGCGTGGAAGGAACGTGCCCTCACCCTCAACACCTGGACTGTGTAAAAGTCCCGTTTGCGCGAAGCGCGCCGTCGGCTCGGCTTCCCGAGCGCGGACGGCGCGCTTCGCGCAAACGCAAGTGAGGGCCGCGCGTAAAAACTCAGGCTCGTGCGAGTTGCTGCGCCTGCGCCATTGCTCGAAGCCCCGCGTGCACCTCGGCGAGAGTGGCGCCCCACGGAACGACCGTCATCGAATCATCGATGATGACGCCTTCTTCCAAGTCGCAGCATTTCGTCAGTACCGGGCCGTCGCCGACGCCGTTCGCCTTGAGGATTTCGCGCGGGCACATCTCGACATTCGGAGGAACGTCGCCGTAAAAGTGGCGATGGATGTCGCGCGACCGTTCGCAGCCCACGAGCAGCCACTCGCGCCGCGGAGGCCGTTCGTCGAGATAGAAGACTTCTTTGCCTTCTGGCGCGATGCCAGACCCGCGGCACGGGAATAGATACGTGTTCGCGGCTTCGCCTTCGGCGAGTTCGACGATGTCGAAGAGCAGCGGCTCCACCAGAACTGGCGGCAAATCCTCCGCGGTGTCGAGCACGCGCTGAACCTGGTCGAGCAGCTTCGGCGGGTACGGGGGGGCGACCTCGGCCACCCGAAGCCGGATCGGGGCCGGATCGAGTATGAAGCTCACATGCTCGTACCTGCCTTCGACGATCACGCACCGCGTGCCCTCAGCCTGCTCCACCGCGGCTCGGCAAATTTGCGAGGGAATACCAAGGTCGACGTCGTGATCGCGAACGTAGGTCGTCTCGGCCGGTTCCGCTAACAGGCTCACGTCGGTGATCGGCGAGAAGAGCGGGTCGGTCGACTTCTTCGCCACCTCCAGCAGCGCGAGGCCGCCCGGGCCGTGGACGACGAGATAGCCGGTGCGCCGGTAGGCCTCACGGCCGATAAAAAACTCGCGCAGCCGCGCTTCGGTCAGTTCGAAATCGACGGTGGTGACGGCTACCTCGCGGTATCGATCGGGCATCCGGTTCGATCGCCGGGAGGCTGCCGTCATCGCGCGCTCCAATCGCGGTGATGGCTGCCGGGCATAGCCTTGATGACGGTGTGCTTCACGTTCCAGGGCAATCGCCGATACAGCGGCACGAAAACGTATTTCCAGAACGCGCGCTGCAAAGACGGACGGCCCACCGGCGGCGGCCTGCCCAGATAGCGTTGCGCGAGATCGGCCTGCACTGCCTCAAGAAGGTATTTTTGCGAGTTGGTGCGTACCCACCAAAACAGCCGGGTCACGCCTACCTCGCCTTCGACAAGCCGTTTTGGGCCGCCAGTGCCATCGGCTCGTTCAGCGCGCCCATCGCCGGCGAGTACACGTTCTCCATCCACGCGATGTCGTGCAAAGTGAGGCCCTTGCGAGCCGCCATCGCAAGGAAGTCACAGCGTTCCTTGACTCCTTCACCACCGACGAGCTGCGCACCGATCAGTTTCAACGTGCCTGGTTCGGCCAGCAGCTTCACCCGAATCTTCTTGAAGTCGGGGTAGTAGCGCGCTCGAGAAATGCCTTCCGCGATGCCGAGCACGAACGGAATCCCCAGTGCGCCGGCCAAAGCCTCGCCGAAGGAGACTCCCCCGATCATCCATTTCCCGCCGACGAGGCCCCACGGCACGTAGACAGGTTGGTAATCGCGCAGCTTGCCGGCCGCTCCGCTGCCAGCGACCTTTCCCTGCGCGTACGCGTGACTCCCGGAGAGCCCCTGCACCGGCACGCCAGTGAATCCTTGTGGCACCTCGACCGCGTCGCCCGCGGCGAAAACGTCTGGCGCGGACGCGCGCATGTGCTGGTCGACGATGATGCCGCCCGTCGAGCCGAGCTTGAGTCCGGCTTCCGCGGCTAGCCGATTGTTCGGCACCTTCTTGGTGCCCATGACAACCGCGTCGACCGCGATCTCGCCGTCCGATGTGCGGACTGCTCGCACTTTGTCGGTGCCCAAGAACGCCTCGAGCCTGGTGTTGAAATGGAGATTGACGCCGAGTTCGCGCCACGATTCCTCGACCGGCGCCATGATGTCGGGGTCGGCGATCTCGGCCATCGCCCACGGATGCGGGTCGACGAGGTGAGTCTCGATCCCGCGATGCGCGAGTGCCGTGGCCATCTCGACGCCGATCGGTTGGGCTTCGGCCACGACCGCGGTCTTCACGCCGTCCAGCAACTGATCCCATCGTTCGGCGTTGCGCAGATCACGCACCCAATACAAGCCGTCGAGATCGACCCCCGGAATATCCGGCCGTTCGTACTGAAAACCGGTGCCGATGACGAGACTGTCGTATCGCACGTCTCCCATCGCGGGAACCGAAACCGTGTGCGCCTTGGTGTTGATGCCGCCAACGATCGTCTCGTAGTGGATCTCGAAGCCCTGGTCTTCGTAGAACTTCTTTCCTTGCAATATCAAGCGGTCGAACGAGTCAATCTCCTTGCCGTGCACGTACGGTATGCCGCACGGGCTGTACGCGACGTCCTGCTGCTCGGTGAAGACGATGATCCGCGCCTCAGGGTCGACCTGCTTGGCGGCGCCCGCTGCACCCATGCCAGCGGCGCTGCCCCCGATCACGACAATTTCTCTCGCCATATCAGCGCCTTTCCTCGTGTCGGCGGAGTGTGTTTACTATCCGATTGCGTCATCGACTATCCTAACTGGCGCTGACGAAACGTGGATTCGCTCGGGCAGCGTCGTCAACGCGAGGCAGATGCCGTACGCGAGCGCGATACCCGATGAGGCGCCGATTCTTCGAAGCGCCGTCGCCGCGTTGTTCGTCGACGCCTCGTCGGCCGTGCCGAGCGCACGCACGAAGTCGTGAGCCGGCTCCACGGATCGCCCTTGCAGCGCCGATCGAAGAAACGCGCGCGCGATGGTGTTGGTCGAATCCCGCGCGACGTCCTCGATCGCCGAAGCTACCCCGCCCGAGATCCCGCCGAACTCGATATGCGCCACCATCAGCACGCCGGCGAGGACGTCGTCACCAGCCGGTGTGAGGCCGGGCCCTCGGCCGCTGACAAGCCTCGCGAAACCGCAAAGGTCGCCCGTCGCGAGCGCGTCGACGCAGTGTGTCTGCGATAGCGCCTCAGCGTGACCGGCGTCGGGCGCGAAGTCGCGGGCGAAGATGTCGCGCCAGCGCCGCGCGTTCTCCCGCGCTCGAGGCAAAAGATCGCGCCCAAGCGGCGCAGCCGCCCAGACAACAGCATCGAGGTCAATTCGATCGTGCAGCAGCGACAGGGTTTCGCCGTCCGTAGTGACACTGTCACCGACGAACGCTCGCGGTAGGTGCCGCACCCGCAGATGCAACGGACCGCGTGGAGCGGCGGCCGAGGTCACGGCAAGGATTCCCGACGCGAGTTCGACGTAGAGCGCGTGGGAAAACACCGCCAGGACGCGACCGCGACCGCGGAGCCGCGCCAGCGACGCCGCGTCGAACCCGATGTCGAGTGCCTTCATCGCAGGCGGTCGGCGAGGTCGAGCAACGCCGTCGCGAAGCACTCGACCGGAGCTGTCGCCACACCCGCTCCGATTTGGCCCGAGCCGTCGCTGACATGCAAGATGCCCGTGTTAATTTTCGGCGTGATACCCAGTTTCACGACAAGGCGCGCGTCAACCCCGACGGGCGTGCCGCGATAGTCGAGCGTCGGCAACTTGAAACGGGTGCTGACCCCGTGACAGACGTCACTCAGGTCTTCGGTGACGGCGATGGCGTCGGCCATCGTTCCGCCCAAGAAGGCGGCGACGGCCGGCGATCCGCCGGCGGCCGGGCCGCCGAGTCCGACGAGCTCCAAGACCGCGCTGTCACCGATGTCTCGGGCACCGTCTCGCGGGCCGTAACCCGAGTAGTAAAGGGCGTCTCCGATTTCGGGTGAGTCGACGACGAACCACCGCGACGGCCCTGACAACTTGATGCCGAACGTCGTGCCGTTGCGCGACATCGACGTCACGATGGTGCTGCCTTCGACTTGTTCGGCCCAAAGCGTGAGCGTTTTCGCCGCTGCCATCGCGAGGTTGAGAAAGAACAGGTGGTCTGTCGAGAGGTACTTGCCGAACTCCGCCGAATCGGCTCCCCCGTCGGCAAGCAAATGCGGCAGCAGGTGGCGAATAAGCAGGTTCGTCGACGCCTGCGTACGCATATGGACGTCGTCGCCCATCGCGACCCCTTGCGCCGCCAGGTTGAATATGTCGACAGGCCCCGCTTTCTCGACCGCCCTCGCGAGATGCGGCCCGGCGACGTCACGCAAGAAACGCAAGCGGTCTATCGCGCCAGAGCTTTCGCGCCCGAACCACGCCACATCGCCAGAACCTTGGTTGAGACTCGAGAATGCTCGGGTCGCGCCGGCCTCCATGTCGACGACGAATACCGGCATGGATGGGCCGAGCGCCGTCGCCATGGGCACCACCGTCGCGTGCGCGTTCGCCGAGTCGAGCCTGATATCGCCCTTGCGCAGCATCGAGTCGGCCTCGGTGACGTCAGCGGCCCAACCCTCGGCAACGGCCGCGGCGCGCATCGAACGCCGAAGCGGGTCGGTGACATCGGCCCAATCGATGGGCAGCCCGCAGTGCAGGAGCATGCGATCTTCGAATCCGTCGATGACGTCGCGCGCGGTCGCAACCGTCCTCAAAAGTGGCACCCCCGTGTCGAGACGCCGAAATACTTCGTCATTCGCCTTGTCGATACTCGCCGCCTTGTCGCCCATCAACATCGCCAGCACACCGACCAGTCGCGGATCGCCACCCGCCGGAATGCGCCAGTCGACCTCTTCGGCGGGCCTGCCCTGCTCCCGCACGGCATCAGCGAACAGTGACAGGCCGACATTGACCACTGAAACCTCAGATGGCAAAGCCGTCGACCGCGTCGTCATGTCGACTCTCCTTCCTGCCTCGATGACACTCGGGAACCACCAGCTCCGTCGGTAGCCGCGCTCGCGGCCGCGATCAGCCTCGCTTCGGTCGCCCTAAAGGCCTCCAGTCGTGTTGCCGCCAAGGCCCGCACGTCGTCGACGTCGCGTGATATCGCTTCCACCATGCGGTGCACTTCTTCGGGCGCCGCGCCGCCCACCGCTGCCCTGGTCGCGACGATCCGCGCCGGGTCAAGCACATCGGCCAGGTCGCCGTCGGCGAGATTCCAGCTCGTGCCGGTGCGAGCCGCCGCCGCGTCATTCACCATCGCCGCGCTCAGCTCGGTGCCCGGCACACCGGCGCGGCTCGCCGCGCGCACGACGTCGCCGACGACCAGATAGGCCGTGCGGTAGTCGACGTCTCGAATCTGGGTGAGATGTTCGGCGAGATCGGTCGATTGCGCGTAACCGTTGAGAAGCTCTTCGCGCATGCGCTCGGGCTTGACCTGCAAGGTGCGCACGACGCCGCTCATCAAAGTCGTCACGCGCGATGCCAAATCGAGAGCGCGCGGCACTTCGCCATAGGCGAAGATGAAATTGTCGCTTCGCGCCGACGGGCTTTTCGTCACGGCAAGGAATCCGGCAAGGCGGCCGATCAAAACTCCCGAGGCACCCCGCACGATAGACAGTGAATAGGGGTTCCGCTTTTGCGGCATCAAAACGCTCGACCGGCTGTAGGCATCGTCCAGATCGACGAAGTCGAACTCACTGCTCGAAAAGATTTCGAGGTCTTCGGCAAGCTTGCTCTGGTTGGAAATAATGCTTGTCGCAATGCCGAGTACGGCGATCAAATCGTCGACACGCCACATCGCGTCGCGCGTGTGTACGATGACATCGTCGAAGCCGAGCAGCCTGGCGAGCTGGTCGCGGTCGTCTTGCAGGCGCGTTCCGTTGACGCAGCCGGCGCCGCCGGGGCTCGCGTTGATGTGGCCTAGCTCGTGCAGTAACCGGCGCGCGTCTCGGATCGCGGGGTACGCGAACGACAGCACGTAATGGCCGAACGTCGACGGCTGCGCCTTCTGCAAATACGTCTGGTCGGCCATCAACGTGCCTGCGTGCCTGCGTGCCTGCTCGGCGACTTCTTCGGCAAACGTCACGACCGCGAGCACCAGTTCGGCAATCTGTGTGCGCAGGTGCAATCGCAGGGCGATGCGCGCCGCTTCACGACGCGGCCGGCCGGCGTGCAGCCAGCCAGCGAGATTGCCGAGCCGCTCGGCAAAATACCGCTCGCGGGAGTTGTACGGCTCGCCGTATTCGGGTCGGTAGGGAAACTCGTCGGCGTCGACGTCGTCGACTTCCATCAGCAACCGGAGCAATTCTCGCGTTGCTTCGGGCGGGATGATGCCACGTCGCGACAAGTCGAGAACGTGAGCCATGTCAGCGAGGTTGTAGCCGTCGTGCAGAATCGGCGCGTCGGCGTTCTCCAACGCGAAGCCCGACTCTACGAGTTCCGGCGCGGCGGCGGTTTGAGGCGGCCCGAACTGGCGTCCCCTTCGTGGGTTGCGCGCGCTCATCGTGCCCGCCCGGCATAGTCGTCGACACCTGCGGAGGGACCGTCGGCCCGGGCGTATTCGGAAATGGCCGCGGGCAAACCGCCGGTATGCCAAAACACCACGGGAGAATCGCCTTCTTCGAGCAATCGGACGGCGAAGGGAAATGCCCGTGCCGTGTATTCGGGATCCAAGACAAGGCCTTCAGTGCGCAGCGCCGTCGCCGCTGCCTCACGCTCCCCTGGCCCCGGCAGATAGTCGCGTCCGTGAAATCCGCCCGGTGCTTGCACGACGCGCAGAAAAGCACGATCGGGCTCGTGACCATCGATGAGTTTCAAGCACTCCGCCACCAGTCGCGCGAGATAAGGTTCGAGGGTGTCCGGATTGCGGCTCACAGAAATGCCGACGACGTCGTAGTTCAAGTCGTGCTTGACGATTCCGCTCACGAGGCCCGCGATGCTGCCCGCCGAGCCGATACCGATGACGACGCGCGCGCGGCGGTATCCGGCCGCGTCGAGTTGATCGCGCAATTCGGCGGTGGCGCGGACGAACCCGAGACTTGCGCGCGGCGTCGACCCGCCTCGCGGAATCGCCAGCGCCTTGCGGCCGCTCGCGCTCAACGCCGCGGCATGGTGCCGGATGTCGTCGTCGAGCGTTTCGCGCGGTCCACCGGAGAATACGAGTTCGGCGCCGCACGCTAATGCCATCGCTACGTTGACCGACGGCCGCCCGAGCGCGTTGCCTGGCAGCACGACGTGGCAGGCCAGCCCGTACACGCGTGCCGCCACAGCCGCGCCTTGCACAAAGTTGGACGACGGCAACCCCCCGACCACCAACGCGGCGAAGCCGCCGGCAACGGCTTCTCCGAGCAAGAATTCGAGCTGGCGCGTCTTGTTGCCAGCCAAGGCGAAACCGGCGAGGTCGTCGCGCTTGACAAAGAACGGCGTGACCGCTGAGAGGCCCCGCTCGCGCCGCAGATACGCCTCGAGTCGCTCAGCGCGCTGGAGCGGCGTCGGCCAAGCACCGAGCGGCACGCGAGGGTAGTCAGTCAGCTCCATCGCGCAATCCTTCGGTAGCTTGCTCGCGCGCCCGGCGTACCCGCTCGTCGACCAAATCCACCATCGCGGCGGCCGACCACGTGCTCGGGCGTGCCGCCCATTCCTCGACCCGCGCGACGTCGAGGCCCGCGCGCTCGGCCACCGCGACGACGAGCCCTTTCGCGCGGGCCGCACCCGACTCGACGACGTCCGCCATTAATGCTTGTGCCGCGTGCTTTCCGCGCTCGGCCGACAGCCCCGCCAACACCTGTTCCGAATACACGTCGGCGCCAACTTCGGCCAGGTTGCGCGCCATCGCGTCGACGTCGACCTGGAGACCGGCAATCAGCCGTTGGGCAAATCCAATGGCGGTAACGGTGAGTTCGCACAGCTCTGGCAGCGACACCCATTCGGCTTTCCAGCCCCGACCGTCGCGTTCGTGTTGCTGATTCATGCCTTCGAGCAGCACACCCGCGTGTGCGCGAGCAAGCCGCGACAGCGTGTCAAGGTGCTCGCTGATTTCAGGATTGTGCTTGTGCGGCATAGTGATGCTGCTGACCGTGCCCGGCACGCCCGTCTCATGGAGTTCGCCGATTTCGGGCCTGGCCAACTCGTAAACCTCGCTACCGATACGGCCAAGCGTGGCGCAGACCATCGCCAGCAGGTGGCCGAATTCAGCGATACGATCGCGGCTCGTAAGCCATGAAATACCCGGATCGCCTAGGCCCAATTCGGCGCAGAATCGCGCGCGCAACGCTAATCCCTGGTCGCCGAAGAAGCCGAGAACTCCGACAGCGCCAGCAAGTTGACCGACCGCCCAGCGCGGGCGGCCTTCGCGCAACCGCTCGAGATGGCGTCGCAGCTCGCAGACCCAGCCCGCGACCTTGAAGCCGAAAGTGATCGGCGCTCCGGGTTGTCCGTGCGTTCGGCCAGCCATGGCCGTATCGCGGTGCGCGACGGCCATGTCGAGCAACGGGGCAACGAGCGCGGACACCTCCTGGACGACGAGATCGCCGACGTCGCGCATGATCAGGCCGAACCAGGTGTCGGAGAGGTCTTGCACAGTCGCGCCGTAGTAGACGTATTCGCGGGCAGCGTCAGGCAATACCCGTCGCAGTTCGCGGATAAATCCGAGCGTCGAGTGCGAGGTCGCGCGAGTCTCGTCACCGATCCGCTCGATGTCAAGCAATCCAGCGTCGGCATATTCGGTGACCGCCCGCGCCGACTCGTCAGGAATGATGGAAAGCGCCGCCTGCGAGTCGGCCAGCGCCGCCACGATGTCGAGCCAGCGTTGCAGCCGGTGCCGTTCTTCGAACAGGTAGTCGAGCTTTGGCGCCGTCCACAGATGTCGATACGACATCGAGTCAGCTACGCGAGTGGCCACGGCATCACCAGTCGGGCGGGCGCTCGGGCACGACCGCGGTGTCGGCGCGAAGACCGAGGCGGAGCGCCTCAACGCCGACGACGTCGGTGAGCGGGATGTTGCCGAGGTTCACGTCGCACCCGAAGCGGTTGATCAGCCACGCTTGCTGGTCTTTTCGTGGTGCCTCGAAAAGGATGCGCTCGTGGCCCGCGACAGCGGCCACCGCGTCTATCAGCCCTTCCTGCACCTCCCCGCCCGGCCCGTACAGGCCGACTGTCCCGCTTTCGCGGCCTTCGGTTACCACGAGCCACGCGCCCGCGACTAGATCGGCTTCCACCTGGGCCGCCCATTCCTTCGGGTCGGCCAGTTTCGCGGGATCCTTGCTGCCCACTTCTGACAACACGACGAACGACTCGGCAGCGCGCTTGATCAGGCGAGCTCGGTGTTCGGCGGGGATCGGCATAACCCCAGCCGAGACTTCCACGAGCGGAAGTCCGACTCCGGTGGCCCATCGCAAACACTCCTCGACGCGGCTTTGGCTCCACGCGATCTCCAGGAGCGTGCCGCCCATGCACGCGAGCACCTCATGGCCAGCCAACAATTCGAGTTTGCGCTCGAGTTCTCGATCGAGGTACGCGGTACCCCAACCGAATTTCCAGATGTCGATGAAGTCGCCTGCCGCATCGAGCAGGGCCTTGGCGGTCGGCTCGGGCATGCCCTTGTCGAGTACATGCGTGACGCCGCTCGTGCGGGGTTTCCTGCGGCGTTTTGGCAACGCAAGAAA
Organism: Actinomycetales bacterium; assembly: GCA_040255675.1. GTDB lineage: Bacteria > Actinomycetota > Actinomycetes > Acidothermales > Acidothermaceae > JBDZVM01. Next base: position 57,085 of record JBDZVM010000019.1, on the reverse strand, counting down.
ATCCGCGGGCATGCGTCGGATAGTAAACGACCTTATGATGATCGGACAACACACGCGAGAGTGAGGTTCGCGATGCCCGGTGCCGCGTCGTCCGCGTCGTCCGCGTCGTCCGCATTCGCCGCCGCTGGCGACACCGCTACAGCGACATCACCGGACGGCGAGATGCCGCTTCCTCACCTCGCGCGGCTCGTCGCGAATCATGCGGCGTTACGGGCGAAATCGGCAATCGGGCTGGTGTCGGAAATCTTCGGACCGAGCGATTGGCTGACCGGTCCGGGCGACGACGGAGCGGCTGTGCCGCTCGCTCGAACCAACGTCGTCGCCTGCGGAGAGGCGCTTTGGCCATCGTTCGTCAAGAAAGACCCGTTCGGCGCCGGTATCGCCGCGGTGTTGGCCAACGTCAACGATCTCGCCGCCATGGGCGCGATTCCGCTCGGCATCGTCGACACGATCGTCTCGGATTCCGCCACCGCCCGGCGCATCCTCGAAGGAATACGTTTCGCGTGCGAGATGTACGACGTGCCGCTGCTCGGCGGTCACCTGACCGACTACGACGGCGAGCCGGCGCTTTCCGCATTCGGCGTCGGCCGTGCCGACCACCCGCTGTCGTCGGCGAACGCGCGCGCCGGTCACCGGCTGATCGTCGTCGCGGCAACGGACGGCGACATGCGCGACGATTTCCCGTTCTTCCGAGGTTTCGACCGGCGCAAAGAACGCATGGCGGGCGACGTCCGCCTGTTTGCTGACGTAGCCGCGACAGGCGCGTGCGTGGCGGCGAAAGACATCAGCATGGCCGGCCTCGTCGGGTCGCTCGCGATGCTCCTTGAACACGGGCGGCTCGGCGTCGAGCTCGAACTCGACGCGCTCCCCCGGCCGAAGAACGTACCGCTCGAGCGGTGGCTCACCTGCTTTCCGAGTTTCGGGTTCTTGTTGTGCGCGCCTGCCGGCAAGGAAACGCAATGCATCACGCCGTTTCTCGACCGGGATCTCGACGCCGCTGTAGTTGGAACCGTCGACTCGAGCGGCGTCGTCGCGTTGGCGAAAGCGACCGAACGCGCCGGCGTCATCGATCTCACTACGGAATCAGTGACGGGGCTACGCCAGCTCTCATGACTATTGCACGCGTTAGCCGTACTCAACCGGCCGGTGTTTCAGAAAAGGCACTGACGAGTAGCGTCATCGATGAGCGAAAGAAGGATTGCCATGGCCGCACGTCCGCCGGTTCCGCCGTTTACCCGCGAAACCGCCATTCAGAAGGTGCAAGGCGCCGAAGACGCGTGGAACACCTGCGACCCCGAGCGCGTCGCGCAGGGATATACCGAAGACTCCGAGTGGAGAAACCGCGACTCCTTCGTCAAAGGGCGCGCCGCCATCGTGGAATTCCTGCGCGTCAAGTGGGCGCGCGAACTTGACTATTCGCTGCGCAAGTCGATGTGGGCGTTCACCGACAATCGGATCGCCGTCCGCTATCAGTACGAGTCGCACGACCCCGACGGTCAGTGGTGGCGCAGTTACGGCAACGAGCTGTGGGAGTTCAACGAAGAAGGCTTGATGTATCGGCGCGAGTCGAGCATCAACGACATCAAGATCGACGAGTCGGAGCGTCGCTATTTCGGCCCGCGCCCGAAAGAGGAACACGGCGTCGACATCACGCTGCGGTAGCCGCTCACGGGCCCTTCACGACGATGTCGACGGCGGCGCCTTCGCGAATCGTGTTGGTGACATAGCAAACCCGCTGGGCGCCTTCGACGATCGACGTCATGTCGGCGTCGCCCGCGCCTTCGGCGTAGACCTCGATGCGCACGGAGTCGAATCGGGTGCCCTTGTAGTGCCCGACCGCGTCAACTCGAAGCCGGTCGAACTCGACGCCGTGCTTGCCCGCGCTGTAGACCATCGACAGCGCGAAGCACGACGCGGCGGAGACGAGAAAGAAGTCGGTCGGTTGGGGCGCGAGGTCGGTGCCGCCGACCTCGGCCGGCTCATCGACCGCGACGGAGAACCCTTCGACGACGACGTCGCAGCGCAGCGGGCCGGGCACCCAACTCGCGCTCGCGCTCCGGGTGCTCAACGCGTCACCGCCATCTCGCTCTCCATTCGATCGAGCCCTTCCGATCGGTTGCGGGCAGCGTACGGACACGCTGATACCCCGGCAAGTGGGAGATTGATCGCCTGATCTCCCGGGCGTTGCCGAAGCGTCGGTTCCCCGGTTCGGTGCCGGTCCCCACGTAGACTCGGGTGCCGTGGACGCGACAGTTTCCGATTCCCTCGTCGGGCGGGTGCTCGACGGCCGCTATCGGGTCGAGTCGCGTATCGCGCGCGGCGGCATGGCCACGGTGTACCGGGCGCTCGACGTCCGGCTTGATCGGCTCGTCGCGCTAAAGGTGATGCATCAGATCTACGCCGAAGACGACGAGTTCGTCGCGCGCTTCATCCGCGAAGCCAGGTCGGCGGCGCGGCTGTCGCACCCGAACGTAGTGGCGGTTTTCGATCAAGGCGAGGACGACGGCCAGGTGTTCCTGGCGATGGAGTACGTGCAGGGCCGCACGCTTCGCGACTTGCTGCGCGAACGCGACCACCTCCAGCCTCAAGAGGCCTTGTCGATCTTGCACCCAGTGCTGGCCGCGTTGTCGGCCGCCCACACGGCGGGTTTGGTGCACCGCGACGTCAAGCCCGAAAACGTATTGCTCGCCGACGACGGTCGCGTGAAGGTCGCCGACTTCGGGTTGGCCCGCGCCGCCGCGACTCACACCACCACAAGCGCCACCACGTTGATCGGCACGGTCGCCTACCTCGCCCCTGAACAGGTCACCCGCGGCGTCGCCGATGCGCGAAGCGACGTCTACGCGGCCGGGATCATGCTTTTCGAGATGCTCACTGGTCGGCCGCCCTACGACGGCGACACGCCGATCTCCGTCGCGTACCGGCACGCCCACGAGACGGTGCCCCCGCCGTCCGACCTTGTGCCGGGCATTCCGGCGCCCGTCGACGCGTTGGTACAACGCGCGACCGCGCGCGATCCCGACGCGCGACCAACCGACGCCGGCGCGTTCTTGGCCGAAGTGGTGCGCGTGCGTCGCACCCTGCCGGCGCTGGAGGCCGACGCGGGCGCCGCCACGACGCTGACGCCGCGTACCCATCAAACCCTCGTCGTCGACATGCCCGAGGGCGGCATCACATCGCCTGGAGACGAAGACGGCTCGACACCGGACGACGACGCGCGGTCGCGAAGGCGGCGACGCCGGCGGCGCGGATTGATGGCGCTGCTGATCGTGCTCTTGCTCGCCGCGGGCGCCGCGAGCGCGGGCTGGTGGTACGGCGTCGGGCAATACACGACCGTGCCCGACTTCTACCACCTCTCGGTCACCGACGCGCAAGCGCAAGCGGCGAAGGCGCATGTGAAGCTCGTCGTCGATCCGAGCAAGCAATGGAGCACGACGGTCCCGGCCGACGAGATCATGAGCCAGAACGTCGACAAAGGCAACCGCGTCAAACGCGGCGACGCGGTGACGGTCATCGTCTCGAAGGGCCGGCATACGACCACTGTTCCGGCGTTCGACCCGAACACCACCACCTACGATGCGTATAAGGCCGTGCTGGAAAAGGACGGCCGGTTCACCGTGGCGTCGCCCGTCCCGGTTTTCAGCGACACGGTGCCGTCCGGCAACGTCGTCGCCGTCGACCCGCCGCCCGGCGACACCCCGCTCGACTGGGGTTCGGCCGTGACGGTGCAGGTGAGCAAGGGCCGCCAGCCGATCGAGGTGCCCAACTACCAGGGAAAGAAAGCCGACGACGCCGAAAAGGCGCTGAAAGCCGCCGGGTTCAACGTCACCGTGAACGAGCAGTTCAGCGACACCGTCGACAAGGGCGTGGTGATCTCACAGACGCCGGCCAACGGCACCGCGTTCAAGAACGACACCATCACGCTGAACGTGTCGAAGGGGCCTGAGTTGTTCAAGGTGCCCGACGTCACCAGCAATCTGGCCAACCCGGCGTCGTGGACCACCCTCGAGCAGGCGTCGAAGGCCTTGACCGACGCCGGCTTCCAGGTGAAGGTCGTCGACAAGGGTCGGTTCGGCATCGTCGTCAAGCAAGACCCGAAGGGTGGCTCGATGAAGCCGCACGGCACGGTCGTCTCGCTGTGGGCCGACTGATTCGCTTTTCGCCGCTTGTCCTTTAGGCAAAGGCATAACGAGCCTTATCCGCCTTCTGACATCCTAGGTACATGCCACCTCGCAAACCGTCGCCCGTCGGCGCGCACGTGCCGGTCGCGGGTGGCCTCTCCAGCGGTGGGCTCGCCTACGCGCGCGACGTTGGGGCCGAAGCGGTGCAAGTGTTCTTGTCGAACCCGCGCGGCTGGGCCTTGTCGCCGGGCGATCCAAAGCAAGACGACGAGTTTCGCGCCGGTTGCGCCACGTCGAAGCTTCCGGCGTTCGTGCACGCGCCCTACTTGGTGAACCTGGGCTCGCCCACCGAGACCACACTCGAAAACTCCGTGCGATCGCTTCGGCACGCGCTGGCGCGCGGGCGTGCGATCGGCGCGCGGGGTGTCGTCGTCCATGCCGGTTCTGCCGTGACGCCGTCGAGCAAACCGGTGGCGATGAAGCAACTTCGTGAGCATTTGCTGCCGCTGCTCGACGAAATCACCGACGACGGCCCCGACTTGCTCATCGAACCCACCGCCGGTGCCGGGCAATCCCTTGCCGCGACGGTCGACGACCTTGGCCCGTATTTTGAAATGCTCGACGAGCATCCGCGGCTCGGGGTTTGCCTTGACACCTGTCACGCGTTCGCGGCTGGGCATGATTTGGCCATGCCCGGCGGGGTTCGCGCGACGTTGAACACGCTGGTGCGCACGGTCGGTCGCGGCCGGCTGAAGCTCGTGCACGCCAACGATTCGAAAGACGAGCGCGGGTCGAACCGCGACAACCACGAACGCATCGGCCGGGGCCGCATCGGCGCGGAGCCGTTCGCCGAACTGTTTCGGCACCCGGCGACGCGAGGTGTGCCGGTGGTGCTCGAAACGCCGGGCAAGGCGCCCGAGCATCGCGACGACCTCGCGCTACTGAAAGCGTTACGTGACAGGTAGTTGACGCGCTCGCCTAGCTGCCGAGGGCGTGTTCGATTTGGCTACGCACGGCGTCGGCAAGCGCCTGGACTCCGCCGAACATGTGCGCCGTCGTGGCCGTGCCCCTAACGCTCGTCAGATAGTCGGTCGTCGCGGACGGCACCGACTCCGGGCTCGAGAGCACAAGCGGCTCGCCGACAAGCGCTAGTTGCGCGCCGCCAGAAAGCGCGTCGGGGAAATTAGCCGCCGTCGCTACACCAATGGCTGTCGGTGCCGGGAAAAACCTGGTGGCAACGGCGGTCGCGGTCGCGTATCGGTCGGCGCCGAACACCGGCATCGCCGTGGGATCGGCCGCCGCGGCGGGTCCGCCGATCGCGTAAACCGTGTCAGCGTGCTTGCTCACATAGCCGGACGTCGCCGCCGGCAGCGCCTTGCCGTTGGTCAGCAGCACGACGCCGCCGACGTGCGCTGCCGCCGGACCGGCCGCGAGCGCGTCGGGGAAGTTCGTTCCGGTCGCGAGCAACACGGTTTGCGGATCGCCGAGCGCGTCAGCAACCTTGACTGCCGTGTCGAACCTGTCGTTTCCTCCATACCGGACGACCGTGTAGCCACTCCTTTGAAGTTGGGTCACGACGCTGTCAGGGATCGCGGCCGGGCCGCCCAGCACGTAAACCGTCTGGCCGTTGGGCAGCGCCCGATCGATCTCGGACGCCGTCGCGGCGGGCAACGCCGCGCCGTCGGTGAGCAGCAGTGGCGCGTTCTTCGCGGCCGCGAGGGGCGCGCCGACCAACGCGTCGGGGAAATCGTCGGCGCGTGCGAGCACGACCGCGCCGGCGTTGCCGTTGGGGAACGAATCCTGGGAGACCGCTACCGCGGTAGTAATGCGGTCACGACCCCCGATGCGACCGACATTGGCGGCCTCGACGTCCCACGTACTCGCGTGCGACGACAACACGACGATAGTCGTGACACCGTTTTCGGTTGTTCTCGAGGCAACGCAGGGGTCTGGCGCCGCGACATCCGGCGTATCGCAATCCGCCACCGGGCTGCCATCACGGAATACGGTGAGGTCGGAACCGTAATAACCGTTGGGCAATTTTCCGTCGAAGACCTGGAAAGTCACCTTCAACGGATCGGACGTCGTCGCGGCGGGCGCGGTAATAGTGGCTCCCACATTGAGGATTTTGTAACCGCTGATATTCGTGTCTGGCGGCGTCTCATCGATGCTGATGCTGCCACCCTTCGGCGTGCTGACGTTGATAATCAGCGGGTTCGCGTCGTTGGGCGTACCACCCGGGTCGGACGACAACGACTCGCCGTCGTCGACGGTGCCGGTCACAGTGGACTGGGCCGGAGGTGCGGCACCACCCCCTCCGCCGCTACTGCCTCCTGGTGCGACGCCATCGACAATAGCGATTTCGCCATGGCTGTCGTGAGTGCCGCCGTCGCCACTGTAATAGGCAGCGATCGTGTGCGATCCCGTCAACACGGTCCATGGCAAGGTCGCTCTGCCGGACGAATCGAGAACCGACGGACCTAAATATTGACCACCAGCGGCACCACCTACGCTCAAATCGAAGAAATCGATCACGCCCGCCGGAACATGCGTGCCCGAGTTGGACGTCACCCTGGCTGTAATAGTCATCTGGCTCCCCGCGGGGACTCGATTCGGCGACACAGACAACGTCGTAGTCGAGTCGACAATAGGCGGCACGACTATATGGTCGCTGATCTCGTTGTCGCCTTCAACGACGGGGATTGCGGTCGCCGTATCCATACTTCCGTCGACGCCGATTCCTTTGTAGTACCCGATGTAGCCAGCGCGAGACAATCCGGTCACGGGATCCCAATACTGATATCCTATCTTATAGTCACCAGGGATAAGCTTGGTGACTTTCCAACCATTGAGCCCGAATACCGGGTCCATAAGTCCCGCGTCGAGGAGGTCGGTGTAACCGCTATCGACAGGAAATATGTATGGCTGAATCCCAGTCGGGTCGACATCAGTCGTTAGCACAAGGTCCGCGCCAGGAGCAGTCTTCTGATCCTCCAGCAATGCTTGTGAGCCCTTGGCGATCGGGACAGTCGTGAGATCGGCCTTGCTTTGCGTGCCGTTCGAAACGCTACCGCCGTCGTTGTAGTAATACTCCGGCTGAATATCAGGGCCGCTAGGCACCGTCGATGCGTAACAACCATCGATCTTGATTCGGTAATCGCCAGGAATAACGCCTCGAAGCACGAAAGAGCCATCAGCATCTGTCTGCGTGTATCCCTGTGCCCACCCGATGAACGCAGGATCGTCAGGGTAGGCACCAACACAAACCCCGGCGAGTGGGTTGCCGCTCGCGTCGAGAATCCTCCCGGCCGCGGAACCACCCAACTGCAGACTCACGTCAACGGTTGTCGTCTGACCAGCGGTGACAGAGACACCGGTGGACTGATACCGAAGGTAGTTGTCCGCGTCCAGATCGGCGCTACAGCTGGCGTCTACCTCGACAAAGTAATATTCGCCTGACGTGCTGGTGGCGAGGTCTGAAAACAGATACGCACCATTTGAATCGGTGTGCGTCTGAGGAGGAGTGGAGTACCCACCTTCCAAATCCACGCAGGCGCCAGCAACTGAACCTCCGTCGCCGGTAACCGTCCCCGCGATGGAACCGGTTGAACCCGGGCTCGATGAGTCTGACGCGTAGCCGACACCCAACGGCGTCGCAACGGCGAAGGCAACAGCGGCCAGGACGACGACAACACGCGGCGCACGCATCGGGACTCCCCCGTAGATCGAATACGGACGAAGCGCAGTATGGCGTAAATGACCTTGCTCGCGCTACTCCGGCAGCCCATTAGCTTTCCGGAGGACGTCAAGCCATTTCGGATAGCGATACAAAGCTGGGTAATTCGGTCGCGCCCGCCACCCCACAACAACCGCGAACTAGCCGCGGGATCGACGTCCGTCTTGAAGCATCGACGCGACGAGAAAGGCGAGTTCGAGTGACTGGCCGACGTTGAGGCGCGGGTCGCAGGCCGTTTCGTAACGGTCCGCGAGGTCGGCGTCGACAATGTCGTCGGCTCCACCGAGGCATTCGGTAACGTCTTCGCCGGTGAGTTCGACGTGCAAGCCGCCGGGGATCGTGCCGAGCGCTTGGTGCACCTCGAAGAATCCAGTGACCTCTTCGACGACGTCGTCGAAGTGACGGGTCTTGTATCCGCTCGCAGACTCGATGGTGTTTCCGTGCATCGGGTCGCAGCTCCAAATGACTTCGGCGCCCGTCGCCCGAACCTTTTCGACAATGGGCGGCAACACGTCGCGCACCCGCTCGGCACCCATGCGGCTCACGAACATCATGCGGCCGGGAACGCGTTCGGGATCGAGTCTTTCGAGCAAAGCCACCGCAGTGTCGGGTGATGTGGTCGGCCCGAGCTTCACACCGATCGGATTCGCGATGCGGCTGGCGAATTCGATATGCGCGCCGTTCAAATCGCGCGTGCGTTCGCCCACCCAGACCAGGTGCGCCGACAAGTCGTAAGTCGCGTCGTGTTCGGCGTCGTAGCGGGTAAGCGCCGATTCGTAGTCGAGCAAGAGTGCCTCGTGGCTCGCGAACAGCTCGACTTGGTGGGCGACGTCGGCGCCGTCGAGGTCGAATCCGCAGGCCGCCATGAACTGCAGTGCTCTTTCGATATCTCTGGCGATCGACTCGTAGCGCTGGCCCGCCGGGCTTCGGCGCACGAAGTCGGAATTCCACGCGTGCACCTTGCGCAGATCAGCGAAGCCGCCGGTGGCGTGCGCGCGAATCAAGTTCAGCGTCGCCGCGGCGCGATGGTAAGCCTCGAGCAACCGCGCCGGATCAGGGGTGCGCGCCTGTGGCGTGCGCTCGATCGAGTTGACGGCGTCGCCGCGGTAGCTCGGCAACTCGACGCCGTCGACGACCTCGGTGTTCTTCGAGCGCGGCTTCGCGTATTGCCCGGCCATGCGGCCGAGCTTTACCACCGGCACGCTCGCGCCGTACGTGAGCACGACCGCCATCTGCAACAAAATCTTGGTCTTGTCGCGGACCTTCTCTACCGTAGCGTCGGCAAAAGTCTCCGCGCAGTCGCCGCCCTGCAGCAAAAACGCCTTGCCACGGGCGACGTCGGCCAGCCTCGCCCGCAGCCGATCGCATTCTTCGGGGACGACGAGGGGCGGCAACTGCGACAGCTGCTCGGCAACCCGGCGCAGCTCGGCGTCGTCCGGCCAATCCGGTTGTTGCGCGGCCGGGAGCGAACGCCAAGTGTCCATGGAATGCATGAGCGAAGTCTACCGGCGTAGGTCGAGCGGGTTTCCGCCGTCCGGCGTCTGCATCACGCGGTCACGACACGGCCAGCTGCGCCTTTATGCGGCAAACTCGTGCTTCACGAAGGCTCTAGACCTCGTAAGGGACCCGTTACCTCCCCGAACGTGATCCACGAGCCGGGGCGCAAACAGGCTAGCCGAAAAACACCTCGGCCTCGGAGTAGCGCTCGACCGGCACCGTCTTCAGCTCGCCGGTGGCCTCGATGAGGTTGACCCGCACGATGTCGGTGCCGCGAAGCGCGACCATCTTGCCCCAGTCGCCGTCGTGGACGGTGTCGATCGCCTGCAGACCGAACCGGGTCGCGAGCACTCGGTCGAACGCCGTCGGCGTGCCGCCGCGCTGGATGTGCCCGAGCACCGTGGTGCGCGCCTCTTTGCCCGTACGCTTCTCGATCTCTTCGGCGAGCCGCTGCCCGATGCCGCCGAGCCGCACGTGGCCGAAGGCGTCGAGTTCGCCCGACTGCAATTCCATGGTGCCCTCCTTCGGCGTCGCGCCCTCGGCGACGACGACGATCGGGGCGTACTGGCTGCGGAACCGCTCTTCGATGTATTTGCAGACTTCTTCGATGTCGAACGCGATCTCGGGGATGAGGATCACGTTGGCGCCGCCGGCCATGCCCGCGTGCAGCGCGATCCAGCCCGCGTGGCGGCCCATCACCTCGACGATGAGCGCGCGGTGGTGCGACTCGGCGGTGGTGTGCAGGCGGTCGATCGCCTCCATCGCGATGTTGACGGCGGTGTCGAAGCCGAAGGTGTAGTCGGTGGCCGACAGGTCGTTGTCGATCGTCTTCGGGACGCCGACCACCTTCACGCCGAATTCGTTCAGCTTGGTCGCGACGCCGAGTGTGTCTTCGCCGCCGATCGCCACCAGCGCGTCGACGCCGAGCTTCTCGAGATTGGCCTTGATGATGTCGAACCCGCCGTCAATCTTGGCCGGGTTGGTGCGTGACGAGCCGAGGATCGTGCCGCCGCGCGGCAAGATGCCACGCACCTCCGGCACGCCGAGCGGCATGGTCTCGCTGTTAATCGGGCCGCGCCAGCCGTCGCGAAACCCAACGAACTCGTAGCCGTACTCACCGGCGCCTTTGCGCACGACAGCACGAATCACCGCGTTGAGCCCGGGGCAGTCTCCGCCACCGGTGAGGACACCAACTCGCATCGCTTTTCAAGCCTCTCGATCGATCAACAGCGGCGGACAGCCTAGCGGCCCGGTTCCGGCGAGACATCGGCCGGGGCGGACCGCATTTTCTTGAGCTGTTCCTTCGCCTTCGTGGCGTAGATGTCGACGTACTCCTGGCCCGACAACCGCATCAGTTCGTACATGATCTCGTCAGTGATCGCGCGTAACACTAAACGGTCGGTCTCCAAGCCGGCATAGCGGGAGAAATCAAGCGGGCGACCGAACCGCACTTCGGGCCGAACGATGCGCGGCACCACCTGCCCCGGCGGTTGCAGCCGATCGGTGTCGACCATCGCGCACGGTATGACCGGCACCTGCGCCTGAAGCACTAGCCGCGCGATTCCGGTGCGGCCGCGGTAGAGCCGCCCGTCAGGCGAGCGGGTGCCCTCGGGGTAAATGCCGAGCAACTCGCCTGCCTGCAACACCTCGAGGCCGGTGCGCAACCCGGCCGCGCTCGCCTTGCCGCCCGATCGGTCGACCGACAACTGGCCGATGCTCTTGAAGAACGTGCGGCTGAACCAGCCCTTGATGCCGCGCCTGGTGAAGTACTCGGCTTTGGCCATGAAGGTGACCTTGCGCCCCGGTATCACCAGCGGCGCGAAGAAGGAATCGGAAAAGGACAGATGGTTGCTCGCGATAATCGCGGCGCCATGGGTCGGCACGTTCTCGAGCCCGACGACCTTGGGCCGAAAGACCAAGCGAAGGGTTGCTCCCAACGTCCACTTCGCCAGCCAGTAGAACACCGACGTCCCTTTCCGAGAGCACGTACAGCGGAGAACACCCGAGCGAACCCTACCGCCGTCGGCTCGCCCGCGAACGCCGGTCCGTGCGACCATCGTCGCCAAGTCCAGCGACCAACGAAGCGCGAGGAGTTGCGTGGACCAAAGCACCGAACCGTTGTGCCGCGACGCGCCGGCGAGCCGTGTCGGCGTCGTCGTCTGCCACGGCTTCACCGGATCGCCGGCCTCGATGCGGCCGTGGGCGCAATTCCTCGCGGACGCCGGACTCGCGGTGCGACTGCCCCGCTTGCCGGGTCACGGCACCCGCTGGCAAGACCTTCAGCTCACCCGCTGGCCCGACTGGTTCGGCGCGGTCGACGCCGCGTTCCGCGATCTGCGCGAACGCCATGAACGCGTTTTCGCCGTCGGGTTGTCAATGGGCGCCACGCTCGCGCTGCGCCTTGCCGAGGTTCACGGCAGCGACGTCGCGGGGATCGTGGCGGTCAACCCTTCGCTGCTGAGCAAGCGCCGCGCGATGCTTGCCCTGCCGGTGTTGAAAGATGTTGTGCCGGCCATCAAAGGCATCGGCGGCGACATCGCGAAGCCGGGCGTTTCTGAGGCGGGCTACGGGCGCACTCCCCTGCGAGCCTTGCATTCGCTCACCAAACTTTGGGCGATCACCCGCGCGGACCTCGGCCGCGTCAACCAACCGTTGCTGGTGTTTCGCAGCGCGGTCGATCATGTCGTCGAACCTGAGAACACGGCCGTGCTCCTTCACGGCGTCACCGCGCTGGACGTCGAGGAGCGGGTACTTGATCGCAGCTTCCACGTAGCGACGCTCGACTACGACGCAGACGAGATCTTCATCGAGAGTCTTCGTTTCATTCGGCGTATCTCAGGCATCGCAATCGCATCCGCGGCACAGACCGGGCAGGATTGAGTCATGTCCGCCCGAGACAACGGCTTCGTCGCCCGTCACTATGTGCCGCTCGCCGATCTCGATCCCCGCCTCGCCGACGCGATGCTCGACGTCTTGCGAGCTGAAAGCATCGCCGCCTACGTCGAACCGAGCACCGGGCACATGGGCGGATACCTCGACGTCCACCTGCCCGAACGACCCCGCGACCGGCTGTGGGTCGACCGCGAGCAGCACAGCCGCGCGATCAACCTGCTCAACGAGCACACGGCAGGCACCACCGAACCGATCACAGCCGACACGTCCGGTGCGATATCAGGCAGGGCGGACGACATCCCGGTCGATTCGACTTTCGACGTCACGACCGGCACGGCGTCGGGCGACGACGTCTGGGCCCAGCTCGTCGCGAACTTCGACCGCGCGCCCGACGACGTCGTACCGCGCTGGCCGGCGGCCGAAGACATCCGCCCGACCCCCGGCGACGACGACGAGCAGCCCTCGGTGCGGCGCCGGGTCGTGCGACCGGCCGACCGAGCGCCCGAGCCAGAACCGGCAACGGCGAACGCCGATTACGGCGGAGAATACGACCCGCTGTCGATCCTCGACGAGCACTTCATTCCGCCGACCCCACCGCCGGCTCCGGCCCTGCGCACGCCCACGAAATGGGCGATCCTGGCGATCGCGACCGGCTTCACCCTGATCGTGGTAAAGCAGTTCAGCGACATCGTGCCGGGATCGTTCGCGCTCGGCGTCATCGGAATCGTCGGCGGATTTCTGATCTTGGTTGGCGGCATGCGATCCGACCGACCCGACGATTCCGATAGTGACGACGGTGCCGTCGTCTAGATGTAGTGACGACGGTGCCGTCGTCTAGATGTAGTGACGACGGTGCCGTCGTTTGAATACGCCGTTACGGCACACGCACGACCGCGAGCACCGGCCTGTGGTCGCTAGCCGTCTCTGTTTCGGCAACGTCTGGTACGCCGCAGCTCACGATGTCGAGGCGCGGATCGACGAACACCGCGTCTATCCGCCGGGTCGGCGCAGCCGCCGTCGAGGTGAATTCACCGCCGTCCGGTGAAACCGAATAGGCATCGCGATAGCACTGCGCAAGCCGCTGCCACGCCGGGCCGCTCGGCTCTTCGTTGATGTCGCCCGCCACAATCATCGGGACGTCGAAAACCCCCGCGTGGTCGAGGATTTCGTCGGCATGGCGGCGTCGTTCGTCTTCGACCAGATCGAGATGAATGCTGGCGGCGCCGAATCGCGCTCCAGCGATCTCGAACACCGCGATGGCCATGCCGCGCTGGTGAAGTCGGGGTCGCTTCGACAGCTTGACGTCGCGGGTCTCGACGACCCTCGCACGCAACGACGCGAGCAGCAACATCGCCCCAGCGGGCCTGCCGCCAGTGACGACGTAAAGCCCCGAGTCGCGCGCGAGCGCCGCGCACTTCGATCGCCAGCGGAAAAACCGCGGTGCTTCTTGGATGCAGACGACGTCCGGTTCGCACGCTTTGATAACCCGCGCCACCGCGCGCGAGTCGTCACGCAGCGATCTCACGTTGTAGGTGAGCAGCCGGACGTCGACCATCGGCCCCCTTCAGCGACCTTGCCGCGCTAGCGGTGCCGGGCGAGGTCGGCGGCACCGACCAGCCCCGCCAAGCTTCCGAGTTCGGCAGCGACGACAGGCGCGTGCGGGCGGTAGGTCGCGCCCGTGAGCGACGCGCTGAACGCGACGCACGTCGGATCCATCAGCAAACGTCGGGCATCGGACACGCCGCCGCCGACGACGAAGCAATCGGCGTCGAGGATCGCCGCCAAATCGGCAAGACCCTCACCGAGCCACGTGCCGACTGTCGTGAAGCAGTCGAGCGCGCCGGGGTCGCCCGCATTGGCAGCGGCGGTGACCAGCGGCCCAGTGATCGCCGCGACGTCGTCGCCGACCGAGCCGAGCAAATGCGGCATACGATCCGGGGTCTCGCGTGCCACCTCGCGGGCCTCGCGAACCAGTGCCATGCCGCTCGCGTACTGCTCCCAGCAGCCCAGGTTTCCGCATCCGCACTGACGCCCGCCCGGCACCGCGCGCATGTGGCCGAACTCGGCGGCGATGCCGAAGCCACCACGAAAAACCGCGCCGTCGAATACCAGGCCGCCGCCGATTCCGGTGCCGACGATCGTCGCGACGACCGCGCGCTTACCGCGAGCGGCACCGAACCGGTACTCGGCCCACGCATGACAGTTGGCGTCGTTTTCGACAACGACGGGTACATCGACGATCTTGGAGACGCGTTCCTTCAGCGGCTCGTCGCGCCAGACCAGGTTGGGGGCGAACAAGACGTTGGCGCGGTCGAGGTCGATGAAGCCGGCGGCTCCGATGCCCACTGCCTCGACGTTGTGCCGCGAGCGTAGATCGGCAACCAACGCGCCGACGACGTCGGCGATCGCACCGGGGTCGGTCTTCGGGGTCGTCTCTCGAACCTGTTCGAGGACGGCGCCCTCCTCATCGACTACGCCGGCCAGCACCTTCGTGCCACCGACGTCGACGCCGATGGTCAGCCCCATACCTGTTCTCCGATCGAGCCGAGAGCGACGGACATCACGGACATGATCGCCAGATGGGCGTAACGAAACAGGCCGCGGCGGCAGGCTGCCGCGCAGACCAGTCCATGACCGGCGACAGGGCGCGCGATGTCACGGCGTATTTCCCTCGGGCGATAGTCATCATCGTTCCACGTAAGCCTTCAGCGCGTTCAACGCGGTCCGGGTGACGAGCTGTTCGGCCTTTCGCTTGAACACCGCGAGCAGAGGCAGGCCGAGCTCGATGGTCAGCGTGTACTCGACCTCAGTGCCAGCTGGCACCTCACGTAGCCGGTAGCTGCCGTCCATCGTCTTGAACAGCCTGCCGCGGAGAAGATGCCAGCGCACCTCGCGCTCCGCCCACTCGTAGGCAAGAGAGTAATCGTCGACGATCGGCGCCGCGTCAAGAACGAACCGGACCACCCGAGCGGATCCGTCTTCGTCGCGCGAAACGACTTCGACCTTGCTTAGTTGCGGTATCCACAGCGGGTATTTGTCGAAATCGGCGATCGCCGCCATCACGACGTCAGGCCTCGCGTCGATCACGATGCCGGCGCTGGTCTGGTCGCCCATCTGCCCGAGCGTACTCACCCCGCGCGCCCGCGGCCGCTCAGAACAAGGCCCCGAGAAGGTACATGAGACCCAAAAAGATGGCAGCCATCGCCGCGCTGCCGCCCAGCATGATCACGGCCTTGGCTTGGGGCGAGACCGACCCGAAGCGGCGAAGAACCGGATCGACCTCCGACGCGCCGTCGAGGAAGACCGCGCCGCAGCTCCGGCAGACGCCGTCGTCGAACGGCACCTGTTCACCGCACCGATGACACGGCCACGTCACCGCGGACGAGGCGTCGGCCGGAACGGCCGCGCGATCGACACCGGCCGGAACGGCCGCGCGATCGACACCGGCCGGAACGGCCGCGCGATCGACACCGGCCGGAACGGGCGGTGGCCCCTCGAGGGCATCGATCGGAGCGGTGAGCGGGTCGAACGGCTGGGTGGTCACCGGCAACTCCGCGGCCGCCGCAACAGCAGGTTCGTCAACAGCCAGTCCGAGATCAGCGGGTTCGGCTGCGGCGCGTTCAGGAGTAGCGCGTTCAGGAGCGGGCCGAAGATCGGCGTAGCACAGGGTGCACCACGGCGCGCCGGGCCGCACCAAGGCGCGGCAACGGGGGCAACGCCGCTCGGTCTGCAGGTCCGGGCTCACGCTTGAAAAGGTCGGCAGGAAGCCCGGTCGGCTTGACGGACAGACCCGCGAAAGCCGATCCGCGTTGCTCCGCACGGACGGCTCTCGCGACCGTCACAATGAGCTACTCGGGCCTTTCCCAATCCTGGATTTGGCGGCACGGGGGCCATCGCCGATACTTTGCCGTCTCAGCCTGGATTGGCAGGCTGTCATTTCCGGAGGTTTGGTGCGCCAGGTCACCTCGCCCGCCGTGGTGAGCATCAGCGACGACGCGACGCTGACGGACGTCGTGTGGCGCCATGCCGAGCGCACGCCCGACGCCGTGTTGTTTCGCCGTCGCGCGGTACTGCCGGCGGCGCTGAGCAAACCGCCGACCGCGCCCGACGCGCCGAACGCGCCCCGCCCGGAAACCCCCACCACCTGGACGTCGATAACCGCGGGGCAATTCCGCGCCCAGCTGGAGCTTCTCGCCTCGGGTTTCCTGGCGGCAGGGCTGCAGCCGGGCGACCGGGTCGGGCTGTTGTCACGCACCCGATACGAATGGACCCTCACCGACTACGCGCTGTGGCATGCGGGCCTCGTGACGGTGCCGGTGTACGAGACGTCAGCGGCCGACCAAGTGGCGTGGATCCTCGCCGACTCGGGGTGCGTCGCGATCGTGGTCGAGAGTGGCGAGCACGCGTCGACGGTGGGCCTGGTGCGCGACCAGGTTCCTGATTTGCGCCATGTCTGGGTGATCGAGCACGACGACCTCGACCGGCTCAGTGCCGCGGGCGAAGCGGCCGACTCCGCTGTACTCGCACAAGCGCACGCGGCGGTCGACGCGTCGTCACTCGCTTCGATCATTTACACCTCGGGCACGACCGGACGACCCAAAGGGTGCGCGCTCACCCATCGCAACCTGCTCTTCGGCTCGATGGGCGCCGTCGAAAGCATGCCGGCGCTGTTCGAATCCGACACCAGCGCGCTGTTGTTCTTGCCGCTCGCGCACGTACTCGCCAGGGAAATTCAAGTCGCCACAATGTACGCGGCGGTGCCCGTCGGGCACTGCCCAAATACGTATTCGCTGCAAGACGACTTGGTGACATTTAAACCGACGTTGCTGCTCGCCGTCCCGTATGTATTCGAGAAACTTTACAACGTCGCGCAACAACGCGCCGAGGATCAGGGGAAAGGAAAGATTTTCGCGGCCGCGACGAAAACCGCGATCGCCGCCAGCGAGGCCCGAGACCACGGCAAAGTACCGCTAGCGTTGCGAATTCGCCGCGCGTTTTTCGACGTCCTTATCTTTCGCAAACTGCGGGCCGCGTTGGGCGGCAACGTTCGCTGGGTGATTTCTGGCGGAGCGCCGCTCGGCGTCCGGCTCGGACATTTCTTTCGCGGCGCCGGAATCCCGGTGCTCGAGGGTTGGGGCATGACCGAAACCTCAGCGGCGGCCGCGGTGAATCGGCCCGACAAAGTGAAAATCGGCACGGTCGGGCCACCACTCGCCGGCACCACCATCGCGGTCGCCGACGACGGCGAGCTTCTCGTGCGCGGCGGCAACGTCTTCGAGTGTTATTGGGGCGACCCCAAGGGCACGGCAGCCGCGTTCGACACCGAAGGATTCCTGCACACCGGCGATCTCGGCACGATCGACGACGCCGGTTTTGTCACCATCACCGGGCGCAAGAAAGAGATCATCGTCACCGCCGGGGGTAAGAACGTATCGCCGGCGCAGCTGGAAGACCGCTTGCGCGGCCATCCGCTGATCTCGCAATGCATGGTGGTTGGAGACGGGCGTCCCTACGTCGGCGCGCTCGTCACGCTCGACCAGCAAGCGCTCGAAGCCTGGAAGAAAAAGACAGGCAAAGACGCCGCCAGCGCGGTGTCTGAGTTGCGCGACGATCCAGAGCTCGTGGCGGAGATTCAGGCCGCTGTCGACGAAGCGAGCCGGGTGGTCTCGCGGGCCGAGGGGATTCGACGTTTCCGAATCCTCGCCGACGATTTCACCGAACACGGCGGCGAACTCACGCCCACGCTGAAGGTCCGCCGCGACGTCGTCGCGGCACGATATGCCGCCGAGATCGACGCGCTCTACCAAGCCGGCGCGAAGTCGGCCGCGAGCGGCCCCTGAGCGCGAGCTTCCACGACGGCTCCACGACTCGCGGGCGTTTTACTCCGTCTTTGCCACGCGCGCGCCGATGAGGTGCGAGAGTCGTCGTGATCGGAGCGGGCGGTCTTATCGCCGTCCGAGCCGAACGGTCCGAGCCGAACGGTCCGAGCCAGACACTCGAGGAGGCAGCCGCTGAAGAACGGACGCCGAGGGGGCGCGCTGTCCGAGCCACGAACGCTCACGTTCGCGGTTCGACTTGCGCTGCTCGGCTTTTGTTTCGTGGCGGCGGCGTTCGACACCAACCCCCGACGCGCCGTCGCCGGTGCGCTCGTCGTGACCGCCGCCGCCTTGGTCGCGACGGTTCCCGTGCGCGACACCAGGCTTCGCCGTCTGCTCCCGACGCTCGAGGTAGCCATCGCGGCCGTCGGCGTGATCGCTCCACCCGGCGATCGCACAAGCTTGCTGCCCTACCTGCTCGCGCCAGCTTTTGCCGCCGGACTGCTCGACGGTTGGATCCCGGCGGTCAACGTCGCGAGCGTCGGCGCGCTGGTGCTGCTCGTCGGCCATGTGTTGGCCGGCAACGCCACGCCCCTGCAAGTATTCGCGGGCTCCGCGAGCGAGTGGCTGCTGCTGGCGCTCGCGGTCGGACTGCTGGCCGCGTGGGTGCGCCGACTCGCTGCCGAGTCGCCGCGCTCTGACGTCAACCGGTCTTACGAGGCCGCCTACGACCTGTTGAGTCAACTGCGCACCGTCAGCCGCCAACTCTCCGACGGCCTCGACGCCCTCAGCGTCGCGCAAGCGCTGCTGCAGTCGCTGCAAGAAGAAGTCCGCTTCGACAAAGGTGCTGTTTTCGTCAGGTCGGACGGCGGACGACTCGTCGCACTCGCCGTCGAGGGCGCGGCGTCGGTCGACTGGGACGCCGGCCTCGACGAGGCGAATCCGCTGGGCAGGGCGTTCTTGACGGGCAGACCCGCCGTCGGCTCGGGCGCCTTGAGCACCGGATCGACCGACGCGCGAAGCTACGCGGTGTTCCCGATCCACATGGGCGACCGGAGTTTGGGCGTCGTCGCGCTCGAGTCGACGTCGTCCACGCCGCCCGCGCGGGGGCAGGTCGTCGCCGCGGCCGACCAGGTCGGAAACGCGGCACTTCGACTCGAGACCGCCTTGCTCTTCGGCGAGGTGCGCTCGATCGCGGCATCCGAAGAGCGACGCCGGCTCGCCCGCGAAATTCACGACGGTATCGCCCAAGAACTCGCATCGCTCGGCTACGCCATCGACGACCTCGCTGCCGACGCTGCCGACGCCGACGACTCGCGGGTCGGCGACGTGTTGCGCACGCTGCGGGGCGAAGTGACCCGCATGGTAGGAGAACTTCGGTTGTCGATCTTCGACCTGCGCAGTGACGTGCAGGTACAGGTCGGTCTTGGCAGCGCGCTGTCCGACTACGTGCGCGCCGTCAGCTCGGGCGCGCCGTTTTCGGTACGGCTGATACTCGACGAAGCCGCCGGACGGTTGCCGATTACGGTCGAAGCGGAGTTACTGCACATCGCGCAGGAGGCCATCACGAACGCGCGCAAACACTCGAGCGCCGAACACTTGTGGGTGACCTGCCGGGTCGATCCGCCCTTCGCGCACATCCGCATCGAGGACGACGGGCGCGGCATGGGTCAAGCGCGCCTCGACAGCTTCGGCTTGGAGGTCATGCGAGAACGGGCAGAGCGACTCGGCGCCGTCTTGACCGTCGGGCAGCGCGTGCCGCACGGCACCTTCGTCGACGTCCGGCTCGGTGAGCGGCGCAAACGGCGACGTGGGCCAACGGTCAGCACCGGAGTCGTCGAGAAAGGAGGCGACCGCGGTGGCCGCGAGCGTGCTTCTCGTTGACGACCACGAGTTGATTCGCGAGGGGCTGCGGCGCGCGTTCGAGCGCACTGACGACTTCGCGGTAGTAGCCGAAGCGGGGTCGGTCAGCGAGGCGATCGCCGCCGCGCGCGACCACCACCCCGACGTCGTCGTGGTCGACGTCCGATTGCCTGACGGGAGCGGGCTCGACGTCGCGCGCACCCTGCGCGAAGGCGACGGCAACGTCGGCATCGTCGTGCTCACCATGTACGCGGGCGACGAGCAATTGTTCGGGGCACTCGAGGCGGGTGCGTCGGCCTTCGTTTCGAAAGACGCCCCCGCTCATGACGTCGTGTCGGCCGCCCGCCATGCCCTGGTTTCGCCTCGGTCGTTCTCGGCCAACGACCTGGCGGGCGCGATGCAAAGGCGGCTCGAACCGTCAATGCCAACGTTGACTCAGCGCGAGGACGAAATTTTGCGCCTCCTGGCCGACGGGTTGGGCATCGGCGCCATTTCCAGCCAGCTTTTCATCAGCGAGTCGACGACGAAAAACCATATTTCGAAGTTGTACGAAAAACTCGGCGCGGCGAACCGCGCGCAGGCATTGGTGGCGGCGATGCGACTCGGGTTGCTCAACGCGCCCGACAACTGAGGTCAGCCGTTCAGCATCGCTTCGAGACGATCGGCCGCGCCATCCCAGCTCCACTCGCGCTCCACCCACGCTCGACCCGCCGCTCCCATCTCACGAGCAGTCCGCGGGTCGCTGAGCAATTGCACCACGGACGACGCCACAGCCGCGATGTCGGTGCCGTCGACGACAAAGCCGGTTTTGCCGTCGATGACAGCATCGGGCGCGCCACCCGAATTGCCGGCGACAACGGGTAATCCGATTGCCGACGCCTCAAGGTAGACGATGCCGAGCCCTTCGACGTCGAGGCCTTTTCTCCTTGTACGGCAGGGCATCGCGAACAAATCGCCGGCGTCGAAATAGGCTGGCAGGTCTGCCCACGGCACTCCCCCGGTGAATCGCACCGCATGCCGCACCCCGACGACGTCGACGAGCTTTTCCAGCCGCTTGCGGTACGGGCCACTGCCCACGATGAGCAACCCAGCGTCAGGGATCTCCGCCAAAACCGCCGGCATTGCTTTTATCAAGGTGTCTTGGCCTTTACGCGAAACAAGCCGAGAAACGCACACGACGACTCGTTTTCCGGAAAGCCCTAGCTTCTCGCGGACGCCGTCGCCCCCCGCGCCGGGCCTGAAAAAGTTGGCGTCGACCCCGGGAGCGAGGCGTTGCAGTGACGTGGACGGCGTCAACGCCGCTTCGAACTTGCGGCGCGTGTAATCGCCGAGATAGGTCAGCACGTCGACGTCCGACCCGATCTTGCGAAGCACCTGCCGCGCGACGGGCAACTGCGCCCAGCCAGCCTCGTGCCCATGCGTGGTCGCGACAATCCTTCTCGCTCCGGCTTTGCGAAGGGTCGGCGTGAGAAGCGCGAGCGGCGCCGCGGCACCGAACCACACGGCGCCGCAGTCTCGTTCGCGCACGATGGCTGCCGCGCGGCGCGCGACGCTCGGCACCGGCAGCATCAGCGACGTCGGATGCCGGACGACGTCGAAGTTCTGAGCCGCGTCGAACTCACGAGCGCCCTGCCATTTCGGCGCGTAGACGACAACGTCATCGAGGCGCGCTGCCAGCCTCGTGGTCAACGCGTGCACGAACGCCTGAATGCCTCCGGCACGCGGCGGAAAGTCGTTGGTGACGACGAGCAGGCGCGTCAAGGCGCCCCCACTAACGCGGATTGCCGATGATCACGAAACAAAAGTGACCCCATAGCGGCACAATTCATTCGCGATCACGGAGAAATCTTATGCGGTGGCCACCGATGACTCGGTCGTCGGTGGCCACCGCCGGGCAGGTTGCGCGGGGAAGCTCATGGTGCGGGGAAAGTCATGGTGCGGGGAAAGTCATGGCGCGGGGAAAGTCATGGCCGTGAGGCGCCGGCGTAGTCGTGCCGGTAGCCGAAGTCGGTGATGCGCACATCAGCGCCGGTGTACGGAGCCTCAATCATTTTTCCGTCGCCGATATAGATGCCGACGTGGTGGATCGGGTTGCCGAAGTACACCAAGTCGCCGGGTTGCAGTTGCGATCGTGAGACGTGGCGCGTGTCGCGGTACTGCATCAGCGCATTGTGCGGCAGCGAGACACCCGCGGTTTGCCAGGCCCGCATGGTGAGGCCGGAGCAGTCGAACGAGGACGGACCCGCGCCGGCCCACCGGTACGGCTTGCCGAGCTGTGCATACGCGTACCGGACGGCGGCCGCGGCCGCACCACTGGCGCTCACCGGAACCGCCGCTTGCTGGACTGCCAGCGACCGGGCGCGGCTCGCGCGTTGCGCGGCGGCAGCGGCGGCGGCGGCACGAGCGGCAGCCGCCGCCCGAGCTTGATCGGCAGCGATCTGGACGTTGGCCTGCTTGAGAAGCGCCTGCTGCTGGGCGACCAGCCCTTCGATGATCTTCTGCCGCGATCGCAGCGACGCCTGCATCGCCTCGACGCGCTCGCTTTCCTGGGTAGCGCTGGCCTGCGCTTGCGCGAGTTTGTTGTGCGCCGCTTTGGCGATGCGAAGGTGCCGCATGCGCTGGTCGGTGAGGATCGACAGCGCGGTTGCTCGCTGCAACGCCGCTTGCGGATCGCCCGAGTCGAGCACCGCTTGCACGGTGCCGAAGCCACCCGACTCGTAGGCGGCACTCACCACTTGGGCGACTTCGTCTTTCGTGGCGTCGACCTGCTCTTGCGCCTTGGCAATCGCGGCCTTGTCGTTCGCCAGCGCCTTGCGGGCCGCGTCGAGTTTCACCTGCGAGGCGTTGAACTGCTCGGTCAACGCCTCGGCTTTGTCAGACAGCGCGGCCAACTGCGCTTGAGCCTGCGCGGCCGTGGCGCGCGGGTCGGCCCGCGCCACAGCGGGCGCGAGCGACATGGCGGCAAGAGCCGCAAGCCCGGCGACAAGCAACCGAACCGTAAACCTGGACAGCACAAGACGCGGGGACGCCACGGTGGGGCGATCTCCTTCTTCCTCGGCGCCTACCGAGTTAGCTGACGGGTTCGGGCGGGAAGTACGCCCTACCGCGACACCGGATTGCTCCGACGCCGCCGATTCACCCCAGGGGAAGGTGGGTCCCCGGCTCCGTCTCGGCACCGCCACAACGTGATGTCGTGTCGGGTTTCGACAGACTCGGCGCAAGCACTCGCAGGCCGCACCGTCACGACTTTTGAACGAATGCCCGGACGAAGGCTACCAGCCGGTGGTCAGAATGCAATCACTCCGCAACAATTCACGAACGTGGGCGGCGCGACATCGCCTCGGCTGCGCACCGAGGCCAACGCCCGCTCTGGGTCAACTAAGCGGTGCGCTCAGCGCGCACGTCGGTGATAAGCCGCAACGGCGGAATGAGACCATGCTCGGCGAGCGTGGCAATGGCGGCCCGCTCGGTAGCGTCGAATTCGACGCCGTCTGGCGGGGCGCCGAGCAACACCGTCACCACGCAATCACCACAAGCGCTGCCACGGACGGTGCACGTATCGCAGTCGATCAGCACGACTTCCTCCTCCTGAAATCGGCGCGACCCGGGGTAGCCGCATCGACAAAAGTCACGCTAGATACAGCCACTGACAGTTTTGGCGGGACGGCGCTCGGGGTGGCAACCCGGAACTGTCCGCATCGAGTTCTACCGTCTGCGACGTGACCGCCGTCCTCGACCATCGCAGCGAGCAAGCCGCACCTGTGCTGACGACAGCGCTGCCCGTGCAGACGACGATCGATGAGTTGGGCGAGCCGCTTCGCGACGTCACGTTTGTGGTCGTCGACCTCGAAACGACGGGCGGCTCCCCCGCGACGTGCGGCATCACTGAAATCGGCGCGGTAAAGGTGCGCGGCGGCGAGGTGCTCGGCGAATTCCAGACTTTGGTCAACCCCGGTGAGCCCATTCCGCCGTTCATCGCGGTGCTCACCGGCATCACTGACGCGATGGTGGCGACAGCACCACGAATCAACTCGGTATTGCCAAGCTTTCTCGAGTTCGCCAGCGGAAGTGTGCTGGTCGCGCACAATGCACCGTTCGACGTCGGCTTTCTCAAGGCCGCAACGGCAAAACTGAGTCTCATTTGGCCCGGATTCGACTCCGTCGACACCGCGCGACTTGCCCGTCGCGTACTCAACCGAGACGAAGCTCCGAACTGCAAGCTGGCCACTCTCGCACCTCTTTTCCATGCGACCACGACTCCGAGCCACCGAGCGCTCGACGACGCTCGGGCCACGGTCGACGTGTTGCATGGTCTTTTCGAGCGGCTCGGCAGCTTGGGCGTCCATTCCCTCGACGAGTTGCGCACGTTTACCGGCATGGTGTCGCCCCAGCAACGTAAAAAGCGGCACCTTGCCAACGCTATGCCGCACCTCCCTGGCGTCTACTTGTTCCGCGACCAGCGCGGCCGCGTTCTCTATGTCGGCAAGGCGAAAGACCTGAAAAATAGGGTGCGCAACTATTTCACGGCGTCCGAAATGCGCACGCGCATGACCGAGATGATCGCGATCGCGCACGACGTCGTGCCGATCGTCTGCGCCACCGAACTCGAAGCCCACGTGCGCGAACTGCGGCTCATCGCCGAACACAAACCGCCCTACAACCGCCGGTCCAAATTCCCCGAACGATCGGTCTGGGTCAAGCTCACCGTCGAACCGCTACCACGATTGTCTATCGTGCGTTCGGTCAAAGACGACGCCGCAACCTACCTCGGACCTTTCTCGAGCAAGCAATCGGCCGAACTCGCCGTCGAGGCAGTGCACGAAGCCGTGCCCTTGCGGCAATGTCATACGCGCCTGAACCCCAAACGCGTCAGCGCGTCATGCGCGCTGGCCGAGATCGGCCGTTGCGGCGCGCCGTGCGACGGCAGCCAGTCCGTCGACGAATACGAGGTACTCGTCGAAAAGGTGAGGGGCGCGATAGAAGACGACCCGCGCGCCATCGTGCGTTCGCTGCTCTCACGCATCGAAACGCTGGCCGACGTCGAAAGATTCGAGGACGCCGCCGCGCAACGCGACCGGCTTGCCGCGTTCGTGCGAGCCGCCGCGCGGGGGCAACGGCTCACCGCGTTCGCGGCCCTCGGCCACCTCGTCGCGGCCCACCGCACGAAAGACGCCGGATGGGAGGTGGTCGTCGTCCGGCACGGAAGGCTCGTCGCCACGGGCACGATCCCGCCGGGTGCCGCGCCGGGGCCGTACGTCGACGCGCTCGTCGCGACGTCCGAAACACCGGTCGCCGACGGGGCCGGTCCGACCGCGTTCGCGACGTCCGAGGAAATCGAGTGCGTGCTGGCGTGGCTCGAAGCCCCCGGTACCCGGCTGGTCGAGCTCGACGGCACCTGGAGCTGTCCAGCTCACGGCGCGGGCGGGCAACGCGCGATCCTCGATCTCGAACTCGCCGCCGACCCTTTCGACGACCGTCGCGCTCTGCGCCCCATCCATCAGCCCGCTCGTGCCTCGCTCGCGGCGCGAGCCAGTTGAGATCCGAGAACCGGTCGCCGCATTGTGCTTAGGTGACCTCCATGCACGTCATCGCGTTCGGCCAAACCGTAGGGCAAAGCTGGACCCAAATCGCCGACCTCGCGATCGCGTTCGGGTTGTCGGCGCTCATCGGGCTCGAACGAGAGCTGAAGCAAAAGGCCGCCGGCATTCGCACCTACACGGTAGTGGGCGTCGGCACGGCTCTTTTCGTGCTGGTGAGCAAGTACGGCTTTACCGACGTCATCAACGGCAGCACTGTCAGGCTCGACCCGTCACGGGTCGCGGCCCAAATAGTCTCCGGCCTCGGTTTCATCGGCGGCGGCATCATCTTCGTCAAACGCGATGTCGTGCGCGGGCTCACCACCGCGGCCAGCATTTGGATGACGGCGGCAATCGCGGCGGTAGCCGCCGCCGACCTCCCGATCCTCGCTGTCGCGGGCGCGGTGGCGTATTTCGCGGCGATTTTGGTCTTGCCCGCCTGCTCACGACTCGCGGCCAGGGCGCTCGGCGCCGACCGCCCGGCGCTGCAAATCACCTATGTCGACCGGCGCGGGCTCCTTCGAGAGATTCTCGAGACCATCACGCAGACCGGATTCGTCGTCGCGAACTTGTCGACCACCTACCATCGGCCGACAGACCAAGCCGTGACCTTGCATCTCCTGCTCGACGGCCGGGGCAATCTCGACACCATGATGACCATCGTGTCCGAGATCGAAGGAGTGTTGAGCGTCACCAGCGGCGCGGAACCCGAAGACTAGAAGCTAGGGTTACCTTCGTGATCACAGCCATCGTGCTCGTCAAGACGGCCGTCGACCGCGTCGGCGACGTCGCCGAAGCAATCGCCGACCTGCCGGGGGTCACCGAGGTGTATTCGGTCACCGGCGAAATCGACCTCGTCGCTCTTGTGCGGGTGCGCCAGCACGAGGAGCTTGCCCGCGTGATTCCGGGCGGCCTCAACAAGGTCGACGGCGTCGTCTCGACCGAGACGCACATCGCCTTTCGCACCTACTCGCGGCACGACCTCGAAGCGGCGTTTTCGCTGGGCCTCGAAGACGCCTGATATTTATCTAGTTGCCGCCGCGAGCTTGCTGGCTCACGGTGATCCAGGCGTCGAGCTTGGCGGCCGCGGATCCGTCGTCGATGGCCTTCGCGCACCGCCGCATCGCCGCGCGAACCTGCTCGATCAGCGACGCGGCGTCAGGGCCCTCGAACGCGACCACGCCGGCGGCAGCGTTGAGCAGGACGGCGTCACGCACGGCACCCGGCTTGCCCGCCAGTAGCAAGCGCGCAACCTCCGCGTTGAACGCTGCCGCGCCACCGCGCAACGCGCGCGGCTCGGCCGGCGGGATGCCGACTTCGGCCGGGTCGAATGTCGTCGTGGTCACCTCGCCGCCGTTCACGATCCAAACAGTTGACGTCGTCGTGGTCGTCAACTCGTCGAGGCCGTCATCGCCCCGAAACACCAGCGCGCGGTTACCCCGCTTGGCAAGCACTCCCGCCATAACCGGAGCCATCCGCGGGTCGGCCACGCCCACGGCGGCCGCCGACGGTCGCGCCGGGTTCGTCAGCGGCCCCAAGAAATTGAAGACGGTCGGGACGCCGAGTTCGCGGCGCGGCACGCCCGCGTGACGCAGCGCCGGATGAAAGGCCATCGCGAAGCAAAACCCAATGCCGACCTTCTCGACGCAGGTGGCCACGCCATCGCCAGCAAGGTCGATCGCGACACCGAATTCTTCAAGCAGGTCGGCCGCGCCGCACGACGACGACGCCGCGCGGTTGCCGTGCTTGGCGACCGGCACGCCGGCGGCCGCCGCCACGATCGCGGCCATCGTCGAAATATTCACGGTATGCGCGCGGTCACCGCCCGATCCGACGATGTCGAGCGCCTCTCCCACGTCAGGCACCGGGTTGGCAAACTCGATCATGGTCGCCGCCATACCGGCAACCTCGTCGGGCGTCTCGCCTTTGGCGCGCAACGCCACGACGAATCCGGCGATCTGCGCGGGGGTCGCCTCGCCGCTCATGACCTGGTGCATCGCCCACGCGGTGTCGGCCGACGACAGGTGCTCGCCCCTGATCAGCGCGCTGAGCAGCTCCGGCCAGCCGCGCGCGGCGTCGCCCCTGCCCACCGTGTCACCCGTAGTCATGACGGCGTCGATCCGGGCGCTAGCGCGCGGCGGCGCGCGCCAGCCGGCGGCGCATCAAGTCGGCGACAGCGGGCGCGAGCGTAATGCCGTCGATGGGGTGCGGCACAGCGGCGTCAGCCCTCGACCACGACGCCAACCACGCGTCGTCGCGACGTCCGGTCAAAACCAACACCGGCGGGCAGTTGTAAATCTCGTCCTTGAGCTGGCGACAGATGCCCATACCGCCGCTGGGCACGGCTTCGCCGTCGAGCACGAGCACATCGATGCCGCCGCGGTCGACCGTGTCGATCACCGCGCGGTGCGTGGCGCACTCGACGTATTCAACTGGCGGAAGATCAGTGGCCGGACGACGGCCGACCGCGAGCCTTACGCGTTCGCGGGTCGTGATGTCGTCGCTGTAGACGAGCACCCGCATCGGGGCCTGCACCGCGTCGGCACCGGTCGGGCGCGCGAGTGCGGCGGCGGTGTTCGCGTACCGCGCGACTGGCGCGGCGGCGTTCGAATGCCGCGCCGGGACGACGCTATCCATCACTAATTCCTTCAGGAGTCGGGACGCCGGACACCTACCGCCCCGGATGCTATCGCCGCCGGTCAGCTGGCGCGCGGCCGACGTCCGCCGCCACGCCGCCCGCATCCATGGACGGGCGAGAAGGATCGTCTCACGAGGCTGTGGCGGCGGCTTCGCGACGACGGCGGACCGCGACGCGCCGAGAACCAGGGGGGCGAGGTGTCGCCGGGACAAGCTGCCGCAATAATGGCGTCCGTGGCGACCGCGACAACTTTGGGCAAGAACCGCGCGCACGGCGCTTTGACCCGGCCGAGCCTGGTGAGCGTCGGCACGATCGTGTGGCTTTCGTCGGAGCTGATGTTCTTCGCGGCCCTGTTCGCGATCTACTTCACGATCCGTTCGGTGAACTCGCAATGGCCGATGGCGGTCAGCGCGCAGCTGCCCGAAAGTGTGAAGCTCGACGTGCCGTTCGACGGCGTCATCACCATCATCTTGGTGTTGTCGAGCGTCACCTGCCAGCTCGGTGTGATCGCTGCCGAAGAGCGTCGCTTGCACCGCAGCGGCTCGATTGTGAAGATGTCCGCCTGGGGCCTGCGCGAGTGGTACATCCTCACGCTAATCATGGGCGCGATCTTCGTCGCGGGCCAATGCGTCGAATACGCCACCTACGTGAGCGACTACCTGGCCGGCGAAAACGGCATGACGATCTCGTCGTCCGCCTACGGCTCGATCTTCTTCCTGGCGACCGGCTTTCACGCGTTGCACGTCACCGGCGGGCTGTTCGCCTTCGTCTTCCTGCTGCTGCGTCTTTCTCACGGCCGGTTCACGCCGGAGAAGATCACCAGCACGATCGTCGTTTCCTACTACTGGCACTTCGTCGACATCGTCTGGATCGGACTGTTCTCGACGATCTTCCTCATCCAGTGAGCGCCTCGGCGTCAAGAGAACGTCAAGAGAATCGGTGGTGGCGTTGACCTCCCAGGAAGAATCGGCCGCGAGCCCACCGCGACCCGCACGCTCGCGGTGGGCTCGTCGTAACGCTGCCGACCGGCCGACTCGCCAACGCAGGCGGCGGCGCTTCGCAAGCTACGTCGTCATCGTCGCCGCGCTCGTCGGCATGGGCTCGGTGTACGGCCTCGCGACCTCGCGCAGCGGGCAAGCGGCCGCGGGCGACCCCAGCCAACAGGTCGAAGCGGGGAAGGCGCTTTACTTGCAGGGCTGCTCCAGCTGCCACGGACTTGCCGCCGAAGGCGGAAGCAGCGCGCCTTCTCTTATCGGCGTTGGGGCGGCAGCGGTCGACTTCCAGGTGAGCACCGGCCGGATGCCGCTCAAGCAGCTCGGCGCCCAGGCGGTGCGCAAGCCGCCGCGCTACACCCCAGAGCAGATCGCCGACCTCGCCGCGTACATCGCTTCGCTGGCACCCGGGCCGTCGGTGCCCGGCAAGGATCAATACACACCGGGTGCCAAGGCCGACATGGGCTTCGGCGGCACACTCTTTCGCACGAACTGCGCCTCCTGTCACAACTTCGTCGGCGCGGGCGGCGCGCTCGCGGACGGCAAGTTCGCTCCGCATCTGAATCAAGCCACCGACAAAGAAATTTACGAGGCGATGCTGACCGGTCCCGGCACCATGCCGGTGTTCTCCGACCAGCAGCTCACGCCCGAAGAAAAGCAAGACATCATCGCCTACGTCCAGGGCGTCAAGGCCGAACCTGATCCGGGCGGTCTCAACCTTGGCCGGTCGGGCGCGGTCGCCGAAGGTCTCGTCGCCTTCGTCGCAGGCATCACGTTCATCAGCGGAATCGCCATGTGGATCGGCGCGAGGGCGAAGAGGGCGTCATGACCGAACACGTACCCGGCGGCCCCCACGACACGGCCGCCGCCGTCGCGCATCCTGAGGTCGAGCCGAACGTCTTGCGGCCTCCGGTGGTCGAGCGGGTCATCCGCCCGCAAGACGCCGATCCGGCCCGCGCTCGCAGGTCAGAGCGGATCATCTCGCTGTTCTTCTTGCTCTCCGCGGCGGGCACGATCGGGTTCATCGCGAGCTACGTCGCCTACCACCCGAACGTCTCGACGGCCGAAGCCCGCACGCAAAACATCTTGCTCGGCGTGTGCCTCGGCGTCACCTTGTTGGGTCTGGCGGCCGGCATCATCGGATGGGTGCGCTGGCTCATGCCCGCGCACGAAACGCTGCAGGAGCGGCACGAACTCTCATCCAGCGAGGCGGATCGAGAGGCCGCGGCGCAGATTGTGATGACCGGCTTCGAAGAGACCGGGCTCCCCCGCCGTTCACTGCTGAAGCGAACCCTTGGCCTTTCCCTCGGGTTGATGGCCCTGCCTGGCGTCGTCGTGCTGCGCGACCTCGGACCTCTACCCGAAAAGAAGCTCCGCACCACGTTGTGGGAGAAGCACTCGCCGCTGCTGAACGCCGAGACGGGCAAGCCGGTGAAGCTCGGCGAGCTTGCCATTGGCGGCTTCATGACCGTCGTGCCGCGGCCGGTCGAGGAGATGAGCCCCGAAGATTACGCGAAGGCGCCGGTGCTTCTCATCCGCCTCGAGCCCGGGCTCAACCAACCGCTTCCCGGGCGCGAAGGCTGGGCCTACGAAGACCACGTTGCCTATTCGAAGATTTGCACGCACGTCGGGTGCCCAGTCGGGCTCTACCAGAAGCAGAATCACAACCTGCTGTGCCCATGCCACCAATCGACCTTCCACGTCCCCGACGGTTGCAACGTCGTGTTCGGACCCGCCGCTCGCCGGTTGCCGCAGCTACCGATTACGGTGAACGAGAACGGCGAGTTCATCGCGCAGGCCGGATTCGATGAACCCGTCGGCCCGAGCTTTTGGGAGCGCGGATGAGCACCACCCGGGGCGCAGGCCCGACCAACGCACCCACCACATCCGGTGGGCCCGCGGTCGCCACACCGCCCGCGTTCGTCAAGAAAGCGCTCGGCGACGTCGACGACAGGTTCGGCGCGGCCGGTTTTCTGCGCCGCAACATGAACAAGGTCTTTCCCGACCACTGGTCGTTCATGTTGGGCGAAATCGCGCTCTACTCGTTCATCGTCTTGTTGCTGACCGGCACCTTCCTTACCCTGTTCTTCCAGCCCGGCGTCAACGAAGTCGTTTATCACGGCAGCTACGCCCCGTTACAGGGGCAACGCATGACCGAGGCGTACGAGTCAACGCTGCGCATCTCCTTCGACATCAGGGGTGGTTTGCTTATTCGGCAAATTCACCACTGGGCGGCGCTCATCTTCATGGCGGCGATCGTCTGCCACATGTGCCGCATCTTCTTCACCGGCGCGTTCCGCAAGCCACGTGAAACAAACTGGCTCATCGGTTTCACGTTGATGACCCTCGGTATCTTCGAAGGTTTTTGCGGTTACTCGCTCCCCGACGACCTCCTGTCGGGCACGGGCCTGCGCATCGCTTACGGAGTCGCCGAGTCGATTCCAATCGTCGGTTCGTACGTCGCGATGTTCGCGTTCGGCGGCCAATTCCCCGGCCCCGATCTCATTCCGCGGCTTTACGTCGTCCATATCTTGTTGATCCCTGGGCTGCTCCTCGCGCTCATCACGGCACACATGCTGATCATGTGGCACCAAAAGCACACGCAGTGGCCCGACATTCACCGCAACAACACGAACGTCGTCGGCGCCCCGTTCTACCCCGCGTTCATGGTCAAGACCGGCGGCTTCTTCATGGCCGTCTTTGCCGCCTGCGCCTTCCTCGGCGGCGTCGTCCAGATAAACCCGGTGTGGCTGTACGGGCCGTACAACCCCGCGCAGGTAGGTGCCGGCTCGCAGCCCGACTTCTACATCGGTTGGCTCGAAGGCACGTTGCGCATGATGCCGCGTCTCGAGAGCAATTTCTGGGGCCACACGATTTCGTGGAACGTGTTCGTGCCCGCCGTCTTAGTGCCCGGCTTGTTCTTCACGATTATCGCGATCTATCCGGCGCTCGAAGCCTGGATAACCAAGGACAGATCCGCCCACCACGTGTGCGATCGGCCGCGAAACAAGCCAGGCCGCACGGCCTTCGGCGCGATGATGCTGTCGTACTTCGCCATCATGCTGCTCGCCGGCGGCAACGACCTGATCGCCGACCACTTCCACATCAGCTTGTACGCGACGACGTGGATTTTCCGCATCACGATTCTTGTACTGCCGCCGATCGTGTTTTGGGCGACCAGACGGGTGTGCCTGGGCCTGCAACGCAAAGACCTGCATAGCGCCGAGCACGGATACGAGACCGGTCGAATCGTCATGCTGCCGAGCGGCGAATTCATGGAGGTCGAGGCCGCTCTGCCGCCAGAGCAAGTGGCCCGCATGGGTTTGGCCTACCGGCAAGCTGCCGCGCCCGAGTTGCCGCCAGCCGTCGACGAGCATGGCGTGCGCCGTCCGGGCAGTCGAAACCCGGTCGAAAAGGTGCGCGGCGCGCTCGGCGGGTTCTTCTACGAGCCGGACGTCGGCGTCGAGCCCAACGGCCACGACGAGCACGAAGAGCACGAGCGCGACGAACTCACCACCGGCGCCAACGACTAGCTACCGGTTCTCTCTTGGCCAAAGCTTCTTCTCGATGACCCCGTGAGACGTCGGCTCCGATCACACCCGTCGAGTCGTCAATCTCAGGGCGGCTATGGCAACGAAAGTGCCCCAAAATTGACGACTTGACGCGCACGGAACCGCGTTCAGCTGAACGTCACTACGCATACTGCGCGAGCACCACCTCGGCGACCCGCAAAGGCCCGCCGTCGATATGCCGGGTGGCTTGCGCGCTCCACGCCTCGGCGAGCACGGCTCACACGAGGCCCACGCGACAAGACGACGGCGTCTGCCTCCAAGGGCGACACCTGAGAGCGTCGCCCTGGAGCCACGACTACCCAGGGCACCATCCACACATTGCGGACCTCACCTGAGTTAATCCATACGAATCCGGGTGTCAATGCGCTGTTTTCGGCGTCGGAGGCAGGTGTGGCTGTAAAGTGCGCGGTATTCGAGACTCGAAACCCGCGACTGAAAGTGGAGCGCCGGTCGCAGAGACGAACGCGCCCGGACTTTGATAGTTCGGGCACCGTCGGGTCGCGACAGAGCCTGAAATATTGAATATTCCGTACAGACCCATAACTGGTCTGCCGTCTGCCAGAAGAAAGAAGATATATCGGCCAGGCGTAAGAACGTGATACCAATTGAAGCCTACGCCGTAGATCGCGGTAGGTGTCGGATATGTAGTACCCGGCTCGGTCGCAAGCACCTTTACTCCCGTAATCGGCGTTGCGCCAAGCGTAACCTCGTGTGTACCCGTGCCCAGAACCTTCGTCAACGTTTTGGCGTTACTCTGGATAGTTCCTTCGACGATTATGTCTGTGTCGGCAAGAAGTGCGGACATATCCGCGGTGGTAGGCGTTCTGCACGACGGGGCGGTTGGAATTGGCACTGGTTGCCTGAATGTCGCACCGCTCCCCGTAGCCTGTGGGCGTGAATCGCAAGCACCAAGAGTGGCCACGATGACAGTCGCCGCACTCACTATTCCTAGTGCGAGCCGCAATTTCATGGCCACAGCGGTGTCCCATTCGAAACGCAAGGGTAGCCAAAATAAGCCTGCGAACCTACGCCAGCCCGATTTGGATAGCCTGGATTGTATCTTGATCCTCACCAGCAACTGTAGATGGTGGGCAGTCTGTTGTGTGATTTACATAGGCGGCGGCCGCAAGCGTGTCGGCATAGGGGTTACCGTATCCATGCTGAGTCAACGTTGCGGGATACGCACCGGCAGGGCCCATCTGATCTGCGAGGTCAGCGGTACCAGTAAGCGTCGTTAGCTCCATAACAACCCCCGGCTTATGAGAACCCGTGGTAGAGGATATAGTTTCAAACACCTGGCCGTTGCCATAACCGTTGAACGGCGTAGAGAACTTCCAATCAACGAGTTGGTACCCGCCTTCATCCTGAACGAGGAATGACTGAATCAGAAACTGGCCGTATGTCGTAATGTATGTGCCGCAAGTACCGTCAGTCTGGCCGCCCCAGTGGACGGGGTTCGAGTTGTCGGGGCGGATGACGTAGACGAACACGCCATAATTGCTATCGCATCCCCAACCACTCCCTGTGACCAAACCAGCCTGCAGGAAAGTACCGTCGGCAAGGTCGACGCCGACCCACCAGGCCAACGCTGTATTGTCGATATCTGGAATCGATTGCGGGGTCGGATAATGCCCCAGGAACGCTTCAACGCCTGTTGCGTACGTGTCAGTGGAATCCGTACTCGCCGTACCGATCTGAGGGTTATCCGGGTAGTAGGTCGTCGCGCTCGCGGACGTGCCGGCCCCCGACAGCCCTACGCAAAGTAGCGCAGCAATAAGGAGGATGCGCCGAGCGCAAATTTGGGGTGCATGCCTTGAAATCACCGCATCTGCCTCCCCAAGGACGTCTTTTCCAGAGTCAACTACGCTGCTCAAAGAAATTCAAGAGCGCGAACAGAGGAATCTCGGCACGCGATACGATTGCCGCATCGGGAAAATCGGGCCGCGCGAACGGGTTTTCGCCGCCGTGCCCCGCGTCCAGGATCGTAAAGTCGATCATTAACCGATGGCGTTCCGCCTTCGAAGTCGAGGCTGAACTCGCCAGGCTGATGGACCGCGCATTCACCTGCCGGCCCACGCCCGACACCAGCTCCGCACCCGCCGGAATCGGACGAGTGCGCACGCGGCAACGACTAGCGTTGTGCTGATCGGGGCACGGGGTCACACGCTGGAAGAGGCCCCGAACGCCTTCGCCACCACGTTCGCTGACCGATCCGCGACTGCCGAAACTACTAACCGAATACGCCGGCAACACCGTCAGCGAGGTAGACGAGCCACACGGCCCCGGTTTCAGAGGTCGACGACACCCTACGCGGAGTCCTCGCAGGGCGCGAGCCTTGTGCAGCAAGACGCTCGGCTCGGCCTCGCTACGCGTCGAGCCGACATGCTTGGCGACCCCTAGGAACTCGCGTTCAGCTGAACGTCGCTATGCGTACTTCGTGAGCAGCGCTTCGGCGACCCGCAACGGCCCGCCGTCGATATGTCCAATGTCGTGCACGTTCCACGCCTCGGCAAGCACTGCTCGCACGAAGCCCCACGCGGCAAGACGTTTCCGGTCGAAGCCCAGTACTTCATGCAATACGTCGCGGCGGTGCGCGAGCTTTTCTACTGGATCGCGACGCCAGGGATCATGCATACGCCAAGGGTTAATGAGAAGCGGCCCGACGTCGTAGCCGCGGTCGCCGACCACACCGTGCGGATCAATCGCGATCCAGGCGCGTCGCTCGTCCGACCAGAGCAGGTTGTCGTGGTGCAGGTCGCCGTGCAGCACGAAGCACTCGTCGGAGCTTGCCAACAGCTCACGCAATGTCGATCGTGCAGCTTCGACCAGCCGTGTGGGGAGCGGGGTGACCGCGACGGGGTCGTGCAGAGCAGCACACTCGCGCTCAACCGACGGGAGATCGACGGCGGCATCGGCGAGCGGAACGACCCATAGGTCGAGCAGAGTTCGTGCAATCAGTCGCGTCGCCTCGTCGTCCGGTAACTGTGCCGCAGTCGTGCCGGGTGTGACTCGTTCGAGCACGAGCACACCGTCTTCGACGTCGAGCAGTCGCACGCACGCCGGGCCGAGCAGCCGCAACGCCGCGACTTCGCGCCTGCGGTATTTGTCGTCACGAGGATGCTTACGCCACTGCTCACTCACCTGCGACACGCCCAAAGACACGTTCAGCTGAACGCGCAGGCGAGGTATGGGCCGCTTCGGTCAGGGAGTGTGCACGCCGCGGTAGTACTCGAGTACGAAGCCCAAAGCCGTGACGACAACGCACATCAGGCCGATAATCATCAGCCACCACGCGAAGCAGACACCGACCGCGACGATGCCGATGGCTCCGGCGGTGAACAGCGGCCACCAGCTGTGCGGGCTAAAAAAGCCATACTCCCCGGCGCTCTCGGAGATGTCGGCGTCAGGACGGTCTTCTGGCCGCACGCCGGTACGGCGGCCGGTGACGAACAGATAAAAGCCGACTAGGAAGCCGAGAGCCACGGCAAGGGCAAGCGCGGTTGTGCCTGTGGGGTCGTGCGAGGTGTACCAGTAGACGACGTCGATTCCGGCGAAGAAGATCGCGACTCCGGCAAAGAGCAAACCTTCGACCTTCATCGGACGTCGTTTCCTCCGCTACTAGAGCCAGCACTGACTGGTACTCGCGGCCGGCCGACGATGTCGGGGTGGTGCAGGTCGAACGCCGGCCGTTCGGAACGGATCCGCGGCAGGCGCGTGAAGTTGTGGCGTGGCGGTGGGCATGAGGTCGCCCATTCGAGCGACGCACCCCAACCCCACGGGTCGTCGACCCCGACGAGCGGTGCCCGCCGCCAGGTCTTCCAGACGTTCATCGCGAACGGAATCATCGACAACCCGAGGATGTAGGCGCCGATCGTCGACACCGTGTTGAGTGTGGTGAACCCGTCGGCGACACGGTAGTCGGCGATTCGACGCGGCATACCTTCGACGCCGAGCCAGTGCTGCACCAAAAAGGTCGTGTGGAAGCCGACAAATAGCGTCCAGAAATGCACCTTGCCAAGACGCTCGTCGAGCATCTTGCCGGTCATCTTCGGCCACCAGAAGTAGAAGCCGCCGAACATCGAGAACACCACCGTGCCGAACAGCACGTAGTGGAAGTGCGCGACGACGAAATACGTGTCGGTGACGTGCCAGTCGAGCGGCGGCGACGCCAAGATGACGCCGGTCAAACCGCCGAACAAGAAAGTAGTGAGAAAGCCCAACGCCCACAACATTGGCGTGTCGAAGGTGAGCTGGCCCCGCCACATAGTGCCGATCCAGTTGAAGAACTTCACACCGGTCGGCACCGCAATCAGGAACGTCATGAGTGAGAAGAACGGCAAGAGCACCGCACCCGTCGAGAACATGTGGTGCGCCCACACGGTCATCGAGAGGCCGGAAATCGAAATCGTCGCGAACACCAGGCCCTTGTAGCCGAACACCGGCTTGCGCGAAAAAACCGGAAGAATCTCGGTGACGATCCCGAAGAACGGGATCGCGACGATATAGACCTCAGGGTGGCCGAAGAACCAGAACAGGTGTTGCCAGAGCACAGCTCCACCGTTGGCCGCGTCGAAAATGTGCGCGCCGAGCTTGCGGTCGGCCTCGAGCATCAAAAGCGCCGCCGCCAACACCGGGAACGCGAGCAGAACGAGCAGGCTCGTGAGCAGGATGTTCCAGGTGAAGATCGGCATACGGAACATGGTCATGCCGGGAGCGCGCATCACCATGATCGTAGTCACGAAGTTCACGGCGCCGAGAATCGTGCCGAGCCCGGAAATCACCAGGCCCATGATGAACAGATCGCCGCCGACACCAGGCGAGTACTGCGCGTTCGACAACGGCGCGTATGCGTACCAGCCGAAACCGGCCGCGCCATCAGGCGTGACGAAACCGCTCAACGTGATGATGCCGCCGAACAAGAACAAGTAGTAACTGAAGATGTTCAGCCGCGGAAAGGCGACGTCCGGCGAACCGATCTGCAGCGGCACGATGACGTTCGCGAAACCGATGAAAAGCGGCGTGGCGAACAGCAGCAGCATCGTCACGCCGTGCATGGTGAAAAGCTGGTTGAACTCGTCGTTGGTCAGCAGCTGATGACCGGGCCGCGCGAGTTCGGTGCGCATCAGCAGCGCCATGATGCCGCCGATGAGGAAGAAAGCGAACGACGTCGTGAGGTAAAGCTGGCCGATCAGCTTGTGATCGGTGGTGGTCAGCCAGTTTGCCAGCGCCGACCCGCGCTTCGGACGAGGGCGGGCGATCGGTTGCACATAGGTTGCTGCGCTCACGACGAACTCCCGACGGGTTTGAACTGCTGCTGCAGGTCTTTCTCGTAGGTCGCCTTATCGACGACCTTCAAGAAGAAGATCATTTGGTCGTGGTTGAGGCCGCACAGCTCGGTGCATCGGCCGATGTACGTATGCCCCACTTTCGACTCGTCGATCGTCACCTCGAACTGGTTCGTACGACCCGGAATCACGTCACGCTTGAACAAGAACGACGGCACCCAAAACGCGTGGATGACGTCGGGTGAAACGAGTTTGAAACGGATCGTCTCGCCCGCTGGCAGCTCGAGCGTCGCGGGGTTGTTGTGCGCGGCGTCGCCGGTGACCTGGGCGATGGTTCGAGCCTTGCTCTCGTCGGCGCTGCTCAGATAGTTGAACTGCCAGTCCCACTGAAAGCCGACGACTTCGACCGTGACGTCGGGGTTGGGCGTGAGCTTGTTGATCTCGTTTTCGTCGCGCGCGGTGAAGTAGAAGAGGATGGCCACGAAGATGACAGGGACGACGGTGTAAAGAATCTCGATCGGGAAGTTGTAGGTGAGCTGCGGCGGGACAGCGTCCTCGCTGCGCTTCCGGTACGCGATAACGCACCAGATGATGAGCCCCCACACGAGCGCGCCGACGAACCAGGCGGCGACCCAGCTGCCCTTCCACAGGTTCAAGATGATGTGACCCTGCTTGGTGATCGGATCAGGCATCGCGAAGTTCGGGATGTCTTTTTCAGAACAGCCCGCTGTCAGCGCCAGCAGTAGGACGGCGAGCACGGCCCTGCTCGTGATCCGACGCCAACTCTTGTGCTGGCGCATAGGCCCACCCGACGACCGGTCAGTGCGAGTCGAACTCACATCTCGCCTTTCGTGATGCAAGCTGCGAAGGACGACGATTCCGCCGTCGCGAACTGCTGTTCAAGCCGCGGAGCGCTCGTCCATGACGGGACGCCACGACACTACTCCAGGCGACTTCACCGCTCACGCAGAGGGCAGGTCAGCGTGGCGCGGTGTCGTGGAGTTCCGGTGGTCACGCGTCACGAGTGCTCACGTCGCCGTCGTCGACGCCCTCGCCAGCGTGCAGAATGCGGTCGATCTCGGACGCCGCGGCTTCGCCGAACTCGCAGGCGAACCGCTCGTGGAACTCCGCCGGTTTCACCTGATACTCCTGCGTGCCGACGGTCTCGAGCGCGTACGTGGCAAGCAGAGAGCCGATCTGCGCGCATCGCTCCAGTGACACGCCCCAGGCGAGTCCGGCCAGAAATCCAGAGCGGAAAGCGTCGCCGACGCCAGTCGGGTCGAGGCGAGCCTTCTCCGGAACGGCACCGACCTTGATGGGCTGCTCCCCCGCGCGTTCGACAACGGCACCGTCGGCACCAAGTGTGGTGACCCGGACGCCAACACGGCTCAACACCTCGGCGTCGGTCCAGCCGGTCTTCGATTCGACCAGAGCTTTCTCGTAGTCGTTGGTGAACAGCAGGTCGGCGCCGTCGACGAGTTGGCGGATCTCCGCGCCGTCCATTCTCGCGAGTTGTTGCGATGGGTCGGCGACGAAGCGAAATCCGCGCGCGCGGCATTCGTCGGTGTGGCGCACCATCGCCTCGGGATCGTTCGGGCTCACGACCACCAGATCGAGGCCGCCGAGGCGTTGCGCGATCGGATGCAGATCGATGTTGCGCGCCTCCGCCATCGCGCCGGCGTAGAACGACGCCACCTGGTT
The DNA here is from genome assembly GCA_040255675.1 of Actinomycetales bacterium. Lineage (GTDB taxonomy): Bacteria > Actinomycetota > Actinomycetes > Acidothermales > Acidothermaceae > JBDZVM01. Next base: position 17,396 of record JBDZVM010000019.1, on the reverse strand, counting down.
TTGGTCGACGTCGGTCGTGCACAAGAACCGCGCGGTGTGATACATCGCCGACACGTACACCGACGACGTGTCGACGCCGTTGCGTTCGAGCCATGCCCGGTAGTCGTCGAAGTCCGCACCGACCGCGCCGACGAGCACCGGGCGAAGCCCGAGAGTCGCCATGCCGAAGCAGATGTTGGCGGCAACGCCGCCGCGCCGAAGCTCCAGCCGGTCGACCAGGAACGACAGCGACACTCGGTGGAGCTGGTCGGGCATGAGCTGGTCGGAGAACCGGCCGGGGAAGAACATCAGATGGTCAGTCGCGATCGATCCCGTGACGGCAATGCGCACCTAGGCTCCACTCCTGAAACAAGACAGGACCTGATTTCAACACAGGACGACGTCAAAAGGCCCCGCCACGACAGTGACGGGGCCTTCGCGGGTTACGCAAGCACGACGCGCCGGCCTGCTAACGGCGAGCGTGCCATCAGTGGAACGAGTCGCCGCACGCGCACGACCCGCCGGCATTCGGGTTGTCGATGGTGAAGCCCTGCTTTTCGATGGTGTCGACGAAGTCGATGGTGGCGCCGGTGAGGTAAGGGGCGCTCATCTTGTCGACGACGACGTTCACGCCCCCGAAGCCTTGGACGTTGTCGCCGTCGATCGAGCGGTCGTCGAAGTACAGCTGGTAACGCAGGCCGGAACAGCCGCCGGGCTGGACAGCCACCCGTAACGCAAGATCCGTGCGACCCTCTTGCTCGATGAGCGCCTTCACCTTGGCCGCTGCCTGGTCGGTGAGGATCACGCCGGTGACGGGTGCGGAGGTCTCGCTTTGAACGGTCATGGAATCGCTCCCTGAAGTGGTCCCTTGCTGGTACTGCTGCTCGGACTGCTCGGACTTCCCGAACCATCGTCGCACAGCTCGCGCGCCCGCGAACGAGGCACCGGTGATTCGACGACCTAGTATTACCAAACCGAACGCCCGATCATGCGTGCTTGCTCGCCGGACTGTCGCGCAAGTCTTCTCACAAGCCGGGCGCACCCCAGACCGGAAACCAGTGCGACAACTCCGGTTCGACCTTGAGGTCGCTCGCGAGCGAGCTTTGAATCTGCAGTTCGAGCGCGTTGTCGCGGCGCTGCTTGCCGCCGCCGAGCGGGGCGAACGGGTAGAAGGTGCCCCGCTTGTACAGGTACACCAGCGCGATGCGCCGTCCGTCGCTGTGAGTGAACGACACCAGCGAGCACAGCAGCGACGGCCCGAATCCGGCGTCTTGCAGGCTGGAGTTGACCGCGTGCAGGTCGGTGACCAGGCCTTCAACGTCGTCCGGATCATGACGGACGAGCAACCAGGTGAAGCCGTAGTCGTCCTTGGTCAGCTCGACCTTGGGGCCCTGGTCGGCGTCGAGCAGCTCTTGCACCTCGGCTTGCGTGCGGGAGAAGGCGGCGCCCTCAGCCGGCTTGTAGCAGACGGAGCCTTGTCCGGACGGCGTAAAGCCCAGGCTGACCTGCATCGTGATCGCGGCCGAGGGCAGCGCGAAAAGGTCGTCGAGATCGGCCTTGACCGGTTTTGTTCGCCCGAACAGCGCGTCGAGAAACCCCACGCCGGCTCAGCGACCCTCGCCCAGCTCGCGCGAGATTTTCGCCAACTGCTCCAAGCGCTTCTCCAACGAGGGATGCGTCGAGAAGAGCGACGAAAGCGACGCGCCCTGAGCGAGCGCCGGGGTGAAGAAGAACGCGTTGAACGGCTCGGCCGAGCGCAGGTCGTTGGTCGGGATTCTGGCCATCGCGCCGCTCACCTTCTGCAAAGCGCTGGCGAGCGCGGACGGGCGCCCGGTGAGCAGTGCGCCGGACCTGTCGGCCGACAGCTCGCGATAACGAGACAACGCCCGGATCAGCAAGAAGCTCACGGCGTAGACCACCGCAGAGATGATCATGACGAAGAACACGACCATCGCGGTGTTCTGATCGTTGCGGTCGCGTCGGCCGTAGCCCCCAAACAACCCGGAGTAGAACGCGAACCGGGTCATCACGCCGGCCAGCACACCGAGGAACGACGCGATGGTCATCACGGCGACGTCTTTGTGCGCCACGTGCGACATCTCGTGCGCGAGCACACCCTCGAGCTCTTCGGGGTCGAGGCGGCGCAGAATGCCGGTGGTCGCGCACACGACAGCGCGCTTTTGGCTGCGACCGGTGGCGAACGCGTTCGGCACGTCGGTCTCGGCGATCGCGACCTTCGGCTTCGGCGTGTTCGACATCGCGCACAGCCGGTCGACGACGGCGTGCAGTTCGGGCGCCTCTTCGGGCGTGACGACGCGCCCGTGCATCGCGAACAGCGCGATGCGGTCGGAAGCGAAGAACTGGAGCAGGAAGAATCCGCCGACCACGACGATAATCAACGAGATCGACGAGCTGACGGCGATCAGCGCGCCGACGAAGACGACGTACAACAGGCCGATCAGGAACATCACGAAGACCATCCGGGTGACCAGCCCGCGGTCAGCCGCGAACCGCGAGCGGCCGCGGCTATCGGTCAGATTGGAACGAGCCATAAGACGGGCGTTGATCAGCCGGGGATGAGCCCCTCGTCGCTGAGCAGCGCTCGCACCTCCTCGAGGGTGGAGTCGGGATCGGGCAGCACGAAGTCGGATGGGCCTAGGTAGTCGTCGGGGACTCGGGTGCCGGCCTGATGCACCAACGCGTGCATGTCGGCCAGCGCTTTGTGGAACCCCGCTTCGTCGTCAGCATCGACGGCGGCTTGCAGTTCGGTGTCGATGCCGTTCAGGGAGTCGACCGTGTGGTCGGCGATCTCGAACTGGCCCTCACCAAGCAGCCGCACAATCATGACGACGCCTCGGGTTTGTTCGCCTCGGCCGGGGTGCCTGCCGGAGGCGCGGTTTGCGACGCGGTCGACGAACCCTCGATCGCCTGAGTGGACGGCGCGCCCGCCAGCTCACCCTTCATCTTGGCGAGTTCGAGTTCGACGTCGTTGGTGCTCGACATGCGGTCGAGTTCGGCCTGGATGTCGTCCTTGGTGGTGCCGCTCGCGTCTTCGAGCGCGCCCGAGGCGAGCAGTTCGTCGATCGCGCCCGCCCTGGCCTGCATGCTCTGGGTCTTGTCCTCGGCGCGCTGGATCGCCAAGCCGACGTCGCCCATCTCTTCGGAGATGCCGGAGAACGCCTCGCCGATGCGGGTCTGCGCCTCGGCCGCCGTGTATGTAGCCTTGATCGTTTCTTTCTTCAGACGGAAGGAATCGACCTTGGCCTGCAGCCGCTGCGACGCCAGCGTCAGCTTCTCCTCCTCCGCCTGCAGCGACGTGTGCTGGGTCTGCAGGTCGGTGATCTGGTTTTGGACGGCGGACTTGCGCGTCAACGCCTCGCGGGCGAGATCTTCACGCCCCTGAGACAGGGCCGCCCGAGCCTGGCCGTCGAGCTTGTCGGCCTGCTGCTTGAGCTGCTGCGCCTGCAGCTCGAGCCGCTTGCGCGAGGTCGCGACGTCGGCAACGCCGCGGCGGACCTTTTGCAGCAACTCCAGCTGCTTGGTGTAGCTGTAGTCGAGTGTCTCGCGCGGATCTTCGGCGCGATCAAGCAGCTTGTTCGTCTTGGCCTTGAAGATGAGCGACATCCGCTTCATCAGACCAGCCATGGGTGTCGGCCCTTCTTTCGTGACGTCTGGGCGGTACGTCTTGCACGGTGCCGGTTCACACGGCGCCGTGCGGCACCGTGCACGCTTACCACCCTATGTGGCGACGAGCGCGCCCGACACTAGGTTCCCCAACACGTCGCCACCGCACCCGTTGCCGGACGTCGGTAATCTCGGCGCCGGTAGGCTGGACGCGTGTTTCGCCGTCGTCCGCAAAGCCCCGCCGAATCGCCAGCAGAGTCTGCTGCCGCCGCGGCTGGCTCCAGCAACGCAACCGCGACCGTTCCTTCTGGGAAGGGCAAACCAACCCCGAAGCGACGTGTCGCCGAGGCCCAGCGCCGCACGTCGGTGATCGCCCAAGGCGGCGGCAAGCGGCGCGAGACCCGAGAGCAATACGCCGCCCGGCGTGAGGCTATGAAACGCGGCGACGAGAGCGCACTGCTGCCACGCGACCGCGGCCAGGCGCGCCGCTTCGCGCGTGACTACGTCGACTCGCGCCGCAGCATCGCCAACTACTTCATGCCGGTCGGTCTGCCGGTGATCTTGCTTACGTACACAGGCATCCCGGTGTTCACGCTCCTCGGCATGCTCACGCTGTGGGTGTTCGTGGTCGGGATCGTCGTCGACTCGGTGATCATGACCCGGCGCCTTCGCACTGAGGTCGCTCGGCGATTCCCGAAGGAGTCGACCAAGGGCCTCGGGCTTTACGCGATCACCCGAGCCATGCAGCTTCGGCGCCTGCGCATCCCGAAGCCTCGGGTCGCGCGCGGCGCCAAGATCTGAGTCGGCTAACCGCTTTCGCCCGCGTCGACCGCCCGCCTCGACCGCCCGCGTCGCCCGGCCGGACCCCCCGCGTAGGGTTTTGGGTCATGGAGTTTCGACACCTTGGCAAGAGCGGTCTCATGGTCAGCGAGATCGCGTACGGCAACTGGCTCACCCACGGTTCGCAGGTAGAGGCCGACGCCGCCCACGCGTGCGTACGCGCGGCGCTCGACGCCGGGATCACGACCTTCGACACGGCTGACGTCTACGCGGGCACCAAAGCGGAATCGGTGCTCGGCGACGCGCTCGACGGCGTCCGTCGCGAGTCGTATGAGCTGTTCACGAAGGTGTTCTGGCCTACCGGGCCGGGCCAAAACGACCGCGGCCTTTCCCGCAAGCACATCATCGAAAGCTGCCACGCCTCGCTTCGGCGGCTTCGCACCGATCACATCGATCTTTACCAGGCGCATCGCTTCGACGTCGAAACACCCCTCGAAGAAACGTTGCGCGCGTTCGACGACCTCGTGCGCCAAGGCAAAGTGCTCTACATCGGAGTGAGCGAATGGACTGCCGCGCAAATCTCCGACGCCCTGCGCATCGCCGATGAGATGGGTTTCGACCGCATCGTGTCGAATCAGCCGCAGTACAACATGTTGTGGCGGGTGATCGAGGCCGAAGTGATCCCGACGTGTGAGCGCGAGGGTCTCGGCCAGATCGTGTTCTCGCCGCTGGCGCAAGGCGTTTTGACCGGCAAGTACGCGCCTGGTCAGCCGCCACCCGCGGGATCGCGAGCCACCGACGACAAGGGCGGCTCGCAGTTCATCTCGCGCTGGCTCACCGACGACGTGCTCACTCGCGTACAACAGTTACAACCGATCGCCGACGACGCCGGGCTGTCGGTTGCCAATCTGGCATTGGCGTGGGTGTTGCAAAACCCGAACGTGTCAGCGGCCATCATCGGCGCGTCGCGCCCCGAACAAGTGACGCAGAACGTGCAAGCTTCTGGAGTCACGCTCGACGCGCAGATCGTGAAGCGGATCGACGAAGTGCTCGATCCCATCGTCGAACGCGACCCGGGAAAGACACAGCAAGTAAAACGCCGGCCGTAGGTTCAGGCCGGCGCGTCGGGGTCGAGGCTCATGGGGCCGTAGACGACCCGGTCGCCCTCGAGCAGAGTCACTCTGGCGACGCCCGCCGCGAGAAGCGCCCGCCATTCTTCGCCGATCCACGACTCGGCGTCCGACTGGGTCGGGAACGTGCCGCCGAACTCGGGCGCGGGCGCACCCGCAAGCTGCACCGGCTCGCCGTCCGCGTTCTCGTATCGCCATGTCCAGCTCACGGCGGTCAGGCTAACGAACGCGCGGCGGCGAGGCCAACGGGCACCCGGCTTGCGTCGTCGACGCGTGACGTGGTTTGCTCATGTCGATCGCTCTACCACTGAAATACCCACAACTGAACACGCATTCGACCATGCAGGGGAAGCCGGTCCAAACCCGGCGCTGACCCGCAACCGTAGACCGCGAAAGCGGTGAGCCGGAGTACCTGCCGAATGCACGTGGCTCCTTGTCCGTCGAGGTTCGCGGGGCGGAGCCCGGGTCAGCCCGACCCGAACTCGCCCCCACGTTGCGGTATTCGCGACGTGGGGTTCGTCATGTCGGGGGCCGGCCTCGGGATCTGGCCCGCGGGCGCCGACGGCCTACCCGAAAGGAATGACATGCGTGCACGGCCCGTTCGGCTTTTCCTCGCGGCGGCGGCGAGCGCTGCTACGGCGCTGAGTTTGGCGGCGCCCGCGTCGGCCGCGAGCACCGGAAGCGCCGCGAGCACCGGGAGCGACATCGGGCTTTTCGGCGTCCAGGATCCGACGTACGACGGCGTATACCGGCAGAGCCTGGCGATTATGGGGCTCGTCGCGGTCGGCAAGACTCCTGACGCGAACGCGGTGAATTGGCTGCTGGCGCAGCAATGTTCGGACGGCGCGTTCACCGCGTACCGGGCCGACACGAGCAAAGCGTGCACGGCCAAACAAGAAGACGAGAACGCCACCGCGGGTGCGATCATGGCACTCGCGGCCCTCGGTAAATCCACGACGACCGCCGTCGCCGCCTTGAAGAAATTTCAGCTCGCGGACGGTGGTTTCTACGACAACACCGCGTTCGGCCTACCGGCGTCCGACGCGAACTCGACCGGTCTCGCGCTGAGCGCGCTCGCCGCGGTCGGCATCGATCCGGCGACGATCACGACCGGCGGCAAGAACGGCGACGACTACCTTCGCTCGCTGCAAATCGCGTGCTCGGCGTCAGCAGGGGCAGGGGCATACGACTTCCAAGCTGAGCCGACCTTGGTCGCCAACGATTACGCCACTGTGCAAGCGACGTTAGGCCAGCTCGGCAAGGCATTACCTTTGGCGCCGGCGTCTGTGGCCACCGCGGTGCCAACGTGTGCCGACGCGACCGACGCCGCCGGTTCGGCGGCCAACGCGATCGGTTACCTCGCTAGCCGGCTGACGGCAACGAACGGCGCGATCCCGTCGTCGTTCGGCAGCGGCACCGACTGGACGACGACGGCAAACGCCGTCCTCGACTTGGTGGCCGCGGGCCAGGGGTCGGCCGCGGTCGACGCGGGTGTTGCTGCCTTGAAAAAGAACGCGCGGGCCTACACGACCATTAGCGGCGCGGGCGCCCCCGGGCCACTCGGCACGCTGCTTTTGGTCGCGCACGCGACCGGTTCCGATCCGGCGAACTTCGGCGGTGTCGACCTCGCCGCCGCGCTCGCCGCCACCGAACGCACCGCCGCGACCGTAACGTCGCCAGCGGCGTCACCATCGACACCGCCCTCGCCAGCTTCCGTTACGCAGCCGACCTTGCCGATGACCGGCACGCGCGGTGCGTTGCCGCTCGGGCTCGTCGGCACGGGATTGGTACTTGCCGGAGCTGCCGCTCTCGTCGCGAGCCGGCGCCGGGGTGTGGAGTCGTGAATCGCGGACGGCGATCGGCAAGCGCGATCGTCGCGGCGCTTGCCTTCGTCGTCGCGGGCGTGGCGTTCGAAACCGCGGCCCAGGCCGCGACCGCCTACCGCTATTGGGCGTACTACGTCGGTAGCGGCGGCCAATGGCATTACTCGTCACGCGGACCCGCTTTCGAGCATCCGAGCGACGGCGAGGTGCAAGGGTGGCGGTTCGCGACGCAGAGCGAATCTGGCGCGGCGACCCCACGAGCTGTCCCCGACTTCGCGACATTGTGCGATTCGACACCGGCGCAAGCCGCGCACATTCGCGTCGGGCTGGTCATCGACTTCGGCGTCGCCGCCGACGCGCCGCCCGGAGATACGCCACCGTCACAGATTTTCAGCGGTTGCGTTTCCGTACCGGCGGCCAAGGACGGCGTTCCGGCCAGCGGCTTCGACGTTCTTACGGCGGCCGTGGGTACATCCGGAGTGCGAATCGGCAGCGGCAACGTCGCGGGTTTGGTCTGCGGCATCAAGGGTTACCCGACGACGGAGTGCGCCGACGTCGTGCAAGCGTCGAAGCCTTCGCCAACACCCACGCCGTCCTCGGCGCCGACTCGCCAAGCGGCGACGACCACGACCACAAAAACTCCGACGCCGACACCTACACCGCAGACGTCGCCGAACGAAGCGTCCACGAGTGCTCTGGCGAGCGCGGCTGCCGCAGGGTCGGGTGCCGCCGATTCCGCGACGACACCGATCGAATCGGCACCGCTGTCGGCGTTGCGCATGAAAAATCCACACCGCTCGAGTGACTTTCCGCTGGGGCCAGTGATCGGCGGTGTCGCGGCGGTCGGCCTCGCGGGTGCCGCGCTCGTGATTTCCAAGAAAAAGCGCGAGTCATGACCCGCGGGGCACTTCATCCGGGCGCGTGGTGGGCGTGGGCGTTGGCCATCGCGACAGCCGCTACTCGCACGACGAACCCCGTCGTCTTGGCGTTGTTAATCGGCGCCACCTCATTCGTCGTCGCCAACAGGCGCTCGGGTCGGGCCTTCGGTTTCTTCGTACGGTTAGGAATTTTCGTGCTCGGCATACGACTCGTCTTCGAGGTGGTGTTCGGCAGCACGTTGCCCGGCGACACGTTGCTGCGGCTGCCGAGCATTCCGCTGCCATCATTCATGGCCGGGCTGCGAATCGGGGGGCCGGTCACCGCGCAGGCACTGCTCTCGGCAACGTACGGCGGCATGCAGCTTGCCGCGCTGTTGATGTGCATCGGCGCGGCGAACTCGTTGGCCAGCCCGCGCCGGTTGTTGAAGGCAGTTCCGGGGGCGCTCTACGAACTCGGTGTCGCGGTCACCGTCGCGATGTCGTTCGCGCCGCAACTCGTACATGCGGCGACGCGGATTCGGCGTGCCCGGCGGTTGCGCGGGGTTTCGGCGTCCGGTATTCGCGGCTGGGCGGGTGTCGCGTTGCCGGTTTTGCAAGACGCCCTCGAGAAGTCGATCGACCTTGCGGCGGCGATGGATTCGCGGGGGTTCGGGCGTCGAGGCGATGTTTCGCGTGCCCGCCGTCGATTCACGACGGGCATGATGCTCGCCGGCCTGTTGGCGGTCGCGGTGGCGAGTTACGGCCTGCTGACGACGGGCGCTCCCCCCGTCGTTGGCGTGCCCTTGTTGCTCGCGGGCACCGGAATCGCATGTGCCGCGGTGCTGTTCGGACGACGTGGCAACGTGCGCTCGCGTTACCGCCCTGATTCTTGGGATTCCGCTGAATGGCTGACCGTCGCGTGCGGTGTGGCGGCCGCGTTCGGCGTTATCGTCGCCGGCTGGATAGAGCCGGGCTCGTTGCACACGAGCACGTATCCGATCGCGGCTCCGGCTCTTCCGTGGCCAGTCTTGCTGGCAACCGGCTTCGCGTTGCTTCCCGCGTGGCTCACGCCCGCGCTCCCGCAAACCGTTTCGCCGGCCGTGCCGATGCGGCTTGTGGAGGCCGGCCGATGATTGAGTTCGACCACGTGTCTTTCAGGTACGCCGAGGCCGCCGAGCCGACGCTGCGCGATGTCGACCTGGCCATTCCCGACGGCGAGTTGGTGCTCGTCATCGGTGCGACCGGTGCCGGAAAGTCGACGTTACTAAGGGCTGTCAACGGATTGGTGCCGCACTTCACCGGCGGCACACTCACCGGTCGGGTGAGTGTCGACGCCCGTGACACTCGTACGAATCCGCCGCGCGAGTTAGCGGACGTCGTCGGCTACGTCGGCCAAAACCCACTCGCGGGTTTCGTGACCGACACGGTCGAAGAAGAGCTTGCCTACGCGATGGAATCACTAGGCGTCGATCCGGCGGTGATGCGACGGCGCACCGAAGACATTCTGGATTCGTTTGGCCTCACGCCGTTTCGCGATCGATCGCTCGTCGAACTTTCGGCCGGACAGCAACAGCGCGTCGCGATCGGATCGGTGCTCACGGCCGGCCCGCGGGTGCTGGTGCTCGACGAGCCCACGTCGGCGCTCGATCCTCCCGCCGCGGAAGACGTGTTGGCGACGTTGACCCGACTCGTGCACGACCTCGGCATCACTGTCGTGATGGCGGAGCACCGGCTCGAACGGGTCGTGCAATACGCCGACCGAATCCTTGAGGTTCAGCCGGGCGGTGTCGTGGTTGACGGCACCCCGTCATCGACGATGGCGCGCGCAGTCGTTGCTCCGCCCGTGGTCGAGCTGGGCCGATTGGCTAACTGGCAACCGCTGCCGCTCTCGATTCGAGACGCTCGACGCGTTGCCGAACCCTTGCGAAAACAACTAGCCGCACTGCGAATTCCAAGTCTCTTTTCGTCGCAGGCGCGCGACACCGTGGTCGTCGCGCACAGATTGGTGGCCCGGTATGGCAACGTGCTCGCCTTGCGAGGCATCGATTTCTCAGTGGCCCAAGGGGAAATTGTCGCGTTGATGGGCCGTAATGGCGCGGGCAAGTCGACACTGCTCGCGCACCTCGTCGGCCTTTTCGCGCCTGCCGCCGGCAGAGTCGAGGTCGCCGGCCACGAACCGCATCGCCGGTCGGCGTCCGAGGTCATCCGCGACGTCGGGTTGGTTCCACAAGAGCCGTCCGACTTGTTTTGCGCCGACACGATCGACGACGAGTTGCCGGCGGGCGCGCGGCAATTGCTGGATCGGCTCTCCCCCGGCATCGACGGCACCATGCATCCGCGCGACCTGTCGGAAGGGCAACGTTTGGCCCTTGCCCTGTCAGTGATTCTCGCGACGGAACCGAAAGTTCTGCTTCTCGACGAACCGACCCGCGGGCTCGACTACCCGGCGAAGGCACGCCTTGTCGCGGTGTTGCGCGAGCGCGCGGCGACCGGGACGGCGATCGTCATCGCGACACACGACGTCGAGTTGGCGGCCGATGTAGCGACCCGCACGGCGGTGCTCGCCGACGGCGAGATCGTGGCAGACGGGCCCACCAGCGAGGTGGTGACGGCGTCGCCCGCGTTCGCGCCGCAGGTTTCGAAGATTTTGCATCCACTGCCATGGCTCACGGTGAGCCAGGTTCGGGCGAGTCTCGAAGCGGCCGCGCGATGAGCACCGTGGTCTCGCCCATTAGGGTTCGGGCGAAGTCGACGATCGCGCTCGTCGTCGCCAGCGTCGTCGGCGTGCTCGCGTTCGGGTGGCCGTTCTTGCTGCGCGCGCCGGCGTCCGCGGGCGCGGCACACGCTACCGACGCACCGTGGATTTTCGTCGCGGTCTTGCCTTTACTGCTCATTGTTGTGCTGGCCGAACTGGTCGAAGGTGGCATCGATTCGAAGGCCATCGCTCTGCTCGGCGTGCTAGCCGCGTGCGGCGCTGCCCTACGCACGATCGGCGGCGACGTCACGGGCGCCTCACCGGTGTTTTTCTTGCTGATGCCGGCGGGCCGCGTGTTAGGTCGCGGCTTCGGTTTCGTGCTCGGCGCGCTCACGTTGTTCGGAAGTGCCTTGTTGACCGGTGGAGTCGGGCCGTGGCTGCCCTTTCAAATGCTGGCCGCCGGATGGGTGGGCCTGTTCGCCAGCTGCCTTCCACGTATCGGCGGTCGGCTCGAAATCGTGCTCCTCGCGGTGTACGGGGCGCTTTCCGGTCTGCTTTACGGCGCCATAACAGACTTGTGGTTCTGGCCGTTCACCACGACCGGCTTGTCGCCCGAAATCTCCTACGTGCCGGGCGCCGATTGGCTCACCCAAGCGCATCACTTCTTCGCGTTCTATCTCGCGACCTCGCTCGGCTGGGACATTCCGCGCGCCCTGGCCAACGCCGCGCTCGTGCTGATCGCCGGCCGCCCGGTGATTTCGGCATTGCGGCGAGCGGCGCGAAAAGCCGCGTTCGGCACTGCCGTACGGTTCGAGGAAGGCCACTGATGCCGCAACCACGTCGCATTCTCGTGCTCGGTGGGGCGCGGTCTGGAAAGTCGTTCACCGCCGAACGTTTACTTGCGAGCGAGCCCACGGTCGTCTACGTGGCGACGTCGGACGATAGCGGCGACGATCCCGAGTGGGCGGCGCGGGTCGCGGCGCACGCCGCGCGTCGTCCGGCATCGTGGACGACGCTCGAGACGCTTGATCTGGAGAATTTGCTTCGCTCGTTCGGGCCGGCCGATCCCCCGCTGCTGATCGATTGCTTCACCGTCTGGCTGTCGCGCGTCATGGACCACACCGGAATCTGGCAGACTCCCGACGATTCGACTGCCGCGGACGTCGCTCTCGCGGCGGCCGTCAATGACGTTGTCAACGCGTGGCGCACGACCGCGGCTCGGGTGGTGGCGGTCAGCAACGAGGTCGGGTCTGGAATCGTGCCAGAACACGCGAGCGGACGGCGATTTCGCGACGAACTCGGCGCCCTGAACGCCCGCATCGCCGCCGAGTCGGACGACGTGTTGCTGGTGACCGCCGGAATAGCCCGTTCATTGCTTCAAGGGGAAGGTGTGTCGAGGCTTTCATGAGTCTGGAATTTCCCGCTGTCACTGGGCTTGACGAAGCCGCGCGAGAGCAAGCTCTCGCGCGGCAGCACCGGCTGACCAAACCCACCGGCGCTCTTGGGCGGCTCGAAAAGGTCTCAGTTTGGCTGGCGGCAACTCAAGGTTGCTGTCCGCCGAAGCCGCCGCGGCGAGTTCGGGTCGTCGTCTTCGCCGCCGACCACGGCGTCGCCGCGGCCGGCGTCTCCGCTTATCCGAGCGAGGTCACGGCGCAGATGGTCGCCAACTTCGTGGCGGGCGGGGCCGCGGTCAACGTGCTCGCGGCGGGGATCGGCGCCACTGTGCGAGTGGTCGACATGGGCGTCGGCGGCACGATAGACGATTTACCGGCCGACGTCACGAAATGGCGTGTCCGCAAGGCCTCGGGACGCATCGACGTCGAAGACGCGCTGAGCCGAACGCAATGCGAAGACGCCATTTCCGCGGGCCGGCAGCTCGCCGACGAAGAAGTCGATTCCGGGGCCGACCTGCTGATCCCCGGCGACATGGGCATCGGCAACACCACGCCGGCCGCGGCGCTCGTCGGCGTGCTCACCGACAACGACGCGCGGGCGGTCACCGGGCGCGGCACCGGTGTCGACGACGCGACCCTCGCTCGCAAACGTGTCATCGTGGCCGCTGCCATCGAGCGCGGACACGCGGTAGCGCCCGATCCCGTGGCGCTGCTCGCCGCGATCGGCGGCGCTGATATTGCCGCCATGGCAGGGTTTCTCGCGCAGGCCGCGATCCGGCGCACACCCGTGGTGCTCGACGGCGTCGTGTCGGGCGCGGCAGCGCTCGCCGCCGAAAAACTGGCAACCGGCGCCCGTTCGTGGTGGATAGCCGGCCATCGGTCGACCGAGGCGGCGCACGGCTACGCGCTGGCGGCACTGGGCCTCGACCCGCTCCTCGACCTCGGGCTGCGACTCGGGGAAGGAACGGGCGCGCTGCTCGCCGTCCCGCTCATTGTTTCCGCCGCGGAAACCCTCGCGGGCATGGCGACTTTCGACGAAGCGGGTGTGAGCGACCGCGATGCCTGAAGGGTTGCGCCTCGCGCTGACGACATTCACCATCTGGCCGTCGCGGCCAGCGCGAATCGACCGTGAGACCGCGGGCTTGGCGATGCTGTGGTGCCCGTTCGTCGGGATCGGGCTTGCCGTGACCGCCAGTATTGTGCTGGAAACAAAGAGAATTGTGCCGACGCCACTCGCGTGTGTGCTCGCTGTCATCACCTTGGCGTTGATGACTCGGGGCCTGCATCTCGACGGACTTGCCGACACCGTCGACGGCCTGGCTTCGCGAAAGCCCGCGCCACGGGCCTTGGACATCATGAGCGAAGGGCCGATAGGGGCGTTGGGTGCCGCGGCATTGGCGTTGTGCCTGCTTGTCGACGTGCTCGCGCTCGACGCTAGCGCGGCCGCCGGGCGCGGCTTCGAAACGCTGCTCGTCTCGATCGTCACGGGTCGCGTCGCCATGGTGTGGGCTTGCGTGCCGGGCATTCCTCCGGCCCGCCCCGACGGAATGGGCGCACTCGTCGCGCGGACCGTGCCTCGCGCGGCCGCGGCATCCTGGACGGTCGCGCTCGTCATCGGCGCTTTCCTGTTCGGCGAGGTACGGGGGGTGGCCGCCGTCCTCGTCGCGCTCGCCGTCGCTCTCGGCGTCCGGGTTCATGCCGGGCGCCGCCTGGGCGGCATCACCGGAGACGTGCTCGGCGCCCTCTGCGAGATCGCGACGGCGGCGACCTTGATCGTGTTCGCGACCTCACCGCCTTCGTGATCAAGCAGAGACACGCCAAAAGAGAATCCCGACATTGAGTGCTATAGCTCGCTCTAGTCGCTAAAGTGTCGATTGCACGCTGACAGGCATCTTCATACGCATCGGGGGCCTGTCAGGTGGCTCGGGTCGACAGAACCGCGGATGGTCCACGAGACCGGATCGCGCCCGCATCGCCGTAACGCGTCGGCGCCGCGCTGTCGGGGGCATGACACCCGCTCGCCATCGCCCGCGGGTGACCGTCGCGACACAAGGGAAACTCGTATGAAACTTGCCACCGCTATTAACCGCAACGCCAAGGGTCTGGCGTACACGCAAAACAGCTACAAGCAATCGGTCGTGGCCGTCAACACGCAAATGACAAGCGTGCTGACGTCGAAACTGCCGACGCTGAACACGTATCCGCCCGACTGGAACGACTACGTCGCGGCCTACGAGCAAGCGACGGGCGACGCGCTGAACTGGGTTAACAACGTGATGGCTCGGCTGCTCAATGTTCCGCAGGAAGTGCAAAGCTACAACTCGGTCATCAGCAACGTGCTCGCGGACGCCGCCGCACAAGCGAACACGCTCGTCAACAATCCGTCGGATCAAACGGCTCTGCAACTGCTCGAGAACGACTTGAAAACGCTGTCTACCCAGCTCAACATCGTCATCACGTTCATCAGCGGAGCGGTCACCCAAATCTCCAATTTCAAAGACAAGTTGCCCGACATGGCCGCCCAGCTGACGGCGATCGCGCAAAAATCTGCTCAAGACGCGAACGCTGACCAAGCGCAAATCGACAAACTCAAGCAAGACATCGAGCGACTGCAAGCCGACATCAAGAGCCTCACCGCGTCGATCATCGCGCTGTCGATCGCGGACGGCGTCGCCCTCACGATGGGCGTCGTCGCCACGATCGCGCTGTGGCCGGTTGGCGCGTTGACGTGGTTCGTGCTTGGCCCCGCGGTGGCCGTCGCGACCACCTACATCGCGCTCGACGCCATGCAAATCAAGGCCGACAAAGCCGCCATCGACGCCGACCAGACCGCCATCAGCGGCCTCACCGCCGACGTCGCGACGCTGCAGGTGCTCGCGCAGAACTACACCGACATGGCAAACGGAACGGTCGCGGTTGAAAGCGATCTGCAGGCGGTGTTGCAGGCGTGGCAAACCCTGGAGGCCGACGTCCAGGCGGCCATCACCGACATTCAAACCGCCAGTTCGGACGCCAGCTCCAAGGCGTTCCAGGCGGTCGCCAACGACGTCGCTGACGCCATCCAAGAGTGGGACGCCGCCTACGAGCAGGCAGGCAGCCTCGTCCTCGACCTGCAGGTCAACAACGCCTCGCTCGAATACGGTATGTCGAGCAGCCAGGTCGGATCCACGCTGGCGCAAGGCCAAACGGTCGACATCATCACCTACTACAACCAGGTGTCGGCCGCCTGATCGCGGAAACCGTAAGCGGGTTCTCGCCACCACTGCCGGTGGCGAGAACCCGCGCTTTTCACGATGTCTTTGCCGCGTCTACGATCTGGCGAGCAATGTCGTCAGGTGCCTTGTCGTCGACGTCGACGACAAGATGGGCAAGTTTTTCGTAACGCGGTTCGCGACCCTGATACAACGCGCGCAGCGCCGCGGCCGGGTCGGTGCCGAGCCAGGGGCGATACGTACCGGTCACCCGACCGACGAGCGTCTCGATTTTCGCCCGTAAATAGACGACGAACGCGCCCGCGTGCAACCGGGTGGTTACGGCATCGTCGGCAACGACACCGGCGGCGGCGCACGCGACAACAGGAGCGTCCATGGCGAGCACCTTGTCGACCGCGGCGGACTCCGCGTCGCGCATCGCCTGCTCGCCGCGCTGTTGCAGCAGGTCGCGGGTGCGCAATCCGGTGATCTGCTCGACGACCTCGTCGTTGTCGACGTACGGCCACCCGGTGAGAGCCGATATCGCGTGACCGACAGTCGATTTCCCGGCACCCATCATGCCGATCAGGACGACGCGCGGCTCCGCGGTCATGCGCTCGGATTCCTTTCCACAAAAGGCGGTTTGACAACTCTCATCGCGCACGGCCTACCGCGCACGTCGACCTCGACCTGCGCGCCAACATCGATGTCGGGCCGCAGCAACGCGAGCGCGATGCCGACGCGTTTCGTCGGCGAGAACGTTCCGCTCGTCACTTCTCCGACGTCGTCACCGTTGGCCAGCACGGTCATGTGTGGCCGCGGAATGCCGCGGTCGAGCGCTTCCAGACCGCGCAGCACACGGCGCGGCCCCGTTGCGCGTTCGGCGAGAAGCACGTCGCGACCCCAAAACGCCGGCTTCTTCCAACCGACCGCCCAGCCGACACGCGCCTGATTTGGCGTGATGTCGAGAGAAAGGTCGTGCCCGTGCAGCGGATATCCCATCTCTGTGCGCAACGTGTCGCGCGCACCGAGACCACAAGCCCGGACGCCGAAACCCTTTCCCGCTTGGAAAATCCGCTGCCATACCTCGTCGGCATCGTCTTTCGAGACGACAAGTTCGTAACCGCGCTCGCCCGTGTAGCCGGAGCGGCAAAGCGTGACGAAAACGCCTCGCCACTCGACGTCCGCGAACGACATGTATTCGAGCTCCGGAGAAAGCCCCGCCACATCGAGCAATTCCTTCGACCGTGGGCCTTGGACCGCGATAACGGCGAAGTCTCGGTGCAGATTGTTGACCTCGACGCCGTCCGGCGCTACCGCTTGTAAGCGCCGCACAACCTCGGCGGTGTTCGCCGCGTTCGGGATAAGGAATACGTCGTCGTCACCGCGCAAGTACACGATGAGGTCGTCGACGACCCCGCCCGTCTCGTCGTCGCAACACAACGTGTACTGCGCCTTGCCCGGCTCGATACGGCCGAGGTCGTTGGTGAGCGTCGCGTTCACGAAATTCGCGGCGCCCTCGCCCCTGACCGCGGCCTTGCCGAGGTGCGACACGTCGAACACGCCCACGTTTTCGCGGACGGCGGCATGTTCGGCCACCACTCCCCCGCCGGCGTATTCGAGCGGCATCTCCCAGCCGCCGAACTCGCCCATCTTGGCGGCGAGCGCGACGTGGCGGTCGTGGAGCGGCGAGTGCAGCGGCGTCTCAGGCATGTGACGGACGTTACCGTGACGCACGCCCGCCCGCGCGTTCAGCCGAACGCGTCGCGCTACCCGTCGCGCCAGAATCGACGGCGCCTTGGCGACCAAGGCCCACTGTGGGTTACCAAGCTCGCGCCTGAGCTCTCGCGGTCAGCTGAACGTGGCGGTTTTGTGCTCGGCTGGAAGTGTCGGTGGTGGTGGTTACGGTGTGGTCATGGACGA
>JBDZVM010000060.1:0-17861 GCA_040255675.1 Actinomycetales bacterium | reverse complement strand
TTTTGTGCTCGGCTGGAAGTGTCGGTGGTGGTGGTTACGGTGTGGTCATGGACGACGAAACCTCTTCAACGACAGGCAATTTCGACGCGGACGCCGTGTCGCTGGATGTGTTGGGCACGCGGATTGTGACGCTGGCGGGCCGGTTGGCGGCGGCGACGTGTCGCTGGTTGTTGCTGGTCGCCGCGTTCGACCGGCGCGACGGCGCGCACGCCGCCGGCCTGCCGAGCACCGCGCACTGGCTGGGGCACGCCTGCGGGCTCGCGCGCCGCACCGCGGTCGAGCAGGTGCGGGTCGCCCGCGCGCTCGCCGCGTTCCCGGCGCTAGCCGCCGAGATGGCCGCCGGCCGAGTGTCGTATTCGCACGCGCGGGCGATCAGCCGAGTAGCCCGCGACGGCGAAACCCAACTCGTCGACGACCTGATCGAGATCGCCCGGCACGGCACCGTCGCGCACCTGGAGGCGATGGTGCGCGGGCTTCGCACCATCGACGACAACCACACCGGCGACCAAACCGACCCCGGCGAATATTTGACCGGCTCCTGGGCCGACGACAGCCGCTGGCGGCTGTCCGCCAAACTTGATCCCGAACGTGGCGCGCTCGTCGACGCGGCGTTGCGACGCCTGGCGAACGCCGAGCAGGTGCCGCTTCACGAGGCGCTGACGCGGATGGCCGAAATGACCCTCGCCACCCTCGACGACACCAACGGCGGCCTCGGCAAGCGCGGGGTCCGCGAGCTACGCGGCGACGAACGCGCCGCCGTGATCATCCACCTCGACGCCACCCGAATAACCACCACGACAGACGACAACCCAGCCGACCACGACGCGGAAGCGGCCGACGCGTCCACAGATCTCGCCCGCGACGGCGCGGCGCGTTCAGCTGAACGCGCCCCCGCCCGCCCGACCGCCCGCCTCACCGGCGGACCCGGCCTCCCCGACCGCGTCGTACAACGGCTGCTATGCGCCGGCCGCGTCCGCACCATCATCCACGGCGGCGACCCGGCCGACCCGGCCACCAGCGTGCTCGACATGGGCCGCACCCACCGCCTCGTCACCGACAAGCAATACCGCGCCCTGCTCACCCGCCACCACGGACACTGCGCCTACCCCGGCTGCCACAACACCAAAAGACTGCACGCCCACCACATCACCCACTGGCTCCACGGCGGCCGCACCGACCTCACCAACCTGATCTTGCTGTGCGAGGCGCACCACACCGCCCACCACGACGGCGACTACACCATCACCGCCCTCCCCAACAACCGCTTCCGCTTCGTCCGCCACGACGGCCACAACCTCGAAAAACCCCACGCCACCATCGAGCAAACCTTCCAACCCGAAACCTGGCTCCACACCCACCACGGCCACATCCACGCCGACCACGTCACCACCAAATGGGACGGCCAACGCCTCCAACACGACTACGCCATCAACGTCCTCGCCACCCGGCGCTACCAGCAAATGGCGCAGCAAAGCCCGTAACCGGGTCAGGTCGGGATAACATCCGCCCGTGACTGACATAACCCTCGCGGCGGGCGATCCCCGCCAGATCAAGGCTGACGCGGTCGTGGTCGGAGTCGCCCGCACCGATGGGCGGCCGACCCTCACGGCGCAGGCGAAAGACATCGATTCCGCGCTGAAGCGCCAACTCCTGCCGACGCTCACCTCGCTCGGCGCCACCGGCAAAGCCGGTGAGGTGCATCGCGTGCCGACGTTCGGTGCCACGACGTCGCCGGTCGTCGTCGCGGTCGGACTCGGCGAACCAGACGCCCGCACGGGAAGAGGCCGGCGAACAGCTCACGAGTTCACCGCCGAGGCGATCCGGCGCGCGGCCGGGGCCGCCGTCCGATCGCTGGCCGGCACCAGACGGGTCGCGATCGCGCTCCCCGCTCCCGCCGAAACCGACGCCCAAAGCGACGCCAGAATCGCTGCCGAAATTAGAGCGATCGCCGAAGGCGCGCTGCTCGGGGCGTACGACTATCGCCGCTACCGCAGCGCGTCGAAAAACGATCACCGCGCGCCGGTCGAGTCGATCGTCATCCTCACGGCCGACCCGAAGTCGAAAGAGGCGAAGCGGGCCCTCGCCCGAGCCGAAATCGTCGCCGAAGCGGTGCACAACGCGCGCGACCTGGTGAACACGCCGCCATCCGACTTGCATCCGAAAGAGTTCGCCGAATTCGCGGCGCGGCAAGCGAAAAGCCTGAATCTCGACATCGAGATACTCGATGAACGAGCACTCAAGAAAGGCGGCTACGGCGGCATCCTCGGCGTGGGCCAAGGATCAGTCAATCCGCCGCGCCTGGTGAGAATCGCGTACAGGCACCCCAAAGCCAAGAAGACCCTCGCCCTCGTGGGCAAGGGCATCACGTTCGACTCCGGCGGTCTTTCGCTGAAACCGCCCGCGAACATGGACTGGATGAAATCAGACATGGGCGGTGCCGCCGCCGTCGTCGTGGCCGTCGCCGCGATTGCCAAGCTCAAACTCGCGGTCAACGTCACGGGCTGGGCACCGCTCGCCGAGAACATGCCGTCGGGCAGCGCGCAGCGGCCGTCCGACGTCCTCACGATCTACGGCGGCAAGACGGTCGAGGTGTTGAACACCGATGCCGAGGGCCGGCTCGTGCTGGCCGACGCCCTCACCCGCGCGAGTGAAGAACGACCCGACCTCATCGTCGATGCCGCCACCCTCACAGGCGCCCAACTCGTCGCGCTCGGCACCCGCACATCAGCGATCATGGCCAACGATGACGACCTGCAAGCGCACGTCGCGGACGCCGCGAAACGCGC
This sequence comes from Actinomycetales bacterium, assembly GCA_040255675.1. GTDB lineage: Bacteria > Actinomycetota > Actinomycetes > Acidothermales > Acidothermaceae > JBDZVM01. The sequence continues at coordinate 15,075 of JBDZVM010000060.1, read as the reverse complement.
GGGCGAGCAGATGTGGCCGATGCCACTCCCGCCGGAGTTGCGCAAGTCGCTCGACTCTCACGTCGCCGACATCGCAAACATCGGCGATCGCAACGGCGGCATGCTCGTAGCCGGACTTTTCCTCAAAGAATTCATCGGCACCTCGGACGGCGCTCCCATTCCCTGGGCGCACCTCGACATCGCCGGCCCCGCCTTCAATCAGGGCGACCCGCACGGCTACACGCCGAAGGGCGGCACGGGTGCCGCCGTCCGCACCTTCGTGCAACTGGCGGAGGACATCGCCGCCGGGCAGTGATCAAACCCGAACAGTGATCACAACCAGATAGTGATCGACGCCTCAGGCAACCGCGCGACACGCGACCGCGGCAAGCGTGGGAAGATGACCGAGCACGACCTCCACTCGAAAAAGAGGAGTATTCGGTGGCTAACGGCAGCTTCGACCTGGTGATCCTCGGTGGCGGAAGCGGCGGCTACGCGGCGGCGTTTCGGGCCAGCGAACTCGGCATGAGCGTCGCACTGATCGAGAAAGACAAAGTCGGTGGCACGTGCCTGCACCGCGGCTGCATCCCGACCAAGGCACTGCTCCACGCGGCCGAACTCGCCGACGATGCCCGCGAGAGCACCAACTTCGGCGTCAAGACCAGCTTCGACGGCATCGACGTCCCGGCCGTTCACAAGTACAAGGACGGCGTGGTCGGCGGCCTTTACAAGGGGCTTCAGGGTCTCGTCAAAGCGCACAAGATCACTTACGTCGAGGGTGCCGGCAAGCTGGTCTCCCCCACTGCTGTCGAAGTCAACGGGCAGCGCTACGAAGGCAAGCACGTGCTGCTCGCCACCGGGTCCGAGCCGAAGACCCTGCCCGGCCTCGAGATCGACGGGAGCCGCGTCATCACGAGCGAGCACGCGCTCACCCTCGATCGCGTGCCCAGCTCTGTCGTGGTCCTCGGCGGTGGCGTTATCGGCGTGGAATTCGCGAGCGTCTGGAAGTCGTTCGGCGCCGACGTCACGATCGTCGAGGCGTTGCCCCACTTGCTTCCGCCCGAAGACGAGAACAGCTCCAAGTTGCTCGAGCGCGCGTTTCGCCGGCGCGGTATCAACTTCGAGTTGAACGCGCGTTTCGAGTCGGTCAAGACCAGCGACACCGGCGTGGTCGTCACGCTCCAGGGCGGCAAGACGATCGAGGCCGAGTATTTGCTGGTCGCCGTCGGCCGCGGGCCGGTATCGAAGGGTCTCGGCTACGAAGAGCAAGGCGTACGCGTCGAGCGAGGCTTCGTCATGGTCGACGAGTACTGCCAGACCAACGTGCCCACGATCTCGGCGGTTGGCGACCTCATCCCAACATTGCAACTGGCGCACGTGGGTTTTGCCGAAGGCATTCTGGTCGCCGAGCGGCTCGGCGGGCTTTCACCCGTGCCGATCGACTACGACGGCGTGCCGCGGATCACCTACTCCGACCCCGAAGTAGCCTCAGTTGGCTTGACGGAAGCCAAGGCCCGCGAAAAGTACGGCGACAACCTCAAGACGATCGTCTACGACCTCGCCGGGAACGGCCGCAGCCAGATACTCAAGACAAAGGGCGCGATCAAGGTGATCGCCGTCAATGACGGCCCGGTCGTGGGCATTCACGCGGTAGGCGGGCGCGTCGGCGAGCTCATCGCCGAGGCCCAGCTCATCTACAACTGGGAGGCCCTGCCCAGCGAGGTGGCCCAGCTGATCCACCCGCACCCCACCCAGACCGAGGCGATTGGCGAAGCTCACCTCGCGCTCGCCGGGAAGCCGCTGCACGTCCACGACTAGCCCGCCCTCTTCGACAACAGGAGTCAAAGGCCCATGTCGGTCTCCGTCACCATGCCGCGCCTCGGCGAAAGCGTCACCGAGGGGACGGTCACCCGCTGGCTGAAGAAAGAAGGCGAGCAGGTCACCGAAGACGAGCCCCTGCTCGAAGTCTCGACCGACAAGGTTGACACCGAGATTCCTTCGCCTGCCACGGGTATTCTCGCCAAGATCACGGTCGCCGAGGACGAAACCGTCGAGGTCGGCGCCGAGCTCGCCGTCATCGAGCAGGGCGCGAGCGGCGGTGGGGCCACCCCCGCATCGGCCGCTGAAGAAACCGCGGCACCGGCCGCCGAAGAAACAGCAGCGCCGGACGTCGAAACCCCGGCAGCGCCGGTTCCCACGCCCGCTCCCGCGCCGGTGCCCGCGCCCACACCGGCAGCAGCACCGGCTTCGCCACCCGCCGCGGTAAGGCCGGCACCCGTCACGCCGCTGCGGCCCTCGCCCGTCCAACCGCCAGTCCAATCGCCAGCAAACGAATCCGACACCTACGTGACGCCGCTGGTGCGCAAACTCGCTGCCGAAAACGGCGTCGACCTCAGCCGGGTCAGCGGCACCGGCGTCGGCGGGCGCATCCGCAAGCAAGACGTGCTCGCGGCCGCTGAAGCCGCGAAGGCGAGCGCCACGCAAGCCGCACCGGCGTCGGCGCCCGCAACCGCTCTCAGCGCCGACGCGGCAGCACTTCGCGGTCGCACGGAGCAAATGTCGCGGCTGCGCAGTGTGCTCGCCGCCCGCCTGGTCGAGTCGCTTCAGACGGCGGCGCAGCTCACGACAGTTGTCGAGGTCGACGTCACGCGCGTCGCCCGGCTCCGCCACGAGGCCGAGGCCGACTTCGAAGCCCGTGAGGGCGTGGAACTGTCGTTCCTGCCGTTCTTCGCCCTCGCCACGGTCGAGGCGCTCAAGCAGCACCCGATGCTCAACGCGAGCATCGACACAGAGGCCGGCACCGTCACGTACCACGATGTCGAACACCTTGGCATCGCCGTCGACACCGAGCGCGGCCTGCTGGTGCCGGTGGTGCGCGACGCCGGCGACCTCAACCTCGGCGGGCTCGCCCGTAAGATCGCCGATATCGCCGAGCGCACGCGGGCGAACAACGTGAATCCCGACGAGCTCGCGAGCGGCACGTTCACCATCACCAACACCGGCGACCGCGGCGGCCTGTTCGACACGCCGATCCTGCTGCCCCCGCAGGTCGGCATCCTCGGCACCGGCGCGGTCGTGAAGCGGCCCGTCGTCATCGACGACCCTGACCTCGGCGAGACCATCGCCGTCCGGTCGATGGTGTATCTCGCGCTCACCTACGACCACCGACTGGTCGACGGCGCAGACGCCGCGCGGTTCCTCGCCACCGTCAAGGCACGACTCGAAGAGGGACGCTTCGAGTCAGACCTCGGGCTTTCCTGACCTTGCGCATTCTCGTCTCGGGAGCGTCCGGCCTGATCGGCTCCGCTTTCGTGCGGGTCGCGCGAAGCAACGGCGACGACGTGTGGCGCCTCGTTCGTCGCGAAAAGCGGTCGGACGACGAAGTGTCGTGGGATCCGATGGCGGGGCGCGCTCCCGACCCGCGCGACCTCGATGGTGTCGACGCCATCGTCAACTTGGCTGGCGCCGGGCTCGGCGACCGGCGCTGGAATGCCGCCTATAAGAGAGAAATCCTCGAAAGCCGACTACGCGCCACGACCATGCTCGCGACAACAGCCGCCGGTCTCGCGCGGCCGCCGTCCGTCTTCGTGAGCGCGTCAGCCGTCGGATACTACGGCGATACCGGCGACACTCCTGTCGACGAGAAATCCCCAAGTGGCAACGACTTTCTAGCTGGGGTATGCCGCGAATGGGAGGCCGCGACGGCGGCTGCCAGCGACGCCGGCATTCGCACAATCTGCGTGCGAAACGGCATCGTGCTCAGCACCAGAGGCGGCGCCCTGGGCAAGGTATTGCCACTATTTCGCGCGGGTCTTGGCGGCCGTCTCGGCTCCGGCCGCCAGTACGTGAGCTGGATAGCCCGCCCTGATCACATCGCCGCGCTACGGTTTTTGCTTGCCGCGCAAGACATTCACGGCGCGGTCAACCTCACCGCTCCTCATCCGGTCACTAATTCCGTCTACACCAAAGCAATTGCGGCCGCTGTTCGCCGTCCGGCATGGTTCTTCGTACCGTCGCCGGCGCTGCGCCTCGTGATCGGCGAGTTCGCCGACAACGTGCTCACCGGGCAGCGCGTCATGCCTGCGCGGCTGCAAGCCGCCGGCTTTGAATTCTCCTATCCGCGGATCGAACCTGCCTTGCGCGCCTTGGTCGACTCACACTCCTGACCGCCGCGCCATACGCAGAACGCCGTATGTCGCCGCACGGCTAGCAGCGCTTGGGTTAGACCTCATAGGCGCTGCTCGTCGCGCCGCGGAGATCAGGAGGTCCGCCATGAAAAACGTTCGCCGAATCGTCGTGCTTTTGGTCGCCAGCCTCGCGACATTGATTGGCTTCGTCACGACCGCGAATGCCATGCCGCTACCGCTACCGCCCGCCGGCCCCGACGCCCCCGCGGCGAACACGGCAGTCGCGCAAGGTGGCGGAGGTATCGAGATCTGGCAACTCGCACTGATCGCCGCTGCCTCGGCCGCCGTACTCGTCATCGTCACGATGTTCGCGACGCTCGCCGCGACAAAGTCTCGACGTCCGGCCATTACCGGGTCGTAGGTCCCTTTCGCGGGAGAGGCATTCGCGATGGCAATGTCCGTCGTCAGTCGAGACCACGACGTGCGCCGCCTGGTCGACGTCGTCACCGTCGCCGGTCGCCAACCCACACCCCTAGGGCTGCCCGATGAGGCGCTCGCCGGGTTAGCCGGCTTGATTGCCTGCGACCAGGTCTCCCTTTTCGAACTCGACAGCGGGCACCAGACGACCGCGTTCATGCAAAACCTGGTGCCCGAGGAAGAATCTGACGACGACGAGGCGATCTTTTGGGCGCACTACGAAAGCTGTTACGCGTGCTGCTACCCGGATCGTGGCGACGACCGCGCGGTCACGACCTTTTCTGATTTTTACGGACGCCGCGAGCGGCAACGCATCGGCATGTACAGCGAGTATTTCAGGCCATCCGGCATCGAAGAAAGTCTCATGTTAGTCCTGCCGATCGCTGCATGTCGCTCCCTACGGCTGGAGTTCTTCCGCGGCCCAGGCCCTGACTTCACCGACCGCGAGCGCGGAATCCTCGAACTCTTTCGGCCACACCTACGTGAGATTTGCTTACCGCAAAGGGCGTTCGAGACACCACAGCCTGTGCTGACGCAACGCCAGCTCGAGCTCTTGCGACTGGTCGCCGAGGGGCGTACCAACAGCCAAATAGCTCGACGCCTCGACATTTCCGAGGGAACTGTGCGCAAACATCTGGAAAATATCTACCAACGGCTCGACGTGACCAGCCGCACCGCCGCCGTGCTACGCGCGTTTCCGCCGCAACGCATCGCTTAGCCGCTGGGCGGGTGTCGGGACGGCATGTCGGTTGCGCCCGTCGGCTACGTCGGGATCCAGGACACCCGGTGCGCGAGGTAGACGTAACCCACGAAAGTCACGGCGTCCATGATGGTGTGCGCAATCACGAGCGGCAGCGCACGACCGGTGCGTTGATAAACACGGCCGAAAATGAGGCCCATGATCATGTTTCCGACGAAGCCGCCGAAGCCTTGATACAGGTGGTACGACCCGCGAAGCAGCGCGCTCACGCCGAGTGAGTAATTGTCGCGCCAGCCGAATTGTCTCAGCCGATGCAGCAGGTATCCGCTGACCAACACCTCTTCGTAAATGCCGTTTTGCGCCGCCGACAACAACAGCACGGGCACCCGCCACCAGTGCTCGCCCAACGTCGTCGGCACCACGACGAGATTGGCGCCCGCCGCATTGGCCCCGAGATAAAGCGCGAGCCCGGCACCTCCGACGCACGTCGCGAGCAGCACGCCGATCGCGAGGTCGCGCCGGGGTTGAGTACGGTCGACGCCGATGGTGCGCAGTGACTCCTTCGAGCGATGCAGCAGGTAGGCGACAAGAAGAACTGGCACAAGGCCAGTCGCGATGTAGAAAAGCTGGAACGACAGGTCGAGCCACGGCCGGTCGGGTGCCACCGAACCGTTGAGCACGGTGTGCTGCTGCGAGAGCGGCTTGCTCTCGACGGTCAGGTCTTTGACGAGATCGAGGAGCGCGTTCACCCCGCTAGCACCGAGGCTTATCGCGAAGACGATCCAGACCTCGATCGTGAGGGTGCGTCGCCAACCGGCGCCAAGTGCCGTGCGCGGACCTGTCGGAGCCGCGGCCACGGCAACGGCCGAGTCGCCCGCTTGGTCGGCCGGGTCGCGGCGAAGGAAGCTCACCATTCCATCATCGCAACCGCACCTGAAACCCAGCTGAAGATCCGACCCAGAAAGCGCTGAACCGTTCGGCCCCGCGATCCGTCGCTGCCGATATCACGGGTTCATCCCACATCGGAGGTACGTCATGCGGGCAGCACGAAGCGCGGTCGTCGCACTGGTGATCGCGGGCACGATTGCCGGGACGACGGCGATGAGCAACAGCCGTCACGGCGAGGAGCATGGCACGACGGTCTTCAACCAGGCACTGATCGGCCTACCGGCGAACCAGAAGATCGCCATCGACGGCGTTCCGGCCGCCGGCGCGCCATGGACCGTCGACAACGGCAGCCGCGCGACGCTCAGCGCGAGCGGCGAGCTGCGAGTACATGTCAGGGGCCTGCTCATCACGGGCACCGGCGGGCCGAACGACGGAACGGTCGGCCCGGTCAAGCAGGTCGTCGCCTCGTTGGCTTGCGCGAACGGCGTGGCCGCCACCACCGACCCAGTTCCGCTGAGTTCCGACGGCGACGCGAAAATCCACGCCACGGTAGCAGTGCCCACCACATGCCTTGCCCCTGTGGTGTTGGTACGCATCTTCGGCAACCAGCCGACCAATCCGTGGATCGCGGCCACCGGCCTTTCGACGAACGGCGACTAGCTTGCCGCGATCGTGTCGATACGCCAGGCGTCAGTAGCGTCGTTTGCTCGCAGCGTGACAATCCACTCGCGTTCGCCGCGACCTGCATGGGGTTCGACGCTTCCGTCGGCGCGCACAAGGTCGTAGCTCGGCAGGACGTCACGTACGCGAAGGACGACCGACGCCCGCGTTTGCGACAGCACCACGACCGACGTCAATCGCAGCACGAGATTTCGGGCATGCTCGCCGGCGGCGACAAGTTCGCGCATCGTGCGCTGATCGGCCGCGAGAGCCGGTGAGTTGGCGATGTAAACACCGTCGAGTTCGTCGGCATCGGCATCGACGAAGGCCCGGTCGCGGGCGGCGTCGAGGGCGCCGAGCACTCGTGCCCAGCGCGCATCGCCAGCCGGCAGTGGCGACGACGGTGGCGACGACGGTGGCGACGACGGCGACGACGGCGGCGACGGCACGGCGGACGACGGCACCGAGCTCGGTACGCCGTGAACAGGCGATGACGAACCTGACGCCGAACCCGATGCGAAACGTGCCGCCGAGTTGCTCGCGGCGCCGGCACTCGCGGCACCGACACTCGCGGCACCGACACTCGCGGCACCGACACTCGCGGAGGCCGACCGATCGTGCGACGCCCATCCGATGCCGACAAAGACGGCGGACACGAGCAGCCCGATCGCGCATACGCCCGCGACCGCTGGTCGAAGCAAGGGCGATCCGACGCGCCTTGGTCGGTGGCGCCCGCCCTCGACAATCTCGTCGCCGCCGTCGCGCCCGTCGGCAGACGCGCTCGGCGGCGAGGCGGTTCGCGACGCCGAGACGTGCGTCGCCGGGGTGTCGACTGGCACCTGTGCACCGCCGGCGACGAGGCCGACGGCCCGCGGCGTACACGTCGAGTACAGCGCCCGCGCGAATGACGCAGCGTCAGGCCGGTTGTGCGGATCGCGGTCGAGCGCGCCGTCGATCGCGGCAATCAACGCCGGTGGCACGTCGGCCACGAGGTCTCCAAGAGGGGCAGGTCGAGTGCCGTGGGCATACGGGGCCACCCCCGCCAGCGCGGCGTAGCACACCGCGGCTAAGCCGTGCACATCGCCGGCCGACCGGGCGGTCGAACTTTCGAGCAGCGCCGGGTCGGCGAAGCCCGGCGTGCCCGCGGTAACCGCGCCCGCTTCTCCGACCAGCGCCGCGACGCCGAGGTCTGCTAACAGCGGTTTGCCCGACGTGTCGAACAAAACGTTCGCGGGCGTGACGTCGCCATGGGTGAGCCCCTTGGCGTGAACATCGGCCAACGCGCGCGCGAGGGGCACCCCGATCGTGACGACTTCGCCCGCCGACAACCGGCCGCGAACGGCAAGCAACGACGCCAGGCTGCCGCCGCCGGCGTAATCGAGCACCAGCACCAATCCGTCGGGCGCCTGCACCACGCCGCGCAGCCGCACGATGTGTTCGTGCCGCACAGTCGCCAGCAGGGCCGCCTCGCGGTGCAATCGCTGCTTCGAAAACGGTTCTGGAATGCCCCGCTCTGGAATCCCCGACTCGAAAGCATTGGGCGGGTAAGTGCCGCGCCGTAGTCGCTTCAGCGCGACGCTGTCGCCCGTCGTCCGCTCACGCGCGCGCCAGACCTCGCCGCAACTGCCGAAGCCGAGCAATTGCTCGACGTCGTAACCAGGAAGCACGAATTCGTCCACGCGAACATTGCAGCGCATTCGGCGACGCGAGCGCGTTCGTTATCCACAGGATCAGGATTCGCCGGCACCAATCGGCTCGTGTATCGCTTCGGTTTGTGGACGGCGGCCCAACCGGCTGGGCCACCAAATCGCCCTGCCGAGTGGTTCCGAACGCGACAGCGGACCGCACAGCTTGCTGGAGAGCGGCGCCGCCACCGCGACGACGATTCGACGGGGTATGCCGCCCGTCAAGCGTTTAGGGTCGATTGCGTGACTTCTGGACGGCCGTTGGTGATCGCGCATCGCACGTGCCCGCTCGACGCGCCCGAGAACAGCGTCGAAGGAATCCGGTTAGCACCGACCATCGGTGCCGACGCGGTGGAGTTCGACGTCCGGCAAAGCCGCGACGGCACACCGGTGCTGCTACACGACGCCGTCGCGTGCCGCACGATGAAACATCCATGGCGGACGCCGAAAAGCTTGTGGCCGGTGCGCTACATGTCAACCGCGGCCTTCACCGGGCTCGTCTTACGACGCGGTGGGCATCCGCCGACCTTGGGTCAGGTGGTCGAGAACCTCCCGCCGGGCCTCGATATGGCGTTCGACATCAAAGATTCGCGAGCGATGAACGGGTGCATTGACGTCGTCCTGGCCGCGAAGCTGGCCGATCGCACGATGTTGTGGTGCCGTGACCCGCGCGCCGTCGACCTCGCGACGCGCCGAGCCCCGAACGTGCGCCGTGCGCTACTGCGCGACGACCTTCGCCGGGGTGGCGCGTACAAATATCTCGCCGACAGCGCGGCGCTGCGTGCGAACGCCGTCAGCATTCACGAACGATTTGTCGACGCCGCCGTCGTGGCGCGCGCGCATCACCTCGGGCTCGAGGTGTACGCCTGGGTGCAATCGGCAGAAACGCAACCGGCGATGCTCGAAGCAGGGGTCGACGCGCTGATAACCGATTGGCCGAGACAAGCGAGACAACTCGTCGGCGGTTAGGCCGCGATCGAGGCGTCATACCTCGACGCGCTCGAGGTCGACAAGTACCGGTAATCCCTTGCCGCGCCGCCACAATCGCCGTCCGAGGAAAATCCAGACGAGGTAGAGGCACACCGCGAATCCGGCGAGGCCGATCGCCGTGTTGGCGAGATACGTCGTCAAGGCTTCGTGCGGCAACTTCACCTTGTCGACCCAAAACGGCCCGCCCCATGACCAGTCGAGCGGTGCGTGCTTCACCGTGCGAGACCAGATGAACCAGGCGAAAATCCGGCAGCCCCCGTACATGAAAAATGCCCGGTACATCGCGAGCATCGTGATCGGCCGCAGATGAAAGCGACGCCTTAACCATCCCCACACCGGGTCGCTCGGCACGACGACGCGGAAGAAATACGAGCTGCTCAATACCCGGAATCCGGTGAGCGCCATCAGCAACCAGAAGAAATCCCACACGCCGCCCAAGCTCGAATAGTACGCGGCGGCGTCGCCGTACTTGCCTTCCTGCGCGGCATACGCCCACATGCCGATGGTGTAGTGCTGCGTGGTGAACGGAAACAGCGCCATCGTGCCCACGCTGTCGCCGAAGTCGGTGATGACGTGCGCCCACTCCCCTATCAGCAACCCCAACGCCCACTGGCGGCTGCGGAAAATCCACAGCACCAGCAATGACAGCACTACTCCCCACATCAACGAATGGGTGAACCCGACGCCGGGCCAGCCCCGGTGATATTCGTAGGGATGCGCGACGCGGCGAAAGTCGATCGGGCCGACGTGCAAGCCGTAGACCGGCATTTTGGTGAACAGGTCGGGAGCCAGGCAGCCAAGCAAGATGGCCAGGTACGAAACTCGCACCTTGGTGTGCTTTTGCAGGAAATAGCTTTCGAGTTCGTGCGCCGCCCAACTCATGAGCGCCGTCCGTTCCACCGCGCGTACGCCCGCCGGCACAACGGCGTGAGCACGACCACGAAGACGATCGCGAGCCCCGGCCCGACGATCCAGTTGAGCACGACGGCACCAAGCCCAATGCCGAGCCCGATGATCAGCAAGGCAGTGACGACGTACGCGGCGGCTTCGGCCGGGCCCTCCCGGTAGACCTCGCCGCCACCGTCATCGCGGTCAATGTCACTCACTGGGCCTCCCGCCTCGTCGCCGCCCCCCGATCAGGGCTCGGCGGCACTTTAGGGCATCGCGAGCACGTTATTGTCGTAGACGTGATTTTGTTCGAGAAGAAGGGCCTCGTTCCCTACGAAGAGGCATGGGACTACCAGCGCGAAGTGCATGCGGCGCGGGTCGCGGACGAGATACCCGACACCTGCCTACTTCTCGAACATCCACCGGTTTTCACGGCCGGCCGGCGCACGCAAGACTGGGAACGGCCGGTCGACGGCACGCCGGTGGTCGAGGTCGACCGCGGCGGCCGCATCACCTGGCACGGCCCGGGGCAGCTCGTCGGCTACCCGATCGTGAAGTTGCCGATGCCCGTCGACGCCGTCGGCCACGTGCGGCGCATCGAACAAGGCCTCATCGCCGTGTGCGCCGAGCTCGGCGTCGACGCGATCCAGATCGCCGGTCGATCCGGCGTCTGGGTGCCGCCGCGAAACGACGGGCCGGCGCGAAAGATCGCCGCAATCGGCGTCCGGATCTCGAGATGCACCACCATGCACGGGTTCGCGCTCAACTGCGATCCCGACCTGTCGTGGTTCGGGCGCATCGTGCCGTGTGGCATCGACGACGCCGATGTCACGTCGCTCTCGCTGGAGCTCGACCGCGACGTCACCGTGAGCGAGATCACGCCGCTGGTCGAACAACACATCGGCGCCGCGCTCGCCACTGCCGTCCCGCGCCGCGCGCCCGCCGTCCCCGCGTAACCTGGTGGCATGACCGCTCTCGCCCCTGATGGGCGCAAGCTCCTTCGCGTCGAAGCGCGCAACGCCGAAGTTCCTATCGAAAAGAAGCCGGGCTGGATCAAGACTCGCGCTCACATGGGCCCCGCCTACACCGAGCTGAAAGACCTGGTGCGACGCGAGGGCCTGCACACCGTGTGCGAAGAGGCAGGCTGCCCGAACATCTTCGAATGCTGGGAAGACCGCGAGGCGACCTTCCTCATCGGCGGCGCGACCTGCAGCCGCAACTGCTCGTTCTGCCAGATCGACAGCGGCCGGCCCCAACCGCTCGACCGCGACGAACCGCGCCGCGTCGCCGAGTCCGTGCGCACGATGGGCCTTCGCTACGCCACCGTCACCGGTGTCACGCGCGACGACCTCGACGACGAAGGCGCCTGGCTGTACGCGCAGACTGTCCGCGAGATTCACACGGCGATCGCCGGATGCGGCGTCGAGCTGCTCACGCCCGACTTTCACGCCAAACCCGACTTGCTCGCCGAGGTGTTCGACTCCGCGCCCGAGGTGTTCGCCCACAACATCGAGACCGTGCCTCGCATCTTCAAGTCGATCCGGCCGGGCTTCCGCTACGACCGCTCACTCGAGGTCTTGCGGCTGGCCCGCGAGTACGGGCTGGTCACCAAGTCGAATCTGATTCTCGGCCTCGGCGAGGAACGCGCCGAGATCAGCGGATCGCTGGCGGATTTGCGCGGCGTCGGCTGCGAGCTGATCACGATCACTCAGTATTTGCGGCCGTCGATACGCCATCACCCGGTCGAGCGCTGGGTCGAGCCCGCAGAGTTCGACGAGCTGGCAGAAGAGGCCCGATCCCTCGGCTTTTCTGGCGTGATGTCGGGTCCGCTCGTTCGCTCGTCGTATCGGGCCGGCCGCCTCTACCGCGAGGCACTGGCAAATCGCGCGGCGACCCGACCCGTATCCTGAACCACATCATGGCCAAGCAACCGAAGGATCCCTCAGCTCCGAAGCGCACCAAGCAGCTCATCGAGGCGTTCCGGATCACCCGGCAACGCGACAACCGTCTCGTCCCGGCGATGCTGCTCGCGTTCGTCATTACGCTCGCCGTCTTCGAACTGGTCGGATTCGTCACCAAAAGCCAGATCACGTTCACCATCTCGGGCGTGCTCTGCGCCGTCCTCGCCGCTTTCATCATTTTCGGACGGCGAGCCCGCGCCGCCATGTACGCCGAAATCGAGGGCCAGCCCGGCGCGGCGGCCGCCGTCGTGAGCAGCCTGCGCGGCGACTGGCGGTTGACGCCGAACGTGGCGGTCAACCGCACCGGCGACGTCGTCCACCGCGTCGTTGGTAAGCCTGGCGTGATCCTGATCGGCGAAGGCGAGACCGAGCGGCTCAACCCGCTCATCGCCGATCAGCAAAAGCGAGTGGCGCGCGTCGCCGCCGGCACGCCGGTAACCGTCTTGCTCGTCGGTCGCGAACCGGGACAGGTGCCGCTTGGCAAGCTCGAGCGCAAGTTGACGAAACTCCCGCGCACGTTCAAGGGCGCCACGGTCGACCAGATCGAGGGTCGCATGCGCGCCCTCGGCGCGATGAACGTGCCGTTGCCGAAGGGCCCGCTGCCCAAGGGCGTGCGGATTCCCAAAGGAATGCCGAAGGGCATGCGGCCTCCGCGTTAGCCGCCGCTAGATCCTGACGGCGATCGCGGCCGCCGCCTTGTCGTGCAAACCGCGCTGATCGCGGTCGTACACGACGGCGGGAATGACGAGCAACAACAACACGGTGCGGACGGCGACCCACGGCAAGCTCAGCCGGCCTCCATCGAGGCGCCGCACGCCGATACCCAGCACGCGCATGCCGACAGTCGAACCGACCGTGCTGAGCAAGACGATGTACTCGACCGCCAGCACAACGATCGGCCACATTGGGTTCAGCGGCTGCTCGGCGCTGAACATCGAGTGCCGCGCGATTGCGGAGGCAATGAGCAGGCAGACGATCCAGTCGATGAACAACGCTCCCAGCCGTCGGCCAAAGCCCGCCACCGAGCCCGGACCACTAGCTGGCAGGCCGAGCCGGGCACCCGCATACGGCTGACCGCCGGCGGTCGCGTTCGGGCCTTCAAGCCACGAGCCAGTCACCCTTCCCACGCCTGACACCCTAGCTGCCTTGGCAGTTGCCTCGGCCCAGCTACCTCGGCGGGCACTGTAACGCGCAGGAAACATCCGGGATACGCGCGAGAAATCGCGACCGTCTACTGTTCTCGCTGGTGCCAGTCCCCGCCAAGTCCATGGCAGACCCACAGTGCACAGGAGGCTATACATGTTCACGAGCGCCGACGACGTCCTGGCGTTCATCCGCGACAATGATGTGAAGTCGGTCGACGTACGATTTTGCGACCTACCCGGCATCATGCAGCACTTCACGGTGCCCGCCGAATCGTTCGACGCGTCCGTGTTCACCGACGGCCTCGGCTTCGACGGCTCGTCGATTCGCGGGTTCCAGGCGATTCACGAGTCCGACATGTTGCTCTTGCCCGACCCTTCGACGGCAGTCGTCGACCCCTTCAGGGCCGAGAAAACGCTAAACCTCACGTTCTTTATTCACGACCCGCTGACGGGCGAGGCCTACAGCCGCGACCCGCGCAACGTCGCCAAGAAGGCAGAGACGTACCTCGCCAGCACGGGTATCGCCGACACCGCGTTTTTCGGCCCGGAAGCTGAGTTTTACGTCTTCGACGACGTCCGGTTCGAAACCAACTCGCACGAAAGCTACTACCACATCGATTCGATCGCGGGCGCCTGGAACACCGGCCGCGTCGAAGAAGGCGGCAACCGCGGCTACAAGGTGCGTTACAAGGGCGGCTACTTCCCGGTTTCGCCGGTCGACCACTTCGCCGACCTGCGCGCCGAAATGACCCGCGCCCTCATCGAGAGCGGCCTGCTTGTCGAACGCCAGCACCACGAGGTCGGCACCGCCGGCCAAGCCGAAATCAACTACAAGTTCAACACGTTGCTCAAAGCAGCTGACGAGTTGATGCTGTTCAAATACATCATCAAGAATGTGGCGTGGAAGAACGGCAAAACCGCCACCTTCATGCCCAAACCGATTTTCGGCGACAACGGTTCAGGAATGCACTGCCACCAAAGCTTGTGGAAGGACGGCGCCCCGCTCTTCTACGACGAGCTCGGCTATGCCGGTCTTTCCGATCTCGCCCGCTACTACATCGGCGGCTTACTCAAGCACGCGCCGTCGCTGCTGGCCTTTACCAACCCGACGTTGAACAGCTACCACCGGCTGGTGCCCGGCTTCGAGGCACCGGTGAACCTGGTGTACAGCCAGCGCAACCGCTCGGCGTGCATCCGCATCCCCATCACCGGCACGAACCCCAAGGCGAAGCGACTCGAGTTCCGGGTGCCCGACCCGTCGTCCAACCCGTATCTCGCGTTCTCCGCGATGCTGATGGCGGGCGTCGACGGCATCCGCAACAAGATCGAGCCGGCCGAGCCGATCGACAAAGACCTCTACGAACTGCCGCCCGAGGAGCACGCGAACGTGCCGCAGGTTCCCGGGTCGCTGCCTGAGGTGCTCGACGCGCTCGAGGCCGACCAGGACTACCTGCTCGAGGGAGGCGTCTTCACGCCAGACCTCATCGACACCTGGATCGAGTACAAGCGCACCAAGGAAGTCGACTCGATCCGGCTGCGCCCGCACCCGCACGAGTTCGAGCTCTACTTCGACAT
>JBDZVM010000018.1:0-81192 GCA_040255675.1 Actinomycetales bacterium | reverse complement strand
GACGCGGCGTTTTGCAGCGCCGAGCGGGTGACCTTGGCGGGGTCGATGATGCCCGACTTGACCAGGTCGACGTACTCACCCGACGCCGCGTTGAGGCCCCAGCCCGCGTCGAGCGAACGCACCTTCTCGACCACCACGCCGCCTTCGAGCCCGGCGTTCACGGCGATCTGCTTCAACGGCGCCTCGAGCGCGATCTCGACGATGCGAGCGCCGGTGGCCTCGTCACCTTCGAGTTCGAGCTTCTCGAACGCGGTCTTGCCGGCCTGCAGCAGCGCGACGCCACCACCGGCGACGATGCCCTCTTCAACCGCGGCCTTCGCGTTGCGGACGGCGTCCTCGATGCGGTGCTTGCGCTCCTTCAACTCGACCTCGGTGGCCGCGCCGGCCTTGATGACCGCGACACCGCCGGCCAGCTTGGCCAATCGCTCCTGCAGTTTCTCGCGGTCGTAATCGGAGTCGCTCTTCTCGATCTCGGCGCGAATTTGGTTGACCCGGCCGGCGATCTGCTCGGGGTCGCCGGCGCCTTCGACGATCGTCGTTTCGTCCTTGGTGACGACGACCTTGCGCGCGCGGCCGAGCAGGCCGAGGTCGGTGCTCTCGAGCTTGAGGCCGACCTCTTCGCTGATGACCTGGCCGCCGGTGAGGATCGAGATGTCGCCGAGCATTGCCTTGCGGCGGTCGCCGAAGCCGGGGGCCTTCACGGCCACCGAGCGGAACGTGCCACGAATCTTGTTGACGACGAGCGTCGCCAAGGCCTCGCCCTCGACGTCCTCGGCGATGATCGCAAGCGGCTTACCGCTTTGCATGACCTTCTCCAGCAACGGAAGCAGGTCTTTCACCGCCGAAATCTTGCTATTGACGACAAGGATGTACGGGTCGTCGAGCACAGCTTCCATGCGGTCGGTGTCGGTGACGAAGTACGGCGAGATGTAGCCCTTGTCGAAGCGCATACCCTCGGTGAGCTCGAGCTCGAGGCCGAAGGTGTTGCTCTCCTCGACGGTGATGACGCCTTCCTTGCCTACTTTGTCCATCGCTTCGGCGATCATGTCGCCGATCGCGGTGTCGGCAGCCGAAATCGACGCCGTCGACGCGATCTGCTCGCGAGTTTCGACGTCCTTGGCAAGGTCGAGCAGCGCGCCCGAAACCCGCTCGACGGCCGCCTCGATGCCGCGCTTGAGCGCGAGCGGGTTGGCGCCCGCCGCGACGTTGCGCAGACCCTCGCGCACGAGCGCCTGGGCGAGCACGGTCGCGGTGGTGGTGCCGTCACCGGCGACGTCGTCGGTCTTCTTCGCGACTTCCTTGACGAGCTCGGCGCCGATCTTCTCGTAGGGGTCTTCGAGCTCGATCTCTTTGGCGATGCTCACACCGTCGTTGGTGATCGTGGGGGCTCCCCACTTCTTCTCCAACACGACGTTGCGGCCCTTGGGGCCTAGGGTCACCTTTACCGCGTCGGCAAGGGTGTTCATGCCGCGCTCAAGCGAACGACGAGCAGACTCGTCGAACGCGATGATCTTGGCCATGCGAGTGGTCCTCCCGTGTGGGGAACGTAGCTTTCGATCGAGTCGACGCCCGCGACGGCCGACCCTGCCGAACCGGCGTCACGTCCGCCGACCGGACAGGGCCTCGACGCCCCGATCAGAGGTCTTTCGTTGTCACTCTCATGCTTAGAGTGCTAGCGCCATGTTTAGCACTCACCTTTCGAGAGTGCAAGCCGTCTGACAGCCGACCTCGAAGCCGGCGCTCAAGCCCTCTCGAGATACTCGCGAAACGCGTCGGCCGACGGCGGGATGGTGACGGACGGCGCCACCACAGAGGAGACGGCGTCCAAGGTCTTCAAACCGTCGCCGGTGTTGAAGATGACGGTTTCGGCGTCAGGGTCGAGCTGACCCGAAGCGAGCAACTTGCGCAAGACGCCGACCGTGACGCCGCCGGCGGTCTCGCCGAAGATTCCTTCGGTGCGCGCCAAAAGCCTGATGCCGTCGACGATTTCGTCGTCCGTGACGTCTTCGACGGCGCCGCCGGTGCGCCGGCAGACGTCGAGCACGTACGGACCGTCTGCCGGGTTGCCGATCGCGAGCGACTTCGCGATCGTGTCGGGTCGAACCGGCTGGACGACGTCGTAGCCCGCTTTGAACGCCTTCGAAACCGGAGAACATCCGTGCGCCTGGGCGGCGAAAACGCGGTACGGCGTGGCGTCGACGAAACCGAGCTTGCCGAGCTCGGTGAACGCCTTGTCGACTTTCGTCAGCTGCGATCCCGACGCGATCGGAATGACGACCTGCTGCGGCAACCGCCAGCCGAGCTGCTCGGCGATCTCGTAACCGAGCGTCTTCGAACCCTCGGCGTAGTAAGGGCGCACGTTCACGTTGACGAACGCCCAGTCGTCTTGATCGCCCGCGATTTCGGAGGCGATGCGGTTGACGTCGTCGTAATTTCCTTGCACCGCAACGAGAGTGCCGCCGTAAACCGCCGTCGTCACAATCTTTTGTGTCTCGAGGTCGGCGGGGATGAACACCACCGATTTGATGCCGGCTCGCGAGGCCGCCGCTGCTACGGCGTTCGCCAAGTTGCCGGTCGACGGGCACGCCAGCACCGAAAACCCGAGCTCGCGGGCGGCCGCGAGCGCCACCGCGACAACGCGGTCTTTGAACGAGTGGGTTGGGTTGCCGGTGTCGTCTTTGACCCACAGCCGCCGCATGCCGAGTTCGCGCGCCAGGTTGTCGGCGCGCACGAGCTTGGTGAACCCGGGTTCGAGGTTCGGCGTGTCGGCCACGTTCGCCGGCACCGGCAGGAGTTGCTTGTAGCGCCAGATGTTGCGCGGACCCGCTTCGATCGATTCGCGGGTGACGCCGTCGTAGTCGTACGCGACTTCGAGCGGGCCGAAACACATCTCGCACGCGTAGCGCGGGCTGATCGGGTATTGCTCACCGCATTCGCGACACGACAGGGAGGTAGCCGCTCCCAAAGCGGGGGCCGAGACGGGTGTTGTGGACATTTTCGCGAGGCCTCTCTCCTCATCTTCCCCGCGGGCCATCCACGGGCCGGAGTTGGCACCTCTCCAGACGCGGCCTCGAAAGTCGCGAGAATCGCCGACTACGAACGGTCGGGAAGGTTGCCGGGGCTTCGACGGGCCGGTCCCTCTGCCCCTCTTGATGAGCGGTATGAAGTTGTGCCCGAAAGCGTAGCAGCCTCGTCGCGGACGCCGAAGCAGACCGCCATCGACGGTACGACATCACGCCAGCGTTGACCGTTTTAGCCGTTTGGTCAGCTAAACAACTCCGAACGTCTAAGGGACGCGAAGCCTGATCCTCGCTAGGGTCTTGGCATGGGAGGGGGGCCGCGGGCGGGAGCGTGTCGGGCAGGGGCGCTCCCCCCGAGGCTTTTAACGCGTCCTTCCCTAGGTGCGCTCGTCGACCGCGTCGTCGAGAGCCCGGCACACACCGCCCAGGAATTCGACGAGCCCCTCCGGGCCTGGCACCACCAAGTCGGCGCGGTCGGCTAGCTTCGTTACCTCAGCCGACGCGCTGCATATGGTCAGCGCGGCGATGCCGCCACCGCGCAACCGCTCGAGCGCGTCGAACGCCGCGATATCCCCAAGATCGTCGCCGGCGTACCACACGACTTTGGCCCCGCGTTCGCGAACGAGCGCCTCGAGCGCCACACCCTTGTCGACGCCGGCCGGACGAATTTCGAGCACCATCCGCCCCGGCTCGAGCCGCAAGCCATGCGCGGCAGCCAACGCCGAAAGCGGGGGTCGCAACAACGCCGTCGCGGCTGTCGGATCGGCAGTGCGACGAACGTGAACGGCGATGGAGTGCTGCTTGTCTTCGACGGCGGTACCCGGCGGCGCGCCAACCTCGGCAAGAAGCGCGGGTAACGCCGTCCGCACTAATTCGACGGCGGGGCTGCCAGGTGCCGATTCGATGCCGGACGACGTCAACCGCTCGAGCCCGTAATGTCCGAGCACGACAAGGTTCGCGGGGCGTTCGACCTGGAAGCCGAGCAACGCGGCCGCGACGAATGCCGGCCGGCCGGTGACGATTGCCAACGTGTCGAGGTGGCGCGCGAGCCGTCGAAGAATGCCCGGAGCGCCTTCGGCGGGGCGAGCTGCCGACGGGTCTTCGACGATCGGCGACAAAGTTCCGTCGAAGTCGAGCCCGACGAGCGCGCTCGACGGCTCGGCAAGCAGCCCGCGCATCGCACGCGCACCAGCCAGCGTCGCGGTTGCCGGAAGTCGCACGAGGCAGACCTACCCGGCTCCGGCATGCGCGGCCCAGTCGCGTGCGAGCACGACCGACAAGTGCGTGCTCGAAACGCCAGACGACGCGGGCAGCACACGCGCGATGCCGAACTGGTCAGCGAACGCCCGCGCGGCAGCTTTTTCGGCGTCCGGATAGAAGAGCGTCGTTTGCGGGACGTCGGTGTCGCCGCCGTAGTTGCCGACCGTCGCGACAACCCAGCCGCCCGCCCGAAACCGCGCGGCGGAGTCGGCCGCGAGGTGGGTGACCCGAGAGTCGTTCAAGACGTCGACTGGCGGGCGGGCGCTCGCCGTGGCGCTGGGCGACGGTGTCGGGGTGAGAGTAGGTGTCGGAGTCGGAGTCGGGGTTGGACTCGGAGTCGGGGTTGGACTCGGCGTCGGGGTCGGAGTCGGCGTCAGTTTTGGAGTGGCCCGCTGGCTCGACGCGTGCGACGCCGCGGCGGCATCTGCCGGTGCGCTCGCAGGTTCGCCGCGGCCGCGCAAGATCAAATGGACGGCGACCGCGACGGCGGCGATCGCGACAAGAGACACGAGCAGGACGACGAGCCGGCGACGCCGCGCCGGCCGGCGATGCACACCGCCGGGACGGGGCGACTCGGGGTCGGTCATCGGCACCCCCGGACGGATACCTCGATCAAGCCTCGATGCCGAGGCGGCGAGCCGAGCGTGCCCGCTGCCTGGCCGCGCGCAAGCGGCGCAACCGCTTCACCAGCATGGGGTCGGCTTCGAGCGCTTCGGGACGGTCGATGAGAGCGTTCAACGCCTGGTAGTAGCGAGTGGCCGACATGTCGAACATCTCGCGCATCGCCTGCTCTTTGGCACCCGCGTACTTCCACCACTGCCGCTCGAACTCGAGAATCTTCAAGTCACGCTCGGACAGCGCGCCGACAGCTTCGGCGGGACGCAGCGCCTTCGCAGGCTCCATGGCAGACCTCCCACATTCGAACCGCTCCCCAAGGGACGATCCCTGGTGCTCGGCGCCCATCGTACGGCTCGAACAACACTGATGTCATTCGCTCGCCGTAACGCCGCCGCGACGAACGAGAATCTATCAACTCCGTCATAACTGACGATGAAAAGGACATTTTGCGTAGGCACCGTAACCAAAACGCCACCGTGGGAACGATTTCGTGCCGTTAGGTCTTTCGGCTTCGTGCCGATGTGGAAGAAGCATCGTCGTCGAACGTTCGATGACGCATGCGGGAGACCGCCCACGACGACGGAGCGCGCCACTTTATGGCTTTCATCGAAGATCTCGGCCACGCTGGCGAGATCGTGAGACGAGGCGACGCCGGGCCCGCGCACTGGCTCGCACTCGACTCGTTCGACGCGTTCGCGCGCGCGGACGCCGTCGAGGCACTCGCCCGCATCCAGGCGAACGAAATGCTCGCCCGAGCGTTTGGCGACGCCGAGACCGTGGCTCGCTGCCGCGACCTAACGGTCGCCGTGTTGAACTCGGCCGGTCACCTCGAAGCGTCAGCCGCGCTCGCCGAGGAGCTGATGGCGCAGTACGCCGCGGTGGGCGACGAGGCAGGAATGTTGCAGGCGCTCGGACAGCTGATTACGGTTCGCTTCGCGCGCGGCGACTACGAACGCGCACTTGACGAACTCACCGACGGACTCGTGCGGCTCACCCGGCTGCGCGACGCCACACCCGCTGCCGCGACGGCGTTTCTCATTGTCGCGAACGCGGCCAGTTCAGCGGAGATGTTCGAGCTGGCCTCGGCCCAGCTACGCCGCTGCCAACCGCTCGTTAGATCTTTGGGCGATCCGTTCCTCGCCCGGATGCTGGACAGCATCGCCGCCCGAAACGAAACGAGATGGGCAGCGCGCTTGGAGATGATCGGGCGTCCAGCCGAGGCGGACGCCCGCTTCCGTGAAGCGCTGCGGGCCGCCGTCCGCGCCCAGCAAGGGGGACCGTTCGGGCACTGGTACCGACTCGGCCGCCTTTACGAAGGGTTCGCGTGGGCGTCGCTCGGCGAAGCCGAGCTCGGACGAGTCGCCCTGCTCGAAACGCTGGGCCGCGACGAGGCTCCGCTGGAACCCGAAGACACCCTGGTTTTACGGCTCGGTCTCGCCCGCGCGTGCGCGAACCTGGGCCGTACCGGCGAAGCGCGCGAGCACCTGGGGCACACCTCCGGCGTCCGCGACACCACGTTCTCGCATCAGTGGCAGGTCGCGATCGTGCTCGAGGCGGCCGAGGTCGAACGAGTCGACGGAGGCGACCATCCCGGCATCGCGCTCGCCCGGCACGCCGCCATCTTGCTGGCGAACTCGTTGTGGGAAGAGCGCGAGCGCCGACTCGAATCCGTCATGGTGCGCATGCAAATGCTGCAACTCGCCGAAGAAAACGAACGGGTCGGCCATGCCGCCACCCAAGACCCGCTGACCGGGATCGGAAACCGGCGCCGGCTCGACGCCGCACTCGAAGAGCTCACGTCGGCGCCGACCGTGCCCACCTGCCTGCTCTTCATCGACCTCGACCGTTTCAAGGACGTCAACGACACGTTCTCGCACGTCGTCGGCGACGAGGTGCTGAAGGCGATCGGCCTGATCCTGCAACGCGAAAGTCGCGACCGCGACGTCATCGCGAGATACGGCGGCGACGAGTTCGTCGTCATGTTGCGGGGTGCGCCGCTTCGCACGGGGGCGCACGTCGGCGAACGAATTCGCAAGGCGGTGGCGTCCTACCCGTGGAAGCGCATCGCGCCCGGGTTGCGGGTGCGGGTCAGCATCGGCGTCGCCGAACATCGCGCGGGCATGACCTACGACCAACTCATGGCCGCGGCGGACGCGGCAGTGTATGAGGCGAAGCAGGGCGGCCGAGACCGGGTCGCCGTGGCGTAAGCCCGGACGGAGCGGGCTTCGGCCCAGTAGGCGGAGCCGAGACCGGGTCGCCGTGGCGTAAGCCCGGACGGAGCGGGCTTCGGCCCAGTAGGCGGAGCCGAGACCGGGTCGCCGTCGCGTAAGGTGCCAGGCGTGTCGGCGTTCGATCAGTTACGTGGATGGCCCGCGCCCCTGGCCGCGGCGGGCGTGACCGATGCCGCGGCAACGCTCGGCACCGGAGGCGACATCGATCGCGCGCAACCGTGGGCGTCAGTGACCAAGTTGGTGACCGCGTACGGAGTGCTGCGCCTGCTCGAGGTCGGAGAAGTCGACCTTGACGAGCCGGCCGGACCGCCCGACTCGACCGTGCGGCATTTGCTCGCGCACGCGTCGGGCCTTAACTTCGAAGGCACAGCCACGCTGGCTAAGCCCGGCCACCGGCGGATCTACTCCAACGGCGGATTCGAGGTTCTCGGCCAGATCATCGAAGAGCGCACCGGGCAAAGCGTCGCCGATTACCTGCACGCGTCGGTGTTCGCGCCGCTCAAGATGACGACGTCCGTTCTGCACGGGACGGCGGCGAGCGGAGCCCATGGCTCGGTGCGCGACTTGCTGGCCTTCGGCCGTGAATTGCTAGCACCGACGTTGATCGACCGACAAACCCTCGACGAAGCGACTTCCGTCATATTCCCGGGTTTGGACGGCGTTTTGCCAGGATTCGGCAGGCGCAATCCGAACGACTGGGGGCTTGGATTCGAAATTCGCGACGGGAAATGGCCGCACTGGACGGGACGCACGAACTCCGCTGAGACGTTTGGGCATTTCGGTCAGCACGGCAGCTTTATTTGGGTTGATCGGAGTATCGGCATCGCGTGCGCCGCATTGACCGGCCAGCCATTCGGCCCGTGGGCGGCAGAAGTATGGCCGGCGTTCTCAGACGCGGTCGTCGCTGAGTTTGGCAAACGCTAAGGTCCGCGTCCGCCATGTTCGGCAACGCTCACCACGCGGCGAGTAGGTCGAACCGGGCCGCGACGCTGCGTGACCGTTTCGTCGGCACAGCGTTGGGTATCCACCGTGACAAGACCATTCGTGGCCACTGGCCCCGGCACAGGAGGCTTTCATGGGTATCGGCGTTGCGGTGTTCTTCATCGCGGTGGGCGCCATTTTGACCTTTGCGGTTCACGCATCAGTGACCGGTGTCTCGATTCAAACCATAGGGATCATTCTGATGGCCGTGGGGGCGCTCGGTTTGCTGGTTTCCCTGACCATTTTCGCGCCTCGGCGGCGCCGGACGGTAACTGAAGAGCACATCGATCCGGCAACGACACGTGACCGCGTAATAGAGCGGCACGACGTGTACTGATAAAAACGCATTTCCACATTTCGCTAAACGGTTCTGGCACAAATGCGAGGCATAATGTCTCGCCGTGGTCCGTGGAGGACATCATGGGTCTTATTCTGTTGATCCTGCTGCTCGCCTTGATCTTTGGCGGGCTTGGCTTCGCACTGCATTGGCTGTGGATTATCGCCGTCATTTTGTTCATCGTCTGGTTGATCGGCTTCGCGTTCAGATCTGGCAGCGGCGCGCGCTGGTACCGATGGTGACCTTGGGAGCGGCCGTCTAAACCGCCCCGCGGGCGGGTATGACGAAGTCGATTGATCACGCGGGTAGGCGCGATGCACCGAGTGGTGTCGCGCCTACCCGCGTGACCAATGAGCATTAAAGCGGCACTTGCACAACGAGGAGGTGGCCACGACGTCCACCGCTAAAACCGGCAACACGACGCTCGTCGATGGGCTAGTACGCGAATTCGCCGGTCGCATCGCTCCCGACGTCGTGGAACGCGCGGCTGCCGCCGCGCGGCACGTACTCGAACGCTCCCGCATCCCGGCAACCCGCGACGCGGTCGAGCGACTCACTCGCGACCAACTCCGCGCCCGACTCTTACCGCGCGCCGGTCGCTGACTTCGCCGACCATGAGAACGGACGCGCTGCTGCCGCGGCGCCGCGATAGCGTGGCTTGCGTGGAGTCGGCGAAAGTCGCGGCGGTGGTCCTCGCGGGAGGCGGCGGCACCCGGTTCGGCGGCGTGCAGAACAAGGTCTACATGTCGCTCGGCACTCGTCGGGTGATCTCCTGGTCGATTTTGGCATTCTCACGCGTGCCCGAGATAGGGCAGCTAGTGCTTAGTGTGCGCCCGCAAGACCGCGAGCTGGTCGAAGAAATCGTTGATCGAGAGCTGCCCGACGTCGCTGTTTCGATCGTCGCGGGCGGAGACACCCGGCACGCTTCGGAGTACAACGCATTGCGCCACCTCGAACCCGCCATCAAGGCGGGTGAGGTCGACATCGTGATGATTCACGACGGCGCGCGCCCGCTCATCGGACCGTCCCTGATCTGCCGCGTCATCGAGGCCGCTCGGGCGGTCGGGGGCGCCGTCCCGGGGCTACCCGTCGGCGACGTCGTCGAGGTAGACGCCGACGAGCGCGTACGAGAAAGGTTCGACGGCAGCACGCTGCTTCGGGTGCAGACCCCGCAAGCGTTTCGCGCCGAGCATCTCATTGCCGCCTACAATGCCGCCGCCGCAAAGGGTTTCGCCGGCACCGACACCGCATCGTGTATCGAATGGTTCGGCGGTTGCGCGATTCGTCATGTGCCCGGAGACGACCGAAACATCAAACTCACCTACCCGCGAGATTTGCCGGTGGCCGAGCAGATCCTTGCCGCATCGGACTATTTCTTGATGTAAGAGGTCGGCGCACGACCTAGCCGCCGGTTACATCGGCTTTCCGGGCCGCGCGGCGGGGCTTCGTCTACTCACCCGCGCACCGCGGCGTATCGTCCCGTTGACGACGGCGAAGCCGACCGACTCTGGTCGCCCGCCGGATGAACTGCTAGAGCTCCAGCACGTGCGGGTCGAGGTGGTACCGCGATGAAGCGTCCCTCACCGGGTGGCGCATCGTTCGAGCACGCGGTCGGCCTGTATTCCGACGAAGACGAGTTCGTCGCGATGGTGGCGGCTTTCGTCGAGCAAAGCCTGGACGCCGGAGAGCCAGTCGTCGTCGCCGCGGGCCATCAGGCCGCGCTGCGGGCCAGGCTCCCAGACCACCCGGACGTCGAGTTCGCCCGCGGGCTCACCTACCGTCGTCCGGCCGGCGCGGTCGCGACATGGCTGGACCGGTTCCGTACACACGGCGCGACCCGAGGTGGGCGGCGGTTGCGGATCATCGGAGAGCTCGATTCCGCGGACATCTCCTCACCGCTGGCGTGGGAACCGTGGGCACGCTACGAGGCAGCCGTCAACACCCTGTTCGCCGAATTCGACGTGTCGTCTCTTTGCATGTACGACCGGGGCATCACCCCCGAGTATGTGCTCGCCGACCTCATGCGCACGCATCCTCGCATGGCCACGCCCGAGAGCCGGTCGGCGCGCAATGACGATTACCAGCCGCCCCGGCTGTTCCTGGCCGGCCGCGCCGCGCCACCGACGGACCCACTGCAGCACCACCCGCCCGTAGTCGAACTCTTCGGCGCCGCGCCAGCTGAAGCACGTCGAGCGGTGCGCCGCGCAGCGGCCGCCAGTTCGCTCTCGGCCGAAGACATCGATCACCTCGTGTTCGCGGTGAGCGAGGCCGTCGCCAACGCGCACGCCCACGGCCGGCCACCGGTCGTGGTGCGAGTCTGGACGGCGCCCGATCGGGCCATCGCGGCGGTACGCGATGCCGGGCCCGGCCCGGCAGACCCGTTCGCCGGTCTGACACACGCCGACGACGACGGCACTCGCGGCCGCGGTTTGTGGATCGCCCACCAAGTGTGCGACCACGTCGTGCACGTGCACGACCCCAGCGGCTTTCAGTTGCGTGCGACCGTCGGATCGAAGCTGGAGGCGCCGCGCGGTCTCAACTAGGCCAGCCCACTGCGTGCTATCCGCCCACGCGAGGGTGGCCGTTGGCCCGTTTTCGGGTCAACGTATGCGCGTCGAGCCAGAACCGCACCGCGGTGCTGATACAGCCCGCAGTGTCCGCGAACGGCTCTAACGCTCCGAAAATATCCACCAGGGCCGTGATCGCGACACCGTCCGGCACTGCGACCGATGGATCGGCCGAGCCACAGACCACCAGCACAGGCAGTCCACATGACCGAGCGCGGGCGACGACGCCGCCAACCACCTTGCCGTGTAGCGACTCCGCATCGAACCTGCCCTCCCCGGTGACGACGAGGTCGGCGTCCGCTAGGGAGTCGTTCAATCCAGCGGCATCGGCGAGCGTGTCGAAGCCCTCCACGAGTTGCGCTCCGATGGCGGCCAGTCCACCGGCTAGGCCGCCGGCGGCACCGGAACGATCCAGGGTCTGCACGTCCAGGCCGTACCAGTCGAGGTAGCACCGCCGAAGCTCGGCGAGCCGCTCACTCAACTGCGCAACCTGACTGGGGCTCGCGCCCTTCTGTGGCCCGAAAATAGCTGCCGCATCGAGAAATCTCGTACGCACATCGGCACAGACACGCAGCTGAATGCCCGCTGGCAGCGCACCGTGCCCGTCGCGAGGAGCCAGGACTCGCAGCGCACCCAACCCGCCGTCGGTGGTGGCCGAGCCGCCAACACCCACGATGATGTCGGTAGCCCCGGCGGTGATTGCGGCAGCGACCAGTTCTCCGGTACCCGTGGTGGTAGCGGCGAGCGGGTCGTTGCTGGCCGCGCCTCCGGCGAGCAGTAGCCCGGATGCGCGTGCCATCTCAATCACCGCCCTCTCGCCGTCGAGGCGCCAGCCAGCCTGCACCCGTGCGCCGAGTGGCCCCGTCACCGTCGTAGTGCGGTTAGCGCCGCCGAATACGTCGAGAGTGCCCTCCCCACCGTCCGCTAGAGGTATCTCACGGCAGGTGTACCCAATTGCCCGGACGGCGGCGGCAATCGCAGCAGCGGCTTCTGGGGCGGATGCTGTGCCCTTGAACTTGTCGGGCGCCGCGACAACCCGCGGCGCGGCACCCCGCGGCGGCGCTCCGGTTGTCGTCACCAAACCTCCCGCCACGAGCCGACTGGCTCTCGACTTCGCTGCTATTACTAATCCAATTCAGCGTTGATCCCTCCGAGTTGGCTACACACCCCCGTGCGTAATGCATTTTCGAGTACGGCAAGTTGGTGAATACGCCGTACATGCCGCGGTTCTCCGGAGAACGGCTCGGTAAGGAATAACTCGATGAGGCGGTGGGCTTCGCTCTCACTTGTCTGCCGTATCCCGATGGCGATGACGTTGGCGTCATTGTGCGACCGGGCTAGCACAGCGGTTTCATCGTTCCACACGAGTGCTGCCCGAATACCTGGAACGATGTTGGCTGCCATCTGTTCGCCGTTTCCGGAGCCGCCGATGACGATACCGAGCGAGCCGGGTGCTATCGCCGTCGCGTAGGCAGCCGCATAGCAAGGGCCAGGGTAGTCGTCGTCCGGATCATAGGCATGGGCACCGTAGTAATGGACGTCGTAGCCTTGGTCGCTGAGACGATTACACAATCGGGCAGCGAAGTAAAAGCCAGCGTGATCCGTTCCCACATTGACGACCCGGTGTACTTGCGACACCAAACCTCCATGTCTCTATGAGACCGGCATTACGGGAGTGAGCGCCTCTTGCCCACGAAGGATTCGTGCGACGTTTTGCACTGCCAGACCGCACATGCGCTCACGAGTGGATCGCCCAGCACTCGCTATGTGCGGGGTGAGTATGAGGTTGCGCGCGCCAAGTAGGGCCGGGTTGACGTTCGGTTCATTTTCGAAGGTGTCCAGAGCAGCACCCGCGATGGTGCCGTCCGCAAGTGCCTCGAGGAGAGCGCTTTCGTCGACGACTCCGCCCCGCGCCATATTGATCAAATATGCGGTTGGCTTCATCGCGCGAAGTGCCGTCGAGTTGATGAGGTTGTGAGTCGATGGCAACAGGGGGGTGTGGACGGATACAACATCGCTGGAGACGAGCAGATCCTCCATGATCACAAACTTGACACCGTCGGCGCTGCTACCCGGGCATCGGCTGGGACTGTTCGCGATGACGTTCATTCCGAGCGCCTTCGCGCGCACTGCGACGGCAGCGCCGATCCGGCCGTATCCGACGATACCGAGTGTGGCGCCGGCGCTGAGATCTAAGCCGAGAAACATCGTGGGGCCCCACACCCATGCTTTGCGTGAGCGCACGAACTGATCCGCTTGCAGGAGGTTGCGGCTGAGCGCGATGATCAGACCTATAGTGAAGTCCGCCGTCGTGCCGTCGAGCACGCCAGGGGTATTGGTAACGGTCACCCCCCTGCGGTTCGCGCTCTCGACGTCGATGTTGTTGAACCCGACGGCCACGTTAGCTACGACGCGCAGCTGAGGCCCTGCGGCTTCGAAGAAGGATTCGTCAATCGTCTCGGTCAACGTGACGATCGCGGCATCGGCTCCGCGGCAACCCTCAAGGAGCTCGTGCCTGGCTGGGGGCCCATCCCCGCCTATGACGAGGTCAGCGTCGAGGCTACGCAGTGTGCTCATCGCATCCTCGGTAAGAGTGCGTGCCACGTACACCCGCTTCATCGCTTCACCTTTGCGCGGCGTCCCATATTCCCTCCGTGGGTTATGTCAGCCATTACTGACGAATCGCTGGTCACCAAATGTGTCGGCCGATCCGTCCTGCGTCGGCAAGGGCATGCGACCCACCACAGCAGTCCAAGTGTCGGCGAACCGCTCGGCGCGCTGACGGGCGAGATCACGCCACTGCGGCCGCGGAGTGATGCCTGGACCTGACGGAACGGCGCGAACTGTGCCGCTAAATACCTCCAGGCACATTAATGCGGCTCCGACTGCTGGGAGATGCGTCTCCTCCACCAGATGTATCGTGCGGCCCAGGACGTCGGCCAAGAGCTGTGGCATGAGCTGGTCCTTGGTGTGAGTTCCCGCCAGCAGTACATCCGGCTGGCGAGCTGACACGCAGTGATCGAGCACCATCTTGTCGCCGAGCAAAACGCCTTCCAGCACGCCACGAGCAGCGCTGGCTCGGTCGGTGGTTGCGGTCAGCCCGACCATGGCCGTGCGAGCCTCCGGCAGCCAGAGAGGACCTCGCTCGGCGGTGACATGTGGAATATAGATCGGCGCCTCCGCCACCTGTTTTGGGTCGGCACGCGACGCGTCCGCTATCAGGTTTCGCACGGAATTCGGTGAGGAGCCGTAGCCCAGGAGCGCCGCTGCGTGCGCCAACGCTTGGCCGCCATTCGTGGCACCGTTGATGAGCCACCTGCCGGGCACTACGTCTGGCCGCTGCATTGCAAGGGACCGAGTGTCAGGCGTCGCAAGACAGCGAGACACGACATGGGTTGTCCCCATGATTAATAGCGGTGCGGAATTGGGGTCGGATCCAAGCGCATATGAGGCAGCGGGCGTGTCAGCCGATCCCACGAGCACAGGAATGCCCGGACGAAGTCCGAGGAGCTTCGCCGTATCACGCCGAAGACTTCCCAACACCGATAGAGACGGGCGCACTTCTGGCATCAGATCAGCAGGGATCCCGAGCCGGTCTAACAGACTCGGAATCCACGCCCATGTGCTGCGCGTCGTTGTCAACACCCCGGTGTACGCAGCCTGCGTCGGATCAATCGCGATCTCACCGGTCAACCAGGCGCCTATCCAGGTTCCGACCAGTCCCATAGTCTGCGCGGATCGCAGTTCGAGCGGTTCCTGTTCGCGGAAGAAGCCGTATGCCGCAGCCATCGCCGTCGCTGGGGCGCACGTGTTACCGATGAGAGACCGGTCTGATTCGTCGCAGACCAGAGCATAGGCCCGGCAGTGACCTTCCAAGGCGGGGTGGGCCCACGTCAATCCCTCGGTGACCGGCTCGCAATCACCGTCAAGCAGAAAGACGGTGGGGCTTTGGACCGCAAGCGCAATGCCGGCCACGCCGTCCAGGTCCGGCCCGAGTTCCCGACAGGCGCCCTGAACGCTTCGGGCCCAGACGTGCGCGTCGACTCGTCCCTGTCTGGCACTGAGGGCGTCACCGTGTGATACGCGAGACCGAGCCACGACCTTGCCTGCAGCGTCGAGTACCGCCGCCTTGCTTGCGGTCGTACCCAAGTCGATGCCTAGGTAGTGGGTTGGCATGGATCGGCGCTCGCGTCAGCCCAACAGCTTCAGCGCATCGGACGGCGATTGACCGTCGTGGATGACAGCTTTGAGGGCAAGCACCATTCGACCGGGATCCGCTGCGCTCCAGATGTTGCGACCGCAAGTCATCCCGCGCCCACCCGCCGCAATGACTGCGGCCGCCTGCTCGAGGACTTCCAGAGGGCTGTTGGCGCGCGCACCTCCCGCGGCTACAACGATTGCGGGCGTTCCCTCGACGACCGTCCGGAACTCGGATTCGGATCCGGTGTACCAGGTCTTCACTATGTCTGTGCCGAGCTCTGCCGCCGCACGCGAGGCGTAGAGGACTGATTCCGTTGTGCCCTTTCGGTCACCCCACATTTCACCGCTTGGATAAGCGTGGCACACGACAGGCAGACCAACCAGGTGGCTCTCTTCCACGACGCGGTTCAGCATTTCCAGCATCGCAGACTGGTTTGCTGATCCGGCCGATATCCCGACGGCGACGGCGTCCGCACCCAATCGGATTGCGTCGTTGACACTTCCGATGACCGCATCCTGTGTGGGATGGAAGTCGGTGGAAAACGTCGACGCTTTGAGGATCCAGGGCATAGGTGCGGCGAGCCCCGCGAGCAGGTACCCAGCAATTCCCTTCGTGACAGTAACGGCGTCTGGCCGGCCGTCCGCGATCGACGTAAAGGTTTCCCGAATATGGGCAAGTCGCGGGGCCAAACCGCGCGGAAGCGCCTGGTCGAGCGCTGCGGTGAGGGTTCGTCCATCCGTGCCGAAGAGCCTGCGAAGTCGAATCTCGCGCCCTAGCGCTGATGTCGTACCAGTCTTGTTGACGTCGAGCGGTAGCACGCTCAATTTGAAATTCCTTTCCGTCGCATTACGGTTTCTCAGTTGAGCCACGGGTTAATGCCGACCCGAAGATCGGTTCCCGATGCCGCCGCGCTTAAAGCTTGCGGCGCGTCCTCGAGTCGAAATTCACTGCCGAGAAGGTCGCGGACTTCCAACCTGCCGGACGCAATGAGCGCGGCAACTGAATGGAATCCATCCAGGCGACAAGACGATGCGCCCACGAAGGTCCACTCGTTGTAATGGACGTCGTTGGCAAGCACAACGAGTTCAGCGTCCGCCGCGAACCCGGCGAAGACGGACACGCGGGCTCCCGGCGCCAGACAACAAAGGTAGGGCGTGAGGGCATCGGTGCGGCCGATCGCCATGACAAGCACGTCGACGCCACCTGGCTGCCAGTCTCGGATGAGCTCTGCCGTATCCGCGCCCGGGCCAGCAACCAACTCGGCTCCTGACCGTGCGGCCATGTTGCGTCGTTCCGCAATGGGATCGATCGCGGCCACATGCGCGACCCCAAGCGTTCGAGCCAAGCGAATGTGAATCAATCCGAGAGGTCCGCAGCCAACGACGAGCACCGACTCAGCGTGCGCCACCTCAGCCAGCTGTTGACCGTTGTATGCGCATGCGACCGGCTCGACGAGCGCTGCCTCACCCGCCGTGACGCCAGGCACTGGCACCAGGTTCTTGACAGCCTCCGCGGGCACCCGGATGTACTGCGAGAGCCCACCTGGAAGCTGGTAGCCGAATGCAACCCGGTTCCGGCAAATGTTCTCGTGTCCTTTCAAGCAGGCGACACACGAACCGCATGGGACGAGGGGGTACACGCTGAATAGCGTCTCGGTATCGATGCCCTCCGGGATTGGCCCCGCGGAGTCGACAATGCGCCCGGCTAGTTCGTGTCCTAGAACCGTCGGAAACGTCACGTTGCGCGATTTGCGCCCCTCGAAGATCCTCACGTCTGTGCCGCAGAGGAGGGAGCGATCAACCTTGAGCAGCAGGTCCCCTTTACTAAGCGTCGGCACAGGGACACTCTCGACTCGCAAATCCAGCGGCGACCGCAGGACGACCTGCTGCATAAGCTTCATGCACCTAACTCCCAACGTTTTTGAGAAACTCGACCGACGCATCGCGTAATGGGACGACGGTGATGTCGGCGAGGCCAGACTCCCGCAGCGCATTCAGGCTGGCAGGACTGGCTTCCTCGTCTGTGATGATCTGGCAATTAGGCGGCAGCGGCGACCAGTAATGAAACCCATCCCGATCCAACTTGCTCGAATCCACAACGACAACGACCCTTTCGGCCCGCTCCATCATCAGGCTCTTGAGCTGGCACTGTTCCGGAGTGCGGGACGCGATGCCCCACCGAGGATCGACGGCATCGGCGCCCATGAACGCGGTAGACGCGTGGAAATGTCGCAGCATGGCCTCGGCGGCAAGGCCTCCAATGGTTTGGTTCGTGCGTCGAAGTGCGCCGCCCAGCACGACGACGGATACGACTTCACTCTCGACCAGGCGATTGATCGCGCCAAGACCGTTCGTAATCACGGTCAGCTTGTCGACCTGCATCAAATTTGCGGCTACGGCCTCTGTTGTTGTGCCCGCGTCAAGAATGACGACATCGCCAGCACGCACGTATCGCGCGGCCACGCGACCGATGCAGTCCTTCGCGTGCCGTCGCGTGGTCTGACGCTGACCAATCGTTTGCTCGCGCGGGCCTGGCGCCGCTCCGCCGTACGTGCGGGTGATAACCCGGTCGTTTCGCAGCCGCGCGAGATCTCTACGCACGGTGGCCAACGACACTTTGAACGCGGCGGCTAGTTCCTCGACGGTTAGAGCCTCAGGACTGCCATCGAGCATTTCAACGATGCGCCGCCGCCGGTTCGACCCTCGCAAGTCGCGGCGGCGGCGAGCCGCCGCGCCGGGTTCATTAGTCACAGGAGAGTCCTACATGCGCGAAGCGCGCATGTCAAGAGCGTGCGCGAATCGCACCGGTGACTCCTACCTGGCCTGATTAGGCGCGCATTAAGCGCATGTAGTGGGAAAGAATCACGCGCTACCCCTTGACACTGCCGTCAGTACGAGACCATCATCACGTCTCAAGCGCCGGACCCATATGCGCGTATCGCGCATTTACAAATAAGGAGACAGGTCAGCATGATCGGACGACGCAGCTTGATTCCGACGTCGTTGCTTGCCGTCGTCGCCGCGGCAGCACTCGCCGCGTGTGGCTCAACCTCGTCGGCTAGCAATCCACCACCGTCCTCCGCATCGAACGCGAGCTCAGGCGCGTCATCGAGTTCTTCGGCCTCCGACACGTCCACAAGCGAGACGGCGCACATCACCTTGTCCATCCCAGATCCGATCGACTCATCCGTGGGAGTCACAGCGAAGCATTTCGCGGATCAAGTCAACAAGGATTCATCCGGGTCGGTGGAGATCCGGGTGATCCCCAACGGCACTAGCTTCGGCGGCGACCAACAAGCGGCCGTTACCCGGGTACGCGATGGGTCTCTCGAAGCGACGATTCTGTCGACCTCCGTCTACGCGTCCTTCATCAAGCAGATGAACGCGATCAGCCTCCCGTACCTGTTCGGGAGCACCGATGACCTTGTGAGGTACCTCGATGGTGGCCCTGGCAAGCACCTGGCCCAGATGGTTGCCGACCAGGAGAAGACTAAGGTCTTGGCCTTTCTCACTCGGACGCCGCGCGAAGTGACCAACTCAAAGCGCCCAATCACCCAACCGTCGGATCTGGCGGGGCTCAAGCTACGGGTGCCGGCTAACCCGCTTTGGACTGACTTCTTCGGTGCGCTGCACGCAAGTCCGACACCCATGGACTTCTCGGAGGTGTTCACGGCTTTGCAGACCGGGACGATCGACGGCCAGGAAAACCCGATCGAAGTACCCGTCGCCAACAAGTTTTACCAAGTTCAGAAGTACCTTTCGATGACGAACCACATCACGGACGCCTTCGTCCTCGGGATCTCCGCCAAAAAGTGGAACTCGCTCACGCCAGAACAGCAGCAATACCTTCAAAAGGCCGCCGACGACACAGCAACATTCAAGACTTCCTATGACGCGGACCAGGTGAAGGCGGACATCAAGATTCTCGAAGACCACGGCACGAAGGTCAACGAGCTATCAAAGGAAGGACTCGCCGACTTCAAGTCCAAGGCGCAGGCTCTCTACCCGGACTTCCAGAAGCTCATCGGCGCTGACTTCATGAAAGAAACCACTGATTTCGTCTCATCTGCAGGATCCTGAGACATCGCGGCACGGACTGAGGCGACGACGTGGTTGAGAAGACCAGGGACCAAAACGGCGTTCTCGAACCCCACACGAACTCCGCACCGCCCGAGCCCAGCAATGCCCTGAGCAGGAGGGCATTGCTGGAGCGTGACGGAGCACTGCCACAGGGCTGGAGTGGCGCGGTTTGGCTTGACCGAACGCTTGAAGGCTTAGTTGCGCTGTCCATCATCGGTGAGCTGGTGGTGGTCCTACTCAACGTATTCTCACGAGCTATCACTGGGAACTCGGTGCTGTGGACGCAGGAAGCCTCGCACTTCGCGCTCCTGATGGCCGCCTTCGTGGGGGGCGCCATTGCGTACCCGAAAGGCGCTCACATGGCCGTTCGGGCGGTCGTCAGCAAGCTGCCCGCTGCTTGGAGACCGTACCAAGCAGCCCTGGTCGACTGGATGATCCTCGTGATGGGCGCCGGAAGCGCCTATTACTTCATCCCGGTACTCACCCAACGGTGGGACGAGAAGACACCTATTATGCGGATCAGTTCAATGTGGCTGTCGATTCCGATGGCTGTGGGCCTTATCCTCA
This sequence comes from Actinomycetales bacterium, assembly GCA_040255675.1. Classification (GTDB taxonomy): domain Bacteria; phylum Actinomycetota; class Actinomycetes; order Acidothermales; family Acidothermaceae; genus JBDZVM01. Next base: position 61,331 of record JBDZVM010000018.1, on the reverse strand, counting down.
TCTGTTGGTTCGCGATCTACCGTCTGCTCCTGCGTCGGGCATCGCAGGTTTTCGGTGCCATGGGGGCTGTCGCAGCACTGATCGTCGTCGCGGCGCTGCTTCAGCCACTAGTGTCTACCGCATCCACCCACGCGCTTCTCGCCTGCATCCTCAGCATCCTCTTCGTACTCCTCCTGATTGGAATACCGATCGCGTTCGTCCTGGCCCTCGCCTCGGCGCTCTACATCTACTGGGGAGACTTCTCCGCGGTTTCCGCGGTCCCTCTCGCTATGGAATCAGGAGCCAAGGGATTCCTGCTCCTCGCAATACCGTTCTTTATTCTGGCCGGAGCCATCATGAACTGGGGCGGCCTTATGACGCCGCTCGCCCGATTATTCGAGGCCTGGATCGGGCACTTCCGAGGCGGACTGCTGCAAGTCATTGTTCCAAGCACTTACGTGTTCTCAGGCATCTCAGGATCCAAGGTCGCTGACGTCGCCGCGGTCGGTACGTCGATGCGAGACATGCTGGACGAGCGCAAATATCCACGTGGGGAGGTAGTAGCGGTCCTTTCTGCATCGGCGATCATGGGAGAAACGATCCCACCAAGCCTGGTCCTCCTCGTAATAGGTTCAATTACGTCGCTCTCCACGGCGGCGCTGTTCGCGGCCGGGCTGCTTCCCGCCGTCGTCCTGGCGGTGTGCGTCGTGCTACTGATCTATTTCCGCGCCAGAAAGCTCGATATCACCCCGAGCCCGCGAGCCACCTGGCGCGTTCGCTTTCGCTCCGTGGGCGCCGCGCTGCCAGTCGCCGCACTACCGTTGGGCCTCGTTGTCGGTATCCTCCTCGGTTGGGCGACGCCCACTGAAGTGTCCGCGCTCGCAGCTGGATATGGCTTTATTGTGACCGCTGCGTACCGGCGCGCCACCCGCAACGTCTTATGGGAAACCCTCCGAGAGACCGCCACCACGGGCGGCATGATCCTATTTATCATCGCCGCAGCCGCCCCGTTCTCACAGGCACTATCAATTGGCGGCGCTGCCGAGCAGATCGGCGAGCTGATGTCCGCCCTGCACGGTTCGAAGGTGCTCTTCCTGCTGCTCAGCGTCGTCGTCCTCATAATCATGGGTCAGATTCTCGAAGGCCTTCCAGCGGTCCTCATATTCGTGCCCATCCTGATGCCCTCCGCCGTTGCGCTCGGCATCGACCCTATTCAATACTCGATGATTTTGATCGTCGCCATGGGGCTCGGATCCTTCGCCCCTCCGGCAGGCATTGGTTTCTACGTTGCTTCCGCTGTAGGCCGAGAATCTATGGAACGCAGCATTCGGCACTTCTATCCGTACCTATTGGCGCTAGGTGGCGGGCTCGTCCTCATCGCGGCCGTCCCGTGGTTCAGTACGATCCTTCCAACCGTTCTCGGGTTGACATGACAACCGGCAACCCTCTGAGCTGAAGAATCGGTTCGACCCATCATCTGTGTGCCGCGAGCCTAACGACCAACGACCCGGCTAAGCGCGTCACATGCGACGCGATCGATGGGCCGCGGTCTGGATATCGCGCGGGGTCACGGGCATGCCGCTTTCGAGACCGGCGAGCAGGTCGAGTAGCCCGGCGGCCTCCCATGACCGGTTACGTTCACCACCCGCCAACCGAGACAACACGCCTGCTTTTTCAAGTTGTGCAAGTGCTTGGTTGACGACAGCCTTGGTCTCTTCACGGCGGTGACCGCAACCGGAAGCGTCAGAACAGGGTGAGCGGGCAGGACGTCGACGACATGCCATGCGGCCGCATCGCCCCTGGGATGGACGGCGTCTCGCAGCTGCATTCGCCAACGTTCTTGAAGGTTCTCGACCGCCTCGAGGTAGGTCGTGGCAAGGCGAGCGGCCCGTGCGCATGCCGCGGCAAACGCGGTGAGCCAGCCGTCGACGTCGTCGGCACGAAAGCGCGTGAGGCCATCGATGTAGCGAGGCTTATGCGCAGCGAGTACGACGCTCACAGGCGGCACGTAGGCAACCGCAAGACCACGACGTCGCAATACGACATGGATGAGCGCCCGGCCGGTACGCCCGTTGCCGTCGAGGAATGGATGGATTGTCTCGAACTGCGCGTGCGTGCTCGGTGTCCGACCTTGGTATGGGAAGGTAGCTAAACCATACCAAGGGGCGAATGAAGTATGGGATAGCTCGCGGCGGAACTCCACGATCAGCCTCGCTGATGCCCTTAGCACCACCGTGGCGATGCCGAGGTCGTCGAAGACGACCCGACCGCATCGTCGAACTTCGGCCGCGGTCCGCGCATTGAGGCGCCAACCAAGGTCTTCAGCGAGGAGCATGATCGGCCGATCATGGTGAGGTGAGTGACACCGCACCGATCTTCGACGATCTCGTCCGCGCGGGCGCTTCGGCACGTCAGCACTCGGCCTCCCTCGAGCCGCTTATCGAGGGCACCGCACGCCAGATCGCAACTTTGCAAGAGGCGATGAAGGCCCTTCGCCACCGGCAACACAATTTCGACGTCGGCAGCGAGGGCGAGCGGCGGGCGGCGGCTCGGGTGCAGCAAGTGCTGCTCGATTTCGGGTCAACGAACTGGCATCTGCTGGCCGATCGGTGCTGGCCCGGCACCCGCAGGGCGAATATCGACCTCATCCTTGTCGGGCCACCCGGTGTTCTGCTACTCGACGCGAAGACGTGGGCCGAACCGAGGATCAGCGCCGGTGCGTTGTGGCGAGGTCAAGAGAATGCGGACGACGAACTCGCCAAATCCCGCCGAGCCGCCGAGTCGGTGGCCGAATCGCTCGCTGACATCGGGCTGGCGCCCGCCGCCGTCCAATCGCTAATTGTGCTCGTCGGGCGTAAGTTCGCCGGGGTCGAGGTTGGTGGCGTTCGCGTTGTAGGCGAGAAATCGCTGAGCAGCGAACTGTTACGGCTGCCGCGGCGGCTCGATTCCGCGCAAGTCTCAATGCTCGTTGCTGCCGTCGACGAACGCTGTCCACCGGCGTCGGTGTTGTCACCGCCACGGCGGCGAGTGATCTCGCGCGCGACGCAGGCGACGTCCGACGAATTCGCGTCAGACGCGCTACTCGACACCAAAGATATCTGGGATGCCGCGATCGAGGCCGCGACGCGAGAACCGATCGAAGCATGGATGACGTGGCTGCATCCGGCGCAGACGCATCTCGTTACCCGCCGCTATTCGGGGCCGGCACGGGTGCGCGGCGCAGCTGGCACCGGCAAGACCGTGGTCGCCCTCCATCGCGCCCGCGAGCTGGCAAGACGGCCAGGCGCGCGGGTACTGGTGACGTCGTTCGTGCGCACACTTCCGCAAGTGCAAGAGTCGTTGTTCCACAGGCTTGCGCCAGATCTCGCCGGCCGAGTGGAGTTTCGCGGACTGCATTCGTGGGCGGTGCGACACCTCCGCATGCGCGGACATGCGTTGGATATCGCGGGCGATGACGGCCGTCATGCCTTCGAAACAGCCTGGGCGGACGTCGCTCCCCACGGGGTTCTCGCCTCGTCTACGTTGCCGAAGCCGTACTGGCAGGAGGAAATCGAGCACGTCATCAAAGGACGTGGGCTCACGAAACTCGATGACTACCTCGGGCTGATGCGCATCGGCAGGCGTACACCGCTTCGCGAAGAGCACCGCCACGCGGTATGGAAATTGTATCTGGCCTATCAGCAGCATCTTCGCGACTCGGGCAAGCACGATTGGGCGGACGTCGTCTTGCTGGCGCTCGACAGTGTGCGCCGCGAGCAGGTGGCGCCTCCCTACACCGCCGTCATCGTCGACGAAGTGCAAGACCTTTCCTGTACCGGGTTGAAACTCCTGCACGCGCTGGTCGGCGATGCCCCTGACGGGTTGTTGCTCGTCGGCGACGGCCAGCAATCGGTGTATCCAGGCGGATTCACGCTTCGTGAGACGGGAGTTTCCGTCGCTGGCCGAGCGACCGTCCTCAACCGCAATTACCGAAATGCCGGCGAGATTCTCGCGGCAGCATTCGAGGTCGTCGGCAGCGACGACTTCGACGATCTCGACGAAAGCACGGTTAGCGCCGTACGAGACATCGAAATCGACCGGCAAGGCGGTGTCGTCGGACGATACGTCGCACCGAACTTGGCAGCCGAACGCGCTGAACTCGTGCGCGCGCTTAAATATGCGAAGGCCGAAGGTGTTCGAACGGGCGACATGGCCGTGCTCGTGCCAGACAACCGCACAGCGCAGGGTTGGGCTTCGGTGCTTCGCAACACGGGCATCGAAGTCGCACTGCTCGACCGCGAATACGACGGGACGACGTCTGACGCGGTAAAAGTCGGCACATATCAGCGAGCTAAGGGTTTGGAGTTTGCGTGCGTATTCCTGCCTGGGCACGATCACGCGGTGGCTCCTCGGTCGGACGCCGAAAGCGACGACGCATACCGCGAACGTGCTGAACTTCAGCGTCGGCAATTATTCGTCGCCATGACGCGGGCTCGCGACCGCCTCTGGTTGGGCGCGCTATCCCGATGAACTGCAAAGACACCTGTCGTGTTGGCTGGCGGCTTTCGAGTATCCAGCCGGGGCGTGTCGGCGCGGAATAGTGGCGGCCGACCGCCCCATCTAGCGCTAGGGTGGCGTCCGCAGTGGCGCTATCGTGAGACGCGGGAGGTGCGCAGCAGTGTCGTACACCGCGGAGATTGCGGCGGCATTGAGTGGCGCGTCGGTGCGCCAGCTCTCATATTGGCGGTCCTCGCGCAGCGAGGAAGGGCCGCTGCTCAAACCAGAGTTTCACAAGCCACGAGCCCGTGTGTCGTACTCGTTTCGCGACGTGCTCGCACTACGGACCTTCGTCTACCTACGCGCGCACGATGTGTCCCTGCAACGCGTGCGTAAGGCTGTGAAAGCTCTACGCGCGCTTGGAGAAACTGAGCACCTGTCGGCGTACACGCTACTGGCGGTCGGCAGAGACGTCGTCTGGCGGGTATCAGAACATGAAGCTGTTGCGTTAACCGCGCATCCCGGACAGCATGTGATCGCCGAAATGATCGACATCCTCGATGGCTTCACAGGAGCGCACGGGCGGCTAGTCGTACCGCTGCTCCAACCCGCGCCGGGGGTACGTGTCGACCCGGCAGTCCGCGGCGGGTACCCGGTTGTCGACGGCACGCGGGTGCCGTATGACCTTGTTGCGGGACTCCTCGCAGACGGGATGGCACCAGCCGACATAGCGGCGTTCTACCCAAACGTCACACCGAAGGGGACACGCGGCGCGCTGGCGTTTGCTCGATACGTCGCCGAGCATCGGCCCGATCAAGCGGCCTAATCCGGTCGCTTATGAGGCTCTTGCTCGATGAAGACGTTCCGAAGCAACTCCTCGGACCTTTGCGTCCAACTACTGGCGGATCACCGAGTCGACCATGTCGAAGATTTGGGCTGGAAGGGCAAGAAAGATCGGTTCCTGTTGCCAGATGCACAACGCCGTGGATACGACGCGCTCCTCACAAACGACATCGGCCAACTGCGAAGCGTCGACGAGTCACGCGCTATCCGCGACGCGGGGATACACCACATCCGCTATCACCAAGACACGCGCCGTGGCATCGATGGGCTAGCTCTCGCCATGGGCGCAGTAATGCCTGCGATTAGACCGATCGTCCGGGAACTCGAAGAGGCTAACGGCCAGCTCCTTATCGAGATCCAGGGACTCACACCGGGACGCCGACACAGGACAATCGACCCAAGGGTCGATCCGCCGGCTTACTGGCCGACTCGCCCCAACAGACGTGGCCGAGGCAAAGCTCGCCCCCGCTGATAACCGCGACCACGGCATCGTAACGATGCTCCACCTTGATGAGGCCAGCACCGAGGCCGCCTCGCGACATCGACCAAACACGTGTCGGACATCAGCGGGAAGCAATACACGATCTTGGTGGGCCGCCCGGGGATCGAACCCGGAACCCGCAGATTAAAAGTCTGCTGCTCTGCCAGTTGAGCTAACGGCCCGAGGGATCTGGACCTCTAGTCCGGATCCACCACGATCACAGTGTCTCAGGTAGCCGCCTTGCCTGCGCAACGAAGGTCAGGTCACGAGCCAGCCGTGATCGTGCAGCGTTGCCCACGCGATGCCTACGTGGTCGGACGTGAATAGACGGCTCTTGCGCGGGCTCCACCGGCTCACAAGCGTCGCCGCGAGTTCTGGATCGTCGCGCGCCGCAGGATCATCCTGATGGGCCACCCAATGCACGCTCGCAAGGAGCTCCATACCGTACGCCGATTCGAAGCCTCGGCTGAGCGCCAGCACGCGATCAATCCGCCGCAGTGTCTCGGGATACCCCTCCAGGCAACCCGCTGCCGCCGCCTCGGCGCCCGCGATCACGTGGATCGGCTCAGCGTCAATCACCCGGCCGCTGCCATCGCCGAAACCGCTCAAGTAATGGCCCTCAAGCTGGATCAAGACGTGACGCAGGTTGTCGGCATATGGGCCATAGCGGGCCTTGCCGAAGTTCAGCCGAAGCGGTTCACCCGCTCCCTGCAAGAAGTACAGCAACTTCTGCACCTCGATCAGACTCGCACCCATCGCGTGGCTCGCATAGCCCGACAAGAGCATGATCAAGGCTGACCGCCCAGGTGTGAGGCGTGGCCGATCGGTCGCATCGGGCATCGCCGCAGCAGGAGGCATGTCTCCTGGCGGAAACAAGACGACATCAACCTCAGCAAGCTCGGCGAAAGCTGCCCGGATACGGGGCTCGACGTCACGCCAGTCAAGCCCACCATTACCGCAACCGAGCGGCGGCACCGCCACTGAGGTGATCTCAAGTTCTCGAACGACCCGCACGAGATCCTGCAGGCCGCGCTCCACGTCGACGAGGCGTGAACGTGCGCGCCAGTGAGCCTTGGTCGGAAAATTGATCACGAATCGCGGGCCAGCGGCAGTGCCAGTAGGCCAGACATGCATCCGGCCGAGTTCAACCAAACCGGCGAGCGCCGCCTTCCGATAGGCCTGAAACATCGCGGGGTAAGCACGCCTGAACTGCAGGGCGAGCCCCTTGCCCATCACGCCAACGGTATTGACTGTGTTGACCAAGGCGTCAACGTCGGCGGCCAGCAAGTTGCCGCTGCCTTCTCTGATCACGTCGGTGCTTCCCATGCGCCTAGAAGTACCAGTCAGGTCGGACATGAACCGGTGTTGACGACCCCACCGTACTCAAGGCCTGAGTCACCAGCGCAGCACACGCCCGGGTCTTTGTCACGACCTCGGAGAACGCCTCCCATGGGACGCACGCGTGAACCAGGCACTCGGCCATCCGGCGTTCCTTGCGATCCGGCTCAGCACTGGTGTTGGCCCACATCGTTGCCCGCATTAGCGACCAATCGATGAGACGGTCCAGCTTCGCCACATCGTCGGTGAACGCTGCGAGTGCCAACACGGCGTTTCGGTCTGTGAACAGCGGTCGCAGATCGAGATCAATTAGTCGCTCGACCGTTGAGACCAAATACACGAGATCGTCACAACCGCCGTCGTACGTCGGCACGCCACCCCTGTCGATCACATACATCATGGGACTGCGCGGTGCGTAATAGAACGGCACATAGTCCGCGACAACGCCACCCGCTCCCAGCCGCACCACACGTTCTCGCCGGCGTGACTTGATCTCGTGGTTGCCAACCTCGGCACGCAGCACGCCGCGTTCGCGGGCCGCCGTGTCGGACAGCAGGCCGTGCTGGACGACGGTGGCCACGTGCTCAAGGTGCGTGAAATGAAACACCTGTGTCGGCGTTGGGCGAGACATGCCGCGCTACTTACCTGCGTGCGGCGGCCCGGAGCTGGATGGCCTGCCGCAGAGTCGGGTCTCGTACGGCATACCAATCCGCGTTCGTCCGCTGGACGTCTGGTCGGCAAGCCCGCGAGAGGCAGAGCGCACCAACCGCTCATGAATCATGAATACGTCCACGTTGCGTCGGACCGCTCCTGATCGAATATGTACCCTTGATCGATTGAGAGTACCGCGATCAATTCGACGCGCGGGGTAGAACGGCGGCGTCGGGCACCATCCGGCGTTGCGACGTCGCAGGTACCGACGTGGGAACCGATCGCTGGCTCGCTCGTTCTGCTCCGGCGCTCGCGGCGAATGATCGGAGCGCATTCGCCCTTGCGCGGCATGATCGAGTCGTAGGCTTTCCGGTGGTCATGGGAGGCAGCTAGTCGAGGAGGATTCGGGTGCCGCCGCGCAAGAAGGCGAGCAGGTCCAGGGAGGACAAGAGCCTGGAAGAAGTGCTGTGGGACGCCGCGACCGCGCTGCGCTCGTCGATGGACGCGGCCGAGTACAAGTACGTCGTGCTCGGCCTGATCTTCCTCAAGTACGTCTCGGACACGTTTATGGTCCGCCACGACGAGCTTGCACGACTGGTCGACGAACAGGGCTCGGAGTACTTCATGCCGATCGCAAAGCGAAACATCGTAGCCGGACGCAAATTCTCGGAAATGCTCGCGCAGTCGCTCAACCGCTACCAGAACCGCACCATCGACGCCGCTCAAGTCATGGCCGAAATCGTCGAAATCGCCAAGGCAATCAAGGTGCAACGCAAACGCGGCGAGACGACCGGCCTGACCGAGCGTGAACTCGCCTTCTACGACGCCCTCACGTCCAACGAATCGGCGCGCCTCGCGATCACGACGAAACCATGCGCGCCATCGCGCACGAACTGACGGAAATAGTGCGACGCGACGCCAAGACGGACTGGCAGGTCAAGGAAACCGTCCGAACGAAGCTGCGCACCCGCATCAAACGGTTACTGCTCGCCAAGGGCTACCCGCCCGACCATGAGCCGAGCGCGACCGACCTGATCCTGCAACAAGCCGAACGCCTAGCGGACGACGAAGCCGCTTAAGGCGTGAGCGACCAAAACGCTAGCGAGGAGGGACGGCGTGACCGCGAGGTTCTCATATCATCCATGGACTGTCGAAGAGTTGGTTTCCGGCGTCGACAAGGGCACAATTCGGCTGCCCGACATCCAGCGACCATTCGTATGGCCGAACTCCAAGGTCCGCGACCTGGTCGACTCGATGTATCGCGGCTACCCCGTTGGTGAGTTGATGTTCTGGCAGAACCAAGACACGACACATACCAAGGCGATCGGTGACGACAGCGCGAAGACGCAGCAGGCGTCGTTGCAAGTGGTAGACGGTCAGCAGCGCCTTACCAGCCTCTACGCCGTCGTCAAAGGGTTGAGGGTCTGGCGCAACGACTACACGCGAGAACAAGTTATAATCGCGTTCAACCCACTGACTAAGCGGTTCGAGGTCCCCAATGCGGCGACGAAGCATTCGGTCGAATGGATAGCTGACATCACGAGCGTCTTCGCGAGCGCATTCGATGCTGAAGACAAGTACATAGAGGAATTGCGCAAGGACCCGAAGTACCAATTCGATCGGTCCCTCAAGCGGCGCATAAGGACGGCGATCGCCAACGTGGAGGCGCTAAAAAGATACGAGTTCACGGCCGTCCAGATCAAGGAGGACGTGCAGCGCGAGACCGTCGCTGACATCTTCGTGCGGATTAACAGCGAGGGCGTGACGCTGTCGGCCGCAGACTTCATTCTCACCTGGCTCAGCGTATTCTGGGAGGATGGCCGCGCTCAGCTCGAGACCTGGTCGCGCAACTCACGGTTCACACCCGCCGGTCTTGCAACGGCGCTCGACGAGAAGGTCCAGTGGACCGCGATCAACCCGTATCTAAAGTTTGAGCCCGGGCAGATCCTACGCGTCGCGGTCGCCGTGGGACTTCGCCGAGCCCGCCTTCAAGACGCATACAACTACCTTCGAGGGCGGGATCCCCGGACCCGCAGCATCCACCCGGAAGCCCGCGAGAAGGCCCTCGCCGAACTCCAGGTCGGTCAGGAACACGCTCTCAGGCCGCTGCACTGGGACGAGTTTTTGAAGGTGATGGAGCGCGCCGGGTTTCGAACTAGTGAGATGGTCACATCCAATATAACGATTTTGTACGTCTATGCGTTGTGGATCATCGGTCGGGTCGAGTTCAAGGTTCCCATCGATGAATTGCGTGAATTGATGGCTCGCTGGTTCTTCATGGCACAAATTACTGGGCGCTATACCGGCTCTGCCGAGACGCGGATGCAACAAGACCTCAACAGATTGGACGGTTTACACAAGACACCATCCGAATTCGCAAAGGTGCTCAACACTCAAATCGACGCGGCGGTGCCACCGGACTGGTGGAACGTCACGCTCGTTAACGCCCTGACAACATCCTCAGCAGCAGCGCCGGCCTACGTCGCCTATATCGCGGCTTTGAACATCCTGGACGCCGACGTGCTGCTGGCGACGTCAAAAGTGAAGGATTGGATCAACCCAAATCGGCGTTCGGTGAAAGGCATCGAGAAGCATCACCTCTTCCCACGCGATTACCTGACAAGCACGCTCGGTATCAAAGATGTTAAGCACGTGAATCAGGTCGCGAATTACGCGATGGTCGAGTGGTCCGACAACATCGACATCTCCAATGAGGCACCCACAACGTACTGGCCCGCCCAGGTCGCCAAGAAGAAGATCGAGAGCGCGCGCCTTATTAGGCAGGAACAGTGGCACGCGCTACCCGAAGGCTGGACGGCGATGAGCTATGACGAGTTCCTCACCGCGCGCCGCAAGATCATCGCCCGCGTTATTAGAGAAGGGTTCCTCCGACTCGGGGACCCGAACTACGAGCCCGATCTCGGGCATCTCGTAGCTGCGCAAGTCACACCGTTGCTCGGGCTGCCCTCCTTCGAAGAACTCGTGATGGCCGGGGTAATCCCGGCCGGCACCATCCTGACGCCACTCGATCCGGAGCGGCAGACGGAGGCTGAAGTGACCGAGGACGGCTTAATCAAGGTCGGCGAGCATATCTGTGAAGACCTCGACCGAGCCGCTAAGGAAGACGGCGCCGACACAGGTTCGGGTTGGGATTACTGGGCTGCGAACCTGACCGGCACAACCGAGCCCGCTCCAGTCGCGCTTCTGCGCACGAGACCCATTATCGACAGCAGCCACGTCGGGGATGACGGGCCCTGAGGCAGTCGCATTTCAACACGCGCACCCTCACGCACCTCTTCGCCGCAGCTCGCTCTGAAGGCTACCCATCCGTGTCGAAGAGCGTCGCTGAGAGACCAAGTTCGCGACGAAGCTGCCCCAACACCGCTTCCCATAGGGGCTCTGGCACACCCTCTCGAATATCTTGAGCGAGCGACTGAGCAACCGTTGTACTCACGAGATTAGCGACGCGGTGCACGGGAATCATCTTCGTTCGCGCGCCCGACTCCTGGCCAGCGTTGACTGCCTCGATGACAGGCTCGTGTGTCACAACGGAAGGCTCCGCAGTCGTCAATCCACGGTGATTCGCACCGATCGGTAGGGCCACACCGGTATGCACCACAGTGAGATAGCGAGTCGTCCGTGTCAGCGCGACATACAGCTTGCGCAACCCGTACGTTGAGCCGTCTGCGATCGCTTGTGGCTCAACGACTACGACTGCGTCGAACTCCAGACCCTTCGCGTCATCAGGGCTTGCCAAGTTGATCGACAATCCCAGCACGCCATCGTGTGTGTCGCTGTATCGAACGTGGTGGCGGGCAAGTTCATCGCGCACTGACTCACGTAGATCGTCGGCGACCACGATGCCGACGAATAGACCGCGGCCGGCATACTCTCGCGCAGCAATGACTGCGGTTTCTGCGAGGTCCTCGCTATCAACTTGCAAGAGGTCGGGGCCCGCTGGGCCGTCGCGGACGACACGCGGTGCGGCCAAGCTAGGCGCGATCAGCGGTAGAAGCAGCGCAGCGAATTCGTAAACCTGCCGAGGTACGCGGTAGCCGAGTTCAAGTTCGCGGAACGTCACTTGCGCGTCCGGGCTCACAGCGTCGGCGATCGATTGCCACGATTCGCGCGCCCAAGGCCCAGTCGACTGGGCGAGGTCTCCAACGATGGTGAATGAGCGTCGCATGCTCCTGCGGCAAACGGACCGTAATTGCATGGGGGACAAATCCTGTGCTTCGTCAACGACGATGTGAGCGTACTCGGGCTGAAAACCGTTGATGAGCTCATCAGCCTCGTCGAGGAGCGCAACATCGGCGTCGCTCCAACGTTCCTCGGTAACTCGCTCGGCCGGTGGTCGCATGAGACGACCCACGTCTCCTGCAGTGAACCTGTCGCCAGCGGCAGCCAACAACCGGTCGCGGCTGCCGAGTAGCTCGCGCAGAAACGATTGAGGGGTCAAAGACGGCCAGATTCGCTCGAGCACAGCATCGACGGCCCCGGCAGTGACACGGCTTGCATCGCGGGCGCGTCGAGAGCTTTCGTCGTTAAGCCAAATGCGGAACCGGCCTCTGCCCATGTTGTACGTCGGCAAGGGAAGAAATCGCTGTAAAGCAGCGTCGATTTCGTGTTGGTCGAAGATGGCCCCACTGCCCGCGCCGACCTCTACCTCTTTCGCCCGCTCAGGGAAGCGGACCCGTTGTGCAAGCGCTGCACGCAGCAACGTCGCCATCCGCTCGTCTCCCTTGAGTCTGGCGGTCTCGGCGTCCTCCGGCCTACGGTGGCTGGGTTGCGGGCCCAAGCTGCGGAGATCGCGATGGGCAACGTCGGCCTCGCCGAGGCCCGGCAGAACGCTCCGGATGTAGCGTGTGAATGTAGGATTCGGGCCGACGACAAGAACCTGGTTAGAACTGAGCTCACTACGGTGATTGAACAGGAGCCAGGACACCCGGTGGAGCGCGACAGCGGTCTTGCCAGTGCCCGGGCCGCCCTGAACGATAAGCACCCCATCGAGCGGAGCTCGAATTAACTCGTACTGTGCAGCGTGAATCGTCTGCACGATGTCACGCATTTCACCAGTTCTGTCGACTTCAAGGTCACGCAATACCGTGTCGTCGATGCCCCATCGTTCGGGCTCCGTGAGTTCAGCGACCTTCGCGGCCAGGTCAGCGAAAACGATGTCGTCAAAGTCGACAACCTTGTTGCCCTCAGTCGTAAAGGAACGCTTGAGCATCACGCCGAGCGGATCGGCATAACTCGCTTTGTAGTACGGTTCCGCGATTGGCATCTGCCAGTTGATGACCAGGATGTCGCGCTCTTCGTTGGAGATGGCGTGCTTGCCAATGTAGAACTGCTCGTCCTGTGTGTTGAATCGGCCGAACGCGATAGGTTCGTTTGGACCGGCAATCTGAGCGAGTTTCCGCTGCGCCGCCTCGCGGACCTGTGCCGCTTGGGCGATCGGGCCGGCGGCAGCCGCCGGAGCGTCGGTCAGGTTGCGCCGCATGCGCTCGCGGTGCTCCCATGCTCGGTCGAAGTAGTCCTGTTCGAGCTTTAGTTCGAGCAAATCGGCCATCGGTCACATGCCTTTCGCGGATTTCTTCGCATCGTAGCGATCAGTGGCGACAAGCGCGCCAAAAGCAGCAAACAAGTTCGGCTGAGATGTGCGATTTGTACTATTGGCGGTGTTCGTTCTCTGTGTTGGCGATGGCAGGCATACTGCTGCCGACGATAGCGGCATACCGCTCCTCCGTCCGCTGATCGGTGCCAAGAGGAATTCGCTGCATCCATAATGCGCGATCCCAACGAATCGAAATGCTTGCTCACGCCATCCTCCACGGGCGCCGATAGTCAAAGTTGGACCCTGGAACTCCGAGACTCCTTACGAGGTTCCAATGAGCGGTACCTATATGCGATTAGCACAACGAACCGGAAGAGGAATACTGTGAACCTACCAGTCGTAAGGCTTATCGACCTCGGCTACGACGACGGCTTCGGCAAAGCGATGTCGTTCGCGAACACCCTCTTGGCCAGTATTAACGTGTCGGGGCATCGCGCGGACGTGGAATACATTCGCACGAACGACCTCAACCTCGTCGCGCCAGTTTCACTTTGCCGGCGAGGGTCCACATCATGGCGCACGGCATGTACAGCGAGGCGGAACCCGGCTTCGTCGGAATCACACCCGACGGTGTTACGAATTTCCTCGGATTGGATGCGCTCAGCGGTTATCTCCAAGATGAAGGCGAAGGCATCGAGGCATCGGCTATCTTCGCCGACTGTTGCGGGAGCGCGCAGGAAAGGTTCCGGGCCGCGCTACGGGATTCCCTGAAACACCGCGTGGTTTTCATCGGTGCCACCCGCCAAGTGGATTGGCACGAGTGCACAACATTCGCCAGTATATTCTACGGCTCCGTACTACGGGCGCGCGGCAAGGGCGTCTCACCTCAAGCTTGGGTGTTGGATTCAGCTGAGCGCAGTATCGAGGCCTACAAGACGGCGGTGGACGGCGCCTGCCCGTTCGCCGTACGCGAGTTGGCGCCGACCCGCCGGGCCAAAGCCGCATTCGCCAACGTACGCCGGGGCCGTGGGCTCATCTGATCGAGGCACTTCGCCGAAGAAGTCAGAACGCTCTCAGACCGCTCGACGTGTTCCGGTCCACCCAACACCTACCAACTCAGGAGTCGAGGCGAGTAGTTGCTTGCCGGCAAGTAAGGTACTTTCTGAAGTGTGACGCCTCGGCCCAACTCCTCCGGACAGCCGAGTGCAACATCAGCCGGCCCAGTCACAATCGAGCGACCCGCCACACAGCCGCGGCTCATCCCGATCTTCATCACCGTCGCACTTGCGTTTCTCATGGGCTCGATCGACTCGACGATCGTGGCGACCGCGCTGCACGCCGTCCAAAACGACCTTGACGCTTCGATCGTCTGGGCGGGCTGGACCATCACGGCGTACGCGCTCGGCCAAGTCCTGATGCTGCCGGTAGCGGGCCGGCTCAGCGACCAGTACGGACGGCGCCGGATCTTCTTGATCTCGGTCGTCATCTTCACGTCCGCGTCGCTGTGCTGCGGTCTGGCCAACGACATTTACGTGCTCGTCGCGCTCCGCGCCATCCAGGCGATCGGCGGCGCCGGGTTCAGTCCGTCGGCGACCGGGATCGTCGTCGAGCACTTCGGCAACGCTCGCGACCGTGCCGTGGGCTTGTTCGGCAGCATCTTCCCGATCGGCGCGATTATCGGCCCGATTCTGGGTGGCCTGTTCGTGGCGTACTGGTCTTGGCGGGGCATCTTCTTCGTCAACGTCCCGATCGGAGTTTTCCTGATCGCGATGTGCCTGAAATACATCCCGGCCGACAAACAAAAAGCCGATCGGACGACGCCGAAGCCCCGTCTCGACGTGCCTGGAATGATGCTGCTCAGCATCGGAGTGCTTGCGGCGATGCTCGGCCTGAGCGGCCTCGGCAGTGCCGGCTCGGTGCTCTCAGCGCCGTTTATCGTCTCCGAGGCCATCGCGGTTGTCGCGCTGTGGGCGTTCTTGTGGCGCACACGTCGGGTTTCTGACCCTTTCATCCCGCCCCAATTGCTTTACGGCAGAGGCTTCGGCGCCGTCAACGTGATCAACTTTTTGTACGGCGGCGCCGCCTCCGGGCTCGGCGCCCTCATCCCGCTTTACGCCACCGAACGGTACGCGATCGGCGCCCTCGATTCGGGCACTCTTCTTACCGCTCGCGGCATCGCGGTCATGGTGTTTTCCGGGTTGGCCGTGCTCGCGTTGCGCCGCGCTGGCTACCGCCAACCCATGTACGTCGGGTTCCTCATCACCGCCGTCGGCATGTCCGCCCTCGCCCTCAGCCCGCCCGCGCTGTCGCCTTACACCTGGCTCGCCGCGGCGGCGGCAGTGACCGGCGTCGGAATCGGTTGGTCAGGGCCGGCGACTCGCAACGCTTCGCTGCAACTCGATCCCCAAAGCTCCGCTGCCATCGCCGGTTTGCGCACGACTGCCCGGCAGATGGGCTCCATCACCGCGATCTCGGTGACGACGGCGATTCTCGCCGGAGCCGCCGATCCTGGCCTCGCGCAAGCTCACATCTTCGCCGCCTACGCCGTGTTACTGATTGTCGCGATCCCCATCGTCGCTCGCGTACCCGAGCACCGCGGAATCTGGTAGTCGTCGTCGAGCGCCAGTCACTGGTCCGCCGCGGGGCCGTGCACCATGAGGCCGCGCGCGAACACCAGGTGCCCGCCCAGGTGAGCCGCGAGCAGCGTGACGGCGAGCGCCGCCGCGACGAAACCGAACGCCACGCTCGAGCCGACGCCGTAGAACGTGCCGATCGACACACCAGCAAGCAAGGTAGCGACGATGTTGAACGTGCCGTGCACGGCGGCGAGCCGCCTGTCGCGCCCAGCGGTGAGCGACCAATCCGCCAGCCCGGTGACCGCCGCGATCAACGCGCTCGCGGCCGCCGCGATGGTCAGATCGATTCCCGCGGTCGTTTCCGCGATGGCATAGGTAATGACGGCAGCGACATAAAGGCCGACCGGCAAGTCGCTGATCGCGGCGTGCAGGGAGTGACCCAGGGGTACCGAGCCGTGCAGCACATCAGTGAGATGCGACTTACGCGCTAACTCGTAAGGGCGCGCGACTACCTTCTCCAGCACCGTCGCGATTGCGGTAGCGGGCTTCGAGTCGCCAACTTTCGCATAGTGATCGGGCTCGGCAGCAAGGTCGGCGCCGGGTGCATCGTGCGCTCGCTTAGACACGGCGCGTAGGTTACACCCGGGCGGCACCCACAGCGCCCCCGCGGCACGCAACCGCGCGAGAAAGCCGCCGTACAACGCCAATCCTGCTGCTGAGCAAGCTGGTAATCGTGTCGAGCGATGTGTGCCATCTCGAGCGACGACGCATCGTCCGTGCCGCGCGCGAGGGCGAAATACCTACGCTGCCTACATTATGGTCGCTACTCGCCCCCGGTGCGCAGTCGCTCTCGCAGAAGAGGCGCCGCCAACAAAAACGTGACGACAACCAGCGCCACCGCGCCGACTACACCGAAGAATCCCCATGTCAAAGGGCGCTTGTCGCCGTCCGCACTGGGAGCGAGCAACCACAACGCGACCGCGGCGAAACCTTGCACGCACAGCTGAATAACGGCGAACCGCCGCATCGGCCGGGCAAAAGCCGCGAGCTGCACCCAACCTCGAGCCGGTGCCACCGAGGCGACACGTGCCAACACGTCTAGCAGATGCACTCCGAAGAGCAGCACGAAGAATCGCCACTCCAAAGACGCGTGCGCGGGCAGTCGGCTCGCCGCGAGAAACACGATCAGCACCCAGGCGACCAACCACGCCGGCGCGATCGCCACCAAAACGGAAAGCAGCAGCCCGATCGTGAGCAATACCGGCTGCCGATACACGAAAAAACACAAGAAAGCGCCAAGCACGGCGGGCGCCAGCCGCACCACAAACCCGGGAATGCGCGCGTGAATTTCCGGTAGTACGCGCAGCGGCACCGGCACCAGCCGCGACAGGTCTCTCAGGTCAAACATGGCGCGTCACCGTCGTCCGTGACGAACCCGGGTAAGCGCCAGCAAGCGCGATTCTCTGGACGACGACGGGTCGCGCCACCGCACGATCTCCACACCACGTGCTCGCAGCGCGCGCATTCGGTCAGCGCGTTCCATCATCACAATCCGATGCGCGATCCGCTGAGCTGACCGAGTGCGACTCAGGTCGGCGACCGGCAACACGTCGACGGCGATCACCCGATGACCGTCGGCGCGCCACATCGCCGCCATGCGCCCCGCTTCGTCGTCGAGGAATGTCGACAGCACGTAAACCAGCGCGCCCGGCGTGATAATCGGCGCACGCCTGCGTTGCAGCGCTACGTCGGCGGGCGACGTCCGCTCGATCGCGCGCAACAACCGCGACAAGTGCCGCCCACCACCGCCAGCCGTGACCATACGAGCGCGACTGGCCAGATCCTGAAAACCGACACGATCGCCTGCCCGGATGTATCCGGCCGCGATAGAA
Source organism: Actinomycetales bacterium (assembly GCA_040255675.1). GTDB lineage: Bacteria > Actinomycetota > Actinomycetes > Acidothermales > Acidothermaceae > JBDZVM01. The sequence continues at coordinate 43,541 of JBDZVM010000018.1, read as the reverse complement.
CTCGCTGCCTCCCGCGCGATATCGAGCGAGCCAGCGCTTTTCCCTACGCCCGCGCTCATACTCCACTCGGCGACGCGCTCACCGACGTCGTCGCGACTGTCGAGCACGATGAGCACCGTGGCGTCGGCCAGTGCGGCGGTTCGCCGAACGTAGAGGTCGCCGTCGAACCGGCCTCGCCGCGCGGTGGCTTTCCAATCGACGCGGCGCAACCGGTCGCCAGGAGCGAATGGATGCACGTCGCGAAAGTCACCTCCGTCGCCTGGACGTGCCGAATTGTGGCTTCCGGTCAACCCGGTCAGGCGAAGTGGGAGCGGAAGGCTGGTAATCGCGGTGTGCCGGGGCCGGATAACGGCACCAACCTCGACCGGACCGACCGGCTGGCTGTTTCGGGCCGCGTCGAAACCGAGCAGCCGATACTCGAGCCGCATGAGCTGACGCGGACCGGAATGCGGCACGGGCACTTGGCCGGCAAGATGTCGCGCCGTGTCGGCAGTGACGACCACCTCCTGCGCGTCGCCACCCAAACCGCCGACTTCGCTCAGCCGCAAAACCACAGCATCGACGCCTTGCGGGGAGCCCAACGCGAGCATGAACGGCAATTGGTCGGCCTTCGGCGCGGCGTCGAGCCTCACCTCCAGCGTGCTCGCGCGCGTCTCGGGTCGGCGATCCCACGCCCACCCGGCAGCGATCGCGAACGGCAGTGCTAGCAGGGCGAAATCGATGCGCGCTAGCGCCAACCCCGCGGTAGCAAGGACGACGGCCACCGCCACCCCGGCCGCCGCTGCCGGCGACACCGACCATCGCGGCTCGCCGTTGTAAGAGACGGACGGCGAAACCGCAATCGGCTCGGGGCGTGCTGACGGCTGCGCGGCTGACATTAGAACGCGGCGTTCATCAAGACGCGCTCGCCCGCCGCTGGCCGACGGCCGGGGGCCCGGCGACCTCCGCCACGATCGAGGCGACGACGTGTGCCGGGTTCACACCCCCTGCCCACGCCTCCGTCGTCAAGGAAAGCCGGTGCGCCAGCACCGGTATGGCGACCCGTTTGACGTCTTCGGGCGTGACGAAATCGCGGGCGTCCATAACCGCGCAGGCTCGCGCTACCAGCATCAGACCTTGAGAGCCGCGCGGTGAGGCGCCGACCTCGAGCGAGCGGTGCCGCCGAGTTGCCGCGGCAAGGTCGACGCAATAGTTGGCGATATCGGGCTCGACGTAAACACTTTCGACTCCCGCTTGCATAGCGGCCAGCGTTTCGGCATCGATGACCGGCTCTACCGACGCGACCTCGTGCCGGCGCTCGACCCGGTTCAGCAGAATGCGTTGTTCGCCGCTTCGGTCGGGATAACCAACCGCGAGGCGCACCATGAAACGGTCGAGTTGCGCCTCGGGCAAGGCGTAGGTGCCCTCGTATTCAATCGGGTTGGACGTCGCGACCACGTGAAACGGCTGCGGCAACGGAAAACTTCGGCCCTCGACGGTAACCTGACCCTCTGCCATCGCCTCCAGCAGCGCCGACTGGGTCTTCGGCGACGTGCGGTTTATCTCGTCCGCAAGGAAAAGCCCGGTGAAGACAGGGCCCGGCCGGAAAACGAAATCCTGTGTGGACGGCGCGTAAACGAACGAGCCTGTGATGTCGGAGGGCAGCAGGTCGGGCGTGCACTGCAGCCGGCGAAACTCCAGGCCGAGCGCGCTCGCGAGACTACGAGCGGCAAGGGTTTTACCCAGTCCGGGCACGTCTTCGAAGAGCACGTGCCCGCCGGCAAGAATCGTGGCCAACGCCAGCTCGACGGCGTCGTCCATGTCGACCACGACGGTACGCATGCGCGCCAATACCTCGCCGCTGATGCGAGCAATTTCCTCGACGGACAGCGGCTGGTCTCGAGCGGCCGCTCGCGGCCGCTCGACGTCGTCCGGTATATCGCTGTTCGACGCAGTGCTAGGCGGCACGGCGAGCACCCCTTCTCGGCAGACTCATGGCCGGACGCCTGCCCAGCCAACGAAGCATGACACGTAACAGCGACGGCGCCGCAACATGCGTGGCGCTCGCGTCTGCATGCTCGAGCGCGTCAAGCGCGTCGAGGCAGTTCACGAACGCCCGCAGCGTCGGAGTGGGCGAACCAGAAAAAGAAAGGACGCCGAGAGCGAAACTGCCAATCAGATTTTCGATAGCCGCCGCATGCGACGGCTCCAGCGGGTCGAGTTGCCGTGCCGCGAGCCGTGTCCGGCCGATGGCCTGCGCGCGCCGAAGCGCGTCGCGTCCGACCCGGCCGCGGCCGCCGTGCAACGACCACGACAAGCGGGCAACATCCCAGCGGCCACCCTCGCGTGGTTCTTGTCTTTCACTCCATGCTGTGGGCGGCTCGTCGGGCCAGGCGATCCACGCGATGCCGACGGCGCCAACGCTCGCGCCGATGGCGAGCGCGTGCGAAACGTCGGCTCCGAAATACCAGCACACGAGCACGACGACCGGCGCGCATACGCATACGAGCAGCGCCGAGCCGCGCCACGGCGAACGGTACAGGTCGCGCATCAGCTGATGCATCGGATTAATCGCCCCCTTTGGCTGGTGACATCTTCGGCGGTGTGTTTGCGCCGGGCACCGCGACATCCCATGTGAGCACGAGTTCGCGCAACGCCTCCCGCACGAGTGCCACATCGGCGCTCGTCACCGGGTGGTCGCCGAATCGGGTGCGCAGGTACAGCCGCAACAGTGTGGCGATCGCCTCATTGCCGCCGCGCGCGCTCGAAAAAACTTGGTTCAAAATACGGGAAGTGAACTCTGTCGGAGTTTCAGCGGGCCGCCGCGCCACGCCCGACTGTTCAGCTTTTTGCTGCAATCCCAGCCAGGCTCGCACCACCGCGTCGTCCGGCTCAACGTCTTGCTCGAGCAACAGCAGAGCCTCTTCGAGGCCACTTCGGATAACCGGAACATCAGGCTCCGCTTCGATTCGCGACGCTGCCTGCGCCGCCGGTTGCGGTGCGGCTGGCGTGATCAGCCGCGAGCCTCGACGGCGCGGCGCCCACCTGCGCCACCACAAGAACAAGACAACGGCCAGGACGACGACGAGGCCAACCGCCGTCCACAAAAGGATCGCCGCCATCGGAATGTGCGTCGCGGATTGTCCGGCGCCAGGCAATTTGCTCGGCAACGGCGCGCCCGGAGGATGGATCGTCGGCGCCGGAAGCGGTCGAGAGTCGAAATGAGGTACCCATCGCGGGCCGCTGAATCTGGCACCGCCCTCGACCCCGGCCGCGACCACGACGAGAGCGCCGAGAACCGCGCACCAGGCGAGCACGCGCCGCGAGCTCATGAGCGCCGCCTTCTCCGCGCGGCAGCGGCAGACGCGCCCGACACCGTGTCATCGTAGCGAGGCGAACCAGCTCATCGGCGTGGTTTCGTCACGTGCCACTGATGCGCCGAGGCAATCGCGTCAACCGCGCAGCATGGGCGGGTTGAGCTTGGCGTTCGGCCCTCGTTGATAGAGCTGCGCTGGGCGACCGCCGTCACGGGTCGTCGTTTCCCCTGTCGGACGAAGGAATCCGGCGGTTTTCGTGACTTTGCGGTGGAAGTTGCGCGGGTCGAGGTCGGCTCCCCACACGATTTCGTACACACGTCGTAACTCGGCGACGGTGAACGGCTCGGTGCAAAATGCCGTCGCGACAGCCGTGTATTCGAGCTTCGAGCGAGCTCGTTCGACGGCGTCGGCCAGGATGTGAGCGTGGTCAAACGCGAGACGCCCCGAGGTCACGAGAAGCGCATCGACCGGGCGCCATTGAGCGTGCGCGGCGTCGCCGCCGGCGATCGGCGCCGGCAGGTCAGACGCGAGCGCGAGGTAGGCGACGGTGACGACGCGCATGCGCGGATCGCGGCGCGGGTCGCCGTAGCTCGCGAGCTGTTCGAGGTGGACGACGCCGGGCGCGAGCCCCGCTTCTTCAGCCAGCTCTCGGACGGCGGCTTCGTCGAGCCCTTCGGCGGGCCGCACGAACCCGCCGGGCAATGCCCAACGGCCTTTGAACGGCGGCTCGCCACGCCGGACGACGAGCGCACTCAGCTGCTCGGCGCGGATCGTCAACACGACGAGATCGACGGTCACTGCCACACGCGGAAACGAACTCGGATCGTACTCAGTCACGGATGTTAGCTTAGCTCATAATCGTCACCTTGACGATAGGCCGGATTGGGTTTATCGTCATACCGACGACAAGGAGGTGGCCATCGTGGCCGACATCACCCGATACCCGTTCCTCAGCCACTACCGAGGCACGCCGACGACCTTTGTGCAGCACCTCGTGCGCGGCAAAACCGCGCATTCCGGAAGCGGGCAATCGTTCTGGTTCCGCCCGCTATCCGCGGTACTGTCTGAGGTTCCGGTCGATGACCGCGAACTGCCGTTGATGTTCCACGCGCGCAGTGCCGATTTCCAAGACCTGACCGTGCAGGCGTCCGCGACGTTTCGAGTTGTCGACCCAGCGGTAGCCGCCGCGCGAATCGACTTCTCCGTCGATCCGGCGAATGGGCGGTGGCGAGGTACCCCGCTTCAACAAGTCGCGGGCCTCCTCACCGAGACCGCGCAGCAGCACACGCTCGACTTGCTCGCCCGCATGCCGCTCACCACTGCGCTCGTCGAAGGCGTGGCTCAGGTACGCGCAGCAGTCGCGGAGGGTTTGGCCGCCGAGCCGCGGCTGGCCGAAACCGGCCTGGCGGTCATCGGCGTCCGCGTCGTCGCCATCCGGCCCGAACCTGAAGTGGAGAAGGCGCTGCAAACTCCGACGCGCGAACAGGTTCAACAAGACGCCGACAAGGCGACCTACGAGCGACGCGCGCTCGCCGTCGAGCGCGAGCGCGCGATCAGCGAGAACGAAATGCAAAACCAGATCGAACTCGCCCGCCGTGAAGAGCAGCTCGTCACCCAGCGCGGAACCAACACCCGCCGCCAAGCCGAAGAAGCCGCCGCCGCAAGCCGAATCGAAGCGGAGGCACAGGCCGAACGCGAACAACGCATCGCCGAGGTTCGCGCCCAGGCCACCCGCGCCATGGGCGAGGCGAAGGCTGCCGGCGAAGCGGCACGAGTCGCGGCATACCGCGACGTCCCGGGCGACGTGCTGCTGAACCTCGGCGTCAAAGAACTCGCCGCGAGCATCGCCAACGTCGACCAGCTCGTTTTGACACCCGATCTGCTGGCACCGCTGCTGGCGAAACTCACGAATAGCAACCACCAGACATCGGCCGCGAGTCAAGGGGAAAAGCAATGACCCTCGCGCCGCGCGTCGTGCTTGTTCACCGGCGAACCGAGCTCGACGAGCTGCTCGCCCGCCACGGCACCCGCGGCCAAGCCGCGTTCTTCCTATCGAATCGCGGAAAATCGATCGAGGACGTCGAAGCCCGGCACGCGGTCAATCAAGCGGCGATCGCAACCGTCTCCTCGCGCATCCCCGCCGACTGGCGAACTGGCGACGTCGAACGAGGCGACCTCGCTCGATTCCTTTTCGCGCCCGACGACATCGTCGTTGTCGTCGGGCAAGACGGGCTCGTCGCCAACGTCGCGAAATACCTCGTCGGCCAACCTGTTCTCGGCTTTAACCCCGACCCGGCGCGAAATCCCGGGATACTCGTACCGCACCAACCGGAAGCCGCCGCCGGCCTGTTCGCCGCGGTCGCGCGTTCAAAGGCAAACGTCGAGGCCCGCACGATGGTCGAGGCGATTGTCGACGACGGGCAGCGACTCCTAGCGCTCAACGAAATCTACGTCGGCCACCCGAGCCACCAGACCGCGCGCTACACCCTGACCACGACGGACGGAAAGCGTGAGCGGCAGGCGTCATCAGGACTCATAGCCGCCACCGGCACCGGCGCCACCGGTTGGTGCCGCTCTGCCTGGCTCGAGCGGCACAGCACCATAACCCTGCCGGACGCCGCCGAGCCCCGCCTCGCCTGGTTCATCCGCGAAGCCTGGCCGTCGCCGGCGACCGGAACCACGTTGACTGAGGGGATCTGCGAGATGACTCACCCTCTCGCCGTCACCGTCGAGTCTGACCGCCTCGTCGCTTTCGGCGACGGTGTCGAAGACGACCATCTCGATCTAACGTTAGGTCAAGAGATCCGACTTCGCCCGGCCGAACAACGCCTGAACCTCGTCACGTAGCTTAACGAAAGGCTCCCGCGAACCCGTGGCCACCTAAGCCGCGCGCTATCCCGGCCATTAATCGAACCGGTACCGCGACGACCCCGCGGGCCTTACGCTTCGAACATGACCTTCCGCACGATCATCGAGCCGTTTCGCATCCACTCCGTCGAGCCGCTTCGGATCACCACGGAAGCGGAGCGGCGTGAGGCGATTCGCGGCGCCGGCTACAACGTGTTCAATCTGCACGCGGCCGACGTGCTGATCGACCTGCTGACCGATTCCGGCACCGGAGCCATGTCACGCGACCAGTGGGCCGGGATTCAACGCGGAGACGAGAGTTACGCGGGATCGCCGTCCTGGTTCAGCTTCCTCGACAGCGTGCGCGACCTGTTTCCGTTCGAACACGTGATTCCGACCCATCAGGGTCGCGCGGCGGAAAAGATTCTGTTCACCGCAATCGGTGGGCCCGGCAAAACGGTGCCGAGCAACTCGCATTTCGACACTACGCGCGCCAACGTCGAGTATTCAGGCGCGCGGGCCGTCGACTTCGTCATTCCCGAGGGCCGCGACCCCCGCGCCGACCACCCCTTCAAAGGCAATATGGATCTCGCCGCTCTCGAATCGCTACTCGTGGCGGCAGCACCCGGCGAGGTGCCCGTCGTGATGGTGACCATCACGAACAACTCTGGTGGCGGGCAACCGGTATCGATGGAGAACCTGCGCGGCGTGCGTGCGCTTTGCGACCGCTTCGGCGTTCCGCTCTTCCTTGACGCTTGCCGATTTGCCGAAAACGCCTGGTTTATTCGCCTCCGCGAGCCCGGTTACGCCGAGAAGGACGTGCGCGACATCGTGCGCGAGATGGCGAGTCTCGCCGACGGCATGACGATGAGCGCGAAGAAGGATCCTCTCGGCAACATCGGCGGTTGGCTGGCCATGAACGATGACACACTTGCCGCGAAGTGTCGTACGCTGCTCATTCTCACCGAAGGCTTTCCTACCTATGGCGGCCTTGCCGGTCGCGACCTCGAAGCGCTGGCCCAAGGTCTTCGTGAAGCCACCGACCACGACTATTTGCGTTACCGCATCAGATCCACCGCGTACCTCGGCGAAGCACTCGACAAAGCGGGAGTTCCTGTTGTGTTGCCGATAGGCGGGCACGCCGTCTACATCGACGCAAAGTCGCTGCTGCCGCACGTCCCACCGTTGCAATACCCGGGTCAATCGCTCGCGATCGCGCTCTATGAAACGGGCGGCGTGCGCGGGTGCGAGATCGGCACGGTGATGTTCGGTCGTCAACCGGACGGCGGCGAGCGCCCCGCCGCGATGGAACTGGTGCGCCTCGCGATTCCGCGACGCACCTATACCCAAAGCCATATCGACTATGTGATCGAGGTGTGCCTGCACGTCGCCGAGCATGCCGATCAACTGGGCGGGTACCGCATCGTCGACGAACCACCGTCACTGCGGCACTTCACCGCCACGTTCGAGCCACTCAGCACGTGATCGCGCGCGAGTCACCAATGCTTCGTACCGCTGAGCAGCGAGGCCGATGAGTTTCGCCGCTGTTCGCCGTCCAACTCCACGACGGTCACGGTACAAGGAGACGACGATGCGCCTTACGTTGCACATGTTCTTGACGATCGACGGCGTCGCGCAGGCGCCCGGCGGCCCGGACGAAGATCGCGACGGTGACTTTGCGCACGGTGGGTGGTCGTACCACTACGGTGACGAAGACTTCGGGAACGCGGTCGACGAGTGGTTCACCAACGCCGACGCATTCTTGCTTGGCCGAAAAACCTACGAAATATTCGAAAGTTACTGGCCGAAGGTCGATGACCCAAACAATCGAATCGCCACGAAGCTCAACGCACTGCCGAAGTATGTCGCGTCGAGAACGCTCGACTCGGCGCGCTGGAACAACGCGCGCATCATCGACGATGTCGTCGGCGAGGTCGCGAAGCTGAAGGAGCAACCCGGCAACGAGCTTCAGGTGCACGGCAGCGCGAACCTGGCCCGCACGCTAATCAACCACGATCTCGTCGACGAGTACCGGCTGCTGTTCTTCCCCGTGCACCTCGGCTCCGGCAAGAAGCTTTTCGCGGACGACGTCAAAGCTGGCGCGCTGCGGCATGTCAGCACCACGACCACGAAGGCGGGCGTGGTCATCGCGACCTACCAACCGGACGGGGGCGTGCGATACGGCTCATATTGAGGCCACGCAAACCTGGCAAGCGTCCATTGCACGCAGACCCGCGGGCGCACGCCCAATCAACGATCAGGGTCCGGACCGCCGAGCCGATAACCTTAGTAGCTGTGCCTTAGCGGCGCACGCGTTGATCGAAACCCGAGCCCACTTCTCGAGGAGCCCTGTGTCGACCGCACAATCAACTGTCTCGCCAGCCCGCGAAGCCACGATGGATCGCGGGCTGCTGCTCGTGTCGTCGGTGGTCGTGCTCGGGGCGATGATGTCGATCCTCGACGTCACCGTCGTCAATGTGGCGATCAACACGCTGGCGGAGGATTTCAAGACCACGCTGTCGACGATCCAGTGGGTGGCGACCGGCTACACCCTGGCTCTCGCGACGGTCATCCCGGTGACCGGATGGGCAGCGGATCGGTTCGGCACGAAGCGGCTCTACACGACGTCCATCGTGCTTTTCGTTCTCGGCTCGACGCTGTCGGGGCTTGCGTGGAGCTCCGGTTCGCTCATCTTCTTCCGCGTGCTGCAAGGATTCGGCGGCGGCATGATCATGCCTGTCGGCATGACGATTTTGACTCGCGCCGCCGGCCCGCAGCGGGTAGGCCGGGTGATGGCGTTGATCGGCGTCCCGATGCTGATCGCACCGATCTGCGGCCCGATCCTCGGCGGCTGGCTCGTCGATTCGTACTCATGGCGCTGGATTTTCTTCATCAACGCGCCGATCGGCGTCGTCGCGTTCATCATGGCACTCAAGATCTTGCCGCGTGACGTCTCACAGCCGCACACCCGATTCGACTGGCTCGGGCTTTTGCTGCTCTCGCCGGGGCTCGCGATCCTCATCTACGGGCTCGCCAAGTCGAGTTCGTCCGGGGGCTTCGGCTCCGCGGAGGTCATCGTTCCGATCGTCGTCGGGGCGGCAGCGCTCGCGGTCTTCGTCGTGCACGGGTTGCGCACGTCGCACGCGCTCGTCGACTTGAGATTGTTCTTGAACAAGACGTTCTCGGCGTCGACCGTCACGCTCGCCTTGATGGTGATCTCCGTCTTCGGCGGCATGCTGCTGCTGCCGCTCTATCTGCAGGTCGTCCGTGGGGAAACGCCGATGGATACCGGCTTGCTGCTTGCCCCTCAAGGCGTCGGAGCCATGATTGCGATGCCGATCTCGGGCAAGCTCACCGACCGCACCGGCATTGGCCGCATCGTGCCGGTCGGGCTCGCGATCGTCGGCGTGTCGTTCATCGGGCTCACGCAACTGGGCGCCGATACGTCGTACTGGTTCTTCGGCGGTGTGCTCTTCGTGATGGGCCTCGGCATGGGCACCACCATGATGCCGACCTTCTCCGGCGCCATGCAGACGCTGCGCCGCGCCAGCATCGCGCGCGCCAGCACGACGCTCAACATCGTTCAGCAGGCCGGCGCATCGATCGGCACCGCGGTCATGGCCGTTTTGCTCGCAAACGCTGTCTCCGCGCGTTTGTCGGGCTCGGCAAGCGCCGTCGGCACGATCGATCCGGCGGCGCGCAAGAAGGTGGCCCCACTCATGGCCGACGCCTACGGCGCCACGTATTGGTGGGCATTCGCACTGGTCGCCGTCGCGTTCTTTGTGGCGTTGTTCTTGTTGCCCAAGCACAAACCAGCACCTGTCGAGGACGACGCCGACGCTGCCGCCGACGTCAGCGTCGCGCATTCGATATAGCAGCCGTCAACCCGACCAATCGCCGCCTATCCGCGATAGTCGGCTGGGCGTCGGGTGCCGCCGTGCTACCAACGGGGATAGACTCGCGAACCTGCGGACTCGATCTGCGCGGTCCCACGCGAGGCCTTTGGGGCGCCTCTTCGACCGATGGGTTTAGCGCGCGACGGAGGCGGGTCTATGCGAAAGCCGGCAATCTTGACTGTCGACGACGATCCGATGGTGTCTGCCGCCATTACCCGCGACCTTCGCTCGAGGTACGGCGCCGAGTATCAAATCATGTCGGCAACATCGGGCGCGCAGGCTCTTGAACTATTGGCCAAGCTCGCGTTGCGAGACCAGCCGGTCGCTCTCATCGCCGCCGACCAGCGCATGCCCCAAATGACCGGCATCGAGATGCTCGAGCAGGCCCGTCCGCACGCCGCCGACGCGAAGTTCCTTTTGCTCACGGCCTACGCCGACACCGATGTAGCCATCAAGGCAATCAATGACATCGGGCTCGACTACTACTTGCTCAAGCCGTGGGATCCTCCCGACGAGCGCCTCTACCCCGCCATCGACGACCTGCTTGGCGACTGGGCTCAGCAGCATCCCGACCACACCTCCGACACCAGGGTTGTCGGGCATCGCTGGTCGCAACGAAGCCACGAACTCAAGTCGTTCCTTGCGCGCAATCACGTGCCTTACCGCTGGTACGACGTCGAACGTGACGACGAAGCCCGCCACCTTGCCGAGCTGGCGCAGGCGAGCCCCGATGACCTTCCCCTCGTGCTCATCCCGGACGCCGAACCCCTGCGCGCTCCGACAATCCTCGACCTGGCAGGCACTTTGGGTCTACGCACAACCGCGCAACAACCCCTGTACGACGTGTGTATCGTCGGTGCCGGCCCCGCCGGTTTGGCCGCCGCGGTTTACGCCGCATCGGAAGGCTTGAGCACCGTGGTCGTCGAACGCGAAGCGCCCGGTGGCCAGGCAGGTCAGAGTGCCTCCATTGAGAATTACCTCGGATTCCCGCGAGGGCTTACGGGCTCCGATCTCGCGCACCGCGCATTGGCACAAGCGACGCGCTTCGGCGCCGAGATGGTGCTCGCCCGCGACGTCGTCGGATTCGAAGCCCGCGGGCCCGCGCGTGCCGTCGTCCTCGACGGTTCTGGTGAAATCGAAGCCAGGGCCGTCATCATCGCCACCGGAGTCTCGTATCGGCGGCTACCCGCTGAAGGTACAACGGAACTTACGGGTCGCGGTGTCTACTACGGCGTGAACGCACGCGACGCGAGCCAATGCGTCGACGACGACGTCTACGTCGTGGGTGCCGCCAACTCAGCAGGGCAAGCCGCGCTAAATCTTGCGCGTTATGCGAAGCGCGTCGTGATGGTGGTGCGGTCTGACTCCCTCGAAGCGACGATGTCGCGCTACTTAATCCAACGAATCGTGACGACGAGCAATATCGAGGTGCTCGTCAACACGGAAGTGACAGCGGCGCGCGGCGACGGCCACCTCGAAACGTTGTCTCTCACAAACCGCAAAGCCGGCACGACGACTGACGCCGACGCGAGCTGGCTTTTCATCTTTATCGGCGCGTCGCCACGCACCGAGTGGCTTGGCAATCAGATCGTGCGTGATGGTAACGGATTCATCATTACCGGCCACGACCTGCTCGTGAGCGATCGGAAGGTGGTGTGGCCGCTCGGCCGACCTCCGTTGTCGCTCGAGACGAGCGTGCCAGGCGTATTCGCGGCCGGCGACGTCCGGCTCGACTCGATGAAACGGGTCGCCTCCGCTGTCGGTGAAGGCGCAATCGCCGTGCACAGCGTGCATCGTTACCTGGCCGCGACCTGATGCGCCTCGAAGACCTCCGGCCGATCGGCCTTTTCGACGGGCTTTCCGACGACCAACTTCGCGAGCTTCTGGCAGCCGGCGAGGAGGTGCTTGTCGAGCCAGGCGTGGAGTTGTTTCACGAGGGTGACCCGGCGGAATTCTGGTACGTGCTCGTCGACGGGTCGATCGAGTTGTTTCGCCACGTCGGCCGCGAAACCTTGCTCGTCGGGAAAATGGACGTGCCTGGCCGCTGGTCGGGCGGCTTTCGCGCGTGGGACGAGCACGGCGTCTGTCTCGCGACAGGCGTCGGCGCGTCGGCCGGGCGGGCGCTTCGCGTGCCCGCAGACGCGCTGCGCACGTTGTTCAACGCGTGGTTTCCGTTCGGCGTCCACCTCGTCGCGGGATTGTACGGAACTGCCCGTGCGATCGAAGCGACCGCACGGCAACGTCAATCGCTCATCACGCTTGGCACATTGGCCGCCGGCCTCGCGCACGAGCTGAACAATCCCGCGGCAGCGGCCATCAGAACCGTGAGCTCGCTCGATGCGGCCGTCGAGGCGCTTACGTCGTCTTTCGAGGCACTTAGCGAACAAAACGTCACGTCGACGCAGTTCTACGCACTCGACGAGTTGCGTCGAGACCTCGGCGAAACGGTGACCGACCCGCTGACGTTGTCGGATCGCGAGGAAGAGTTAGGCGCCTGGCTGGCGCGGCACGACGTCAAGCAGGCATGGGATATCGCCGCACCACTTGCCGCGGCGGGCGCGGACCTAGAGTGGTGTACGCGAGTTTCGCACGCCGTCGGGGAACTTGCGTTGGGGCCCGCGCTTCAATGGATAGCCAGTAAAGTCTCGACGACCACGTTGATCACACAAATGAAGGAATCCACCCGCCGCATCTCAGATCTTGTCGCGGCCGCGCGATCATACACACAGATGGATAGGGCGTCTCTGCAAACGATCGATGTCTCCACCGGCCTCGATAGCACGCTCGCCATGCTGTCGAGCAAGCTCCGCGACGTCACGGTGGTGAAGGATTACGCAAGTGATGTGCCGCACATCGAGGCATTTCCCGGTGAGCTCAATCAGGTCTGGACCAACCTCATCGACAACGCGGTCGACGCGATGGACGGTAAAGGCACGTTGCGCGTCAGCGTCAAGACAGAGGCAGACGCCGTCGTCGTGCGCATCATCGACACTGGTACCGGAATGCCCGCCGACGTCGCGGCGCGTGCCTTCGAGCCCTTCTTCACCACAAAGGACGTCGGCAAAGGCACCGGCCTCGGCCTCGACATCGCGCGGCGGATCATCGTCGAACGACACGGTGGTGACATCAGTATCGGCACACGACCTGGTGAGACCGTCATGACGGTGCGGCTGCCGCGCTAGGCGCCCCTTGTGTCAGGAGATGAAAGCGCCGCCGCAACTTCTAGATCGTAAACCATGATTGCCGGTGAATCTTGTCACAAAGCTGCTACATAACCAAAAAACAGGGGCAATCTAGCGTGCATGGTGAACCCTGACAGCTCTTTCGATGCCGCTGGCCTCGACAACGCCAAGGTACGCGACTTTGTCCGGCAATGGGCGGCGCTGACCGGTGCCGCACGTGTCGAGGTCGTCAGCGCTCACGACGACGCCCGCCTCCTCGACGAAGCGGTAAGGGCGGGAGAAGTGCTGCCCGCGGGCGAGGGGTTGTATTACGCCCGCAGTTATGAAAAAGACACGGCACGCTCGGAAGAGCGCACGATCGTGGCGACGAACAACCCCGCCGACAAAGGCGTTTACAACAACTGGCACCCGTCTTCGCGGATGAAGCCCCTGCTGGAGACGCGAATGCGTGGTGCGTCGGCTGGCAAGACCATGTACGTCGTGCCTTATCTCATGGCACCACCGGGATCGCCGCTCGAGCCGTATGCCTCCGGCGTCGAACTCACCGACTCGCGAGTCGTGGTCTTGCACATGATCCGCATGGCCCGTGTGGGTGTCGAATTCGTCAACAATCTCGAAGATCCTGACAGCTTCGTGCGCGGTGTGCATGTGACGGGCGATCTAGAACATCTCGGCCAGGGCACGCCAGACGATCAGCGGTATTTCGTGACGGTGGCCGACGAACGCACGATCTTGCATTTCGGCTCGTCGTACGGCGGCAACGCCCTGCTCGGAAAGATCGCCCACGGATTGCGGCAGGCCGCTTACGACGGCTGGGCGTCCGGAAAGTTTCTCGCCGAGCAGTTCATGCTTCTCGGGATCACCGACAAGGAAACCGGTAAGAAATATCACATCTGCGGAGGCTTTCCGAGCGCGTCTGGCAAGACCAACTTGGCGATGCTGCTGGCGCCGGATGCTCTCGGGGATCGCTACCACGTCTCCTTCTACGGTGACGACATCGCGTGGCTTTGGGTTGATCCGCGTGACGGCACACTGCGCGGCATGAATCCCGAGTTCGGCGTCTTCGGTGTGGCGAAAGACACCAACGAACACACGAATCCGGTCGCACTTGCGTCGGTCGCGCCCGGCACCGCCGCGCTTTTTACGAACGTCGCTTACAACGAGCGCACGCACGAGGTCTGGTGGGAAGGCAAGACCCCCGAGCCGCCGACCGACATTGAGGGCTGGCGTGACTGGAAAGGCAACCTGATCTCGGAGCGTTCGGCCGACGACACGCAGCCCTGGGCGCATCCGAACAGCCGCTTTACGACGACCCTTTCGAAGATTCCGAACATCGCGGCGGACTTCAACGAACCACAGGGCGTGCCGATCGACGCCATCATTTTCGGCGGCCGTACGCGTGATCGCGAGCCGCTGGTGCGCGCCATCCGCGATCTCGCCGAGGGCGTCTACGACGGTTTGACGTTGGGTGCCGAGGCTACCTTCGCGGCCGAAGGCGTCGACGGCCAGTTGCGCTACGACCCGATGTCGATGCGACCGTTCATGTCATATCCCGAGGGCCGTTACGCCGAGCACTGGCTGCGCATCATCGGTGCCGCGAAAGAGCCGCCGATCTTCGCGCACGTCAACTGGTTCCAGCGCGACCCAGACGACGGGCATTTCCTCTGGCCGGGCTACCGCGACAACCTGCGCGCGCTGTTGTGGCTGCTTCAACTTCGTCACGGCGAAGTGAGCGGTCGAGAGACGCCCGTCGGCATCCTTCCGAAGGAAGACGAACTCGACCTGGACGGCGTCGAGATCACTCCGGCTGACCGCGATCGGCTTCTTTCCATCGACGTCGCCCGCTGGCGCCAGGAAATGGAATTTCGGGAGCGACACCTCGAACAGTTCGCGGATCTTCCTGACGAGATTTGGGCGGCGCACCGGCGCGTGCGCGCCGCCCTTGACGCGGCCCCTTCGGCGTAAATCACGCGTGATCACGAGACATTTGCGACAGCCTCTATAGCGGCATTTTTGTTTCGTGATCACGCAGGGCACCTAACCGCGGAACTGCGGGTGTGGTGCGCGTGCGCCACGGCTCGCACACCAGGGCCGCGAACAGCATCAGCGCCACCGCGACGCCGATGGCCGCGCGCCCGCCGTCCGCCGTCACTAAAATCCCGCCGAGTGCCGAGCCCATCGCGTTTCCAGCGGTCAGACCGCTGCCCATCCAGCCGAACGCCTCAGTGGTCGCCCCCGGTGGTGCCAACGCCGCCAGCCGTTCGAACAGCCGCGACAGTGCCGGCGCGATCGTGAGACCCCAGCAAAACAAGAGCAACGCGAGCACCAATCGATTCGGCGCGAGCAGGACGACAGCGAGCCCTAACGCGACGAACGTCAGCAAGTGCCGCAACTCGGCTCGGTGCTGTTGACGCGAACCGTAAAAGAGCCCGCCGCACAGCGATCCGAGGCTGGTGCACGCCAACATAAACGCCGAAGCGGACGACGCGTGACGACCGCTCACCAACGCGACGACGCCGACGGTCTCGGCGGCAAACGCTGTGACGACGGCGGTTCCGGCCACGATGATGCCGGGAATCCCGGGCGAAAGCAGAACGCGCCCGGCGGGAAGGCGAGCGTCGGTGTGCCGGCCGGCGTCGGCGTTGCGGTCGCGCACGAATGCGAGAGAACCCACCATCACGAGCACCCCGGCGGTTGCCACCGCGAGTCGCGGTCCGCCGATCGCCGCCAGGCCAGCCGTGATGGGGGGCCCGAGGATGAAAATGAGCTCCTGCACGGTCGACTCGAGAGCAAACACGCTTTGGCGTTGCGCGGGCGACACCAGCGCCGGTAACACCGCGCGAATCGACGCGGTGACCGGCGGCACGCAAAGCCCCGCGACAAGTGCCACGGCGGCGAGCAACACCGGCACCGCGGGCATCAGCGCGAGCGCCGTCATGGCAACGGCGAATAGCACGGACGTCGCGGCGAGCACCTTGCGACGTCCGCGCGCGTCGGCCCACCGGCTGAGCACCGGCCCCGAAACGCAGGCGCCCGCCATGTAGGTCGCGGTCACGACGCCGGCCACCGCATAGGTCGAATGCCGGGTGACAAGAAGCAGCAACGCGAGCCCCGTGATGCCTTGATTCGCCCGGCCAAGAACCGACGTGCCGAGCAGCCACATCACCGACGGTGTGTGGAGCAGGCTCTTGTACGTGGTTGCCGGCATGGGTTCGTGGTCCGCTGTCTCGTCGTCCGTTGCCCGGTCTGCGCACCAGGCCACGATCATTATGTTCTGTATTGATAAAGATCGCTGATGGTCGGGGCTAACTGAGCAGAAATTTCCCGGCAACTGAGGCTCGCCGGCGTGATCGGTCAGTTGCCGGTCAGTTGCCGAGGCGCAGGGCCGCCGCCGCGTCTCGTTCGGCGTCCGCGCTGATGGTCGAGAGATCGCCGACAACCACGAGAGAGCGCGCTCGGCCGGCCTGTTCAGCGAGAAAGCTTTTCAACGGCACCGCGAGACTGTCGGGAGCGTCGGTGAGCAACAGCGCCGCCGTATGCGCGCCGGCATGGGCGATCGTCGCGACGCCGTCGACCGCTCCTTGGTCGCCCCGCACAAGGTCGACTTGTTCGAGCGGCCACTTCAGGCTCTTCTGTTCGAAGCTGGCGAGCGCGACGGAGCCGGACGCCGGGTCACCGGCGCCCGCGATGCGCTGGGTTGTCATGCCCAATCCAGCGAGTTGAGCGGCGACGTCGGCGCTGATCTGGTTGGTGGTGCCGACCAGCAGGACGTGCGTGACGCCCGCCTCTTGCAGGGCCGCGACCGTTTCGTCGGGCACGCTGTCGGCCTCCGTGTAAAACAGCGGAAACCGACTGTGGAAGGAGATCGGCGCGGCCGCGACGGCATCGGCGACATCGGCGTCGTTGACCAGCAACGCGGTCGGGCCGAAGCCCGCCAACGCCTCGGGTCGCCCGCCCGTCTGGCCGATTGTCGCCGCGGTCGCGTAGCGATTCACGCCCGCGATACGGGTTGCGCGAATTCCATGCTTCTGCAATTCCGCATCGATGTCGTCGCTCACCGCGGTCGCGTCGCCGATGACGAAAACCTGCTTCACCTTCAGGTGTCGCAAGGCATGCAGCACGTCAGGTGGCAATGCTTGCGGCTGGGTCAGCAAGAGCGGGCCGCCGCCGTGCGACCCCGCCAGATAACTGGCGGCAACGGCATCGGCCAAGTCGTCTCCCCGTGCCAGCACGGCGAAATCGGCTCGATCGAAGGTCTCGAGCGCCACTTGCGCGGCGGTCGAGTACCGGGTCGGACCTTCGATCCGTCGGGTCGCCGCGTCGCCGTTACTGCTCGATAAAACAAGGCCGACGACGATGGCACCGACGAGAGCGGCCGCGCCGACGAATCGAAACGGCAGTGGCACCTGGCGCTTGCGTGCCGTCGCACGTTGCCGTGGCGGCTTCGCTCGATGCTTGTCGGCCGGCGTCACGCGGGTAGGGCCGTCGTCATTTATGCCTGCCCAGGCGTGCATACGCTCGACCAACTCGCGCGCCGAGCCGGGACGACGCTTCGGTTCGAGCGCTAATCCCGGGCGCAAGGCGCGCTCGATCACCTGGACTGTCGTCGGATCGACGCCGTCCCACGGCGGCCGCACATCGCCGGGTGGGCGTCCGGTCAGCAACGCGAGCATCGTCGCCGCGAAACCATAGATATCGGCGGACGGCGACGGCGCCTGGCCGTCGAGAACCTCCGGTGCGGTGTAGCCGACGGTGCCCGCGCTGACACCGCCGCCGCTTGTCGCGATACCAAAGTCGACGAGCACGACGCGGTCGTCGGGTGCCAAGACGACGTTGGCGGGCTTGATGTCACCGTGCACAATCACCGGTCGATGCGCGTGCAAGTGGTCGATTGCCGCGCCCAATTGGGCGGCCCAGCGCAACACGCTCGGCAACGGCATTCCGGGCGCGCCGCGCGCCGCGACGACCTGGTCGAGCGGCGTCCCGTCGATCCAGTCCATGACGAGCACGTAATTGTCGCCCTCGAAGAAGTCTTCGCGCACCACGGGCAATCCCGGATGCGGCCGCAAACTCAGCAAGACGCGAGCTTCAGCGAGCACCTGGTTTCGTTCGTCGACCGACCCGACATGACGAACCTTGAGTGCTACGTGGCGATCGTGCTGGCGATCGATCCCATGCACGAGACGGCCCTGACCGCCGGCCGCGACCGTGTCGAGAGCCCGGTATCGATCGCGCCAAAGCTCGGTCACGACGTCGTCCGTAAATCAGACAGCGTGAGCGCGCGTCGCCTGATCGCCTCGTTCGCGAGGCGCGAGCGGCGCCCAGTGTCCCCGCCTTCGTGAATACCGAACTTGTCGTACAGGTTGCTCAGGTGAAACTTCACGGCGGCTTCGGTCACGACGAGCTGCGCGGCGATAACCGCGACGGACGCCGCTTCAGTGAACATGTCACCATCGAGCAGCGGGCGGCAAAGCGCCACCAAAACTTCGTGCTCGCGACGCGTGACCGGAGGCGGCGGGTCGCTCGCGGCAGTGACAGTCGACGGTGGCGCGTTTCGCAACCTGAACACGAGCCGGCTCGACCCGAGCCTGATCTCGTCGCCGTTTCGCAACCGATGCTCCGTCACGACGGGTGCATTGTTCACGAAAGTTCCGTTGGTGGAGCCGAGATCGCGTACCGACCACCCGGAGCCGTATTGCCGCAATACCGCGTGGAGCACCGAAACCGTGCGGTCCCACGGCAAAGACACGTCGTTTTCAGGGCCACGGCCCAGCGTGACGTGGTCGCCGTCGAGCGATTCGAGTTGCGGCCCGCGACGGCCCCATACCTCCAGGTAGGCGTTCACGCGCGCCGTCCTTTCGAGGTCGAGAAACCGAACCGGTACATGAATTAGAGGGTGACATACCAACGAACGCTGTGCATCGCGGCCGCGACCGCCGTCCACAAGACGAGCATCGCCGTCACGTAGGTCCATTGCGAATCGAGGCCGAACCAACCGCCCGCCAGCACGTGGTTTTGCAAGTACCCGGCCACCGAGGTGCGCTGCTCGTCGATGTGCGCGGGCGTCGATTGAACGATCGCGCCAAGCACGTGTTGGCCGACGTAGACAATGAGCGCATTACGGCCGAGGGCAACCCACGGCCAGGCAACAGCGTTCGCCGCGACGCGTACGCCGCGCATCGCGCGGGTGCCGACCATATCAGCGACGATGTGGCATAGCAGCAAGGAAAAAATGCTGGTTGCCCCCGTCAGCAGCACGAACGCGGGCGTCCACAACCGCTTGTTCACGTCAGGACCGGCGAGATGCAAGTGGGTGGCCGCCCACATCAACATCGCGGCACCCGCCACGGTGCCAACCCCCCGCCAGCCGGGCCAGGCACGCAGCGCGCGCACGACGGCCACACCGACCAACGCCGTCGCGAGCGCGCCTATCGTCGACACCAAACCTTCAGGGTCGTGGCCCAGCGCCCCTTGGTGATAGATGTGTGCCGTTCCGAAAACAGCGGCGTCGACGGCGCCAGGCACGTTGCAGTCTTGGGTGATAGCACCAGTTCCGCAAACGAGCGGCACTTTGGTGAGAAGCTGCGCGTACACCACCAGCAAGCCGCCGGTAACAGCGACAATCGGCCAGATCCGACGCTTGAGCAACACCACGACGATTCCGCACAGCAGACCCACCAATCCGATGCGCTGCAGCACACCGGGCCAGCGCGCGAACTCGAAATTCCGCCCATCCGCGGGCCACGCGTTGAATAAAATCCCAATCACGACAAGGGCAATCGCTCGTCTGCACAATCTGCCGAGGCCGTGAGCGCCACGCCGTCGCAACATTTCATCGACGCCGATTCCGACAATAAACAAAAAGCACGGGAATACCAGGTCGGCGCCCGTCCACCCGTTCCACGTCGCGTGCACCAGCCAAGGGTGAGCTTTGGGGCCACCCGGCATTTGCTCGACAACGAGCATTCCCGCAACCGCAACACCACGCGCGGCGTCGACACCGGCCCACCGGCGAGGTTGTTGCATTGTTCGGGAAGCGGGATAGACGACACCGACCGGTGCGACGACTGTTCGGCCAAGACCCGAAGCTATCACCATCGCGGGCCCCGCCGATCGCGTCGCCGGCACCGGTCGGTGCCTCCCCTGTTCGTCGTGGACGAGCCACCACGTTATTCGGGACGGCGAAGCGGCACCCTAGCGCGGGGGCGAGGGTTTACTTTTCGCGTCAGGCGTTGCGGGGCTTGAGTCTGGCCATCGGCAGGGGTGGGGCAGGCAGCCGCTCACCCTGGAAGCCGAGCACCTCACCGAAACGTTCTCTCGCTTCCCACGCGCGTCGAGCCTCGACGATCGCGTCGTGGCTCGGCCCGACGAAGTTCCACCACATCACGATCTGCTCGTCGAACAGAGTGCCGCCGAGCAGCAGCAGCCGTGCCGGTGCCTCGGCGACGACGCGCATCGACCGGCGTCCGGGAGCCGCGTACAGCATCGGCCCCACACCCAGCCGCGCGCCGTCGACCTCGGGCTCGCCATCCAGCGTGATGACCCCATGTTCGAATTCTTCGTTGAGCGGAAGGGAAACTTTTCCGGCCGCGCGTATGTCGATTTCGGCGGCGACGAGCGGCGAATAGAGGCGAGCGGCCGACTTCACGCCGTCCATCTCACCGACGATCACGGTAGCTGTCGCCGGCCCGTCGACGAATGTCGGCAATTGCGCAAGGTGGTCGAACGACGGCGCGATATCGCGGTCGGCTGCGTGGAGCGCGACCCACAACTGCACGCCGTGCAGGCGATTCGTGTGGTCGGCCGGTGATTCTTCGGAATGCGCGATGCCGTGGCCGGCGGTCATCAGATTAAGTTGCCCGGGCTCGATGAGTTGCGTGTTGCCGAGGCTGTCGCGATGCAGCACCTCACCTTCGACCAGCCAGCTCACGGTTTGCAGCTGCGTATGCGGATGCGGCGGCACCTGCATGCCGGGCGTGCCCTCGATGTCGTCGGGGCCGTAATGGTCGACGAAACACCACGCGCCCACCATCGACCGGTGGCGGGCAGGCAACGTGCGACGCACCATCGTCGCCCAGCGGCCAAGCGGCACGTCGCGCGAGGGAATCAGTTCGTTGTCGCTCGCGGGCCGGGACGCGCCGATGACCTGTTCTTGCGGCTTCGCCGCGAGGTTGCTCATCAGCCGATGCTACGGCCGCTGCTATGGCCGACGCCGTGCCGGCGTTTCACGATCATGTTCGGCCAGCTCGCGGAATTCGTCGGGAACCCGCCCGGCCGTCGCGAATTTGACGGCCGCGTAACCGATCGCGTCTCGGCCGAACCGGGCGCGGATCGCGTCGACCGAACGATCGACGCTCCAGCGCGCCGCGCCGGCAGGCGTTCCGGGTCGGCGCGCGTCGTGCTGATCTATCGATAGCTCGAGCTGCAACGACTCTTGCTCGACGAGGTGCGAGACGGACATCGCAAGGAGCGACACGTACCGTTCGCTCGGATGATCGGCTAACGCCGAGCGCGCGAGCTCAATCGCCACGTCGGTCAAGGTCAGCGTGGCGGAGATCGCGGCGGGAAGAGTGATCGAGCGCGTGACCGCTCGCATGTCGGCGAATCTGACGCGCACCGTGATCGTGCGCCCCGCGCGGCCCGAAGAACGCAGCCGCCCGCCGACGCGGTCGGCCACATAGCCGAGCGTCTCACGGAGTACATGCGGCACCGCTTCTTGCCTGCCGAGAGCGGCTTGCGCGCCCACGGACGACGCGCGACGCGCCGTCTCGATTTGACGCGGATCGACGTTGGAGGCCAGCGACGTTAGCTTGTGCGCGTTCGCGTCGCCGATCAGGTGCCGCAGATAGCCACTGGGGGTTTGCGCGAGCTGCCCGATGGTACGAACACCGTTTTCTGCCAACCGCGCCTCGGTTTTCGGCCCGACTCCCCAGACCAGCCCAACCGGCAACGGTTCGAGAAACTCTTTTTCTTTGCCTGTCGGCACAACGACCAGGCCGTCGGGCTTGGCCACCTGTGAGGCAATCTTCGCCAGATGCTTGGTGCCCGCGAGGCCCACCGAAATCGGCAAACCGATCTCGTCGCGTACCCGACGCCGGATCGTGGCCGCCATGCCGATCGGCGAGCCGAACAACCCGACAGCACCCGAGACGTCGAGAAACGCTTCGTCGATCGAGATGCGTTCGACGATCGGAGTGAAATCGCGCAACACGGCCATCACGCGATCGCCCAGGCGCTGATATTCGGAGAAGTGGCCGGTCACGAACCGCAAGTTCGGGCACAGTTGCTTCGCCCGTCGACCCGACATGCCGCCCGTCACGCCGCGGGCTTTGGCTTCGTAGGACGCCGCGAGCACGACTCCGCCGCCGACGGCGATCGGGCGGCCCCGCAAAGACGGATCGAGCAACTGCTCGACAGACGCGTAGAACGCATCGAGATCCGCGTGCATGATCGTCGGTACGGGTGCCACGGAGCCAGTCTATTCGAACGTGTGTTCGACTCGGGTCTCTTCTCAGCCATCGCGATCACCCAGCGGTGCGAAACCCTCGCAGTGAAAGGTCAGGTCTCAGACACAGCACACAAAGTGGGACTAGTCGACGGGGGCGTAAGGCTGGCCGCCGCGGCTGTCGAGAATCTCCACCACCACCTGTTTCAGGATGCCCTGGAACGCAAAGTCGCCTTTCGCGTCGTGGCGCACCGGAGAAAGGCGATCTGCTCCGACGTCCATGCCTTGAAAGGCGATGAAGAATTCGAACGTCTCGTCAAGACGCATCTCACCCGCGGGTGCCTCGTCGACGAGCAGGGTGGCCACCCCACCGGTGCCCTCAGCATCGACGAGGAAACGCATGCCGAGCACAGCCTCACCGACTGGCGCCGGCTCTGCTGAGCGCACGATGTGGTGGTCGCCGTAGTAGTTGTAGTCGTAGACGAGATAACCGTCTTCAACCATGAGGCAATAGCCGCTGTTGACACTGCCGTGCGCGAACAAGACACCGTCTTCCGTTTCACTGGCCCGCTCGACATGGGCACTGATCTGGAAAGACCGGCTTGCCACCGGCGGCGCCGCCGCTGTTCCGATGTGGTCGATGTTCGGATAGTAGACAAACTTCTTGCGATCGCGGGGAGAGTGCGGGCGAAAGCGTGCGTTCGCACGCTCGGCAAAACCCCTGTCATCGAGCGGCAGAACCTGATTGCGCCCGGCTTCTACCCACCATGCGGCAACAAGCTCAGCGAGCTTGTCAGGCCGGTCCTGCGCCAGATCGTGGCATTCGGAGAAGTCTTCGTCGACGTGGTAGAGCTCCCACTCGTCTTCGTTGAAGTCGCTGCCGCGGCGATGGAACGCAACGGCCTTCCAGCCGTCTTTCCAAATCGCACGGTGACCGTCGGTCTCGAAATATTGGGTGCGCTCGCCTGACGTCTGATTGGGCCGTTCGATCGTCGGCCGCATGCTCTGACCGTTGACCGGCAATTGCGACAAGCCGCGATATGTGCGTGGTGCCTGCATGCCGAGGTAATCGAGCACCGTGGGCACGATATCAGTGACGTGCTGGAACTGACTGCGGCGCTGTCCGCCGAATTCGGCGTCCGGCAGTCGGATGATCATTGGCGTACGAATTCCCCCGGCATGCGTGTTCTGCTTGTATCGCTTGAGCGGCGTATTGCCTGCCTGCGCCCAACCGAGCGGGTAATTGATGTGCGTGGTACGGCCGTCGATCTCATCGATGTGCGAAAGGTTGTGCTCGATCGACGTGAAGTGCCCGTTCTCGTAGGCCGTCGTATCGACAACGCCGTGCGGGCCCCCTTCTTGACTGGCGCCGTTGTCAGAGAGCAGGACCACGATCGTATTGTCGAGCTGCCCGATCCCGGTGAGATAGTCGAGGAACCGGCCAATCTGGTGGTCGGTGTGGTCGACGAATGCGGCATACACTTCCTGGAACCGCGCATAGAGGTCTTGCTCTTCCGGCGACAAATCGGCCCAAGCCTGCACACCGACGTTTGGCGGCGGCAGTTGCGTACCAGGCGGGATGACACCGCTCTCCAGTTGGCGTCGAAAGCGTGCCTGTCGGATTTCGTCCCAACCCTCGTCATAGCGGTGCCGATACTTGGCGACGAACTCCGGTGGCGCTTGAAACGGGGTGTGCGTCGCGCCGAAGGCGAGGTACAAGAAGAACGGCTTTTCCGGCGCTACCGACTTCTGATTGCGAACGAACTGGATCGAACGATCGACCAGGTCAGTCGTCAGATGGTAGCCGTCGTCGGGGTCGGCCGGCGGCGGGATCAGATGGTTGTCGTAGTAGAGCTCCGGGTAGTAGTGATCGGTCAATCCTTCCATGAACCCGTAATAGCGCTCGAATCCGCGACCTAACGGCCATTGGTCGTACGGGCCAGCCGAAGTCGTTTCGTCCATCGGAGCCAAATGCCATTTGCCGACCGCCATCGTGTTGTAGCCCTGATCGAGCAGCATCTCTGCCACGGTCGCTGCGCGATGGCTGATGCGGCCACGATAGCCGGGATAGCCATCGTCGACGTGCGACAAGTAAGCCATACCGACAGCGTGGTTGTTGCGGCCCGTCAGCAGGCAGGCGCGCGTGGGCGAACACAGCGCGGTCGCGTGGAAGTTCGTGAACTGCACACCTTGCGCCGCGAGACGGTCGATGTTCGGCGTGCCTATCTCGGCACCGAAACAGCCAAGGCTCGAGAACCCGAGATCGTCGAGAACAAGAAAGACGACGTTCGGCCGGCCGACCGACGACGCGACGTCAGGCCACGAAGGTACCGAGTCGCGGTAGGTCTGGCCAATCCTGCCGTTGAAATCCTCGCTTGCCCACGACTCGCTCGCGGTAGGAAGCGTAGCGTCGCTCACCTTATGCTCCTTGACTAGCCTGCTGTGGTTATTGCGTTGCCAGTTCTGCTCGTAGGTCTACGTCTCCAACCTCCGGGCTCCGGGGATCGAGGTCGACCACTACTCGCTCCAGCGCTCCCGCGAACGTGAACGGAGCATCGTATTCCGTGCTTACGGGCGACGGCGAGTTGTGCCCACACTGGGTAGAAACGGTTCCCATGCCGCTAGGCACAAGCTGCGGTACCCGGCCCTCTCCGACAACGGCGTCGTCGATCACGAACGTTACCCGCGCACCACTCGCTTCGTCATCGGCCATGCTCATCTGGACGACGCTTCGGCCGAGCGGCACGGACGCCTCCGACACGACCAACGTATGGTCTCCGGCAAGGTTAAAGTCGAACATCAGTCGGTTGTTCTTGACGAAGAAGCTGAAGCCCGCCGCACGACGCCCCCATGAGAGAAGCACACCGTCGTCAAGTTCTGTCTCTCGCCGTATCGTGGCGGTGATGCGAAATGACCGCGCGGAAAAACTAGGCCCAACCAACTGGTTGAGTATTCGTGTGCCAGGCAAGAAGACGTAACGGTTGCGATCCTCGGCAGGATTCAACGCTTTCATGCGAACTTGCATACGATCGTCGAGAGGCAGCACGGCGTAGCGTTCTGCCTCCTCCCACCACAATGCCGCGAGCTCTGCTGCCTTGTCTGGATGAGCTGCTGACAGGTCTTCACACTCCGCGACGTCAGACTCAACGCGGTAGAGCTCCCAGTGGTCGGCGTCGAAGCCGGCACCGGGCAGATGGGCCGCGACGGCTTTCCACCCGTCCGCGTAAATCCCGCGATACCCCGCGGTTTCAAAATATTGCACCTGACGCCGACTTGACGCTTCCGCGTCATCGAACGTATACGCCATCGATGTCCCGTGAAGCGGAAGTTGCGGCACGCCATGGTACGACGCGGGTGGTTGGACGCCGCAAAGGTCAAGCACTGTTGGCGCGATATCGATCACGTGATGGAATTGGTGCCGCAAGGTGTTGGTGCCGTCGAGGCGCGCCGGCCAATGCGCGATCAACGGCGCTCGCACCCCGCCCGCATACGCGTAGCGCTTGTAGTAGCGCCCCGGAGTGTTGCCCGCCTGAGCCCATCCGGTCGGATAGTGATTGTGTGTCGTCGGACCGCCCAAAGCGTCAAGCGCGGCAAGGCTATCGTCGACCGGATCGGGCAGCTGCAGAAACCACCGATATTCGTTGGCCGTGCCGTGTTCGCCGCCCTCGCCTGACGCACCATTGTCGGACATGAGGAGAATCAACGTATTGTCGAGCGCGCCGTATGCGCGCAGGAATTCGACAAGCCTGCCGATCTGCGCGTCTGTGTGCGTCATGAACCCCGCGAACACCTCCTGCATGTGTGCATAAAGGCGTTGCCGTTCGTCACTCAATTCTGACCAAGCGCCCACGCCCGGATTACGCGCCGAAAGCTGGGTAGTCGGGGGAACGATACGCGCCGCGACTTGCCGAGCAAGAACCTGCTCACGTTCGGCGTCCCAACCGTGGTCGAACGCACCGTGGTACCGATCGATGTACTCACGTGGCGCCTGATGTGGAGCATGGCAGGCACCAAAGGCCAAGTAGAGAAAGAACGGGTCTTCAGGGCGCGAGGTGAGGTGATCTGAGAGAAACTCGCACGAACGATCGACCAGGTCTTCGCTGAGGTGGTAGCCCTCTCGCCTGGGCGGGTCGACGCGGTGCCGGTCGTGGAAAAGCTCGGGCTCGTACTGGTCGTCTTCACCCCAGAGGAATCCGTAGTACCGATCGAACCCTCGGCCGGTCGGCCACTGGTGGAAAGGGCCCGCAGGAGTCATGTGGGGCGGCGGCGTCAGGTGCCATTTCCCCACCGCATACGTGCCGTATCCGCCGTCCCGCAACAGCTCCGCGAGGGTCGCCGCGCGCGGCGTGATCTCACCTCGGTAGCTCGGAAATCCAGTGTCGAAAGCGCCCAAGAAACCGACGCCGGCGCTGTGATGATTTCGCCCTGTCAAGAGGCAGGCCCGGGTCGGTGAACAGAGCGCCGCAACGTGGAAGTTCGTGTAACGCAAACCCCCGGATGCCACAGCGTCCATATTCGGCGTGGCGATCGACGAACCGTAACAGCCCAACTGAGCAAAGCCGACGTCGTCGAGGAGAATCACCACGACGTTCGGCCCCGTCGGCCGCTGCCGCCGTGGCCACCAGGGGGTCGACTCACCAATCGTAGGACCAATCGTTCCGGCGAAGTCAGGTTCGAGTGTCGTGCCCGGCCGAGTCGAGTTCGGCGTTCCGCTAGCCATCATTGCTCCCGCAGATCAGTTGCCACGTCATTCACGTCAGCGCTTCTGGGTTCCGTGGTCACGGTCAGGCGATGCAGCACGCCCCGCAGCTGATGCGGCGGGGAAAACACTCGCGAAACGGTTTGCACGGCGCTATACCCCACGTACGCGCGACCGCACGACACAGGCACGCGCTTGACCAAGCGGGGGACGTCGCCACCACCGATCACTTCGCCATCGAGCGAGAACTCGACTCGGCCGTGCAGTTTGGCCTCCGCCGCGACGGCAACCTCGAGCAGATGCCTGCCCGCTGGTATCGGCACGTCCGCGACGACAGTCTCGGTATGGATCGAGCTCGTGGCAACTTCTAGAGACATTCGACCATGCCGCAAGAACCAGCAGTACCCGCCGTGCAGGCCTCCCTGCGCGTAAAGCACACCGTCGGCCTCATCGCGGCAGCTCAGGTCGGCCGCCATGCGAAAGGATGTGCCGGCTATGCGCGGCGCGACACCCCGTTCATAGGGTCCACTCGACCCGTAAAATGTGGTCGTGGTCGGGTCAGCCCCTGAGGGCAACGGTACATGTGACGGCCAATGCTGGACGCGTGGCCGGTCGTCGACTGGCAGCACCTGATATTGACCGGCCGCCGCCCACCACAGTTCGATCATGGCCCGAAGCCGCTCCGCCTCGACAGGGGCCAGGTCGATGCACTCCGACGGATCAGACTCGTGGTGATAAAGCTCCCAGGGCAGTTCGTCGAAGGGGGTCGTCATCGGCAACGGCGGGTTGGCACCAGGGGCGTCCGGTTGGAGCCGGCAGACCGCCATCCATCCATCACGCCACAGGCCGCGATTGCCCCACATTTCGTAATGCTGCGTACGGCGTCGGCTCGGCCCGTCGGGCTCGTTGAACGTGTAGGCCATGCTGATGCCGTGCATCGGCTCTTGGGCCACGCCACGAACCTGCGTCGGCGGTTCGATGCCAATCACGTCGAGAAGTGTCGGGGTGACGTCGATGACGTGGTGATATTGTCGCCGGATTTCCCCCGCCGCAACGCCGCCGGCCGGCCAGCGAACAATCAGTCCATTGGTGATTCCACCCGCGTGAGTGAATTGCTTGTACCAACGAAACGGTGTGTTACCCGCTTGCGCCCAGCCCCACGGATAGTGGTTGAAGAATCTAGGGCCCCCGAGGTCGTCCATGTGAGCTCTCGCGTCCGCGGCGAGTTGGGGCGAGCCATCGCGCTGCGGACCCTCATCGACGCTGCCTTCCGGTCCGCCCTCCCCACTCGCGCCGTTGTCGGAACACAGCATCACGAGGGTGTTGTCGCTAACGCCGATCTCGTCGAGGCAGTCGAGCAGCCGGCCAACCTGGGCGTCCATGTGCGACAAGAACCCGGCGTAGACCTCCATCATCCGGGCGAACAGTCGCTTGTCATCGGCGGAAAGAGACGACCATTCCCGCACGCCAGGATTCGAGGTGCCAAGGCACGTGCCGGGCGGCATGACACCCATCTCGATCTGCCGAGCCAAAACGACATCCCGCTCGACGTCCCACCCATGGTCGAACGCGCCGCGATACGCGTCGATCCACTCTTTGGGCGCTTGATGCGGGGCATGGCCGGCACCAAAGGCAAGATGCAGCAGAAACGGCTTGTGCGGTGCCAAGCTAACGTGGTCGCGCACTTGCTTGATGCTCTCGTCGACCAGATCAGCGGACAGGTGATAGTCAGCTGTCCGCGCGAACTCGATTGACGAGTGGTCGCGTACGAGTTCGGGCGCGAACTGGTCGGTGCAGCCGCCGAGAAAACCGTAGAAACGCTGGAAACCTCGGCCGAGCGGCCACCGATCAAAAGGGCCTTGCGGCCCGGTTTCGAACGACGGAGTCAAATGCCACTTACCGACCGCGAAGGTCGAGTAACCGTTGTCTTGGAGGATCTGCGCGATGGTGGCCGCCGAATCAGGCAGCTGCATGCTGTAGCCGGGGAAACCGTTGATCCGTTCGGTGACGTGCCCGAAACCGACGGAATGACAGTTGCGCCCGGTCAGCAGTGCGGCCCGGGTTGGCGAGCAGAGAGCGGTCGTATGGAAGTTCGTGTAGCGCAATCCGCCGGCAGCGAGCCTGTCAATATTCGGCGTCTTTATCGATGCCCCAAAACAGCCCAGTTGAGCAAACCCCACGTCGTCCAGCAAAATTTGAATGATGTGAGGGGCGCGTCGCGGTGCGGTCGCCCGCGACGGCCAATATTCTGCCGATTCGCCGACGGTGCGGCCGATCTCTGCTCGCTTCGGCACCGTCGCATCCGGGCCTCCGGTCACGACGCCACGCCGCCGAACTGCTCGGCCCAGGGCGAGCCGGGTGATGCCGCGAGCAATGTGCGAGTGTATGGGTGGGTAGGGCTCCTGAAAATGTCGTCGGACGACCCGCGTTCGACGATGCGCCCATCTTGCATGACCGCGACATCCTCGCACAGGTTTCGCACGATGCTCAGATCGTGCGCGATCATCAGGTAAGCCAAGCCGAGTTCGTCTCTCAAATCAGCGAGCAAGTTGATGATTTGTGCCTGAACGGAGACGTCCAGGGCCGAAACCGGCTCATCGGCAACGATGAGCTGCGGCTCCATCGCCAACGCACGCGCGATACCGACGCGTTGCCGCTGGCCACCCGAGAGCTGATACGGAAATCGATCGAGCAGACTGCGCGAAAGGCCGACTAAATCGGCGAGTTCGCTGACCCGACGGCCTCGCAGTCGTCGTTCGACGATGTCGTGCACGATCAGCGGCTCGGCGACGATGTCACCGATGGTCTGCCGCGGGTTCAGGGATTGGTACGGGTCTTGAAACACCATCTGCACCGTGCGGCGCAACGCCAGACGCTCGGTCTTGCTGGCGCCCACCCATTGCTTCCCGCCGATCGTGATCTGACCGGATTCGACGGGCACCAATCCGACGATCGCGCGGGCAAGCGTCGACTTGCCGCAGCCGGATTCTCCCACCAAACCGAGCGCTCGCCCGGCTGGGATTTGTAAGTCGACGCCGCGCACAACCCGATTGATTTCGCCCTGTTTCCACAGTCGGCTTCGACCTTGGTAAGAAATATGGGCTTGGGCGATGTCAAGGACGACCGGAGGACCGTCAACATGTCCGCGTGACTTCGCTTGCGCAGGTGCGCTGAATACGGTTTGCGGCAGTGGCTTGTCCGAAGCCCAGCAGGCCACCAAATGCCGAGTATCGGCGTTACGGTTAGCAAGAGGCGGGATCTCGGTCTTGCACTGATCCATCACCAAGGGACAGCGGGGATGGAACGCGCACCCGGACGGTTTGCTTGTCACGTCGGGTGGCCGCCCGGGAATGGCGGGCAGCCGGCGATGAATCGGCGCGTCGAGTCGCGGCGTGGCCCGCATGAGCGCGCGAGTGTAAGGGTGTCGAGGTTCGCGAAGGACTTCGCTCACGGAACCATATTCCGCGACGCGGCCCGCATACATCACCATCACGGAGTCGCAGATCTGCTCGACAACTCCGATGTCGTGCGTGATCAGGATGAGGCCCGCACCAAGGTGGTCTCGTAACTGGGCGAGCAGTCGCAAGATTCCCGCCTGAACGGTCGTATCGAGCGCTGTCGTCGGCTCGTCGGCGATCAGTAATGACGGGTTGTTCGCGACCGCTATCGCGATGATCACCCGCTGGCGCATGCCGCCGGAAAACTGGTGGGGGTAGTCGTTGACGCGCTTGTGCGGGTGGCGCACTCCGACAAGTTCGAGCAGTTCGATGGAGCGGCGCTGGGCGTCCTTCTTACTGGAGCCGTGGAGCTCGAGAACTTCGCGAATCTGCTGGCCCACCGTCATGAGCGGGTTCAAGTAGGCCATCGGATCTTGGAAGATCATGCCGATACGATCGCCGCGCAACGCGGTGATGTCCTTGTCCGACATGGTCAAAAGGTCGCGGCCTTGGTAGGAGGCCGTGCCCGAAACCACGTTCGCGGCCCGCGGCAACATCCTCATCACCGAGAGCGCGGTAAGCGATTTGCCCGAGCCGGATTCACCGACCACACCGAGGATTTCGCCGCGTCTGACGGTGAAAGACACCTCCTCGATCACGGGGTAGCGCCCGGAGCCTAACGACAAGTCGACAGACAGGTTCGCGACCTCGAGCACGGCCTCACCGCCACGGTGCCGATCGCCGGAGCGGCTTGCTGTCGTTGGCTGGCTCGTGGCCATGTCGTTCTCTGTCACTTACGCAGCACCGCCTGATTCAACGCGTCAGACACCATCGTGTAGCCGACGACCAGAAGGATCACGACACCGACCGGCGCCAGTGCGTACGACGGTGTCGTGAGGAGATAGGCGCTCCCGCCTTTGATCATTGAGCCAAGCGACGGTTGCGGCGATTGAATACCGAGACCGATCACGCTGAGCCCGCCTTCGATCGTGATTGCCTGCGCCATGGTAAATGCAATTCGTACGAAGATCGCGTCGACGATATTAGGCAGCACGTGGCGCAGCATTATTCTTCGGCGGGGAAATCCGAGAACCTCCGCGGCGGCGACGTAGTCGAGCGGCAACTGGCCGGCGAGTGCGGTGCCGGCCTGCCGGCCGAACATCGGCAAGGTTACCAAGACGATTGCGATAATCACCGATTTCATGCCGGGGGCCATGGCGATCGCCACCGCGACTCCGAGAATCACAGCGGGCACCCCGAGCAGCACGTCAAAGATTCGCTGAAACAGCGCGCCGACAAACCTGCTCAGCATCCCGAGTAGCCCCAGCAGCGTGCCCGCTACGGCCGCAGTCGGGACGGCGATCAGCGTGATAATCAAATCAACTCTGGTTCCGGCCAGCAACCTCGCGAGTAGGTCCCTGCCGACTTCGTCGGTGCCCAAGAGGTGGTGCGCGCTCGGCCCAGTCAAGGCATCAGGACCCTGCTCGTACGCTCCGTAAGAGAGTAGCGTCGGCGCGAAGACGGCAATCAGGACGACGACGAGCACGATGCCCAGGCCCGCGGCACCTCGAGCGGAACGTAGTGCTTGGACATAACGGCCCCACAACCCTCGTGTCAGCAACCGCCCATCGGGAGATGGTTCCCCTTGAGCGGGCCCGACCGGTGGCAACGTAGCGGTCGTACTCATGCCTTCGCCCCCAATCGAATTCGGGGGTCGATGGCGGCGATGACGAGTTCAGTGACGAGTTGCATGACGATCGCGGCAGTGATCGCCAGCATCAGCAACACTTGGGCCAACAAATAATCGCGCGTCTCAACCGACTGGATCAGCAGGCTGCCCAACCCCGGCCGAGCGAAAATTGCCTCGGCCACGACGGCGCCTCCTAGCAGGTGCCCGATTCTGATGCCAACCTCGATGAGCGCGGGTCCGAGACTGTTAGGCACTACATGCCGCCACACGATGCGCTTTCGGCCAGCGCCCTTCGACTGCGCAGTCAGCACGAACTCGTTATCCAGCGACCGCCGAATCTCGCCAGCGAGCAGTCGGGCGATTACCGGCGCCCCGGGCAGCGCCATCGCGATACTCGGCAGGATAAGTTTGCGAAGCGCAGCGGCTGGATCGCCGACGAGCGAAGCATCTCCACCACTCGGCAATAGCTTCCATAAGACTGCGAACAGGAAAATCAGGATGACGCCGCTGACGAACGGCGGCAGCGCCAATGACACCGTCGCGAGCCAATCTATGATCTGCCGGATCACGCGCAGCCGCGTGGTGGCCAAAATCACCCCCATAATCAGCCCGAAGACGACCATCAGAATCGCTGCCGCCGCCGTCAGTTGCAGCGTGCTGCCAAATCGCTGGCCGATGAGTTCGGAAATCGGCCGCTGCAGCGTATACGAGGTGCCGAGATCACCAGTCAGCAGATGCCCAAGCCACGCGAAATATTGCGTGACGGCAGGCCGGTCGAGACCTAACCCATGCCTGATCGCCGCGACTTGGCTCTGCGTGGCGTCTGGGCCCGCGAGTACGGACGCCGGATCACCCGGAGCCAGGTGCAACAAACTGAAGATGACGATGGATACCACGAACAGCACCACCACGGCACCGAGCAGTCTGCGAACGACGTACTGGCTCATAACAGGTACGTTCCTGGATTCCTCGAAGCCGACGGTCGAATCACTTGCTCAACTTGGCGTCCGTCGCGACCAGCGACAGCGTCGCATCGGTAGCCAAACCGGTCAACCCCTTCACGCCCACGCGCGGCGCCTGCGCTTGCACCATCGTGTTATGGAATGCCTGATCCAGCATGTAGTTCGTGAGATCCGCAATCGCCGATTTGCTTTCGTCGGCCGACTGCGCTCCAAGCTCGGCCGCTACCTTGTCCGTGTAGCCTTGAGCCGTCATGTGCGACGTATTGGCTTTGGCGGTAAGGGGATTCGCTGCCATCAGGGTCGCGACCGGGCCAGACACAGTCAGTGCGATCCAGGAGATCCAAAGCTGAGGCAGGTCGTATGACTGGTTGCGCTTCGGCCAGTCGGCGGCCGTGATCGAAACTCGCTTGATTTTCAGGCCGGCCTGTTCCAATCCGAACTGAACGATGTCGGCGGCGGCCGCAAAGCCAGGGTCTTGCGGTGACGGAGCAAGCTCAATTTCTGTACCGGCCACGCCGGCTTGGGTGAGCAGGCTCTTCGCCTTGTCGATGTCGTAGGTGTAGTGGTTGACCATTTGTTGTGTGACACCTGGCGTTTCTGACGGCCAGACCACGCAGCTCGGTTCAGCGAATCCGCTGTACACCTGGGAGGCGATCCGCTTACGGTCGATCGCATACGCCACGGCCTGCCGCACTCGAGGGTCGTCCATCGGCTTGAGCTGCGTGCTGCAACCAACGTAGACGTCGACGCCGGGCGTCGTCGTCACCGCGAACCTCGAGTCTTTCTGCATGGTTGCGGCGTCACGCGCGAGCATGTCGACCGCGAGGTCAATGCCTCCCGATTGCAGCGCGGCCAGCATCGCCTGCGACTGCTTGAGGATGCTAAATTCGATCCCGCCGATGTACGGCTTGCCTTCCTGCCAATACGAATCGTTCCGGCCCATCATGACCTTGCTGCCCGGCGTCCAGGACTTCCAGGTGAACGGACCCGTCCCAATCAACTGCTTGCCACTTGCGAGGTCGGCGTACGTCGTGCTGTCCACGATGGGAATCATGGCGAGAGCGTCAAGATATGCCGGGAACGGCTGATCAAAGGTCACGGTTACCTGGTTCGCGCCGCTCGCCTTGACATCGGTGGCTTTCTTCAGGATTGTCGCGACTTGCACGCCCGACTTCGGTGCCGCCGCGGTCTTCAATGTGAACACCACGTCGTCAGCGCCGAACTTGCGGCCGGAGTGGAACGTCACGCCATCTTGCAGCGTCAGCACAAGAGTCTTCTTGTCGGCGCTCCACTCCCACGACTTCGCCAAAGAAGCTTTGTACGAGCCGTCCTGCTCACGATCCAAGAGGTAGTCGTAGACAGTTCGGTGGAGCGGACGCTGAGCGGGATTGAATCGCAGGAGAGCGGACGGCAGGAAGTCGTTGGGAATGCCGGCGCGCAAAATCGCACCGTTGTTTCCGCCGCCACCGGTAGCCGACGCGGTGGCAACCGAGCTCGCGCCGCCCGTCGGGCCTGAGCCACCGCTGTTTCCACTGCTGCCACAACCGGCTAGCAGCAAGCCGCCGGCCGATAAGGCGCCCCCGAGGAATGCGCGGCGGGAAACACTGCTTCGTAGAAGCTCGTCCATGCGTCGCGAGCTATCGTCCATGGTTACTCCTTGACAGGTGCCGATGGGTCAGAGGGATTGCTGCAGTGCTGACCGTCGTGATGCGACGGTCGGTGAGCTGATGCGCGCGACCACCATCCGCTCGCGCGCACGGAATCGAGTCGTTCCAGGTACTCGGCGTAGCCGTCGTCGTACGCCGTCCGCGTAGCAGCGTCAGGTTCGACCCACGAGCTAGGCCGCGACGATCCAGCCGAGGCACTCGGCTCGACTGAACGCACGGCCCCGAGAGCGCCAACCTCACCGGATTCGATGCTCACCGGCCGGCCGAGAACGTCGGCAAAGATTTGCACTAGGATGGCGCTGCTCGCGCCCCCACCGCAAACTGCCACCGAACCGGTCAGTTCCGCGGCTTCGAAGCAGTGGCGCGCCGCGTATGCGAGCGACTCGCACAATGCGCGGACGACGTCTTCAGCCGTCGTCTCGAGGCTCAACCCGGTCAATTCGGCGCGTGCGGCGGGATCGATAAAAGGAGCTCTTTCTCCGGCAGGCGAAAGATACGGAAGCGCTCGGACACCGTGCGCGCCCGCGGGACTTGCAAGAACCAGCGCGTCGAGGTCGGAATGTTGCGCCCCGACCAGGCGAAGGATCCAGTCTAGGCATGCCGTACCGACCATGGCAGGCATAGCGCGCAAGTACCCGCGGTCGTCGCCCGTCACGAGGGTCAGCCCCGAAGCTTCGCCCGACGTGGGGACGTGCTCGACCAGCACTTGGCAAGCGAGCGTCGTGCCGAGCGTCAATAATCCGTCACCGACGTCGAAGAGTCCCGCACCGAGCGCCGAGGCGGGTAGGTCGTAAGGTCCGACGGCGACGAGTGTGCGACGTGCGATGCCGGCCGCGCCGGCCACTGGGTCAAGTATGGGCGCCGCAATAGCTGGACTGTCGGCGATCGGAGGCAGCAACCCGCTTCGGTGTCGGATGCCGTACAACTCGAGTGCCTCGGCGCTGTAATCACCGCGTGCGGGATCAAAAACAGGCAACATCGCGCAAGACCTCGTAGCTGCCCGCACGCCGGTCAGCCGTTCGAACAACGCGCTTTGGCATTGTGACGCGGTGTGTGCCATGTCTAGCAATTCCGGTGAGGCGGCCTCGATACTTGCCAACAGCGCCGCACCCGCACCTGGGAATGGCGCATTGCCGGTGAGCGCGAAAACCTTGTCCATCGCGCCGCTGCCAGCCCATTGTGTGCACAGTTCGGCGCCTCTCGAATCGAGCCAACTGATCGCCGGCGCAACAGGCCGCCCGTTTTCGGCGGTAAGGCAAAGGCCATCACCGTGCCCAGTGATGGCAACCAGTTCGACGTCGTCCGAGCTCAGATCTCGCAGCAGAGCGAGAACGGACGACGCTAGTTGGTCGAGGTCATATTCGTAACGGCCGGGCACCGGCGATTGCATCTCGGTACGTACACTACGAATGGCGCGTAGCGTCATAGTGTCATCGAAGAGCACAGCCTTCGTGACTGACGTTCCGACGTCGATACCGATTTTCATCGACGACGCTCCGGCTCTATCCCGTTGACTACATACGCCAGCGACCTACCGGAAAAATAGCGACGCACTTCCGAAGCTGCCATACTGGCGGCTCGTTCGGCTGTCTCCCGCGTTGCGCCGGCGAGATGCGGACTCAGTACGGCGTTGGGCGAGTGCAGCAAGGGAAAGTCAGGCCCAACTGGCTCTGTAGGGTAAACGTCGAGGGCTACCGCGCCGAGCGCGCGAGCATCAAGAGCGACGGTCGCGGCGTCGTAGTCGAGCAAACCGCCGCGCGCTGTGTTGACAATCACTGCCCCCGGCGGCAGCAGGCTGAGTTCGCGCGCGCCGATCATTCCTTTCGTCTCGGGCGTGAGCCGCGCGTGCAGTGTGACGACGTTGCTGCGCCGTAGCAACTCATCGAGTGGCAGCATCTCGAAATCGACGTCATCCGGATCGACAAAGGGATCGTGCGCGACAACGCTTGCGCCGAGAGCGCGCAAAAGGCTTCCCACACGGCGGCCAATTTCACCGAGCCCGACGATGCCGACGGTCGAGCCCGCGAGCTCATGACCGCATTCCGCGTACGCGTACATGGAGCTTCGCCATTCGCCGTTCGCCGTCGACGTGTGCGCGATGCCGAGCCGGCGCATGGCCGCGAGAATCAGAAGCAGGCTGTATTCGGCAGCCGCGACGGCGTTGCGTCCGGGTGTGCAGGAGACCGCGATACCGCGTTCCGCCGCGGCGCGTACGTTGACGTTGACGGGACCACCGCGCGTGCAAACAACGAGACGTAGCTTCGGCGCAGCCGCAAGCACGCGAGACGTCAACGCCGCCATCTGCGTAACGACGATTTCCACATCGCCGATGACGTCGAGCAGTTCATCCTCACTGCCAGACGCTTCGTCGACCTCTCCAACCGCGCCAAACGGGATTGCCGGCCAAGGTAGCGTCAGCGTACGCACCCGCGGCAGCTGCGGAAGCGCGGCTTCCAGAGCTGCGCTCAAGATGTCGTTGCGTACGAAGTCGTCGCCGGCAAGGAGAATCGTCATGCGTCCGTCCGATCAAATTTCGGCAACGTAGTCGCTCTGAACTGGGCCGCCCTCATGCCACACGCGCCCTTTCGGCAAACTCGGCGTCGATGTAGCCACGCTGCTCAAGTTCGTCAATCATCTGCTTGTACAACGGCAAATAATGCGTAGCCGATTCCGGCTGAGGTTCTATAACGCCGGCGAAGCGCACCATGCGCCGAGCTGTCTCAGCCAACGAACCTCGACCGGCGGCCGCGAGGATCGCCATACCGACAGCGGCTTCGGGGTTTTCAGGCACGGCGACTGCTCGACCCAGCACGTCAGCGTGCAGTTGCTTCCACAGCTTGCTGCGTGCCCCGCCGCCCGTGAGTGTGACTGTGCCTGAGGTGTCGGCACCCAGGCCGCGTAGGTACGACAAGCTCAACCGCTCGACGAATACGACACCTTGCATCACGGCAGCGGCACGTTCGCCGTCCGACCCGGCTTGTTCGCACTCGAACGGCACCGCATCTGGACGTACGAACGGAAACCGTTCACCTCGCGAGGCCAGTGGATAGCGGATGACGGGCGTCGGAAGGTGCTGCAGGGCGGCACGGTCAAGTTGCGCGGGGTCGGTGTCAGGAAATGCGGCAGCAAGCGCGCCCGCTCCCGAACTGGAGGCCCCCCCGGGCAACCAGCCACCATCGGGATGGCGGTGGGAGTAGACCGCCCCCAAAGGATCGCGCAACAGGTCGCGGGACACGCCCTTCAGTACGAAGGTGGTGCCGAGCGCACAGTTCCAATCGCCGACTCGCACCGCGCCAGAGGCGATTTGAGATGCGCAACCGTCCGTCATACCGGCAACCAGCGGAGTTCCTTCAGGCAACCCGGTCGCCGCGGCAGCGTCCGGCCCAATGGCACCGACCAATGAGCCTGGCGCCACGACCTCCGGCAATACGTTCGCCGAAATCCCGATGCTGTCGAAGGCATCGAAGGGCCAACGTTGGTTGACTAAGTCGTAACCGGTCTTCAGTGCATGGCTGTAGTCGACGGCGACCGGGTGCCCAGCCAACCAGGTGCCAAGGAAGTCGGGAACGTGGTAGACGCGCGCTTTTTCGCCGTCCGCTACGTTTCGAAGCAGCCAAGAAAGCTTCGGCGCCGCCCACGTCGGCGCGATGCTGTAAGCGTTGCGTTCGGCACATTCGCGCCATGCGTGACGCACGGCATCGAGATTGGCGGCGGCCCGCGCATCGTCGTACATCAACGCGGGCGTCAGCGGATCCCCTTGGTCGGTGCCGAGCAAGATCGTGCCCGATGTGCCGCAAATGGCGAGGCCCCCGATCACATGAGATCTGATCAGCGCCCGTACCTCGCCGCAGGCAGCCGCCGCGGCGTCGCGCCAGTCCCGAGGATCTTGCTCGTGTCGGCCGTCACGTGAGCGGACGCTCGTCAACCGGCGCGATGCGGCCGCAACAGGTTGACCGTCGTCACCGACGGCCACCACGCGTAGGCCCTGCGTGCCGACGTCGACACCGAGCCACGCTCGCGCCTCGCTACGCACTGCGGCTGCCTCCGCTTGTTACATCGCACGTGAAGTTCACATTCGAGATGTGAAGTTCTGGGTAGTCAACACCGGCGAATACCCTGATGGCAAGGGGCAGGGCAAGAAATCTGCGTGACATGCCGGGCTTAGGTCGCTCAGGTGACTTCGCTGGATGATGTGATTACCTCTGTTACGATCGCGTGAAATCCGTTACGATCGGTGCACCCTCGGGGCATCGGAAAGGAGCGCACGATGGTCGCCAACGCCGGAGGCCGACGCAACAGCCCGGCTACCAGGCAAGGCGACATCGCAGCTTACGTCCTCGAGGTCGGCGAAGCGACCGCAACCAGCCTTGCCGAGCGTTTCGGCATCAGTCTCATGACCGTACATCGAGATCTCGACGAACTCGAACGCCGCGGCGTCGTTCGCAAGCATCGCGGCGGGGTAACCGCCCAACCGTCGAGCGTGTTCGAAAGCCACCTGAGCTACCGACTGGGCCAATCGTCACTCGCCAAGGCAGCGATCGCGCGAGAGGCACGAAAGCTGATCGAGCCCGGCATGGCCATCATGCTCGACGACTCTACGAGCGCGCTGACCTTGGCAAAGCTGCTTGGTGATATCACTCCGCTTATCGTCATCACGAACTTTCTCGAAGTAATTCGGCTCGCGACGACATGGCACGGCACTCGTGTCATTGCGCTGGGGGGCGAGTACAACCCGAACCATGATTCGTTCCTCGGAGTTTCCTGCGTCGAAGCATTGTCGACGCTTCGAGTCGATCTCCTTTTCGCCTCGACGTCCACCGTGTCAGGCGGTTTCGTCTATCACCAAGAGCAAGAGATCGTGCTCGTCAAACGCGCGATGTTAAACGCGGCAGCAAGCAAAGTGCTGCTCGCCGACCACACGAAACTCGGTCGCCTCGCGTTGCACCGAGTAGCGCCGCTCGACAGCTTCGACGTCGTCATCACTGACAGCGGCGCTTCCGAAGAGGCGTTGCGCGAGATGCGTGAGACCACCGCCGAGGTTATCGTCGCCGGGCCCGACATCAGCGCGGACGGCGCTGAGACTTTCGTTCCGGCGCCAAACAAGAAGTCGCGCGCCCGGAACGCACACGCCTCATGACAACTCAGATTTTGCTTGCGCGGCACGGCCGAACGCCGTGGCACGCACCGAATCGGTACACGGGTAGCAGCGACATCCCACTCGACGAGGTGGGCGAACGGCAAGCAAACATGCTCGCCGAATGGGCTAAACACGCCAGGCTGACCCGGCTGGTCGCGTCACCGCTGCGACGCACCATGAGCACGGCTGCCGCCGTTGCCAAGCAGACCGGGCTTGAAGTAAGCGTGTTGAGTGCGCTACGCGAACTCGACTTCGGTATCGCCGAGGGTCGCACGCTCGACGAGCTGAAACAGACGCATCCCCAAGCCGTTGACGCATTTCTCGCCGATCCTGTCGAAGGCCATTGGCCGGACGGCGAAAACCCCGATGCGCGGGCTCGTGAAGCCGTTGGGGCGCTGACCACACTAGCGATGCAAGAGTCTGGCGGTCGCGTACTTTGCGTTGTGCATAGCACGCTGATTCGTCTCGTCATGTGCGAAATCCTCGGCATTCCACTGCGCCGCTATCGCGACGTGCTCGGGCGGCCCGAGCCCACGCATATCACGACGCTTTCCATCAGCGCGGGCAAAGCGGCACTCGTGCAGTACAACTGCCCGCCCGACGGTAGCGTCGCCGCATGAGGCTCGACGCTACGACACGGCCGAACATCGTCTTTCTGCTGATAGACGACCTCGGCTGGCGAGATTTAGGCTGCTACGGAAGCACTTTCTACGAGACGCCTATCCTCGACGCGTTGGCCCGCCAGGGCGCGCTCTTTACGAATGCCTATGCCGCCTGCCCGGTCTGCTCACCGACCCGCGCGAGCATCATGTCGGGCAAGTATCCGGCCTCGGTCGGCGTCACCCAATACATCGGCGGTCACGGCGTCGGCAAGCTTCTCGACGTCCCGTATTTTGCCTGGTTGCCAACGCACGAGTTCTCGCTGGCGCGGGCGTTGCGCGAAGGCGACTATCAAACGTGGCACATCGGAAAGTGGCATTTGGGTACGCGCCGAACTTGGCCCGACCAGCACGGGTTCGACGTCAACATCGGCGGCTGCGAGTGGGGACACTCCAAGCGGTACTTCAGCCCCTACCACTGTCCAACACTGTCCGACGGACCGGACGGCGAGTACCTGACGGATCGTCTTACCGACGAAGCAATTCAACTGATCGAAAATGCCGGCGATCGACCGTTCTTTCTCAACTTTTGGCACTACGCGGTGCACATCCCGATCCAGTCACCACCCGACCTCGTCGAGAAATATCGCAAAAAGGCGACAGAGCACGGGCTCGATCAGATCAACCCGTTCGACGAAGGAGAGCGCACACCGGTGTGGCACAACCGGGCCGCCCGGGTACTTCGGCGCACGGTGCAGTCAGATCCGGCGTATGCCGCGATGATGGAGAACCTTGACAGGAATATCGGGCGGCTGCTCGACGCGCTCGACAGCGCCGGAAAAGCCGAGAATACGATCGTCGTCTTCACCTCAGACAACGGCGGCTTGTCGACCGCCGAAGGTTCTCCGACGTCGAATCTTCCGCTACGCAACGGGAAAGGCTGGATGGAAGAAGGCGGCATTCGAGCGCCGCTTATCATCCGCTGGCCCGGCACGATCGAACCGGGGACCACGATCGACGAGCCGGTGACGAGTCCCGATTTCTATCCTACGCTGCTCGCGGCCGCGGGCCTTCCGGCGCGGCCCGAACAGGCCACCGACGGTGTCGACTTCTCGCCGCTGCTGCGAGGTGAACCATTCGAGCGCGGCCCGATCTTCTGGCACTATCCGCACTACAGCAACCAGGGCGGCACTCCGACAGCCGGCGTTCGCGACGGTGACTGGAAGTTGATCCACTTTTTCGAAGACGACCACGCCGAGTTGTTCCACATCACTACTGACCTCGGCGAGGAACACGACC
This sequence comes from Actinomycetales bacterium, assembly GCA_040255675.1. Lineage (GTDB taxonomy): Bacteria > Actinomycetota > Actinomycetes > Acidothermales > Acidothermaceae > JBDZVM01. The sequence goes on along the minus strand of JBDZVM010000018.1, from coordinate 1,385 downwards.
TTGCCGTGGAGCGAAGTGAAGTCGTGGGCGAGCTTCGAGCCAAGCTGTTCGAGTGGTTCAAGCAGGTCGACGCTCGCATCCCGCTTCCGAACCCGCATCCGGCACCCTACGAAGACGTTGCTGCTTACTTCCTCGAAGGCGAAATCTCGCACCCTCCCGATCCGCTGCCGCACGACGTCCACAAGGCGAATGATCGAAGCCTCGGGCACGGCACTTTGCCGGGGGCATAACCTGAACCGCATGAGTGACAGCTGTTGCGGACCGTCGCGTGACGTGATGACGGCCTCACCGTCGGAGACGGTGCCGCCGCCGACGGGACGCGAAAGAGCCGATCAACCCTTTTGGCAGGTGACACCTGCCGCGCGACCGGCACGGATTTCGACACTTGTCGACCTTCCCGGTGGCACGTTCGCGATGGGCAGCGAGGACGACGACGTCAACCCGCTCGACGGTGAGGGCCCAGTTCGCGACATCACAGTGAGTCCGTTCGCGATCGACGCGGTGACGGTGACGAACGCGCGGTTCGCGACGTTCGTGAAAGCGACCGGCTACGTGACGGACGCCGAACGGTACGGCTGGTCTTTCGTTTTCCATCTGCTGGTCTCCCCCGAAGTCGACGCGGGCGTCGACCAGGTGCCGGCGCAAACGCCGTGGTGGCGCGTCGTACACGGCGCAACATGGCGCGCACCCGAAGGCCCGAAATCTTCGATTGCGGATAGGCAGAACCATCCCGTCGTCCATGTCTCGTGGAACGATGCGATCGCCTACTGCCGATGGTCGGGTACCCGGTTGCCTACCGAGGCCGAATGGGAGTACGCCGCGAGAGGCGGTCTCGAGCGCGCGCGCTATCCCTGGGGCGACGAACTGCACCCCGGTGGCAAGCACCGGTGCAACATCTGGCAAGGCCGGTTCCCCGCAGTTAACACGCAAGACGATGGCTGGCTCGGCACCGCACCCGTCAAGACGTTTCCGCCCAACGCGTTCGGCCTCTACAACACGTCGGGCAATGTGTGGGAGTGGTGTGCCGATTGGTTCGGCACCGACTGGGACCTCGCCAACCCGATCGATCCGGGTGGGCCACCCGGCGGAACCGCGCGGGTGATGCGCGGGGGCTCATACCTATGCCACCGAAGCTATTGCAATCGGTACAGAGTCGCCGCCCGGACCTCGAACACCTCCGATAGCTCGGCAGGCAACATCGGTTTCCGCGTCGTCCGCGACAGGTGAACCGCGGTTCAAACCGCATCGCCATAAGCACATCCGACATCAGACAAAGGATCCGTCGGCGCTGTAAAATCGATATGAGACGTGTTTAGAAGAGTAAGGAGGCTTCCTATGGCTGTCTACCATCCGGGTACACCGGAGATCGCGAAAGAGCGTCGTGC
>JBDZVM010000017.1:0-84571 GCA_040255675.1 Actinomycetales bacterium | reverse complement strand
GGCCTCGCCGACTATCTAGCGAACTCGTGAGATTCGATGGCTTTTTTAGCCAGCTTTCATCTTCGGTTCAGACATCTCCCAGCCTCCGAAGCGATGGTCAAGGCAGCACGGTCGAAGCAGCACCCCGACCATCAGCGGAGGAAACGGTGAACCCATACGACGAGCAGCAGCCAGCGCAAGAGCCAGCACGGGGTTCAGGTCAGGAAACGCCGGACGACGCGCCTCCGGCGGTGCCGTGGTGGTCGAGGCCCGACCCGGCGCCGCATGAAACACCGCCTGAAACGCCGTCCGCGCCGCCGTTTGTGTCACCGGACCACGCCGCGTTCGGGCCGCAGCCTTTGGGTTCGGCGTCCGAACCATTGCCCGATCAGCCGTACCTACCCGCGCCCGACGCGGATGCCGCGCGAAAGAAGATGGACCGCAAGCGGTTTCGCACGAGCGCGGCTCTCACCGCGGCTGCCGTCGTCGTCTCCGCGGCGGTGACAGGCACAGTCGTGCACGTTGTCGACGGCAACGGCACGCCGACGGCCGTCGCGGAACAGTCGACCACGACAAACCTGCCGCCCGCGGCGAACGGCAACCTGTCAGCGAGCGTGAAGTCGGCACTGGACAAAATCGAACCCTCGGTGGTCGTCATCAACGACACGATGAGCACCGGGCCGAACGGGCGCGGCGGCTTCGGCGGTTTCGGCGGTTTTCAAGCCACTGGCGCGGGCACCGGGATCATCATCAGCGCCGACGGCCTGGTGGTCACCAACGCTCATGTGGTGAACAACGCTAGCAATATCAAGGTGACGCTGCCTAACACCGGTGGGCCGAACAACGGCGGCACTCATGATGCCTCGGTCGTCGGCATGGACACCAGCCAAGACCTCGCCGTCATCAAGGTGTCTGGGGTTTCTGGGCTCACGGCGGCGACATTCGCCGACTCCGACACCGTCGAAGTGGGCGACAGCGTGATCGCCGTCGGCAACGCGCTGGGCTATGGCGGCGCGCCGACAGTGACCGAGGGCATCATCTCGGCGAAGGGCCGAAGCCTGCAAGACAGCGCGGCGAACATGACCGGCCTGTTGCAGACCGACGCCGCCATAAACCCTGGAAACAGCGGCGGACCGCTCGTCGACGCAAAGGGCGACGTCGTCGGTATCAACGTCGCTGTCGCGACCGGTAGCCCGGGCGAGCCCGCGCAAAACATCGGCTTCGCGATCCCGAGCAACACAGTTGAAAAGGCCTTGCCTGATTTGAAGGCCGGCAAGAATTCGGGCGGTGCCACGCAATCCGCGGCCTTCCTTGGTGTGCAAGTGACCGACGCGTTCAACGGCGCCGGCGTCGTCGCGGTGCAGCCCAACAGCCCCGCCGCGAACGCGGGGCTGCGTTCCGGCGACGTCATCACCAAGGTCAACGACACGACGGTCGCCAACGGAAGCGATCTGCAAACGGCGATTCGGGCGCAAAAGCCGGGTGACACGGTGACGCTCACAGTGATTCGTAACGGCAGCACGACGACCGTGACGGTCAAGCTCGGTACGACGCGGATCTCGTCGTAACAACCACACGAGTCGCAACAGCAAACAGGGGCGGACGTCGACCCATCGGCGTCCGCCCCTTGGGCGTTACCGCCACAATGGAACGCATGCCCTTGCTCGCAAACCGCGTTGTCCTGGTGTTGCATACCTCGATAGCGGACGTCGACGAGCCGACGCTTTCTCGCATGCTGGCGCGACTTCCGCTGCCTGAGCAGGAGCGCGCTTGCCGGTTTCGGCGTAACGAAGACCGGGCGCGCTTTGTGGTCGGCAGGCTGCTGTTGCGCGAAATCGCGGCGCGCGGGCTCGGTGTCGAGGCCGACAGCGTCGCCCTCGACACCGAGCCCACCGGGCGTCCGGTCGTGCGTGACGCGCCGAACCCGGTTTTCGTGAGCCTCGCGCACAGCGGTAAGCACGTGACGGCCGCGCTCGCGCGTCGTCCGGTAGGTATCGACGTCGAGGAACTGCCTCGTCAGCCAGTCGAAAGCGGCGTCGTCGAGCGGGTCTGTTCGCCGCGTGAACGGCGAGCGCTTGACCGGCTCACGGGCGAGGCGCGGCACCGCGGATTCATCAGGATTTGGACCCGCAAGGAGGCCTACGGCAAAGCCCTCGGCGTCGGGATCGGCTTCGGCTTGCAAAGCGTGACTGTCGGAACACGAGGTTCGTGGGTTCGGGGCGTGCGCGGCGTTTGGCGGATCATCGACCTCGATCTCGGCAGTGATTGCGCGGCCGCGCTTGTCAGCGGAATGGCCGCGCCGCGCGTCCAACGAAGCGTGGTGGAATCAAAGAGCCTTTGACGATCGCGAAGGGAGCCCGATGTCTCACTGGCGCGCCGCCATCAGGGCAACGCTCGTCGTAACCCTTGCCGCCGTTGCGCTCATTCCCGTCGTTTCGGTGCCTCGCGCACAGGCGGCGACTGGGCTGACCGTGACTCGCGTCTCGGGCGCCGAACGCTACGCGACGGCCGCGGCGATCGCCGACGCCGGGTGGCCCGGCACGTTGCCGTCCGGCAGCACGGTGTTGCTCGCGACGGGCCAGAACTATCCCGACGCCGTCGCGGGTGCCGCCGCCGCCGGACACCTCGGCGTGCCGCTGCTGCTTTCGACGAGCGCGTCGCTGTCGGCGTCCGCCGCGCAAGAGATCCGGCGACTCGGGCCCACTCGGGTGGTGCTGCTCGGTGGCACGTCGGCGCTGAGCTTGACCGTCGCGTCGCAGGTGGCGGCACTCGGCGTCACAGTTGTTCGGTGGAGCGGCACCGATCGCTATGCGACGGCCGCGACGATCTCGCGAAACACGTATTCCGGAAGCGCGACCAACGTCTATCTCGCGACAGGCAAAGCGTTTCCCGACGCGCTCGCCGGAGCCGCGCTCGCGGCGGTCGCGGGCGGTCCGTTGTTGCTTACCGAGCCGACCTCGTTGCCGCCGGAGACCGCCGCCGAAATTCAGCGGCTGCATCCGTCGGCAATCGTGGTGCTCGGCGGCACGTCAGCAGTGAGCGACGCTGTTGCCGATGCCGCGGTCGCGGCCGCGGGGGGCGCGCAACGTTCGCGCCTCGCGGGCTCTGACCGCTACCAGACCGCCGACGAGGTGGCGTCGACCCTCGTGCAGGTGCACGGAGGCACGACGGCGTCGAACGGAATTCTGGTCGCCACCGGCTACGACTTCGCCGACGCGCTCGCCGGCGCGGCATGGGCCGGCACGAGCGACCGTCCCTTGCTGTTGGTGCCGAACAACCACGTCACGCCGCACACCTGGCAAACGATTCAGGATTTGCGGCCGAGTTCGGCGATCGTGCTCGGCGGTACGAAAGCGGTGTCGGATTCGGTTGCCGACGGGCTGGCAAGCGGAAATCCCCCGACGGTTTGATCGCACGGCGGCCACGCCCATGATGCGGTGAAGATCGCCTGAGTCGCGCGCGACAGGATATCTACCCGAGAGTTTCTCGCCTTCGATTCGAGGAGAAGCCGTGACGTACCAGGCCGCGCCCAGCCGCTACGACACCATGACCTACCGGCGCTGCGGCCGAAGCGGCATTCAGTTGCCCGCGGTCTCGCTCGGTTTATGGCACAACTTCGGCGACGATAAGCCGTTCGACACGCAGCGCGCCATCCTGCGCCGCGCGTTCGACCTCGGCATTACGCATTTCGACCTGGCCAACAACTACGGTGCGCCCTACGGCGCCGCCGAGACCAACTTCGGCCGTCACCTTCGAGCCGACTTCGCCCGGTACCGCGACGAACTGGTCATTTCGACGAAAGCGGGTTGGGACATGTGGCCTGGCCCGTACGGCGACTTGGGTTCGCGAAAGTATCTGCTGGCAAGTCTTGACCAGAGTCTACGACGCATGGGCCTCGACTACGTCGACATCTTTTACCACCACAGGCCCGACCCAGACACTCCGCTCGACGAGACGCTGGGGGCGCTCGACTCCGCCGTCCGGCAAGGAAAGGCCCTGTACGTTGGGATTTCGTCGTATTCTGGCGAACGCACCGAAGAAGCCGTCGCCATCTTGCGTCGCCTCGGCACGCCGTTGTTGATTCACCAGCCGTCGTACTCGATGCTGAACCGCTGGATCGAGGAAGACTTGCTCGACGTGCTCGGCCGTGAGGGCGTCGGCTGTATCGCATTTTCGCCGTTGTCGCAAGGAATGCTGACCGATCGCTACCTCGACGGCATTCCGGCCGATTCGCGCGCGGCGCAGCACAAGTCGCTCGACCCGGCCAGGTTCACCGAGCAATACACGAAGCAGATCCGTTCATTGCACGAGTTGGCGCGGCGTCGTGGCCAGACGCTGGCTCAGCTCGCGTTGTCGTGGGCGTTGCGCGACGCGCGGGTGACGTCGGTGCTGGTCGGCGCCAGCAGCGTGGCGCAGCTCGAGCAAAACGTCGGCGCCCTCAGTTGTCTCGACTTCTCCGCTGATGAACTCGCCGAGATCGACCGGTACGCGGCCGAAGGCGGCGTCAACGTGCCGTCGAAACCGCGTACAGCCTGACACCGCGAGCCGGAAGGGGCACGCTGGCCTACAGTGGCAGGTGTGGCAGGCGGGCGGATGGCGAGATCGGCGGTGCGGTGACGTCGAACGATCGTGAGCACCTCCTTTGGGAGTCGGCGCCGGATCGTGTCAACACGGCGGCGATGACGACGTTTCGCCGCTACGTCGAACAGCGCTACGAAACGCGACTCGACGACACGGCTGCGCTACACGCCTTCTCACTCGACAGACCTGCTGATTTTTGGTCTGCCGTATGGGATTTCACGGGAGTCGTGGGTGAGCGTGGGAGGCGAGCGTTCGTCGATGCCGCCGATATGCGCGAGGCACGATTCTTCCCCGACGCAAGTTTGAACGTCGTCGACACGTTGCTCCAGCGTGACGACGGCACACCCGCTTTGCTTTTCGCCCGCGAGGACAGGCAACGCGCCGTCATCACCTGGCGAGAGCTGCGCGCTGACGTGTTCGCGACGGCACGCGCGCTTGTCGAGACCGGTGTGCGACAAGGCGACGTCGTGGCGGCCTGGCTACCCAACATTCCTCAGGCGTATGTCACCGCGCTTGCCGCCGCCGCGATCGGCGCGGTTTTCACGTCGACGTCGCCCGACTTCGGGGCGGCGGGCGTGCTCGATCGGTTCCGTCAGGTCGAACCCAAGGTGCTGGTCGCCGCCGACGGTTACGTCTACGGCGGAAAGTCACACGATTGCCTCTCCCGCTTGCGCGAGATTCGCGCCGGGTTACCGAGCGTGCGGCGCACGCTCGTCGTCCCGTATCTCGCCGACGCCCCTAAGGTGCACGGTATTCCCGACTCGTTGTCGTGGAGAGATTTCAAAAACGTCAAGGGCGACGACGTCGAGCCGCGGCGGTTGCCCTTCGACACGCCGCTGTACGTGCTTTATTCGTCGGGCACGACCGGAGCGCCGAAATGTATCGTGCATCGGGCGGGCGGCCTTCTGCTCAATCTGCTGAAGGAACATCAGCTGCACTGCGACGTCAAACCGGGCGACCGGGTCTTCTACTACACGACGACCGGCTGGATGATGTGGAACTGGCTCGCGGGCGCGCTCGCCTCGCAAGCCACGCTGGTCGTGTACGACGGTTCGCCCGTGCACCCTTCGCCGTCCGCGTTGTTCGACTTGGTCGACGAGTTCGGCATTACCCTCTTCGGCACCTCGGCGAAATTCATCGACACCGCTCGCCGTGCCCGACTCGTGCCGAAGCGCACGCATCGGCTCGACAGCCTGCGTACGATCACGTCGACAGGGTCGCCACTGAGTGCCGAGAATTTCGACTACGTCTACGAACACGTGAAGTCTGACGTCCATCTCGCGTCTATTTCGGGGGGCACCGACATCTGCGGTTGCTTCGTCATGGGCGATCCCACGCGCGCGGTGTTCGCCGGCGAGATACAAGGGCCCGCGTTAGGTATGGCAGTCGACGTATTCGACGAAACCGGCTCGCCCGCACCGGTCGGTGTCACCGGCGAGTTGGTCTGTACGAGACCGTTTCCCTCGATGCCTCTTCGTTTCTTCGGCGACGCCGACGGATCGCGGTACCGAGCCGCCTATTTCGCTGATTTTCCGGGGATTTGGCGTCATGGCGACTGGGTGACGCAAACCGAGCACGGCGGATTCGTCATTCTCGGGCGTTCCGACGCGACGCTCAACCCGGCCGGCGTGCGAATCGGTACCGCCGAGATTTACCGGCAGGTCGAGCAGCTCGCCGAAGTCGCCGAAAGCGTCGTCATCGGCCAAGACGTCGCCGACGACGTCCGCATCGTGCTTTTCGTGAAGCTGGCCGACGGCTTCGAGTTGACCGACCAGTTGCGCGACCGGATCAAGTCGGCGATTCGCCGCAACTGCTCGCCTCGCCACGTACCGGCCCGAATCATCGCGGTGCCCGACGTGCCGCGTACCCGCAGTGGCAAGCTCGTCGAGATCGCGGTGCGCGACGTCGTGCACGGACGCGAGGTGCGTAACGTCGAGGCGCTGTCGAACCCGGAGAGTCTCGATTATTTTCGCGACATCGCCGAGCTACGGTCGTAGCGGATCAACTGGGCTCGACGATCGTGAGTTCGCCGATCGATGGCGTCTCGACGACTCGCAGCCGCATTCGCGTTGCGACATCGATCGCTTTGGCCGGCCGCGGGTCGACCGCCCAGCTCTCGTGCTCGCCCGCTTCGTCGAACAGCGCCAACCCCCGCGCGCGGCCGGGGCTGAACCGAAGATTCGCCAACACCGCCTCGAAGCCGGACGACGCGAGCGCGTTCGCCCAGGCGCGCGGCACCGTGTAGGGCACCATCACGGCAAGCTCGCGGGTGACGCCGAACCAGGCGGCCGCGGCAGCGTCGAGGTTGGCGGCCCGGACGTCGTGCCGCAGCGTCAGCTTGCTGACGACCCGCCCCGCCAGCAACGAGGCGGGCACCAAGCGATGCGCCACCAGGTCGGCTCCGAGGCGTTCGCGGATCGTCGCCGACGCCGTGCTCGCCAGGTAGCAGGTGCCGCGCGGTGGGCGCAGATCGAACCGCCCGGTTCCTTCGCACGAAAACCACCACGGGCCAAGGGTCGCGCGATGCTGGCGCCACCAATGCTCGCCCGCGCGCAGCGGCCGGGCGGGAAAGTCGCGCAGGTCGATATCGGGCGGCGGTGCTTTTTGCGCAACCGATTCGCGCGAGTTCCTCACGCCGCCCACAGCGCCGCCGTCTGCCGCGCGAGGGCGAGCACTGGGCCGGTGTCGCCGCCGTCACGAAGCCACCGCAGGGGGGTCGATTCGCGTAGCGTCGCGGCCGGCGTGGTCGCCCAGGCGGCGATCGCCCAGCCGTCGACCCCGGTGTCGCGAAACGCCACGAGAGCCTCGGGCAGGCCGGGCAGCACGCGTCGTCCGGCGAACTGTGCCGCCGGGTACAGCACCCGGCCCTCCGCCGTGACGACGGCGAGCAAACGATGGCGGCGCACGCGATCAGCGAGCGCTTGCTTGGTGACGCCGAGCCAGCGGGTCAGGCCCGCCGTGTCGTAAAAGGGGCCGATCTGGTCGTCCCAGGGGTGGGCGGCAGGCACTGCCGCGAGCATGCGACCTGCCAGCTCGGCTGGTTCGCCGAGGCCCGCGGGATCGCGGCCGGCGGCGCGCGCGGCGTCGAATCGTTCACGCAGGCCCGCGGCGAGCGCTTGCAGGAGGGTTTCTTCGTAGGCCTCGTTCGCGCCGGTCACGGCCAACCTTTCGTCAAGGCGGCCAAGGAGCCGCCGATAACCAGTAGCGTACCGCCGCGTCAAGGCTGTCAAGGCCCGCGAAAACGAGTCGTGGAGTCTGTGATCTTTTGCCGCGAGCGGGTACGAACGTGGAATGAAGAAATTGCTGAGAAGGCGGGCATGAGACAACTGCGGAACACTACGGCGCGTCAAGCGTTGTAAACAACAACGCTGTTTTCGAACAGCGCCGCAACACCCGCGACAAAGGAGCCCATCATCACGATGCGCAAGAACGCGACCGCCGCCATCGCTTCCGACGACGATGCGGCGACTCGCCTCACCATAACTCCGGATGCGGCCGTCGGCGACCCCGAGCCGGTCGAACGCACGGGCAGCCCATCCGAGGCCAAGCCCGCCGATGCGGAGATTGTCGACGCGAACGAACCCGACGAGCCCGATCTCGACAGCGAGGAGCCGGGCATCTCGTCTGATCCGGTGCGCAACTACCTTAACGAGATCGGTCGCACGCCGCTGCTCGACGCGGCTCAGGAGGTCGATCTCGCAAAGCGGATCGAAGCGGGCGTCTACGCCGACTTCAAGCTGCGCGAGAAAAGTGTCTCGGCGAAGCTTCGCCGCGAGCTTGAGCTGATCCGCGACGACGGGCAGCGCGCCAAGGCACACATGCTCGAAGCGAACTTGCGGCTCGTGGTTTCCGTCGCGAAGCGTTACTCCAACCGCGGGATGTCGTTCTTGGACGTCGTCCAGGAAGGCAACCTGGGGCTGATCCGCGCGGTCGAGAAGTTCGACTACATGAAGGGCTATAAGTTCTCCACCTACGCCATGTGGTGGATCCGCCAGGCGATTACGCGCGCGCTTGCCGATCAGGCGCGCACGATCCGGCTGCCGGTGCACGTGGTCGAGCAACTGAACAAGCTCGGCCGGTTGCAGCGCGACATGCACCAGCGGCTGGGTCGCGAACCCACCAATGAAGAGCTCGCCGCCGAACTCGACCGCACGCCCGAGCAGATCGAGGAGATGCTGCGCAACGCGCGCCAGCCGGTCAGCCTCGACAATCCGGTCGGCGACGAAGAAGACACCCGTCTCGGCGATTTGATCGAGGACGTCGAGGCGCCCGCCGCGTCTGACGCGCTCGAGTACCAGGCGATGATCGACACGCTGCATCGGGCGCTCGCGAATCTCGAGCCGCGCGAGTCTCGGGTGCTGGCGCTTCGGTTCGGGCTGGTTGGCGGCCGCGCGCACACTCTCGACGAGATCGGCCGCGACGTCGGTCTCACGCGCGAGCGGGTGCGGCAGATCGAAAAGGAAGCACTGGCCAAACTGCGCGAACCCGACCGCCCCGACTCGCTTCTCGACTGGGCAAGTTGAGCGGGCCCGCCCATTGGTAGTTGATCACGTAAACGTGGTCAGCACCCCCGAGGACAGGCGTCCTGGCCTGTCCTCGGGGGTCTTAGCCTGTCCAGGGCCCGCGTCAGCGCCGGTCGATCGCGGCCACCGACCCGGCGGGCGATCACCGCGGCCGCTCTGGTATCCAAGACCCATGAGCCTTTCCCGGGGCGCGGAGTCGCCGCCCGAGTCGCTGAACCCGGATCTTCCCGTCGTCCCGGTCGAACCGGCGACGGCGGCGAGCGTGGTCACGCCGTCCGGGCCTCCGGCACCGGGCGGCCGCAGCGAGATCGCGCGCGTGCACGCCGAAGGCGCGTTGCCCGCGGTGCCGGGTGCGCCCCCGGTAAGCACCGCCATTCCCGTTCCGGCCGCGCGCGCGGGGCTGACGCTCCCGGGCGTTCAGCTAGGGCAGCGGGCACGCCGCCGCGGCGACACGTTCGGCTGGCCGGCCAACGCCGCTCCCGGGAAGCCCGAGGGCGAGGTCGACACCCGGCCATGACTGCCGCGCGTCGGCGTCGGCTCCGTTTTTCCCTTACTGTGTAGGACTGTGTAGGCCGAAGCAACCGTCTGGCCGACGAACCGAGGAGTCATCCATGAGCCAGTCACCCGCTGACGACCTGTCGATCGGCGAACGGCTTCACGACGGTCACATCCCCGGGCGGCCGATCTCATGGGTAGTGGTCGGCTTGGTGATCGGCGGCTTCATCGTCGGCGGTATCGGCTTGATCCTTGCGCTGCCCTGGCTAGTGATCGCCTGTTTGTCTGTCGTCGCCGCGGCGACCATTCTGGGTTGGCTCACCCACGCGATGGCCGACACCACGCCTCGCGTCGAGACGCCGACCAGGTTGGCCAAGGCAGCTGAACGTCATTCGGACGACGCGGAGCCGAGCGCGGGCGGTACCTCGCGCGAGCCCGCGCGAAGCTAAGCCGCGTCGGGTTCGTTGAGACGCCGGTGAGCCTCGACTGGCGGCTGGGCGCCGCGACCGGCCTCGCGCACGTTGCCGGCTGGCTTTCCCGCGCGCTTCGGCGCGGCGACGGCCTCGTCATCGGCGGCAAGGTGATTCTCGCCGCGTGCCCCGACGCGTTCGCGCGGTTAGTTCGCGATCGACAGGTCGTGTTCGTGTCGGCCACGAACGGAAAAACGACGACGACAAAGCTGCTCGCGGCCGCGCTCGCGAGCAATGGCCAGATAGCTACGAACACCTCGGGCGCGAACATGCCCGCCGGGTTGGTCGCGGCGCTCGCGGCCGCGAAAGTGCCGTCGTCTGCCTTGGCTGTGCTCGAGGCCGACGAGACCTACCTTCCTCGCCTGTTGCCGGCGACGAAGAAACCGCTTGTCGTGCTGGGAAATTTGAGTCGGGATCAACTCGACCGGGTCAGCGAAGTCGCGATGGTGGCACGTCGCTGGCGCACGATTTTTGCGGCCACGCCAGGCATTTCGGCGATCGCGAATGCCGACGATCCGCACATTGCCTGGGCGGGCGAAGCAATTCGCGACGTCACCTGGGTATCGGCCGGAAATGCCTGGACCGCCGATTCGGTGCTCTGCCCCAAATGCGGCGCCATCTTGCGCAGAAACGATCGCGACTGGCGTTGCGAGTGCGGGTTTCGGCGTCCGCCAATCAGCTGGCAGCTCGACGACAACGCGGTGATCGATCCGGACGGCGCCAAGTACGCGCTCGATCTTGCGCTGCCTGGTATGGCGAATCAGGCCAACGCGACGATGGCGGTTGCCGCGGCCGCGAAACTCGGCGTCTCGCCGGCGAAGGCGATTCCTGCCATGCGAGCCGTCGTCTCGGTCGGCGGGCGGTACCAAGTCGTCGAATTGGGCGGACGACGCGTGCGGCTTTTGCTCGGCAAGAATCCGGCGGGCTGGGCCGAAATGTTCAGCATGCTCGCGCCCGCTCCAGCGCCAGTGGTAATTGCCATCAACGCGCGGGCGGCCGATGGCAAGGATCCGTCGTGGCTGTGGGACGTTCCCTTCGAAAAACTCGCCGATCGTCTCGTGGTGGCGACTGGGGAGCGTCGCCATGATCTCGGCGTCCGGCTGCTTTACGCCGACGTGCCGCACGTGACTGTCGAGGATCCCTGGACGACGCCGCCACCCGACCTGCGCGGCGTGGGCGTTGACGGCGCACCGCTCGACGCCGTCGGCACGTACACGGCTTTTCGCGAAATGCTAAGGCGCGGAGGCGGTGCCGACGATGGCCGGTGAATCAGCCTTGCGCATCGTGTCGGTGTATCCGATGTTGCTCGGCACTTACGGCGACGGTGGCAATCTTCGCGTGCTTGCCCAGCGGGCGCGAGCTCGAGAATTTGCCGTGGAGACAGTTGAATTGGATGCCGGAGTACCGGTACCCGATTCCGCCGATGTGTACGTGCTCGGCGGGGGAGAAGACGACGCGCAAGTCGCGGCGGTGCGGGCGTTGCGCGCCGACGGCGGCTTGGCGCGCGCGGTTTCCTCCGGTGCGGTCGTGTTCGGAGTATGTGCCGGGTTTCAGCTGCTGGGTAAGGAGTTTCCGGGGTCTGGCGGTGTGCTCGAACCTGGTCTCGATCTGCTCGACGTAACAACCGCTCGACTTCCCACGCGGGCCGTTGGTGAATTGCTTGCCGAGCCGGTGACCGGCTCCGGGCTTACGGAATTGCTTACTGGCTACGAAAATCACGCCGGCGGTACAACTCTCGGCTCGGACGCTTTGCCGTTGGCCAGGGTGCTGAGCGGCGTGGGCAACGGGGTTTCGTCGTCCGAGGGTGCCGTGCAAGGACGCATCGTGGGCACCTACCTGCACGGTCCGGGTTTGGCGCGAAACCCCGAACTCGCCGACCTGCTGTTGTCGTGGGTGGTCGGCTCACCGTTAGCCCCTTGGCACAGCCCGGACGTCGAGGCGCTGCGCGCGGAGCGGCTCGCCGCCGTCCGGCCGCGCTGACAAAGGCTACGATCGGCAGATGGCCGATATCACCGTGCGGGACGTCGCCGGCGTTTTGAGCGAGGGGGCGCTGTTGCTCGACGTCCGGGAAAAAGTTGAATGGGACGCCGGTCACGCGCCCGACGCCGTGCATTTGCCGATGTCGGAGATTTCGGCGCGCGCTGGTGAGATCCCGGTTGATCGGCTGATCGCGTGCATTTGCCATGTCGGCGGGCGTTCGGCCGCTGTCGCTGACGCGTTGAATCGCGGCGGCTGGCGCGCGGTGAACGTGATCGGCGGCATGGAGGCCTGGGAGGCCGCCGGTCTACCCGTCGTCGTTTCCTGATGCGCGTGGTTTTCGGCCGAGTAGCGGCATGATGGTGCCATGACGTCTGTCGGATCATCGCTGGCCGGAAGCCTGCTCGTCGCGTCGCCGACCCTCGACGATCCGAACTTCACTCGCAGCGTCATCTTGATGCTCGATCACGACGGCGACGGCGCGCTGGGCGTCATCTTGAACCGTCCGAGCGAGATCTCCGCGTGTGACGCGCTTCCTGGGTGGGCGCAAGTCGCGAGCGAGCCGGCAGTCGTGCACATGGGAGGTCCGGTGACGCCGCAGGTCGTCGTGTGTCTCGGCCGCGCGCGTTCGGGTGTTACGCCGAGCGGGTGGACGTCGCTGGTGGGCCGCATCGGCGCGGTCGATCTCGACCGCTCACCGGACGATCTGGCCGGGTCGCTCGACGGGCTGCGGTTCTTCGCCGGCTACGCGGGCTGGGGCGCGGGCCAGCTCGAGACGGAGCTGCGGTTGGGCGGTTGGATCGTGGTTCCCGCTGAGCCGGACGACGCTTTCACGTCGTCCCCGGAAACGTTGTGGTCGCGGGTGCTGCGCCGTCAGGGCGGTGAGTTGGCGATGTTGCACACCATGCCGATCGATCCGACTCAGAACTAGCCGTGCCGGCGAGGGCTAGAATTCGTCAGTATGAGTGAGATCGAGACGCTGCCCGGCCTGGGCGAGACGACCACGCTGCCAGAGACCGAGACGCCGACACCCCGGTTGTCGAACGACGAGGGCGACCACGAGCGTTTCGCGCACTACGCGCCCAAAGAAAAGATCGTCGAGGCCTCTGTGATGGGCACGCCGATCACCGCGCTGTGCGGCAAGGTATGGGTGCCGTCGCGCGACCCGAAGCGTTTTCCGGTCTGCCCTGAGTGCAAAGACATTTACGACAACGTCTTGACCGGCGACTCGACGCCGTCCGAATAAGCGTCCTGTTGCAGCGCCCACGCCTGCGACGACGGTGTTGACTGTCACAGTGCGGCGGTCGGTTATAGAGATCGCGGCGATGCACGCTGCTCTCGACGAGCATTATCGGCAGCATCCGACGGCGAAGCCGAGTTTGGTCGATGTCGCGTTAGCGCTCGGGGCACAAGACGGGTCGGAGCTCGTCTCTCAGCGTGCACTCGTTACAGCCGCAGCCCAGGAATTGTTAGCGCGGCATCCGATGCCGACGACGTGCTGTTATGGGCGGAAGCGCAAGCGGTCGCGAAGCGCCGGAGTGCATGAAGGCATGCTGGCATCGCGGGCGGCTTCGTGCCGGCGGCGCAGACGACTGCCGAGCAGCTGCCGCGCGTCTGCGCGAACAGATATTCGGTCGTTCGCGTCAAGCACGCGTTCCTGCCGCTGCTGCCGCGCTCATCGGCACCGGTTACGTCAACGTGAGCAGCGGCATGGGAGCTCTGGCTGTCACGACCGACGCGAGCGGTTCGAGTCGACGCTGAAGGGCCTCGCCTGCCCGTCCTCGAGAGCCGCACTCAATACCTTCACCAGGCAGTCAGTACGCCAAGAGCCCCCGCAAGTTCACGTCAACACCGTCAACTTCGGCCAGACCGCCACCGACCCCAACAACCACCGCAGAGCCCAAACCCTTGAGGAGGGTGTCGAAATCATCGCCACGATGGCGACGATTGAGCCGGAGGGGCCTACCGGCGGGTTCTTCGACGGCCACCGCAGCCTGGCCTGGTAGACGCTCGACACCCGAATAACCGCCCGACTGTTGTATTCGTCTGGTCGATAGTTCCGCGCGGCTCATAGGGTTAGGCCCAAAGCGACGTGACGCGCGGGCTTTAATACGATCTAGGCTCACGGCGGTTCGTACGCCGGCGTCGCACCCGTACAGACGCTCCGACAACTACGACGCCCATAGTCACGCCGAGCGCGACAGCACCTCGGAGTCGCGCGTCGCGGTTGCATTGCCGGTTGAGGTCGAAGAAGTCGGGAGCCGGCCGGATTTCTGGAGCGGGATGCAGCAAATCCGCAACCGGAATGCTGGGGCAGCTGTAGGTGGGTGTCCGTTCGGGAAGGAGAAGCAACGTAGCCACGACGGCCGCATAGACCGCCGCTACGGCGAACTGCACCTTCAGCGGCCTACGCAAGGCAACCACCGGGTGTCCACCGGCCTCCAGCTGTATAGGTGCGGGAACCTTGCGAACAAGCTGCTATACGGCTGAAGGCCGGTGAGTTGCACATTCCGTGTTAGTTGTAGTCAGAACTCGTGGGATGGATTGCGCGCCATCCGTGGGCACGCATGTTCGCCTGGTGTGTAGCGTTGTGCGTATAATACCACTGGTTCCATGCAACAACTTCGTTAGTTGTGTTCTGAATCTCAAAGTCTCCAGAACTATTCCAGTGGTGTTCGATCGCTGTGTGGTGCCAGTCGGCAGAGCCGCTGTTATTACCTGAGTCATAGACGATAGCGTCGCCTAGGTCGAGTCCGTTATAGGGCTGCTGCATTTGACTTCCGCTGATCGTGCGGGTAATAACGTACGGATCGCCTGACCAAAAGCTCAAGAAATCCGACGCAACCGACCAAGAGTGCGTGTAGTAATAGCCCCCTGGGGCGAACTCGAACTCCTCCCAGTTGTTGTCCTCCGGGACACCCGCCCCCTCGTGCCAAACCTGGCTTGCGTAATTCGTACAGTTGTCCGAGAAGTTTGGATAATTCGAATTACGGTTAAACTCATACGCGTTCGCATAGTTGATGGCGCTCGCACGGTGGATCGCGTTTCGTCGAAGCCGTCTGGCCGTGGACCGCTTAGCGCTCACAAATACTCCTCCGTTTAGTGGGCACCCATTGGGGCAGCACGCGCGTCAAACTAGCATGATCGGCCGGCACGTGTCCAGCGGTCGCAAAGTCGCAGGTCAGGCGTCTGCAGGGTGGGATTAGGCGCGAGGTCAGGGCGTCCGCGCGTCACTCCCGCGATGAGCTATCACCCACCTTCCTTAGATCCGGCAACATCTCCGGCGGGCGGAGCGCACTTCGTCGCTACGTTCGCCGGCACATTCAGCGGTCAGCCTTGGCGTGAGCGCGGCTTCTAGGGTCGGCAACCGCACGATGGGTCATCCGACGAATTTCCGTTTGACGAAGGTGGCACGGAACAAGTTCGTCTCAGCGCTCTCCAGAGTTGGCGTGCTCGAGTTCCGCGAACGAACCCGATGGGTCGCAGTATCGATGGCTCGTGGAGAACAGTGGGCACAGCATTGCGAAGTCGCATGGGTGATGTGGCCGGGTGGAGGCGTTCGGCGGCAAAATCAACATGCTGATCGCGCTTCGCATTGCAAGTCGGGGCGTCGAGGCTCTGTCAATACTCCTTAGCGAACCTTACTCGGCACCCGCAATTGAAGGCTGAGCAACGAGTCGGTGAAGAGCGAAGGGTTCATAACGCGCAGGTTTGGGCTCACGCGTGGAACGAATCCCATATGTGCCAAGACATCGGCCTTCAAATCGACGCCAGGGGCGATTTCGGTGAGCACCGGACCATCCGGCGTGAGTTCGAATACCGCGCGCTCGGTGACGTAGTGCACCGGCTTGCCGTTCGCCGTCGAAGCCGCGAAGGAAATCTGCTCGACCTTCTGGACGAACTTGGCCGCGCCTGCCGCCGGCACTTTGATGCGACCGTCGCTGATCTCGTACGGGTCGTGGCCCGCGACGAATGTGCCGACGAAGACGACGCGTCGCGCGCCCTGCGATATGTTGACAAATCCGCCGACTCCCGGCGCGCGCGAGCCGAAGCGCCCGACATTGACGTTGCCTGCGGCATCGACCTGCGCGAAGGAGAGCACCGCAATATCAATACCGCCGCCGTCGATCCAGTCGAATTGGTAACCAGCGTCGATGGAAGCTTCGGGGTAGCGCGCGAGCCCGAAGTCGGTGCCGCCCGCCGGCACCCCACCGACGTGGCCTTGCTCGATCGTGAACGTCACGGCCTCGCTCAGACCTTCTTCGTCGAGGACGGCGGCAACTCCGTCGGGCATGCCGAAGCCGAGGTTCACGACATCGGATTCACGGAGCTCACCCGCCGCGCGCCGCGCGATCACCTTGCGCACGTCGAATGGTATTCGGGACGGCGATGGAACCCGGTCGCGCCGTCTCGAGGCTCCGGTCAATGCCGGGTCGGCGAGCGTCGCGACCGACAGTCGCTGATTCGGATCGACTACAACGGCATCGACGAGGATGCCCGGTACCTTGACGCGCCGAGGGTCGAGCGAACCGGCAGCCACGAGTTCGCGAACCTGCGCGATGACGACGCCGCCCGAGTTCTTCGCGGCCTGGGCCGTTGACAGCGTTTCGGCGAACAGCCCCTCGTCGTCCATCGTGATATTGCCGCGCTCGTCGGCGACACTGCCGCGAATTAAGGCGACGTCGACCGGAATGGAGCGGTAGAAAAGAAATTCGTCGCCGGCCAAAGACACGACGTCTACCAAATCGTCACGGGCGGCTTCGTTGAGCCGGCCGCCGTCAACGCGCGGATCGACGAACGTCGCGATCCCTACTTTGGTCACGAGCCCGGGCCGGCGTGCCGCGGTCTCTCGCATCAGGTGCGACAGCACCCCTTGCGGCAAGCAGTATGCCTCGATCGCGTTTTCAGCGGCCAACGTCTGCATGCGCGGCGACCAACCCCAGTGACCGCCGATAACGCGGCGCGTCATTCCGCGATGGGCAAATCTGTCGATGCCACCGCCGTCCCCGTCGCCGACGCCAGAGATGTGCATCACAGTCAGATTGTGAGGGCCGTCGCCGCGCAGGTAACGCTCCTCGATCGCCCGCAGCACAACGGTGGGTTCGTTGACGCCGCCACCCGATCCGTCGACCATGACAGTCGCGCCGTCGGGGATCATCGTCGCGGCCTGCGCGGCACTTCGGACGACGCTCATCGTGCGCTCACGTCAATCGAACGGGCACCGAGTCGAGTCGCGATGTCGGTGGCGACCTCGCGAAGCGCGACCAGATGCGTTTGCACGTTACGAGGCGCAAGCCTGCCGGCTGGGCCCACCAGCGCGAGAGACGCGACGACGTCTCCCGTGTAGTCGCGTAGCGGGACGGCGACGGAGCAAAGGCCGACCTCGCTTTCTTGCCAACAGGTGGCGTAGCCCATCGCACGTACCTGCGCCAGCTGGCGGCGCAAAACCTTCGGGTCAGTGACTGTTGTTTTCGTGAACTTTTGCAGCGGCTTGGCAAGCTCGAGGTCGATCAAACTTCGATCGGCAAATGCCAGTAGAAGCTTGCCCGAGGCCGTTGCGTGCAACGGCCCACGCCGCCCGGCCGCGGCGACCATCGGGAAAGCGGTCGGCGGCGTACCTCGGTCGAGGTACAAGACGCTGTCGTCGTCGAGAATGCCGAGTAATGTCGATTCGGCGGTGCGGGCAGCGAGGCGATCGAGAAACGGCCGTGCGATTCGAGAAACGTCGATGTCGCGCACCACAGCCGATCCGAGTTCGTAAAGACTCCAGCCCAGTCGGTAGAGCGCGGTTTGTGCGTCGTGAATTACGAGCCCGCGCTTGGCCAGCGTGCCGAGCAAATGATGAACTGTTGCCTTGCTCAGCCCTGTATGTCGTGAGATTTCGCTCACCCGGGTGCCGCTGCCGAGCATCGCCATGTATTCGAGCACGTCGACGGCGTGCTCCACCGCCTGCACATGGCGAGGGCCCTGCCTTCGTGCGTCGCCATCTTTGACGTCCTTGACGCCGTCGGGCATCGTGCTCCTCACCTGACCACGATCACATCGCGATTTGCGCCTGCTTGGCAGCACCAAACGGCTGTTTTACGTCGACGGCCTCACTGTAGACGCGGGCTGAGCGTGTGCCAAGGCGTTCTGTGAAAAAGCGTTAGCCACTGCCAACTCGTGCTTTTCAAAGGAAAACGGCGTACTAGCCTTCGGATACCGCTCCGGAAGGGACTCTCCGTCCGTAGGTATTCGTATTGGAATGCAGTTCATAGACCTGCGACCTGCTGTCGTCGACTCGTCGAGCGTGGCAGCGGTCGCCCAGAATGATGGAGCACATCATGCCGCAGCGAAGGCACGGCGCCTCACAAAATCAGCCAGTGATCGGCGATTCACCGATCACCCGACGAAGCGTTCTCAAGGGGATTCTCGGCACAGCAGCAGTCGTCGGCATCCCCGGCGGCCTCTCCGCGGCCTGTGGTAGTTCCTCAGGTTCCGGCTCGGCCAGCGCCTCGTCGCAGGCGCCCGCGGGAGGCGGCGCCTCCAGTAGTGCCGCGTCCGGCGGTGGCGGTGGAGGTGCCATCAGTCTCGGTTCGTACAACTCGAACCCCGGCGTCAAGGATTCGCAACAGGCACTGATCAAAGAGGCAAGCGCCGCGACTGGTGTCGACATCAAGCTGAATTTGGTCGACCACGAGACGTTCAAGTCGAGCATCAGCAACTACCTGCAAGGCACGCCTGACGAACTGTTTACCTGGTTCGCCGGCTACCGCATGGCCTACTTCGCCGCGCAGGGCCTCGCTACACCGATCGATGACGTGTGGGAAAAGATTGGCTCCAATTTCGGTGACGCGGCCAAGGCGCTGTCGAAGGGATTGGACGGGCACTACTACTTCGTACCTATGTACAACTACCCGTGGGTGTTCTTCCACAACAAGAGTACCTTCGAGCAAAAAGGCTACGAGGTTCCGACGTCGTGGCAGGCCCTGCTCGACCTCGCGAAGAAGATGAAGAGCGACGGCCTCATTCCATTCGCGTTCGCCGACAAAGACCTCTGGCCCGGCTGCGGGTTCTTCGACACGCTCGACCTGCGCATCAACGGCTACGACTACCACATGAAGCTGATGCGGCACGAAATTCCGTGGACGGATGCGGGTGTGACGACCGTGTTCGAGCAGTACGCGGAGCTGCTGCCTTACTGCCAGACCGGTGCCAACGGCCGGATTTGGCAAGACGCCGCGAAGGCGCTCGAAAACAAGCAGGCCGGCATGATGTTCCAGGGTTCGAACCAGGTCGGCGCGAACTATTCGGCGGCAAACTTGCCCGACCTCGACTTCTTCGAGTTCCCTGCCATGAACGACAAGTACGGCGTCGACTACATGGAGGCACCGGCGGACGGCTACATGTGCGCCAAGAAGGCGAAGAACGTAGAGGGCGCGAAGAAAGTGCTCGAGTACATGGGCAGCGGCAAAGCTGAGGCGAAATTCCTCGAGACCGACAAGTGGGACGTCGGCATGGCCAACGACATGGACACCGGCGGCTACACCGAACTGCAGAAGAAGTCGGCGCAGCTGATCTCTTCGAAGAAGGCTGTTTCGCAGTTCCTCGACCGCGACACCGATCCGGCGATGGCCTCGGCTATGTTCGGTTTGATTCAGAAGTTTATCGACGACCCGAGCAAGTCGAACATCGCGGCAATCCAGAAGAGTGCCGAAGACCAAGCAAAGACCATCTTTACCGCCTAACATGTCGGCGAGTACTGACTCACTCCCGTCGACGCCCCGCATCAAGCGCAGGCGGCGAATCCGATCCCTGTCGAAGCGGGAAAAGATCGTCGTCGCGCTGATGCTCGGCGTTCCGCTCCTGGCGGACATTCTCTTCGTGTGGGGCCCGGCCCTTGCCTCCGTTCTGCTTTCCTTCACGAATTGGAACGGCATTCACGGGCTCCACGCGGCGACCTGTAAACCGCCTCCCACGCCGGCGATCCTCAACAACGGATGCTGGTACGGGTTTCAGAACTACCACCAGGCGGCTACGGTCTATCCGGAGTTTTGGCCCGCCGTCTGGCACAACCTCATCTGGCTCGCGGTCTTCATGTTCATCGCGACGCCCTTGGGGATGCTGTTCGCGGTGATAATCGATCGAGGCATTCGGGGGAGTCGGATCTACCAGAGCGTGCTGTTCATGCCTGTCATGTTGTCGCTCGCCTTGATCGGGATTATTTGGGAGTTCATCTACTCGTCGAACTACGGCCTGATCAACACCGTTCTCGGCCGTACGAGCGGTAGCGGTCTCATCGACTGGCTCGGCAACCCGAAGCTGAACCTTTGGGCAGTGTTAGTCGAGGGCAGCTGGCGGCAAGCCGGTTATGTGATGGTGCTGTACCTGGCTGGGCTGAAGTCGGTGGACGGCTCCTTGAAAGAGGCAGCCGTCCTCGACGGCCTCAACGAATGGCAGAAATTCTGGCGAGTTGTGTTCCCGGTGATGAAGCCCATCAACGTCGTCGTTCTCGTTGTCACTGTCATCGAGTCGCTGCGGGCCTTCGACCTCGTTTACATCACTAACAAGGGCCACAACGGTCTGGAGCTCTTGTCAGTGCTGGTGACGAACAACATCGTCGGTGAGGTGCACCGAATAGGATTCGGTTCCGCGCTGGGTGTGGTATTGCTCGTGATCTCGTTGGTGCCGATCACCATCTTCTTGTATCAGACGTTTCACCGGGAGAGACGAGCGTGAGTACCCCAGCCCTCGCGATGCGAGGCGGCACTGAGCCGGGCGTGGCGGCGACACGCCCAAAGCGCAAGCGACACCCGGGCCGAATAGCCGCACAGGTCTTCATGATCGGGGCCACCGTGCTGTGGCTCATCCCGATGGTGTTCGCGTTCTACGTTGCGCTGCGGCCTTTTGCCGAGACGAAGAAGTACGGATACGTTTCGCTGCCTCATCACCTGTCGTTCGACAACTTTGTCAACGCGTGGACGCAGTCGAACATGCTTCAATACTTCTTGAACTCGGCGTGGATCACCATTCCCGGGGTGATTCTCACGCTGTTCCTCGCTTCGTGTGTCGCGTTCGTCGTCACTCGGTTTAGCACCCGATTGAACATAGCGCTGCTGATCATCTTTACGGCGGGCAACCTGCTTCCGCAGCAGGTGATTATTACTCCGCTCTACCGGCTCTACCTGATGATTCCGGTGCCACACTTCATCAGCGAAAGCGGATTGCTATACAACTCAATCGCTGGCCTGATCGTCGTCAATGTGGCGTTCCAGGTCGGATTCTGTGTCTTCGTGCTGAGCAACTATTTCAAGACGATTCCGGCGGAGATTTACGAGGCCGCCCGGGTCGACGGGGCGTCGATCTGGACCCAGTACTGGCGGCTGACGATTCCGATGAGCAGGCCGGCCCTGGGCGCGCTCGGCACGCTCTTGACGACCTGGATCTACAACGACTTCTTCTGGGCGATCACGCTGATTTCGACCGGCAATCGCCGTCCGATCACCTCCGCGTTGGCTGACCTGCAGGGTGAATTCATAGCCAACCAAAACCTTATTGCGGCGGCGGCACTTCTCGCGGCGGTGCCCACGCTGCTCGTGTTCATCGTCTTGCAAAAGCAGTTCGTGGCCGGCCTCACGCTCGGCGCCACCAAAGGGTGATGCCGTAGCGCGATTCCTATCAGACGGTGGCCGTAGACGTGCAAGGCGTCGTGGCAGCCCGTCGCATCAGCCCGATTTGCTGGACGCGCGCAAAACGGATGCGCCACCCAGCCGCCATTTGAGATTGGTAACGCATGGAAATCTTGCATGAGGCGTGGAATCAGGTGCACGATCACGCCGCCGTCCTCGCTGAAGGCGCCGCTTTTCCCCTCTGGACGCACGACGGCCACTGGAACACCATCGACGTAGAGCAGGACGACGGGGGCGTGCTGCCGCATCACGGTTCTTGGATGGTCGGCGACCTTCCGGCCATACTTTGGTTTGCCTCGTCGCACGGGCGCACTGATGGGGGGCATGCAGTCGCGGAGGACGCCGCGAGGTTGTGGAGCGGTCGTCTGGAAAACCGTGCGACACTTCGCAGCTTCGCCTCGGTGAGTCACATGTTCTTTCGAGGCGCCCTCGTGGGCGTATCAATCGGTGACGACCGATCCATGGTGGCGATGGCGCTGAAGGCGGCGCAGACGGTTTCGAGTCGGTTCCGCGAAATCGGCTATATGAAATCTTTCGGCGCTCCCGCCGATTCCGCTTTTCCGTTCACAACGATCGACGACGTCATCAACCTGACCGTTCCGATCTGGCTCGCGAGACAGACCAACGACGCCGAGTTGGAGCGAGCCGCTCGCGAGGCCATCGAACTCATCGCGCAGTGGTTGATTCGTCCTGACGGCTCGGTGGCCCAGGTGTTGCGGTTCGACGCGCAGGGCAAACCCGTGGGCGTCGACACCTATCAGGGCTTTTCGCCCGACGGCTGCTGGTCGCGGGGCCAGGCCTGGGGAATATATGGATTCGCCTCGGCGGCGCGGCTCACCGGCGATGCCCGGTATGTGCAACTCGCCGAGCGGATGACGAACTACTGGATCGACCACGTTCAAGACGATCCGTCGCCGCTGTGGGACTTCGACCTGCCCAGCGGCGAAGAGCCGATCCGAGACAGCTTCGCGGCGACGCTAGCGTACGCGGGCGTGCTCGAACTCGCCAACCTGGTATACGACCGCAAGCGGGCTGAGTTGCTCGACTACGGGCGGGAGATGGTGACGCGGCTCGCGGAGAAGTACGTGCTCGGCCGTGCGCCCGGCACTGGCCTGGTGAGCGATGCGGCCCTCGACGTTCCACACAAGCATGGCATCGGTGAGTCAGTGATAGTCGGCGACAGTTACTTCGTCGAGGCGCTGTGGCGCCTGTTGTCGCCGCGCGGCCAAACACGCGACGCGAGCCTTTTTCCGGGAGGGTCGGAATGACGAATGAACCGGTGCGGTGGGGCGTGCTCGGCCTTGCCGATATTGCCGTCAAGGCAGTCATTCCAGCGATCGAAGCCGTTCCGGGCGCGACGCTGCGGGCGGTCGCGACACGGCGCCCAGACATGAAAACCGCGGGCCACGACGAGGCGACGCTCTATTCAGGCGACGGCGCGTACGAATCGCTGCTTGCTGATCCCGACGTCGAAGCTGTGTACATCCCGGTGCCGAACCATCTGCACAGCGAGTGGGCGATCCGCGCGATGGAGGCGGGCAAGCACGTGTTGTGCGAGAAACCGCTCGGCGTGTCACCCAAAGAGGTTGCGCGCATGCGCGAGACCAGCGAGCGCTGCTCGGCCTTGTTGATGGAAGCGTTCATGTACCGATACAGCCCGCAGCACCGTCGGGTGCGCGAGCTGATTTCGTCCGGCCAGTTCGGCGAAGTTCAACTTATTCAGGCGTCGTTCACGGTGTCGCTCGACAGACCCGAAGAAAACATTCGAATGCTGAACGCGCCGGGGGCCGGTGCCCTTTTCGACGTCGGCGTCTACGCCATCAATACCGCGCGTTGGTTTTTCGGGGAGTCGCCGACGTCCGTTTACGCGGCCGTGTCGCGGTCGGCGCCGACCGGGGCCGACCAGGTGAGCGCGATCGTTCTCCATTTCTCGGGTGGGCGTGCCGCCGTCATCGACTGCGCACTTACCCTTCTGTATCGCAACCACTACGAAGTGGTCGGCACACTCGGCACAGCACACGTCGAACGGCCGTACGCGTCACCGCCGTTCCAGCCCGCCCGAGACGAACTCGCCATCGTCATGACGAATTCGCGTGGCGAGGTGTCGACAGAACGTTTCGCCGACGCCGACCAGTACCAGCTTGAGGTCGAGGCCTTCAGCAAGGCGGTGCGCGGCGACACGAACGATTTGTATCCAACGACGGAGTCGGCCGCGGAATCGGAGGTGCTGGCTGCCTGCCTTGCCAGCATCAAGTCGGGCAAGGCACAACCCGTCGGCGCAACGTCAGGCAAACAAAAAGGAGTACAAGCGTGACCGCGATATTGGACGGCAAGGTAGCCATCATTACCGGAGCCGCACAGGGTCTTGGCCGAGCCAGTGCGACGATTTTCGCCGAGCAGGGTGCGCGCGTCGTCCTCGCCGACATCAGTCCAGACGTCGAAGAACTCGCGAAGACGATTTCCGGTGATGGTTCGGTGGCTCGCGCGTTCGTCGGCGACCTTACCGACGAAGCAATCGCGGCCGACCTCGTGGCGACCGCCGAACGCAATTTCAACAAGCTCGACATCCTGGTTAACAACGCTGGTATCACGCAGGTGCACCCGGTGGCGGACACCAGCCTCGACGAATGGAACCGTACGGTCGCAATCAACCTCACGTCGCAATTCCTGATGATGCACCACGCGATTCCCGCGATGCGACGCGCCGGCGGCGGGTCTATCGTCAACGTTGGTTCGATTTCGAGTCTCGTGGGCCTTCCCGACCAGGGCGCCTACGCACCCGCGAAGGCGGGAGTTTTGATGCTGACCCGGCAAGCTGCCGTCGACTACGGGAAGGAAAAGATTCGGGTCAACTGTGTGTGCCCCGGCCCGATGATGACACCGATGCTGCGCGCGAATGC
Source organism: Actinomycetales bacterium (assembly GCA_040255675.1). Taxonomy (GTDB): domain Bacteria; phylum Actinomycetota; class Actinomycetes; order Acidothermales; family Acidothermaceae; genus JBDZVM01. The sequence goes on along the minus strand of JBDZVM010000017.1, from coordinate 59,978 downwards.
CGACGCCTATCCCGATCCTGACGCCTGGTTCGGATGGCTCGCGGAGCAGGTGCCGCTAAACCGCATCTCGGACCCGCGCGAGGTCGCGCAAGCTGTCATGTTCTTGGCGAGCGATTTGGCATCGTACGTCACCGGCGCGATCCTGTCCGCTGACGGAGGTTGGACGGCGAAATAGCTACTGAATCCGGGGCTGGTGCGAGTTCGGCAAAACCTCTACCCAGGTGCGGCCGGGTGACAAGGCAATCACGTCCCCGGACGACGTCAAAAGCTTCATCGGGTCGCCCAGTTTGGCGCGGCTCCAGATGCCTTTCACCATCACGCCGTCCCGGAAAACCCATGCCGTACCGGAACCGATGAGGACGGGCAGCGGTACGACGCTGCCGTGTGAGTCGCGTGCCGCTGTCGCCTTGACCGACACCGACATCACGACGATGTTGGACGCCGACACCTGCGTGCCGTCGAGCAACATGTCGGCGTGGCCATCTTGGTTTCGCAGGTACTGTTTGCCGTCCCAGGTCCAGGCAGCGGTCGCGGCGTTGAACGGCGCGGTGATCGATGTCGCGTGCGTCGCTCCCGGGGGCGCGGCGGCACTGTAGCTGAAGACCGCGGGGGGAGGAGTTTTCGACGGCGTCCGGGCTTGCCCGCCCGCGTACAACGTGGACGACGTCGCGAAGACCTGATGCGGCACCGCATGGTCCTTGCGGACGACGAACAACGACGGCGTGACGTCCCACCACATCAAGGTCGCGCCGGAATGTTGCTGGCTCGGCCCGATGTCAGAGGAGGTGCCGCCCGAGAAAGCGAAATAGGGGTGGTGGAACAGCGGCAAGATGTCAGCGTCGACCGGCCGAATCGAGCGAATCGGCCCGACCAGCGGTACGTCTTGTGAATGGAAAACCGCGAGGAGCCTGGTGAGGCCGCCCTCGACCGGCAGGTCGAACACGATGTCGGCCTGATTCAGACCCGCTTGCGGCCAGGCACCTTTGACGTTGTCGACCTTCACACCGAGCGCGGGCCGGGTGGCCGCGGCCGCGTTCGCCAAAGGCAGGCCGGTCAACGGCGCGGTGCCCGCGGCCACGGACGGCGACGTGCTCGCGGGTGAACTCGGCCCCGGCGATGAGTTCAGCGACGAGGCCGGTGAACTGATCGGCGCGGACGACGTCGGCCCAGCGCTCGACCGAGCCTTCGTGCAGGCGGCGCATGCGAGCAGCGAAACGACTACCACCCCGAGAGCCATCACACGCAGAGATCCGTGGGAACGCTCGTCGCGCGCTCGATCTCGCTCGTGCGACCTGGCTGCGTGCGGCACTGACAACCCTGCTTCCATGTCTGATCTTTGGGCTCCGGTGGTGAGACCGGCCCGACCTTACCGGGCCTACACCCAATATCGTGCGAAAATCGCCAGCGCGCCGCGGCCGACGTACCGGGATCGAAGGCCAACAGTCCGTATTCTCGGCGGCATGGATGTTCGGACGGTGCTGCCGTGCGATGCGTCCAGCGTCGGCAAAGCCCGCCGCCTCGTCAGGCGCGAAGTCGCCTCGATCGGTGATTCGGATCTCGCGGACGCAGCGGGGTTGCTCACCAGCGAACTCGTCACGAATGCCATCGTGCACGCCCGTACCGACGTCGAGGTGTGCGCGTTTGTCGACGGCGACGTGATTCGCGTCGAGGTAAGCGACGGAAGCTCCCGAATGCCCCGCCGTCGCCGGGTCACCAGGCTGTCGGGCACCGGGCGCGGTCTGCTGCTGATGGAAAAGATCGCGAGCCGATGGGGTGTGCGAACGTCGTCGTCCGGCAAGACGGTCTGGTTCGAACTCGTGTGCTGACCGGTTCGGTGCCTGGCGTGTTCCGGTGCTTCCGCGATGAACGGCGTTACCCACGACGAACGGCTTGCACGCCATTCGTGCTGGGGTAACGCCGTTTATCGCGGGTGGAAGCGATGCGGCGCGTGCCGAGCTAGTCGCCGCCCTGGCCGACGACGACGTGGTTCGGCGGCGGTGGTTCATCTGGCGGCACTGAGAGCGCCGACGCTCGCAGGTGCGGCCAGGCGGCGTGCAGCGTCGCCACGATCGGCACCGCGACGATAGCGCCCAAAATCCCCTGCAAGACGCCGCCGGCGGTCAACGCCAACGCGATCGCCAACGGGTGAATGCGCACGTAGCGGCCCATGATGAACGGCTGCAGCAGGTGACCTTCGAGTTGATGCTCGACCACCAGGATGCCGAGCAGCACCAGGCCTGGGGTGAGCCCGTGCGTTCCTAACGTCACGAACACCGATAGGCCACCGCCGACCAAGACGCCGACGAGCGGGATGAAACTCGTGACGAACACCAGCATCGCCAGCGGCGCGATGAGCGGCACGCCCAAGATGAACAGCGAAACAGCGATGACGACGGCGTGAATCGTCGCGATGACGACGCTGCCGCGAATATAGCCCGAGAGGGTCAGCCACGCGGCACCCGCCGCGCGATCAGCACGCTCGATCGTGCGCGGCCGAAACGGCGACCGGACGAAACGCCAAATCCGTTCGCCGTCGTAGAGCAGGAAGAACGTGATGAATATCGCCAGGATGAAGCCTGCGATGGCTTCGCCGACGATGCTCGCGCCGCTGATGATCCCGTTGACGACAGCACCACGATGCGAGTTCAGCGTGTCAGTGACTTTTTGCTGCAGATCCTCGAGATCGGTGGCTTTCACGTGAAACGGGCTACCTGCCAGCCACTCGCGCGTCTTCTGCGTCGTGACTGTCAGATCGTGAACCAGAATGTGCCACTCGACAATCGACCGGTATACGACGAGCGTACCGAGGCCGAGCACGACCACGATGGCTATGAAAAGGGTGAGCCAGGTCGCCCCAAGCCGCGAGAAACCGTGCCGCTGAAACGATTGCGAAAGCGGTCGCAGCAACGCCGTGAACACCATCGCGCCGAGAAATGGCACCACGACGAGTTCGAGTTTCAAGACGAAGTGCAAGACGAAGTAGGCGACGATCCCGATGACGATCAGTCGCCACGACCACGCGGCCCCGGTGTAGAGCCACCCAGGGATGAGCGCATGGGCTCGCTCGGGCGCAGACACGTTCTCGATCGGCCGCCCGGCTGAGTTCACTGGCTCGAGCAAGACCGCCGATTGAGCCCGCCCGGCGCCCGGCGCCGGCCCAGGCGGCGCGGACGCTTCGGGTGCCTCGGGCTGCGGCCTAGGCCCGCCACGCATCGAGGCCGGCTCCCTTCTTCGGCACGTGCTCGGGCCCTAGGCGCTCACGCGCCCCGCCGTGTCACCGTGCGGAGGCGCTCACGCGCCCCGCCGTGTCACCGTGCGGAGGCGCTCACGCGCCCCGCATTGCGCGGATCGACTGCTTGAGCGATCCCATCGTGGCGAGCACCGCGCTGGGTTCGTATCCGCAGTGTGCCATGCAGTTTGCGCAGCGAGGGTCTTTGCCGCGGCCGTATTTCGACCAGTCGGTCGTTTCGATCAGTTCCTTGTAGGTCTTCGCGTAACTGTCGCCCATGAGGTAGCAGGGACGCTGCCACCCCTTGAGCGAGTAACTGGGGATACCCCAGGCGGTGCAGCCGTAGTCAACCTTGCCCTCAAGGAAATCGAGGAATAGCGGCGAGTGGTTAAGCCGCCACTTCTTGCGACGTCCGTCGGCGAAAGCCTTACGGAAAAGTTCGCGGGTTTCTTCGACGCCGAGGAAGTGCTCTTGGTCTGGCGCCTTCTCGTACGCGTAGGCCGGTGAGATCATCATCTGGTCGACCTGCAGGTCGTCGTTCAAAAAGTTCAAGACGTCGATGACGGTCTGCGGCGTGTCGGTGTTGAAGAACGTGGTGTTCGTGGTGACTCGAAATCCGCGACGCTGCGCTTCTTTGATCGCGTTGACGGCCTCGGCGAAGACGCCCTTCTTGGCCACCGATTGGTCGTGCCGCTCTTCGAGGCCGTCGATGTGCACCGCCCAGGCGAAATAGCGCGACGGCTTGAACTTGTCGATCTTCTTGGTGAGCAAAAGTGCGTTGGTGCACAGGTAGACGTACTTCTTGCGCTTGATCAACTCTTCGACGATGACCTCGATTTGCGGGTGCATCAGCGGCTCGCCGCCGGCAATCGACACCATCGGCGTGCCGCTTTCTTCGATCGCGGCGATCGCTTGTTCGACGGGCATGCGCTGTTTCAAGACGTCGTGCGGGTGCTGAATCTTGCCGCAGCCTTCGCACGCCAGGTTGCAGGCGTACAGCGGCTCCAGTTCGACGATGAGCGGGAACTTCTCCACGTGCTTCACGCGCTGCTTGGCCAAATACGCAGCGATACGCAAACCCTGTCGAAATGGGACCGCCATGGCGTTCAGCCTTCCTTACTATGCGTTCGCGCAGCCTGCGGCGGCGCTGGTTCTAGCGGGGCCGCCCTTTGGACGGTACCCGACGTGATCTGCCCGACGCCTACCCGCACGCCGTCCGGCTCGAAATCGTCGGTGGCGAGGGTTGCCGCGACGGCGCGTAACCGGCGCCGTGCTCGGCGTCCGGCGGTGAGCGACGCGCGCACCAGCCCGACGGTCGGGGTGTCGACGAGAACCCGGACGACGACGAGTCGCCGCGCGACCAAACGGGCCAGCGGGCCCGACTCCATGTCGACCACCGCGTGAGCCGACAACTCGGCGCGTTCGCGGCCGCGCACGATGTGATCGGCGCAAAACAGGCTTCCCTCGGACGACGGCAAGCCCGCGCGGCGCAACGCGGCCGCGACAGCTGGTGCGGCCGGCAGGTCGACGACCGAGGAACCGTCGTGCACGGCGTTCGCCACGACGATGTCGCCAGTGCGCTGATGCGCGTGCAGACCGCCGCCGAAGCCGAGCAAAAGCACCCAATCTGCTCCAGTCAACCAAGGCGCGCGGTCGAGTCGCCGCGCTCGCATACCGACCACCGCGACGCCCGGCCAGGCGCGGCGGATCGCCCGGGCTTCGATGCCTAGCGCGGTGCAAACGGCGACGCTCACCGGTCGGCGTCCGAACGCGCGAAAACGTACCGGCCGAGAGCGCTGAGCGGAAACACCAGCCGGTACAGGTGGTAGTTGATGTAGAAGTCGCCGGGAAACCCGGTGCCGGTGTAATACGGTTCGTCCCAGGTGCCGTCGGGGCGTTGCGTTTTCACCAAGAAGTCGATGCCGCGCCGTACCGTGCCGGAATCCTCGCCCGCGGCGAGTAACGCGAGCAACGCCCACGCGGTTTGCGACGCGGTCGAGACTCCGCGCGCGACCCAGGCGCCCGGGTCGGTGTAGGAGCGCAAGTCTTCGCCCCAACCGCCGTCGTCGTTTTGGTGCCCTTCAAGCCACCGCACCGCGCGTCGAATAGCTGGGGCGGACGGCGAAACACCGGCCGCGACGAGCGCGGGCACCACGGCGCCGGTGCCGTAGACGTGGTTAGCGCCCCAGCGCCCGAACCAAGACCCGTCGCTTTCTTGGTGGCGGAGCAGCCACGCGATGCCGCGCCGGCAGGATGGATCGTCGGCCATGTCGAGCTTTCCGAACATCTCGACGATGTGAGCGGTGACGTCGGCGGACGGCGGGTCGATGACGGCGCCGAAGTCGCAAAACGGCAGCTTGAGGATCAGTTCGCGGGTGTTGTCGGCGTCGAAGGCCCCCCACCCGCCGTCTTTGCTTTGCATGCCGATGGTCCAGTCGACGCCGCGGCGAACGGCCGCGTCGAGCGCGGCTTGGTCGGGCACGCGGGCCCGAAGCAGCGCCAGCACGACCTCGCCGGTGTCGTCGGTGTCGGGGTAGCCGTCGTTGGCGAACTCGAACGCCCACCCTCCTGGCGCGAGCCCGGGACGCCGCACGGACCAGTCGCCTGTGATGGTGATCTCTTCGCCGACCAGCCATTGCGCGGCCTTGACCAGCCGGGGGTCGTCGGCCGGCAACCCGGCGTCGGCGAGCGCGATCACGGCGAGGGCGGTGTCCCAGACCGGCGACTGGCATGCCTCGAGCCGGCGTACCCACACCGGTTCGACGTCGCCCGGCTCGATGAGTTGCCGCTCACGAACCGTGAAGCCGTCGAGGCCCTCGATGCCCTTGCGCACGACCGGATGGTCGAGGGAATACCCCAGCAGATGCAACGCCATGATCGAATACACCCAGGGCGGCTGGATACCGCCCCACGAACCGTCGGCCTCTTGGCGGGCGATGATCCATTCGGCGCCGCGTCGCATGGCGAGGCTGCGGAGCAGTCGCGCGGGCCCCCGCTTGGCGAAGCGGGAGTACGCGTGGAGCACGCGGTCGAGCCGTTGGAACGCGCCCGCGACGCTCCACGCCGGCTCGAGCGGTTTCGGCGGTTCGCCGGTGCGCAGTTCGTCGATGTCGAAGCCGATCGGCCGACTCGGTTTGATCGTGCCCACGATCGTCAGCGGGACGACGGTCTGGCGCGCCCAGCATGCCCAGTCGTAGATGTTGAGCGGGAACCACGACGGAAGGAAAATCATTTCGGGTGGCATCGTGGGCAGGTCGTCCCACGACCAAAGTCCGAACAAAGCCAGCCAGAGCCTGGTGAACACCCGCGACCGCTCGACGCCGCCGGAAGCCCGCACGTATTCGACCGCTTTGACCATGTGCGGCGACGAAGGGTCGTCGCCGGCGAGTTTCAGCGCGACGTAAGCCTCGACCGTGGTCGAAAGATCGGGCGGGCCGGCGTAGAAGGTCGCCCAGGTGCCGTCGGCGCGTTGCTGCGCCCGGATCCAGCGGGCGGTTTCTTCGGTCTGCTCCGCGGTGCGGACGCCGAGGAACTGGCGCAGCAGCAGGTCTTCAGCTTCGATCGTGACGTTGGTTTCGAGTTCGCCCTTCCACCAACCGGCGTTCTCTTGCAGGCCGAGCAGGTGGTCGCGCGCCTTCTCGAGCGCGGCGCGCGCCTCGTGAGCGGGGGCCGATGCCGACACGTCAGCGATCTCTCGCGGTGACGTAGCGGGCGACCTGCAGCAGATCGTCGCGCTTACCGGCGTCAAGATCGACCGAACCGAGCACCCGTTCGGCCAGGTCGAGGCGGCGAGCCGCTTCGTCGCTCGCCCACGCGCGCCCGCCGGCTTCGTCGACCAGGGCAGCGGCACGCGAGACGATGTCGTCGTCGGCCTCGGCATCGAGTGAACCTGACGCGTATACGCGGCGAAGCTCGTCGCCGGCCGCCGTGCCGGACGCCATCGCCGCGACCACCGGCAGGCTCTTCTTGCGCGCACGCAGGTCGGCGCCGACCGGCTTGCCGGTGGTTTGCGTCGAACCCCAGATGCCGAGCAGGTCGTCGACGAGTTGAAACGCGAGCCCGAGTTCGTGGCCGAAGGTGTCGAGCGCGCGGACGACGTCGATCGGCGCGCCGGCAAGCCGCGCGCCGATCGAGGACGCGCAAGCCATCAACGCGGCGGTCTTTCCGGCTGCCATCTCGACGCATTCGTCGACGCCGACGTCGAGGCGCCCCTCGAAGTCGAGGTCGTTGACCTGGCCGACGATGAGTGACTGTGTCGCGGCCGCGACTGAAGCTTGGGCGTCGCGCGACCGGTCTGCCGGTATGCCGTCGCCGTCGAACAACGCCTCGAAAGCGAGCGCGAGTAGCGCGTCGCCGGCCAGAATCGCCGCCGAGCGACCGAAAACGGTCCACGCGGTGGGGCGGTGCCTGCGCTCTTCGTCGCCGTCCATCACGTCGTCGTGGAGGAGCGAGAAGTTGTGCACGAGTTCGACCGCGAGCGCGCCCGGGATGCCGACGTCGGCTTTCGCGCCAGCGGCTTCGGCAGACAACACAGCGAGGGCAGGGCGCACCGCCTTGCCGCTGCCTCCCGCGAGCGGCGTGCCGTCGGCGTCGACCCAGCCGAAGTGGTAGCTGGCCACCTGGCGAACGGCCGGCGCGAGCCGATCGACGATGGCGCGCATGGGCGGGTCGACGAGGTCGCGCACCTCGGCCAGCACCGCGGGTGCTTCGTGCCCGGCCGCGTGCGCATTCGGCGGCGTGCGACCGTCGCCGGCGCGTGCGGTCTGCGCGGTACCTGCGGTGGGACTCATGCAAGCGCCTCCTCGGCGGTGTCGGCTGCCGTGTCGGTGGCAGTTTCGGTGTGCGCCAGCTCGTCTGTCATGCGGTTGTGGCTCTTATCGTGCCGGGTCAACCGCGTTCGGGGCGACCGCATTCCATCATCGGTCGCCGACACCGCGGTTTGGCGTTGGGCGGTTCGGTGTTTGGCGCGCGGGCCCGCGACGAGTGCTTCGGCGGCCGCGACGCCGCTGCGCACCGCGCCTTCCATGGTGGCGGGCCAGCCGGTGTCGGTCCAGGCGCCTGCCAAGACAAGCCCAGGTCGCAGCGTTTTCGCCGGCAGTCGGAAGCGCGCGGTGCCCGGAGCGGGTAGGAATGTGGCGGTACGTTCGCGAGTGACGAAGAAGTCGCGAACAACCGCGTTTTTCGATTCGGGCAGTATCCGCGCCAGCTCCGGCATGAATACCTCGCGCAACGCCGCGACCGGCTGGTCGATGTAGTCTCGCGCCGCCGACACCGACACCGCGACGTACTGCCCTGTTCGCAAACCTGACGCCCGCGTGCGGTCGAACACGAATTGCGCGGGGGAGTCGACCGCGGCAACGAACGGCTCGGTCATCACCACGCGGTCGTAGACAACGTGCACGTTCAGGATCGGCGACGTCTCGAGCTGGTGTGGCAGGTCGGCGACCGCGCCGTCCGGCAGCAGCCGGGCCGTGATGTCGTGCGGGGTCGCCAGCACGACGGCGTCGGCTTGGAGCGTTTCGCCGTCGGTGCGCACCAGCCAGCGGTCGCCTCCCTCGATGGCGCGCACCCGCGTTTGCAGGCGGACGTCGGCCCCCGCGGCGTCGAGTGCCGCGCGCGCGGCGTCGCCGTGCAAGGTGCCGAGCGGAACCCGCGAATAGCCGATGTCACAAGCACTTTTGTCGCGTAATAGGCCGTCCTGAAAAACCATCGCCCCGAGCCGAAGCGATGCTTGGTCGGCGCGCGCGTTGAGCGTGGCCACGGTGAAAACGTCGAAGAGCCGGTCGATCGTGTTTGTGTTTTGTCCGTGCGCGCGCAGCCAGTCGCCAAGTGTTTGTTGGTCGGACGACGCCGCCGCGCGGTCGACGCGGCGCAGTGCCAGCGCCCCTCGTATCGCGCGCAGCCGGTCGGCCGGCGAAAGCAGGCGATAGCGCAGTAACGCGTTGCCGAGTTGCAAGGGCGCCGGCAGCGAATTGCGCGCGAGGCTCGCTCGTTTCCCGGTTGCGGGGTCGATGACCGGCAGATCGAGCTTGGGTTGCAGGTAGGTGTCGTTTTCGACGCCGAGCCTTCGCAGGAATCGGCGATATTCGGTACAGCAGCGCAAGAATACGTGCTGGCCGTTGTCGACTACGAGTTCGCCGTCTTCGAAGCCGCGTGAAAAAGAGTGCGTGGCGCCGCCCAATCGCGGCCGGGATTCGAGCAGCGCGACCCGGGCTCCGGCGTCAGCCGCGGTGATGGCGGCAGCTAGACCGGCGAGGCCTCCACCCACGACGACGAGCTCGAGGCGCGCGCCGCTCATCGTCGTCCGCCGATCAAACAACGGGCGGCGAGCAGCCCTTTTTGCCATACGGGCAACGAAATTCGGCGGCTGAGCACGGCCTCGGGCTCGCGTTCGATTCGGGCGAGCAGGCGGTGGTAGATGCCCGCCATAGCCGAGCAGGACGCGCCGCTTCGGCGGTCGAGCATGGGCAGCAGTCGCAGGCCCTGGGCGTACCACGTTTCGGCACGGGCGGCTTGTTCGCGAACGAATTCGGCCAGCCGGCCGGTTTCGTCGGCGACGTTGCCATTCTCGTCGAGGCGCAATTCGATACCTGCCGCGTCGAGTTCTTCTTGCGGCAGGTAGATCCTGCCGTTGCTGAGGTCTTCACGGATGTCGCGCAAGATGTTAGTCAGCTGCAGCGCGACGCCGAGCGCGTCGGCCAGCGGCTCGGCCACTACCGGATCGGGCGCTTCGAACACGCCTGTCGACAGGCGACCGATCGAACCGGCGACGCATCGGCAATAGTGCAGCAGTTCAGGGAAAGTCTGGTAACGCGTGCCACGCACGTCGAGTTCGCAACCTTCGACGAGTTCGAGAAAAGCGGGCACCGGAATGGGCAGCCTGCTTGCCGCGTCAGCGAGTGCTATCAAAACCGGGTCGGACGTCGGGCCGCCGATCGCCTTGATATCGCGTCGGGCTTCATCGAGGAGTCGCAGCTTTTCGCCGGCCGGCAGATCGCCGTCGCCGATGTCGTCGATGCGCCGGGCGAGTGCGTACACAGCGGCCAGCGCGCCGCGCTTCTCGGGTGCCAAAAGCCTTATGCCGTAGGAAAAGTTTTTGGCTGCCGACACCATGATGTGCTCGCATCGCGCGTAGGCGGCGGCGACGTCGGTGGTGTTCGTCGCGGCTGTGGTCATCGTTGGCCCCGCCTCGAGAAAAGGACGCCGATCGCTTCGCGGACCAGCCGTTTCTTGGTCGGTTTGGGCGCGCCGGGCAAGACGTCGAAGTCGACCGCCTTAATCGCGTGCAGCGCGGCACGGCCGCCCGCCACGAAGCCGGCGACGGCGAGCTTGCCGCGGCCTCGCAGCGAAGCGGTGAGTGACACACCGGCGTCGAGAAATTCCGCCGCGCGGCCGACTTCGAAGACGAGGAGCGACTTCAACGCCTGACTCGCGTGCGCGGCCGCGAGGTCTGAATCGGCGACGCCGAACTGGCGCAAATCCGCCCGCGGCAGGTAGACGCGGCCACGAGCGTAATCTTCGGCGACGTCTTGCCAGTGTTCGACGAGCTGCAATCCGGTGCAGACGCGATCCGACAGCTCAATGCGCTCCGGGGTAGCCGCGCCCATCGCGGCAAGCACCAGCCGACCGACCGGATCGGCTGACAGCGTGCAGTAGTGCCTCAGATCTTCGAAGGTCTCGTAGCTGCTTGCTCGCTGGTCGAGGCGGTTCGCCTCGACCAGACGTCGGAGCGGTTGCTCCGGCATGCGGTCCGCCGCGACGGAAGCCGCGAGCGCACGAACCGGTGCCAGGTGCGGCTCATGCCCGGTGAACAAGCGGGTGACGTCGTCGTCGACGAGATCGAGCATGCGCAGCCGTTCGGACGCGGACGCGTCGGTCTCGTCGCCGATGTCGTCGACGAACCGCGCATAGCCGTAGATCGCCATGAGGTCGGCGCGCAGTTGTCTGGGCAGGAAGCCCGGGCCTACCGGAAAGTTTTCGTGCGCGGACTTGGCGAGCACGATGTCGAGGGCAGGCAACCCTTGATCATCGGTGGGTGACGGGTCATCGGACGACTCATCACCGCGGGACAACGCCGCGGCCTGATCGGTCGGTGTCATGCAATCGACCTCACCGATTGCGCCTTCCGGTTGGTGCGGTCGCTGAGCGTTCCCATCGACCTCACCCACCCCTTCCGTGCGGCGCGACGAACGTTTCGGGCATACCCCGCACCCGGTCCTATCAACTACCCCGATGATCTGACAACAAGCGCCCGGCGTCGAGTGCATGAGCCAGCGCGTCGTGTGCCGGCTGCCGTACGCTACCGGCTCGGTTTCGATGGGGGAAATCGCCCGCGTGTCGCTCCCACGTTCGAGCCATGAACGGCCCTACCCCGCCATGAACGGTTTCCGTGCCATTCATCGTGCGGTCACGCCGTTCGTCGCGGCTCGGCGAGAGGCCTACCGCGCCGTGGAAACGAAAACGGTCTCGAGCGCGGGCTCCCCAGGCTGGAGCCGGCACGCCTCGGCGGGCAGCGCAGCCCGCGCGGTCGCGTGCCGCGCCCGAGCGGCGTCGAGTGGCTCTCGCCCGACGATTTCGCCGGCCCGCACGAGCGGCACCAGCAGCGGACGGTCGTTCGTCGAAAGGTCGGACGGCGTCGGCTGGCCGGGGTCGGTACCAGAGCAGACGATTTCGCTGATCGCCAGGCCGTCGTCCGAATGGCGGCGAAATGCCCTCTTCCGGCCGCCGTGATCGATTTTGCCTGGGCTCGACTTCACGATCGCCCGCCACGCGGCGTCCGGACTGTCGTCAGTGGCTTTGGCGACGAGCTTGTACACCAGACTGGCGGTCGGCCAGCCGCTGCCGGTGACCACCGAGGTGCCGACGCCGTAGCTGTCGACCGGCGCGGCCGCCAGGCGCGCGATCGCGTGCTCGTCGAGGTCGCTGGTGACGACGATGCGGGTCTTGTGCGCGCCGAGTGCGTCAAGTTGGTCGCGGACGGCGAACGCTAGGTTCACCAGGTCGCCGGAATCGATGCGCACGGCCCCGAGTTCGGGGCCGGCGAGTTCGACCGCGGTGCGCACCGCGCGAGCCACGTCGAATGTATCGACGAGCAGGGTCGTCCCGCGTCCGAGCGTGTCGAGTTGCGCCGCGAACGCGGCACGCTCGTCGTCATAAATCAACGTGAACGCGTGCGCGCTCGTGCCGATCGTCGGGATGCCGTAGCGCCGCCCGGCTTCGAGGTTGCTGGTGCCGGCGAACCCGACAAGATAGGCCGCGCGGGCAGCGGCGACCGCGGCTTCTTCGTGGGTGCGGCGTGAGCCCATCTCAAGGCACGGGCGATCCCCGGCGGCGATCGACATGCGAGAGGCCGCGGCCGCGATAGCGCAGTCGTGGTTCAAGATCGACAAAGCCAGCGTTTCAAGCAGCACGGCTTCGCCGAAACTCGCTTCGACCGTCAAGATAGGCGAGCCGGGGAAGAACGGTTCGCCCTCGGCGTAGCCGTCGATGTCGCCGCTGAACCGATACTGTTGCAGCCATTCGATCGTCTGGCGATTGACAATACTGTGGTCAGCAAGCCACCGAAGCTGCGAGTCACCGAAGCGGAACTGTTCGAGCGCGTCGAGGAATCGCCCCGTGCCCGCCACGACGCCGAATCGGCGCCCGCCTGGCAGCCGTCTGGCGAAAACCTCGAAAACGCAGCGACGATCGGCGGCAGCGCTGCGCAGCGCCGCCTCGAGCATGGTGAGCTCGTAGTGGTCTGTCAAAAGTGCCGTCGACGGCGCGTTCGCCACCCTCGAACACTACGGCGTCCGAACACGGCGCCGCTCGAACACCGCGGTGCTCGAGCCTTACGATGAAGGCATGAGCACCGCTCCCGCAGAGGTCGAGCGGCCGGAATCCGACGTTCGACCAGACCAGCCGTGGGTCACCGTCGTGTGGGACGATCCCGTGAACCTGATGGATTACGTCACCTACGTGTTCCAGAAACTCTTCGGTTATCCCAAACGCAAGGCGCACCAGTTGATGATGCAAGTGCACGTCGAAGGCCGTGCCGCCGTTTCGTCGGGTACTCGCGAGCAGATGGAAAACGACGTCCAACGGCTGCACGCGCACGGCCTTTGGGCCACCCTGCAAAAAGACGGCTAGCAGAAAGACGACTAGGGCATTGGTCGAGATCCGGCGGTCCAAAGCCGGGCCAAAGATTCGCCTCGCCGACGAAGAAGTGACGTTGCTCACGATCCTCGTCGACGACCTCGACGCCTTGCTCGCTGGCGACGACGAAGAGCGCGAACCGGGCGTCGCTTCGCCGTCCGGGGGCCGCGCGAACCTTGACCCGCTCGTGGAGCTCACTGGGCTCGACGTCGATGCCGCGCAGCGCGCCGAGCGCCCGACCGATCCGGCGCTACGCCGGTTGCTGCCCGACGCTTATCGTGACGACGAGGAAGCCTCCGCTGAGTTTCGCCGCTACACCGACCAGTCACTTCGCGGCAGCAAACGCGCCGACGCCACCATCGTGCGTCAGGGCCTCGCCAGCATCGCCGTCATGGGCGAGCGGGTGCTCGACGACGCGCAAGTGCAAGCGTGGCTTCGATTCGTCACCGACGCGCGCCTGATGCTGGCGAGCCGGCTCGGCATCGAAACCGCGGCCGACATCGATCGCATCGAAATGCTCGGCGACCGCGACGACCCGCGCCGCGGCGCCTACGCGGTCTACGAATGGCTCGTCGCAATCTTGGGTGGGCTGCTGGAAGCGATAGACGCCGCCTGACGAAGCACCAGGCAGCGCCGACTACGCTTTCGGGCATGCTCGTGATCGACCAAGGCACCTACGACGCGATCGTCGCCCACGCGCGCCGTGACCACCCCGACGAAGCGTGCGGCGTGGTGGCCGGCCCGGCGGGTAGCGATCGACCTGAGCGGTTCATCCCGATGGTCAACGCGGCACGCTCACCGACGTTCTACGAGTTCGACTCGGCCGACTTGCTCGCCCTCTATCGCGACATGGACGCCCGCGACGAGGAGCCGGTGATCGTCTACCACTCGCACACGGCGACCGAGGCGTACCCGTCACGCACCGACATCTCCTATGCCTCGGAGCCCGGGGCGCACTACGTGCTCGTGTCGACTCGCGAGCCCGATACCGTTGAGTTCCGGTCCTTCCGCATCGTCGATTCCATCGTGACCGAGGAAGAGGTCAGGGTGGTCGCGACGTTGCACCAGTCGTAGCCCGCTTGAGCATGCCGCTTTTTTAGGAGACGCCCCGTATGGCCATCGAGGTTCGCATCCCGACGATCTTGCGTACCTACACCGGAGGAGAAAAGGCGGTGACCGGTGACGGCGCGACGTTGGCCGCCGTTTTGCAAGATCTCGACAGCCGTCACCCCGGACTTCGTGACCGAATCGTCGACGAGAAAGGCCTGCGCCGGTTCGTCAACGTCTACGTCAACGACGAAGACGTGCGGTTCATCGGTGGCCTCGACACCGGTTTGAAAGACGGCGACACGGTGACGGTCTTGCCTGCTGTCGCGGGCGGTGCGCGCTCGGGCAGAGCGCGCGGTGGCCGCGACGTCGGTACCGCGGGCGGCTGATCCGCGGCTTCGATGCGTTACGAGTCCCTCGTCGATTCCGTCGGGCATACGCCGCTCGTCGGGTTGCCGAGGTTGTCGCCGTCCGCCGACGTGCGGTTGTGGGCGAAGCTCGAAGACCGCAATCCGACCGGTTCGATCAAAGACCGCGCCGCGCTCTACATGGTTCAGGCAGCGGAAAAAGACGGGCTGCTCTCGCCGGGCGCGACGATTTTGGAGCCGACGTCCGGTAATACCGGCATTTCGCTCGCCATGGTCGCGAGCCAGCGCGGTTACCGGCTGATCTGCGTGATGCCCGAAAACACGTCCGTCGAGCGGCGGCAGCTGCTGGAGATGTGGGGCGCGTCGATCGTGTTCTCGCCGGCTGCCGGAGGGTCGAACGAGGCGGTGCGGGTCGCGAAGGCGATGGCAGCCGAGCACCCGGAGTGGGTGATGCTCTATCAATACGGCAACCCGGCGAACGCCTTGGCTCACTACGAAACGACAGCACCCGAAATCCTGGCTGACTTGCCGACCATCACGCATTTCGTCGCCGGCCTTGGCACTACGGGCACGCTGATGGGCTGCGGGCGGTTCTTGCGCGAGCATGTGCCGGGCATCGCGATCGTCGCCGCTGAGCCTCGCTACGGCGAACTCGTGTACGGGCTGCGCAACCTCGACGAAGGGTTCGTGCCCGAGCTTTACGACGAGACAGTGTTGACGACGCGATTTTCCGTCGGTCCGCGCGAGGCCTTGCGGCGCACCCGCGAATTGGTCGAGCAGGAAGGCATTTTCGCCGGCATCTCGACCGGTGCCATCTTGCACGCCGCCTTAGGCGCGGCTGCCAAGGCGGTGGCATCTGGAGAGCGCGCCGATATTGCGTTCGTGGTCGCCGACGGCGGCTGGAAATATCTGTCGACAGGCGCGTACGCCGGGACGCTCGAAGAGGCTGAAGCGGCACTCGAGGGCCAGCTCTGGGCCTGAGGCGCGAGGAACGAAGACCGAGCCGTCCGCCTTCGGGAACGCCCGTTCCGATATCGATACGAGAAACGTCGTGAATTCAGCGGCGTCTGACGGTCCTGGTCGCCGGCGTCTTGGTCGCCTCGTCTTGGCGTCAAACCGTCGGCATCACCGTTGACGGAGCTTGCGGGCTCTCGCTATGCTTGCAGCCGTTCACATTAGAGAACAGGTGTTCGTATTTACGGACGCTCGCCGCATTCGAGAACGTTATTGAGGCGCACATGAGCAAGCGCATCGTCCATTGGGTAGACGGGAAACCCTTCGACGGGACGTCGAACCGCACAGGTGACGTCTACGACCCCGCCAGCGGGCAGGTATCGGCGGAGGTGAGCTTCGCGTCCGCGGAGGACGTCGGTTACGCGGTGGAGGCGGCAAAGCGCGCCTTCGCCGAGTGGGGTCGCACGTCGCTGACGACCAGAGTCAGGATCCTCTTCCGATTCAGGGAACTTCTTAACGCGCGTAAGGACGAACTCGCCGCGATCATCACGAGTGAGCACGGCAAGGTGTTGTCTGACGCGCTCGCTGAAGTCACCCGCGGCCTGGAAGTCGTCGAGTTCGCGTGCGGCATCCCGCAATTGATGAAAGGCCAGTATTCGGAGAGTGTTTCGACACAGGTTGACGTGCACTCGGTTCGCCAGCCTCTCGGGGTCGTTGGCATCATTAGTCCGTTCAACTTCCCCGCTATGGTTCCGATGTGGTTCTTCCCGATCGCGATCGCAACTGGGAACACCGTTGTTTTCAAGCCGAGCGAAAAAGATCCGAGCGCGGCCGGCTGGCTTGCCGCACTGTGGGAAGAAGCCGGCTTGCCTGCCGGTGTCTTCAACGTGATTCATGGCGACAAACTAGCCGTCGATACCCTGATCGATCACCCGGATGTGCGCGCGATTTCGTTCGTCGGATCGACGCCGATCGCCCGGTATGTCTACGAACGCTGCGCTTCCCACGCCAAGCGTGTGCAGGCGCTCGGTGGCGCGAAGAACCACATGGTTGTGCTCCCGGACGCCGATCTCGACATCGCCGCCGACGCCGCGGTGAGCGCGGCGTTTGGTTCCGCCGGCGAGCGTTGCATGGCGACGAGTGTGCTTGTCGCGGTCGGGCCCGTCGTAGACGCGCTTACTCAAAAAATCCGCGAGCGGATGGACAAGATCGTCGTCGGGAACGGGAAAGACGCCGCGTCTGGGATGGGTCCACTCGTCACCAAAGCGCATCGAGACCGCGTCGCCGGTTACCTCGACGCGGGCACCGCCGAAGGCGCCCAACTGCTGGTAGACGGGCGGAGTACCACCGCATGCGGTGACGAAAGCGGGTTCTGGCTTGGCCCGACGCTCTTCGACGGGGTCACGCCGGAAATGTCTATCTACAAAGACGAGATTTTCGGTCCGGTTCTCTCGCTTGTGCGCGCGAATTCGCTCGACGAGGCACTTGAAATCGTTAACGCCAACCCCTACGGCAATGGCTCCGCAATCTTCACCAATGACGGGCGGGCAGCCCGCCGCTTCGAGTTCGAAGTGCAGGTCGGCATGGTGGGCGTGAACGTGCCGGTGCCAGCGCCGATGTCGTACTACTCGTTCGGCGGCTGGAAGTCTTCGCTGTTTGGCGACACCCACGCGCAAGGCGAGGAAGGGGTCCACTTTTACACCCGGGGAAAGGTCATCACATCGCGCTGGCCCGAGCCGGCCCGTAGCGAAGTGAATCTCGGCTTTCCGAGCAACTCCTGAGGTCGCACGTAACCCATCGCGAAATTGGCAAGGTAAGGAGAAAGTAAGTCACATGGCAATCTTGACCAGGAGACTGGTAACCCTCGTCGACGAGATTTATCAAGAGGGCGCGCGCGATCTCGCTCGCCCGCTGCGCATTGCGGCCGCGGCCGCCGTCATCAAGAACCCGTACGCGGGTGAATTCAAAGATGACATCAGCTTGCTGAGCGACGAATACAGCAAAGACCTCGGTCCTCGCCTTTCGGAGCTGGCCGCGGACGCGCTCGGCGACAAGATCGAGTCGTTCGGGAAGGCATCGCTCGTCGGGCTCGCCGGTGAAATCCAGCACGGTTCAGCGATCATTCACACCAGGCTGTTCGGTGACGCCGTCCGCGACGTCGCAAACGGGCGCGCCCCCATTACCTCGGCCGAAAAGCGCGGTGGCACGGGCACGCCGATCGATGTTTCCTTCCGCGGAGCGCAAGACACCGGTGCTCTTGATGGCACTGACGTTTCGCATCTGTTCACCTGGACCATGCAGCTCCCCGATGCGCCGCTGGACGACGAAATCGTGATCATCGTCGCCGTCGCCAACGGTGGCCGACCCAACCCCCGGTAATCAAGCTCGAGCATTCCGAGAAAGCCGGATATGACCACGAACCGATCCGACAAGTGGAGAGGACTACTGCCATCAAAAAGTTGATGAATTCTCCTGAAGCTTTTGCCGACGAAGTGGTCGAGGGAATTCTCGCTGCTTACCCGGAAAGCCTACGGTCGGCAGGAGCGGCGAACCGTGCGCTCGTGCGAGCCGACGCTCCTACTCCCGGCAAGGTCGGGATCGTGACGGGCGGGGGTTCCGGTCACCTGCCGGTGTTCTTGGGGTACGTCGGGTCGGGGCTGGCGACCGCGGTGGCGATCGGGAACGTGTTCTCCGCGCAATCGTCGGATGCCGCTTTGGCCGCGATCGAGGCAGCTGACGCCGGAGCCGGTGTGTTGTGCTTGTACGGCAACTACACCGGCGACCGGCTCAATTTCGACCTCGCGTGCGATTTGGCGCAAGCGAATGGCATCCGGACGACGTCTGTCAGGGTCGCCGACGACGTCGCGTCGGCACCCGCGGACCGCGCAAGTGAGCGACGTGGTGTGGCCGGTCTCTTCTTTGCGTACAAGTGCGTAGGCGCGGCCGCGGAGCGAGGCGACGACCTCGACAAGGTCACGGCCGTGGCGCGACGGGTTGTCGAATCCGTGCGCTCGATGGGTGTCGGCCTTGCGCCGTCCATTCTGCCCACCTCTGGCAAACCTACGTTCAGCCTTGGTGAGAACGAAATGGAAATCGGCATCGGAATCCATGGTGAGCCTGGCCAACGGCGTGGTGAGTTGCTCAGTGCCGATGAAGTTGCCGACCAGCTTCTCGACGCTGTGCTGCCCGAGTTGGAAGTATCGGCCGAATCGCGGATTGCGGTTCTCGTCAACGGCCTAGGTGCCACACCGCCCGAAGAGCTCTATGTCGTCTACCGCCGCCTGCATCAACGACTCGAAAAGATGGACGTGACAGTCCATCGCGCGTACGTGGGTGAATACGCTACGAGCCTGGAGATGGCTGGGCTTTCCGTGAGCGTTCTCCGGCTCGACGAGGAGCTGAAGCAACTTCTTGATGCTCCGGCTCATTCCCCGTTCTTTAGCCAGCGGGATTTGCGATGACAGCTTTTCGAGTGTGGATCGGCGAAGCAATGGACCGCTTCGCCGCGGCCGAGGAGGAGTTGACGGCGCTCGACGCCGCGGCCGGCGATGGTGACCTCGGATACACCATTTCGGCGGGCGCCCGCGGGATCAAGTCGGCGCTTGCCGACCTGCCTGACGACGTCAGCCCGGCGGACGCCCTGAAGACGATCGGTATGGCGTTTGCCCGTGGCAACCCGTCGTCGTTCGCGGCTTTGGGTGCGGCGGGGTTGCTCGCGGCGAGCCGTGCGCTCGACCAAGTCATGTCACCGACGCATGCCGACGTCGTGCGCGGATTCGAGGCAGCTAGCGAAACTATTGCGACGCGGGGAGGGGCCGAACTCGGTGACCGGACGGTTCTCGACGCGCTGGTGCCGAGTATCGAGGCATTACGGACGGCAGAAGGCGAGACGACGGCTCAGTGGCTCGCCGCGATGATAGTGGCCGCGCGCGAGGGTGCGAGGCGAACTTCGGAAATGACCCCGCGGCGCGGACGTGCCGCTTGGGTCGGGACGGTCGACGGCAACAAGCCTGATGGCGGCGCGATTGCTTATGTTCGGCTCCTGGAGGCACTTGAAGCGACTCAGCAGCCGCCGCAGTGATCGTTCGTCGTACACGATATGGTCGTCTATTCGACGATCGGACGGCGCAACCCGGCCTCGCGATCTTCACCAGACCAACGCCGTGAGTTAGTCGAGAGGCAGCGCGTGTTATGAACGCATCGTCGCACGATCGTGTAGAAAAGGATCAGGCAATCGTCCCATCTGTCCAAAAGGCGCTGCAGATCCTCAACTTCGTCGCCGTCCGACGCGACCCGATCGGGGCATCGGATATCGGCAGGCAGCTCGGTTTGCCAAAGAGCACGGTGCACGGGCTTTGCTCGACCCTCGCCCAGATGGGGTTGCTCACCAAGGATTCCGACTCGCGATACCAGATTGGTCCGCAAACCCTGGTGCTCGCTGAGGGCTACATGCGCACGGTCGACCCGCTTCGTAACTTCGTCGCCGAAGCCGCTAAAGTTCCCGCGCTCGACAACGAAACTCTCGTCCTCGCGGTTTTGAGTGGCACCGATGCCATCTACGTCGCTACTCGCCGCGGGCGGCAAAATGTCGCGATCAGCTATGACGTCGGGCTGCGCCTCCCGGCGAACTGCACGTCGTCCGGGAAAGCTCTCCTGAGCATGCTTCCGCCAGGACAGATAGAGGAGCTGTTCGGTCGCCAGCCCTTTCGTGTCATGACCCCCAACAGCGTCCACAATCTCGATGCGCTCCGTACCGAACTCGAAGCCGCCCGAGAAGTCGGCTACGCAACCGACGACGAGGAAACGGCCGTCGGCATGTATTGCATCGCCGCGCCAATCACCGATCTCCAAAGGCGCCCGCTGGCGGCTGTCAGCGTCATCACGGTGAAAGCCGCCTTGAGTGATGACAAGCTCGCGACCTACCGTGAGGCGATAAAGGCATTGGCGGCCAATCTCTCAGCCTCGACGCCCGACGTCGCGGGCGTATCGACACGACTGCCGGAGCGGCACGAGTAGGCCCGGCGTACGGAATCACCGTGCTTCCACGGCATTCGGGTCGTAGGTGGTCAAGGCGTCGCGCTCGCGTTGTTCTCGCCTCCATTCGGCGAATTCGCTCGACCCAAGTACGACCAACGCCACCCAGATGAACGTCAAGCCGAGGAACTCCGCGCGCGGAAGGGTTTCGTGCCGGATGTAGCGGCCGATCACGAACTGAAGCGCCGGGTTGACGTAAAACAGCAATCCGAGGATCGTGAGCGGAATTTTCCGCGCGGCGGCCGCGAAGAACAGGAGTGGGATCGCTGTTACGGCACCGGCCGTCATGAGCAGTAGGTCAATCGTTAGGGTCGTGTGGCCGAATGATCCGCGGTGGAGTAACTCCATGACAACGAGATACCCGAGCGCCGGCGGAGCGAGAACGGCGGTTTCGATGGCCATGCTGTCGAGTGCCGCTGTGGCCGCGAGTTTCTTCACCAAGCTGTACAAGCTGAAGGTGCCGGCTAGACACAGCCCGATCCAGGGCACTCGTCCGTAGTCAAAAATGAAGATGAGGACGGCAACGGTGCCGATCAGGACGGCCGCCCATTGGCCCTTGCGCAGGTGCTCACCCAGAGCCGTCACGCCTAAGCCGATAGTCAGCAGGGGACTCATGAAGTAGCCGAGTGACGCGTCGATCACGTGACCGTCGTTGACGGCCCAGATGTAGACACCCCAGTTCGCGCTTATGAGCGCCGCCGCAAGGGTCAGGAGCAGAAGGCGCCGAATGCCATGGCGGAATGCCGAGACGAATTGTCGGCGACGTCGTACCAGAACGATTCCCGCGATGAAAACCAGCGACCACAGCATGCGGTGAGCGAGGATCTGCATCGCCGGCGTGGGCTCGACGAGCGGCCAGTAAAGCGGGAAGAGCCCCCAGATGATGTAAGCCGCGAGTCCATACACGAAGCCACGTCGATCACTTCCCACGCGACCAGCGTAGTCACGTTCGCGACGCGTTCGTCGTCACACGATCCGAGCCACCTAGCGACGGCGTCCGCGCATGTGCGATCGGAGGTGCCGGCGTAGCTGGCTCCCATCAGTGCATTTCGCCGGCTGACCTCGAAACAAGCTCCCCATATTCGCGCCGTGATGCTAGTATACCGCCGCGAGCACGCCCACCCCCGAGGAAGGACTGAAACTTGACCCCACCTCGGGATCTAGACGGTTCAGTCGTAGTCGTCACCGGTGCGGCATTGGGTATCGGCCGTGCAACAGCGCTGCGCCTGGCCGCTGACGGAGCCAGGGTCGTGGCCGCTGATATCGATGAGGACGGCGTGAGAGCGACAGCCGCCATCATCAATTCGGCAGGCTACGAGGCGCGCGCGGTCAAGGTGGACATCGTCGACGCCGAGTCGGTCGTCGCGCTGCATCAGTCGGTGATCGACGCAGAGGGCCGCTGCGACGTGCTCGTCAATAACGCGGGCTGGGGAGAGGTGCGACCCTTCCTGGAAACGGGCCGAAACTTTTGGCAGCGGATCCTTTCCGTCAACCTTCTCGGCCCGATTGCGGTGACCCACACGTTCTTGGTCGAGATGGTGAAACGCGGCTCCGGCACGATCGTGAACCTCTCCTCTGATGCCGGCAGAGTTGGCAGTTCCGGCGAGACCGTATTTGCCGGCGCCAAAGGCGGAGTCGTGGCGTTCACCAAGTCGGTAGCGCGCGAGGTCGCTCGATACGGGATATCGGTCAACTGCGTCTGCCCGGGTCCGACCGACACGCCGGCATTCGCGGCCGTACCCGAGCGCCTCAAAGAAGCGTTGGTCAGGGGGATTCCGCTGCGGCGTATCGCACAACCCGAAGATGTCGCCAATGCAGTGAGCTTCTTCGCGTCGCCTCGGTCTTCGTACATCACAGGTCAAGTGTTGAGCGTCAGCGGTGGACTGACGATGGTGGATTGACAGGACCCGCCGTGAAAACGAGCAATATCCCATTGACGCCCGACTCGTATCGCAAAGAGGGCTGGTGGCGCGACCGCCTTGTTATAGACGACCTCCACGACCTCGCGGTGAGCCGGCCGGACGATGTCGCGTCGGTGACCTATTCGGCCGACGGCGGTTGGACAGAGCGGCTTACTTTCGCCGAGTTAGCCGAGGCGGTCGACAGCATCGCCGCCGGGTTGCTGGAGCTAGGGGTGGCACCGGGCGAACCGGTGTGCCATCAAATCCCGAACTGGTGGTACTTCACGGCGGTGCATTTGGCATGCAACCGGATCGGCGCGATCTCGTGTCCCGTTGTTCCGATCTTGCGGCAGCGCGAACTCAGCTACATGCTCCAAACGTTACGAGCACGAGTTTTCATCGTGCCCACGACGTACCGACGTTTTGACCATGCCGGCCTGGGCCGAAGTCTCGTCGACAGTGTCGACTCCCTGGAGTATGTCTTTGACATTAACGGCCCGCGCGACGGAAAGGGCTCGTTTCAGAAGCATTTTCTGCGATACAGCGGCAGTGAGCTACCGCGGCATCTTCTTGACGAGCGCAAACCGCGCCCGGATGATGTCGCGTCTATTCAGTTCACGTCGGGAACGACGGGGGAGCCCAAGGGTGTTGTACATACGCACAACACGCTCTTCGCGACGACGCGATTGCTACCCTGGGCACTCGAGCTGACGAGCGACGACGTCGTCATCATGCCATCGCCGCTGGCCCATGCATCAGGATTCCTCTATGGCGTGTTGATGCCCATCACGTGGGGGCAAAAGGTCGTCTACCAGGACGTTTGGGATGCCCGCCGGTTCTTGGAACTTGTCGATGCGGAGGGCGGCACGTACACCATCGGTTCGCCACCATTCGTGATGGACACCATCAGGGTGTGCGAGGAGTTGGGCCGTGATGCCAGGCCGCTACGCATCTTCTCGTGCGCTGGCGCACCCATTCCTCGCTATTTGGCGAAGCGAACCCCAGAGGTGCTCGGTGCCAGGTTGGCGAATAACTGGGGTCTTACCGAAACTGGGGCGGCAACGATTACCCCGTACGCGCGGCTGGACCGAGCGGGTGACAGCGACGGCGTCGTGTCTCCCGCGATGGAAATAAGGATCGCTGACGACGGTGGCAACGAACTGCCGCGTGGTGTGCCCGGTCGCCTCCTCGTACGTGGCGCGTCCAAATTTGTGGGTTATTTCGAGCGCCCGGATCTCACGAAGGCAGTGGTCGACGACGACGGCTGGCTCGACTCCGGCGACCTGGCATCGATGGACGACGAGGGATTCGTAGCACTCACCGGACGTGCCAAGGACATCGTCATTCGCGGAGGAGAAAACATCCCCGTCGTCGAGGTCGAGGCGGCGCTCTACCAACACCCAGAGGTTCACGAAGTCGCCATTATTGGAGTTCCCGACTCGCGGCTTGGGGAACGGGCGTGCGCCGTCGTCGTCGCGATGGCCGGGTGTACTCCGACGCTGCCGAGTTTGGTGAAGCACTTAGAAAACCTGGGTTTTGCGAAGCAGTTCTGGCCGGAGCGGATCGAGCTTGTCGAGGCATTACCACGTACGGCAGCTGGCAAAGTGCGGAAATTTGTGCTGCAGCAGCGGTTCAGTGGAGAGTGAGCGGCGCTCAGACTCTCAGTCGATGCCGCGGGTGGTGACGGCGCGTTGCCGTGCGGGTGATTTGCGGCTTCGCTGTGCCTGGGGCAGAGCGCCTTCACCTGCCCGCACCTCTTCGAGCGCCTTCGCGTGGACGACGAGAACGTGGTCTGCCATCGCTTTGCGAGCGGCTTGCGGGTCGTGCGCGCGTAATGCGCTCACGATCTTATCGTGCGCCGTGACAATCTCTTTGGGGACCGCACGGCTCAAACCGGCATATTGGAGGCGGGCAAGGTCGCGGTAGACCATTCCGATCATGTCTGCTAGTCGCCGAGACCTCGACGCCTGACCGATGAGTATATGGAAGCGTTCGGAATAACGGTCGAAGGTGAGGTCGAACCTGTCGCCTTTGGGCGGGCGTAACTCGGTGAGCTCGGCGAGTTCGTCGTCGGTGATTTCGAGGGCAGCTCGTTCCGCGGCCGCGGGCTCGAGGAGAGCGCGCATAAAGATGACGTCTTCGATGTCATGCTTGTCGAGCGGCCGGATGCGGTAGCCCTTGTACGGAATCGCGATCACCAAACCGGACTGCTGCATCTGCGCGAGGGCTTCTCGAACGGGCGTCCGTGACATCCCGTAAGCCTCGGCCAAGTCTTTGAGCTGGACTATCTCGCCGGGGTGGAGGCGTAGCTCGATGATGTCCTGCATGATCCGCTCGCGTGCCAGGTCGGCCAGCGAACGGTGGACGACTTGCTCGCTCAAGTCCACGCGCTCAAGTGGCATTGGCCCCTCCTCGGAATCTGGTCGGCTAGGCTGTCGGACCTGGCGCATACTACCGTACGAGTCTCGCTTTGAGGCTGCTTTTCGGATCATGGCGCCGAAGCGCCCATCTCCCTCACAAGGTATGTAATCGATGGATCGCGGGCGGCGTCACCGTCGCGACGCAATAAAACCCCGATGCGAAATGCGGGTCACCACACCAACTGACGCGAATGACGATCTGGCAAGCGCGTAAAAACGCCGCCTACCAAGTGCCTATATTTACCGACCCGTGACCTCTTCCTATTCTCGAACACTGCCGCGTAGACGAGACCGTTATTTTCGAGAATGCTCTTGAATCGCTGATGCCTACTAGTATACCCTTCCTCAGCAAGCGGTTAGACGATGGTCGTCGAGCGCTTCGTGAGGGAGTCAGAAAATATGAAGCTGAGACCAAGTTATCGCAACACCCGTACTCGCTCGCGGCTATCAGAGCGGCGCTCAAGAAGCGCTTACCTGGGCTTGGTCGCCGCTGGAGCGATCGTGAGTTTCGTGGCCGCGGCATGTTCTAGCTCAAGCGGCACCAACACATCGACGTCGTCGACACCGGCTGGGGGTCCGACCACCGCCGCGACGGCACCGGCGAGTACCGGAGGCTCTTCAGCCGCGGGCGGCGGCGATGCGGTCGCGAACGCGAAGTCAATCGTCGCGCAGTATCTGCAGGCGCCTACGGGCTGGCAGGGGCCCTCTGATTCTCCGACGCCGAAGGCCGGCGCCAAGATTGCGATCATCAGCGCGAACCAGGCGACGCAGGGAACCGCCATTGTCGCGAAGGACATGGAAGCGGCGGCGGAGGTGCTCGGCTGGAAGGTCACGATCTTTGACGGGCAGGGTGACGCCTCTGTTCAGCTCAAGGCGCTGAACAGCGCCGTCGACGCGAAGTTTGACGGTATCGTGCTGGACATCATCGACACGCGTGTGGTGCAAGAGGGTGTTCAGCGTGCGGTCGCGGCACATATTCCGCTCATTACCTTGGGCGACCTCGTGAACGAGCCTGAAAGTGTGCCTGATGTGTCGCACGACTGGGTGCATGCTGGGCAACTCGCCGCTTACTACATGATCGCGAATTCGCCTGGTGGCAAAGTGAACGCGCTCATCCTGGCCGACTTCGAATTCCCCGCAGTCAAGATCGGTGAATACAAGGGCATCATGTCCGTTCTTCAGGACAAGACCAAGTGCCCCGACTGCAAGGTCACCGAAAAGCAGTTCCTTTCCAAGAATATCGAGACTCAGCCAGGCTCACTCGCCGTCGCGCAGATTCAGCAGGACCCCAGCACCAACTGGGTGTGGTGCTACGACGCCTGTATGCAGCGTGTTTCGACAGACGTCATCGCCAGTGGTGTGAAGACCGAGGCGCACGGTATCGGCATGAACGGCAACCCGCCGAACATCTTGCTCATCCAGCAGAACAAGTTCCAGATCGCTTCGATCGCGAACCCGTACCCGTTCGAGTCGTGGGCCACGATGGACAATCTGAACCGCATGCTCAACGGCCAGCCGACGTTTGACTGGGCAAAGGGCCTGCCGCTTCGCATCATCGACCCGAGCAACGTTGACTCGCTGTCGGAAGCTGACAAGACCATCGGCTGGACCGGTGACCTCGACTACGAGTCGCAGTTCAAGAAGTTGTGGGGCGTTACCGGCTGAGGCCGCTAACCGACTAGGTAATAAGGACTATGCGGAGGCTCGAGACAGGTGCGTAAATCATGAGTGCCACCTCTACCGCGGCCTTGGTCATAGAAAACCTCAGCAAGCAGTTTGGTGCCACCCGAGCGTTGCAGTCGATCGACTTCCAAGTCGAGCGAGGAACGGTTCGTGCCCTCCTCGGTCACAATGGCTCCGGAAAGTCGACCTTGATCAAAACGCTCGGGGGGTACCACACTCCCGACGAGGGCAAAATCTATGTCTACGGCACTGAGTTGCCGCCAAAGCATAGTGGTGCTGACGCGCATAGCGCGGGGCTCCGGTTCGTTCACCAAGACCTGGGCTTGGTCTCAGGTCTTTCGGTCGCCGAGAACCTCGCGCTAGGCGCTTCGTATAAGACCTCGGCGCTCGGCACGATTTCGTGGCGTGAGCAGAACCGCCGCGCGAAGAGGGAGCTACACAAGCTGCACCTCGACATAGACCCTCGTCGAAACGTCGAAAACCTCGGTCCGGTCGAACGTACGCTGGTCGCCATTGCGCGCGCCCTGCAAGACATGGACCATCACAGCGGCGTCCTCGTACTCGATGAGCCGACCGCCCGGTTGCCGCGTTCCGAGGTCAACCGCCTTCTCGTCATCATCAAGAACCTAAAAAGCGAGGGTGTCGCGGTTATTTATGTGACGCACCGTCTTGACGAGGTTTTTCAGGTCGCCGATGATCTGACGGTTCTGCGTGACGGACAGCGAATCTTTTCCGGCCCGATCGCGGCCACCGACGAAGACACCGTGCGCAGCCTCATTGCCGGTCGCGCCATGACAGAGCGGGCCACCAGCGAAGCCTCCGCCAACGTACAGCGCACGGGAAATGTGGTCGCCGAACTGCACGGACTCAGCGGTCACCGCACTCACGACGTCGATCTTCGGCTATACGCCGGAGAAATGGTCGCCATAGTCGGCTTGGTCGGTTCCGGCCGGTCCGAACTTGGCCGTTTGATCTATGGCCTTCAGCCGGCCAGCTCCGGGTCTATCTCGCTTCGGGGGGGTCCGCGGGTCGCGAAACCGACCCCTCGTTGGGCAAGCCGCGCGGGAGTCGGATACGTCCCTCAAGAGCGCACGAGCGGCTTGGCAGCATCCCAGACAATCGCTGAAAACCTTGCGATCACGTCATTCGGCGGCCTCGTGGGCTGGTTCGGTGTCTCTTCGCAAAAGATGCTCGAGATGGGCCGACGTGTCGTATCACGTTTTGGCGTGAAACCGAACGACCCGACCGTGACGATCAGCACATTGTCAGGGGGCAACCAGCAAAAGATCGCACTCGGGAAGTGGACTCGGCTCGATTGCACTTTGTTGATCATGGACGAGCCTTTGCAGGGCATCGACGTCGGCGCGAAAATCGATATCTTGAAGACCATTCGCGAGCGTGTGTTAGCACGAGGCGGTGCCGTCTTGTGGCTCGAGTCCGATATCGAGTACGTACCGGCCTACGCTGACCGGGTCCTTGTCATGCGCGACGGCCGCATCGCTACAGAAATCTCGTCGAAGCCGGTCTCGCGGGAGGACGTCCTCATGGCACTTTACGGAGCGGCATAGCAATGCGCGTCACCCATGAGTGCGGACATCAAGAGTTGAACAAATGTCACCCGTTCGCCGGTTCGCGAGTCGACGAGTAGTGAGGTAGCCGTGTCAGGACCGACTCTGGAAAGCTCAACGCAGCAACAACTCGGCTCATCGCGACAGCTCGAGCCGTCACGCCGTCGACGTCACGCGGCGGGTTCGCTGTTGCAGCAGTATGGCCTTCTGCTCGCGCTGATAATCGTGACGGTTGCATTCTCACTGCTTCGGCCGCATACATTCGCGACCTGGCAAAACTTCGCGTCGATACTGACCGGTGACGCGGCCCTCGCGCTGGTCGCGCTCGGCATTATGCTGCCGCTGGTCGTTCAGCAATATGACCTCTCGGTCGGCTACATCGCGACCTTTTCCAGCCTTGTCACGGTCGGAGTGATCTCGCGGCACAGTTGGCCTGTCTGGCAGGCCATCGCGCTCGGCCTCGTCGTCGGGCTGGTCTGCGGTGTGGTCAACGGCTTGCTTGTTGCCTACGCAAAGCTGAATTCGCTCGTCGTGACACTCGGTGTCGGCTCGGCATTAGCGGGCGCGGCTCTGCTCTACTCCGGCGGTACCTTGATCTCCGACAATATCCCGCGGAGCTTTTTGCGGCTAGGTCAAGCTCGCCCGGCCGGTATCCCGATCGCCTTTATCTACACGATTATTGGCTGCATCGTCGTCTGGTACATCCTCAGTTACCGCGTCGTCGGCCGTCAAATGTACGCCATCGGTGGCAACGAGAATGCCGCTCGATTGGCCGGGGTCCGCGTGCCTTTCCTCGTATTTCTCACGTTCGTCGGCGGGGCTCTTCTTGCTTCCGTGGGTGGCATCGTCCAGGCGGCACGTGTCGGATCGAGCAGTGCCGACTCGTTGACGTCCTTTCTCCTTCCCGCATTCGCGGCGGCTTTCCTCAGCACGACCGCGATCAGGCCCGGGCACTTCAACGTCTGGGGCACGCTCATCGCCGTGTACCTCGTCGCCGCCGGCACGACCGGCATGTTCATGCTCGGGGCGCCGACGTACGTCCAACCCTTGTTCAACGGTGGCATACTCATCGGTGCGATCGCGCTCTTCCGGCTTACGACGCGTCACCGAGAGAAGGCCTCATGATGACGCCGATTCCGTGTAGTCAATTACATACTGACGACGCTGCTGTTCGTCGCACGAGTACGTTGGATTGCGTGTCGATGCTTCACGTGACGAGATGTGGCAGAGCCGGCAAGGAGGTAGTCGGATGACATCGACGGACTCATTGGTTAAAGAGGTCGTCCACATCGAGGTGAACGGTGTAGTTCGCGCCGAGACCGTCGAGCCTCGCATGCTTCTCGTGCACTTTCTACGTGATCGTCTCGGATTGACGGGTACGCACATCGGCTGTGATACCAGCCAGTGCGGCGCGTGCACGGTGCTGCTTGACGGCGAAGCGGTGAAATCGTGCACCCTCTTCGCGGTGCAGGCGAACGGGCGCAAGATCACCACTGTCGAGGGCCTTGCGGAGCGCGACACGTTGCATCCGGTGCAGCAAGCTTTCCATGAGAAGCACGGCTTGCAGTGCGGCTACTGCACTCCCGGCTTCATCATGTCGACCGTTTCGTTGCTCGACAAGAACCCGCGTCCGAACGACGAAGAGATCCTCGCGGGCCTTGAGGGAAACATTTGTCGGTGCACGGGCTACGTAAACATCGTCAGTGCCGTCAAGGCGGCGGCCGACACCATGGCCGCGGGTGACGGAAGGGACTCGTCGTGATTCCAAGCGCTTTCGACTATCACGTCGCCACCGACGTAGCGGACGCCGAGGCGCACCTTCGCGACGGTGGCGATGACGCCAAGGTTCTCGCCGGTGGAATGAGTTTGATTCCGCTGATGAAGACACGCCTTGTCGAACCCGGCCTTCTCGTCGACATCGGCAAGCTCGATGAGTTGCGGTATGTGCGTGTCCACGACGAACGACTGCACATCGGCGCTCTGACCCGTCACGCTGATCTCGCTACCAATGCTGTCGTTCGCGAAAACCTGCCGCTCCTCGCGAAGGTCGCGGCCGAGGTTGGCGACGCGCAGGTGCGGGCGAGAGGCACCATCGGTGGAGTCATCTCCCACGCCGATAGCGCTGGCGACTATTGCACCGTCGCTATCATGCTCGATGCTGAGATCGTCACGACGCGCAGGCGAATTCTTGCGGCCGACTTCTTCCTCGACTTCATGACCACGCCACTCGAGCCTGACGAGCTGGTTACGGAAGTCATATTTCCGGTGGAAAAAGGCCCGAGTGAGTACCTCAAGTTCCGGCGTCGTCGTACTGACTGGGCGATGGTCGGCCTCGGCGTGCAGCGAAAGTCCGATGGGGCGCTACGGGTCGGTTTGACCAACGTAGCGAGCCGGGCGATCCGCGGTACAGCGGCCGAGGTGGCGGTAGGGGAGGGCGGCGATGCCGCGCGGGCCGCGGCCGCACTCGCCGACGAGGTGCGCCCGACCGGCGATGCCGCGGTACCGGCTGAGTACAAGAAGGCGCTTGTCAGGGTGTTGGCCGAACGCGCGTTGCGCGGTCTGGGTCTGTCGTGATCGCCCGCGACCGCGTGCACGGTATTCGACAAGACGAGGAGGAGACGTTGTCTACTCAACGCTATAGCGGATCCTCGATACGACGACTGGAGGATCGTCGGCTTATCACGGGTCGTGGGCATTACGTCGACGACATCGCGATCGCGAACCTTGCGTATGCCGAGATCGTGCGGAGCCCGTTCGCGCACGCGCGCGTCGTCTCGATCGACGTTGAGGAGGCCCTTTCCGCACCGGGGGTCATCGCGGTCTTGACGGCAGCGGATGTGCTGCCACATATACATGCATCGATGCCTGTCATCGAGTGCGGTATCTCGGACCGCCACCAGACGCCAACGCAATACCCGATCGCCGAACATGAGGCAGTATACGAAGGTGAGCCTCTCGCCGTAGTCGTTGCCGAGAACCGCTACGCGGCGGCCGACGCGGCGGCGCTCGTCGCGATCGACCTCGACCCGCTGCCTGCCGTGGTCGACCTCGATGCGGCGATCGAGCCCGGTGCCCCGACCGTGCACGATGGTGCGGCCGACAATATCGGTTGGGATGTCCACTTCCCGCCGTCCGGCGACATCGATGCGGCGTTCGCTGAGGCCGCGGTTGTCATCAAAGAAAGAATCGTTCAGCAGCGTGTTTGCGCCGCGTCGATCGAGTGCCGCGTGGTGCTTGCCGATTACAACGACGAATTGACTGTGTGGCATTCGAGCCAGATGCCGCACTTCAATCGACTGTATGTTTCCGAGGCACTCGGCCTGCCTGAGAGCAAGGTGCGCTTCATCTCGCCCGACGTCGGAGGTGCTTTCGGGTCGAAGATGGGGCCGTACGCGGAGGATTATCTGATCCCCATCGCCTCGAAACTTGTCGGCAGGCCGGTGAAGTGGACCGAGACCCGTAGCGAAAACCTGGCCACGACTAGCCATGGCAGAGGTCAGGTCTTTGACGTCGAGGCCGCCGCGTCCGCGGAGGGAAAGCTACTGGCGCTTCGGGTACATCAACTCGCCGATATTGGGGCGTACTTCGGGCGCACGGGTGCGAATCCCGTTATCTCAGTGCATCTTTCCGGTGGCTGCTACGACTGGCCGATGATCGAGGCGCGATCGATCGGTGTGCTCACCAACAAAATGTGGACTGGCCCTTACCGCGGCGCGGGGCGCCCTGAGGCGACACATCTCGCCGAACGAGTGATGAACCTGTTGGCCGAGAAACTCGACATGGATCCCGTGGAGCTTCGGCGCCGCAACTTCATAAGGGAGTTCCCGCACAAGAACCACTTCGGTTTTACCTACGACTCCGGCGACTACGAAACCACCCTTGACAAGGCCCTGGAGTTGGCCAACTACGCGGGCCTTCGCCGCCAGCAGCAAGAGGCGCGTGAGCAGGGGCGTTATATCGGTATCGGAATCGGCTCGTACGTCGAAATTGCGGGCTTTGGCCCCTCGAAAATGACTGCCGCCAACCAAGACGAGATCGGTCTTACCGAGTCGGCCGTCGTCCGTGTGCACCCGAGTGGCAGTGTGAGCGTATTCGCCGGAACGCACTCGCACGGTCAAGGCCATGCCACCGCCTTCGCGCAGATTGCGGCCGACGCTCTTGGCGTGTCCATCGACAAGGTGTTGGTGAAAGAGGGAGACACCGCGAACACGCCCTTCGGGCACGGCACCTACGGGAGCCGCAGCGTTCCCGTGGGTGGCATGGCGGTTTACACCGCGTGCCAGAAGGTGGTCGACAAGGGTCGGCGACTGGCGGCACACCTCCTGAGGGTCAGCGTCGATGATGTCGAATTCCAAGACGGCACTTATGTTGCCCGTAGTACAGGTGTGGCGAAGCAGATTGGCGAGATCGCGTTCGCCGCGTACAACAGGAATCTGCCCGACGGTATGGAGCAGGGCCTAGAGGCCGTCGCGTTCTTCGATCCGCCGAACTTCACCTGGCCATTCGGCACTCACATTTGCGTGGTAGAGGTCGATCCCGACACCGGCGTGACGTCCATCTTGCGGTATCTCGCTGTCGACGACTGCGGCAACGTCATCAATCCAATGATCGTCGAAGGCCAAATCCACGGCGGTGTGCTTCAGGGAGTCGCTCAGGCATTACTCGAGGATGTCGTCTACGATCCCGAAAGCGGCCAACGTGCTGGTGGCACGTTCCTCGACTACCTGGTTCCAACAATCAACGAGATGGTTCCGACCGAGGTCTACCACACTGTCACGCCCACGCCGTCGAACTCGCTGGGCGTCAAGGGTGTGGGCGAGGCCGGAACCATCGCCTCGAGTATTGCGGTCATCAATGCTGTCTGCGATGCGCTGAAGCCTTTCGGAATTCACCACATCGATATGCCCGCGAGCCCGCAGCGGATTTGGCTTGCACTGCACGATGCACCGGCCGCGACCGCCGCGAAGGAGCCTGTGCCTGTTGGCTGAGATCTGATGCGACATCGGCTCATCGATGGTGCGCGCACGCGAGAACCCACCTCCCGATGACCTGACCTGACTTTGAAGCGGCCCGGCACGGCAACTGTTCCGCGGTCTTTGATTAATGGTGAATGGTGGCAGCGTGACGTGAAACACCACGTTATGTGCCCGGCGGAATGAGGAGAGATGGAGCTCGAGCATTCATTTACCGTGCCAGCAGGGGTGCAAGAGGCATGGGCAACTCTCCTCGACGTCGAAAGGATTGCTCCCTGCATGCCGGGTGCGACGCTTACCGACTTCGACGGCGAGGTCGTATCTGGCACCGTCAAAGTGAAGGTCGGTCCGATCGTCATCAACTACAACGGCCAGGCGCTCTTTCGCGAACGCGACGAGGCGACGCACACGGTCGTGCTCGAGGCGTCGGGAAAAGAGTCGCGTGCCGCCGGTACGGCTAGCGCGACGGTACAGGCCTCGCTTCAGCCCGAAGGCGTGAACTCTACGAAGGTTCTCGTCCGTACTGATCTGACCGTGACGGGCCGACCGGCGAAGTTCGGACGCGGAGTGATCAGCGACGTGGCCGCGAAGCTCATCGGGCAGTTCGCGGATTCGCTTGCCGCCGAAATGGCGCCGTCGAATAACTCGGGAAACCCAAATGACTCGGGCAACGCGGATACTTCCGGAAGTGCGGGTGGCGACGTCGATGCAACCGGAGGCGATGCCGGCGCGGCGCCTTCGGTTTCGAGCCCGGCAGGGGTGACGGCTCCGGGCGTGCCTCAGCGGGCGCCGCTGACTCGACCGCAACCTGAAGCAATCAACTTGGTAGGCGCAGTCGCGGTACCGATGCTCAAGCGCACCGGCATGGCGATCTGCCATCTCTTCGCCAGATTGGTCTTCTTCTGGCGGCGAGGAGATTCGCGCCGCGGGCGAGGCTTATTGTGACGCGGTACCGGACGGCGTTGGGCAAGTGGCTGTCAGTGCGAAGCGTGACCACCGGGTAGGCATTGTGCAATCATTGGTTTCGGTTACGCAGCGCGGTGGAGTCGGCGTTCTCACGTTGGAACGGCCACCGGTTAACGCAATCAACGCCGCGCTCCTCGATGAGCTCGACGCGGCTCACAGCAGTATCCGCGCAAATGCCGATATTCGTGTTGTCGTCGTGCAAAGTAAGCAACGGTTCTTCAGCCCAGGCGTCGACATCAATATGATTAATGACTTTTTCGAGCAGCCTGACGGCACCGAGAGTCTGCTGGCGTTCAATCGCCGCATCCAGCACTTCTACGATAAGTGGGCGAATCTCAGCTTGCCGACGATCGCGGCTTTGGAGGGCACCGCCACCGGTGGTGGACTCGAGTTCGCACTCGCCTGCGACCTTCGGGTCGCCTGCGACGACATCCAAATCGGACTTCCCGAAATTAAGATCGGTTTACTGCCCGGTGCCGGGGGAACCCAGCGCCTGACGCGCGTTGCCGGTGTCGCTACCGCGACTCGGCTGATCCTGACCGGCGAACTTGTGTCGGGGACCGAAGCCGAACGCCTCGGAATCGTGCATAAAGCGGTCGGGCACGGCGAGGCCGAGGCTCGGGCATTTACCTGGGCTGATGGCCTGGCCCGCTTGCCATCCGCGCCGCTCGCGGAAATAAAGCGCTGTTTGTCTCTCGCGCCGTCTGACGCCGGCTTTGCGGCCGAGATAGAAGGCGCGGCGCGCGTACTCGCCACACCGGATTCTCAACGGATGGTCAACGAATTTCTCGCCGAACGCCGCAGACGTAAGGAGGCTAAGACGGCGGCTCAAAAGCCATGAACGGGTAGTTCTGTGCGGCAACCCTACGTAGCCGCGCGTGAACGCAGAATCGACTCGCGCCTCGCGAGCCGCGCGTCGCGCCTGATCTCGGCTTCCCGGAGACGCCGCCGGTCATCGTCATTTTCGGCCACTACCTGGGGAATCGGCCGTGGCCGCTTGCGATCGTCGAGCGCGACAAAGACCAAATACGCTGACGAGACGTGCCGGCTGGCTTCCTCGCCTTTGTCCCACGGTTGTGCGGTCACGCGGACGCCGACCTCGCAGGAGGTGCGGCCTGTCCAGTTGACTTGCGCTTCGCAGGTGACGACGTCTCCGATGTGGACCGGCCCGAGAAATTGCATCTCGTCGACCGCCACTGTGCTCGCCTGCCCGCCGCTATACCTGCACGCGACCACGCCGGCAACCTCGTCTATCAACCGCATGATGGCCCCACCGTGCACGTCGCCGTAAAGGTTGGCGTCGAGTGCATTGGCAATCCGGCTTAGCCGAACGGCGGACGAGCTCATGGGAACTGTTTCTTTTTCACTCATGGCGAGGCTATTCTATCGAGCTTTCACGGCACTTTGGAGCCGATCGCACGATCGCGACGCGTAGCTGGAAATATGTGTCGGCCCGCGCGTACGGTGGCACCCTGGAATCAGGACGGCGCCCCGGAGACCAAATCTGCCAGGAGGTAAATGTGCGGATTACCGTCGTCGGATGCTCGGGCAGTCACCCCGGCCCTGATGCCGCGTGCTCGTCGTACCTTGTCGAGCACGATGGGTTCCGGTTGCTGATCGATCTCGGTAATGGCGCGCTCGGTCCGTTGCAAAGATACGTCGACCCGCGAGACCTTGACGCGGTATTCGTCAGCCACCTCCATGCCGACCACTGGCTCGACCTGGTGCCTTACGCGCACGTGCGGCGTCATCATCCCGACGGCAGGGTGCCGTCGCCGGTTCGTCTCGTCGCCCCGGTCGCCGACAGAAAACGGATTGCCGGTGCATTCGGCCGCCCCGTCGAGGCGCTGGCCGACGTGTTCAAATTCGAGGAGCCGCACGACACCACGATCGGGCCATTCGACGTCAAGGTGACGCGCACCAGACATCCCGTCGAGACGTACGCGGCGCGGGTTTCGGCGTCCGCGAAAACTCTCGTGTACACGGCCGATACCGGTCCGTTCGACGGACTCGCCACCTTCGCGCGCGGTGCTGACGTCTTGCTCGCGGAGGCGGGTTTCGTCGACGGTGACGACAATCCCCCCGACACGCATCTGACGGCGTCCGACGCCGGCCGGGTTGCCAGCGCCGCCGGCGTCGGCACGCTCGTCGTGACGCATGTCGCGCCGTGGCACGACGCCGGCCGTCAACTCGAAAGGGCCCGGACGGCGTTCGGCGGCCGCGCCCAACTGGCCGTGCCGGGTGCGATGTTCGACATCTGACGGTGTCGGTAGGGTCGAGGCCATGCCAAGAAGCGACGGTCGTGCCAATGACGAACTGCGTCCCGTGACGTTCGCCCGCAAGTGGCTCGACCACGCCGAAGGGTCGGTGCTGGTCGAGTTCGGGCGCACCAGAGTGCTGTGCGCGGCGAGCGTCACCGACGGCGTGCCGCGCTGGCGCAAAGGCAGCGGGTTGGGATGGGTGACCGCCGAGTACGCGATGCTGCCGCGGGCTACCAACACCCGAAACGACCGCGAATCGGTGAAGGGCCGGCTCGGTGGCCGTACTCAGGAGATCTCGCGGCTTGTGGGTCGGGCGCTTCGCGCTTGCGTCGACTACAAGGCGCTCGGCGAGACGACGATCCAACTCGACTGCGACGTGTTGCAGGCCGACGGCGGTACCCGAACGGCAGCCATCACCGGCGCGTATGTGGCGCTCGCCGACGCGATCAGCTGGTTGCGCGCGCATGGCGATTTGCCAGGCGAGCCGCTGGTGCGCAGTGTTTCCGCCGTCAGCGTCGGTGTCATCGACGGCGAACCCCGGCTCGACCTCATGTACGAAGAAGACGTGCGCGCAGGTACAGATATGAACGTCGTGGTCACCGGCGAGGGCGAGTTCATCGAGGTGCAGGGCACGGCTGAAAGTCAACCGCTGAGCAGAGCCGAAATCGACGCCCTTCTTGACCTCGCGGTCAAGGGGTGCGGCACGCTAGCGGATTTGCAGCGGGAAGCGCTCGCCGGCCGATGAGCGGTTTGGCCGGACGACGAGTTGTGCTCGCGACTCGCAACGCGCACAAACTGATTGAGCTGAAACGCATTTTGGCAGTGGCCGGCCTTGGTGATGTCGAGCTTGTGGGCGTCGGCGAATATCCGGGCGCGCCCGAGGTCGCCGAAACGGAACATACTTTCGAGGGCAACGCGTTCCTGAAGGCGCGCGCTGTCGCGCGCGCCACCGGAGAGATCGCGATTGCTGACGACAGCGGGCTTGCTGTCGACGCGTTGTCCGGCATGCCGGGTGTGCTGTCGGCTCGGTGGTCGGGCGATCTCGAAGGCCCCGACGCCGACCGCGATGTCGTGAACCTGAGGCTGGTGCTTGCTCAGGTGGCCGACGTCCCTGACGAGCGCCGAGGCGCGGCCTTCGTCTGCGCCGCTGTCGCCGTTTTTCCCTCCGGTGAAGAACTCGTCGCGCACGGTCGCGTGACCGGTTCGTTGACGCGCGCGCCGCGCGGCAGCAACGGGTTCGGGTACGACCCGATATTCGTGCCGTCGGGATATGATCGCACCACCGCGCAGATGTCGGCCGGCGAGAAAGACGCGATCAGCCATCGAGGTAAGGCTTTTCGGGCGCTTGCCGACATGCTCGTCGCCAAATTCGCGTAAGAACGAGGGGGAGCTCAGTGGCAGACCACGATTCGCCCGAGCCGCTCGCCAACCTGCAGCTTGACGACACGCTGCTGCCCGTCTACGACCTCGAAGCGTTCAACGCCGCCGACGTCGATCGAGTGAAGAGCTTTTCCACGAACTTCGGCTGGTGGCAGGTGCCGGCCGAGGTCGCGACGGCGCTGGCCATGCCGGCCGACCGCCGCGCCGCCTTGGAATGGATTCACGACACCGGCGAGCTGGTCTTGCTCGGCGGCGTTCCGTCGGTGCAGGAGGTGGCCGTCGAAGTGCCGGCGTCCGTCGGGCTTGCCGAGGGCAACGTGCCGTCGTTCGTGGGCGGTACGGCCGCGGGTGTCGAGCGAGACGCTGCCGGCCACGTGCGAGAGCTGTTCAAATCGGAAGTGATGCCGAGCGGTTCACGGGTCGCGCTGCTCGCGCACGTGCGGCACGGTCCGAAGGTGCACGAGTTGTTGTGGGGCTGGCACCGCGAGCACGCCAGGCCGACCGGCTGGCCGTGGTTGGTCGACCGTTTGGCCAGGCTCGAGTCGGGCGGCGGCGACCACCTCGCCTGATGCGGCGAGCTGGCTCGACTCGCCCCGGTGCTCTCGCTGCTATTTCGTGTCGGCGCCCGATTCGCCGACGTCGGCCATGATGTGAAACGCCCATCCCGCGATGAGACCGGCGGCCACCGCGATAAGTCCGGCGACGAAGAGCCACAGCAGGTCGAAGACCAAGCCGAGGCCGGCGGTCACGAACGCGAGCGCGATGAACGCGACCACGATCCACGTGGTGGGTCTGCCGCGCTGCCCTGCCGGGTGCCCGCTGCCTTCCGCGATCGACAGGGATCCCGCGGGTTCCGCTTCTTTTTCGCGCTCGTGAGCTGTGGGCCGTCGGGGGCCGGATATTTCGTTTCCGGGCGCCGCTGTCGCGATCACTGTTGCCTGGTCGCCATCCGGGGTGGTCGTCGTAGCCTCGAACGTGGTGGGCACGGGTGGGGCGAGCGCGCCGCCTGTCGGTGCCGGACGACGGTGTGTCCCCGCCGAGTGGCGCCGGCGGATGGGCGGCACCGCTGTGTCGATCATGCCGGCGATCGCGAGCGCCGCGTTGTGCAACCGCTGATTCATCGCGCCCACGCCGATCTGGGAATATCGGTTGTGAGCCAGTTCGAACCCATGAAGGAGCGGTTCCCGCGACTGGCGGTCGTTACGCGAGCGGCGGCGTGACCAACCCGGATTCAGCTGAGCGCGTTGCTGGCGACCTTGTCGATCGCGTTGCGCGAAGGGGCGAGCTGTGGCCGGGGATCGCGCATGCTCATCGACAGCAGGCAGGCAGCTATGGGTAGCACGATCAAGACGGCGAACATCAGCCGCAGACTTGTGACGTCAGCGAGCCAGCCGAGGAGCGGGCTGAACAATCCGCCGACCGTGACGGCGAGCCCAACGGTGATACCGCTGGCAGTTCCGATTCGGTTGGGCAGGTAGTCCTGACCCAACATCATGAAAAGGGCGAACGGCAGCGACATGGTCACGCCGAGGAGGACGACGAAGATCAGCCCGATCGGCTCGCTGGGGGCCAGCAGCACGCCGACCAGCGCCGGTGCGATTGCGGCGAGACCGGCTCGTACGGTCAGCAGCCGGCCGTAGCGGTCGGCGAACCAGCCCCCGAGATAGGTACCGATGGCCGACGAGACCAGATATGTCGTCAGTGCCGCGCCACCCACAGCCTTCGACGCGCCGAAATGGCTGATGAAGTACAGGGCGAGGAACGCGCTTACGGCGCCGAACAAGATTGACCGAATCACGATCACGCTGGTGAGTCGCGCGAACGCGGGCCAGTTGTCGACGCCGGTCGGCAAGGCCGAGCCGCGGCGGCCGTCGGCGCCGTCCAAGACATGATCGAGCTTCTTCACCAAAACGGCGGCCATCGCGACGGCGGGAAAAATCAGCAGGGCGGTGCCGCGCAAGCCGGCGACCAGCAAGACCGGCGTGGCGACGAGTGAGCCGAGGGCGAAGCCGGTGTTGCCTCCGAGCGCAAAGACGCTCATCGCCCGGTTGTGGTCGCCCGCGGCCTGGCGGGCCGCCCGCGCGGCGGCGGGGTGAAACGCGGCGATACCGAGCCCGGACAATGCGATCACGAGCCACGTGACGACATAGCTGGAGAAGAAACCGGCGAGGGCGACGCCTGCTGCCGCGGTGATCATGCCTACGGGGATCAGCCAGCGGCGCGGTTGCTTGTCGGTCCACCAGCCGAACGCCGGTTGCGCCACGGACGAAAAGATGGTGGCGGCTAGGGTGAGGCCCGCCACCGCGGCGTAGCTGTAATGGCGTTCGGCGACGAAGAACGGCAACATCGCCGGCACCACGCCCTGGTAGAAATCGTCGGCCAGGTGCGCCGAGCTCATCATCGCGATGCCGCGCCGGTTCACGCGCGCACCTGCTTGGTCAGCGCTTCGTACGTACGGTCGAGGTGTTCGCGGACGGCGGCCATCGCCGCCCGCGAGTCGCGCGCGCGGATCGCGTCGGCAAGTTGGTCGTGCAACCGGCCCGCGCCGCGCGCAAGGGACGGCTCCGCGATGACGCCCTCGATGGCCCGTTCGATAGCCGCGAGCGAGGCGGCGTAAAGCGTCGAGAGCAAAGGATTGTGCGCCGCCTCGACGACCGCCGTGTGGAAAGCGACATCGGCGAGCAGGAAGTCGCGGCCGCGGCCGTTGCCACGTTCGTCGTTTCGCCGTCGCAGGGCCGCGTCGATCGCCTCGAGGTCGGCCTTGGTGCGCCGACGGGCGGCCAGCGACGCGGCTTCGACCTCAAGTGCGCGGCGCACCTCGTACACTTCGGCCGTTTCGGCGCGGTGCAAGCGCATCGCGTAGTCGCCAGTGGCAGTGCGAACGAAGGTGCCTGAACCCTGGCGAACCTCGAGCACCCCCGCGTGCGCCAACACCTTGACCGCTTCGCGGACGGTCGACCGCCCCACGCCCATCTGTTGCGCGAGACACGGTTCGGACGGCAGCCGACTGCCGACCGGCCAGGTGCCGGATTCGATCTCGTCGCGCAGGTATGCGATCGCTTGGTCTACGAGCGGCGCGCGGACAAGGGCCGATGACATTGCCAACCCCTCAGACAGCCTTCAGACAGCCCTCAGGTCATCTGATGAGTTCACCCTATCAGTGCGCACGGCGAACGGGTGGCGCCTGCGCGAAGGTCGCGCACGCGGGCTCGGAGCAGCACTACGCTACTGACGTCGTCCACGGGGCTTTCGATCCGGAGCAGTAGTTGGAGCACGCGCATACGCACGACGATAAGGGTCCGTCGTCCGCGCCCCGGGAGTTGACGCACGTCGAACGAGCCGGCGCGGTCGCGCCACCCGCAAGCGAGTGCGTCGACGCGGGGCCAGCGATTGCCGTCGCGGGCCTCGTCGGCGCGTGCGCCGCACCGCCCGCCGGACGCGGGGCGCGCCCGGTCGTCGACGTCCTGCGTCGATCGCCGGCCTTGGCACCACCCGCGCCGGTACACGACCATCGCATCGCGCCGCATCGGGTCGCGGCGTTGCGCCAATTGGCAGACCGGCAGACCATTCGTCGCGATACGAAGCAGTTGACTTCCAAGCAGGTGCTCGCGGGTATCAGGAAGATCCCGATCGTCGAGGAAAAGCTTGGCGTCGAGACGGCGCAAGGCATGACCGGCCTCGAGCACGTGCAGCGCGCGCTCAAAGGTTTCGACCAGCACCTCGCGTTGAAGTCAGCGTCGAACAGTTTCGTCAACGAGGCCATCCGCATCGCGACGGTGATCGACGCGACTGCCGCTGAACTGGCTCGCACGATCCACGATCCGACGCTGAAATGGGAAATCGCCAAAGAATTGATCGCGGCTTACCGCGGCGAACTCCAGCAAGCGCTCGGTTCGGTCAAGAATGACGATCGCGACGCGCAAACCACAAAGGCACTCGACCTGGCTCAAGTCGTGGTGAGTGGCGATCCCG
The DNA here is from genome assembly GCA_040255675.1 of Actinomycetales bacterium. GTDB lineage: Bacteria > Actinomycetota > Actinomycetes > Acidothermales > Acidothermaceae > JBDZVM01. Next base: position 18,088 of record JBDZVM010000017.1, on the reverse strand, counting down.
TCACCTTGTTCATGACCGACAAGGTAAAACTCGAAGACGCCGCCTGGCGTGTTCGCGAGATGGCGGTCGAGGCGAAGGTCGGTCCGCTGGAGATGATGCGCATCTTGCGGCGGCGTTTTGAGATGGAGATGGGTTCTTACAGCCAAAGCGAGGTCGCGAAGGGGCAGCGCAAGAAAGACACCATCACGCAAAAAGACGCCAAGACCGGAGCCGAAACGACAGGGGAGGCCGGCTTCGAGTTGGCCGATCTCATCGGCGAAATCTCTCCGAGCTTTTACAGAATGCTCGTTCCGGCAAAGACGAAGCCCAAGGAGCAGGAAAAATTGCCCGCATGGGCCTCCGATGGCTTGGCGATGAACAAGAAGGCCACTGATAAGCTCGCCGAACTCGAAAAAGCGGTACTTTCTAGCGATTTGAAAGCAACGTCGCTCTCGCCGAGTGAGCTGGCAGACGAGCAGAAGAAGAGCGGTACGCAACTCAGTGAGAAGCAGTCGGAACATTTCGCCCGACTGCGCGGCGAAGAGGCCGACGACGCGAACAATTATGAGGGAAAGGGAAAGTCGCCGCGTGAATACGTCGTCGACCAGTTCGTCGCGCGTTACGCGCTAGACCAATCCGCTGCCGATTCGCTTGTCGGAGAAGTGTTGCATTCGCTCGAGACCGTGCCACTGACGCTCTCCTCGAAGCTCGAGAACCTCTTCAAAGAGCGTGACGACAAGGCCGACGACCCTTACTACGGCTCCGAGTACAAATCTGAGCCTTCGCTCATGCAGAAGGAAGTCGACGTCGGCAACCTCGTAGGCAAGCCGGGCCGCGGCACAAAGGCGATGTCGATCGGTCAGCCCGACGACGAGTTCAAGAAGACACGCGGCGACAACTACATGCGCTGGCGCCGCGACAAGGACGAGCGCGAGACCGGATTCCATGGTCTTGGCGCGGACGACTTGCCGGTGTTCGCTGCCGTCAACCCGAACTTTCACGAGACCAAGGGTGGCAACGCGAACCTGGCCGAATTCAACGCGAAGACCGGCGAGTACGGCGGGGTCACCTATGGCGAGAACTATTACGGCGACATGCACATGCTGCTGAAAGATGACGTGCGCAAACGTTCGACGCTGATCGCCCGCGGCAAGAAGTTCGTCGAGGGACGTCGTATCGAGCGCACCGACCTCACCTTCTTGCTCGCCGACATGTGCCGGCTTTTCATGTTCGACTACATCGACGCCATGGTCGCCGCATTGAAGAAGCCTGACGTCATCGTGCTCACCAACATGGACGCCGAAGTGCACGTCTACGGCGGCCTCGACATTGCCAAGGACGTCGAGGCTTTCTACCTGTCGTCGGCCGCCATCAGCGCGACGAGCGGGCCGGGTAAGCGCTGCACCGAATTCGCCAAGAAGCACGGCATCGCGGTGCGCGACATCGGTTCGAAACCCGCCACCTACAACCTCGCGGGTAAGCAAGGAACGACTGGCGGCATCGACCTCAAAGGCATCCTGAACCCCTAGCGTCTCGTGTCACTGTTCGGGGTACTCGTAGAAACCGCTGCCCGTCTTTCGGCCAAGTCGACCCGACGCGACGAGACGAACGATGATTTCTGGTGGTTCGTAGGCAGGATCGCCGCTTCTCGCGGCGAGACTTCGCAAGTTGTTCAATCTGGCGTCGAGGCCGACCAGATCGGCTAGCTCGAGGGGCCCCATCGGGTGTCCGTAGCCGAGGCGCATCGCCTTGTCGACGTCCGCCGCGGTAGCGACGCCTTCTTCTACCAGCCGCATGGCCGCGTTGCCGAGCAGCAGGCCAAGCCTGCTCGTGACAAAGCCGGGGACATCGCGCACGACGACAGCTTCTTTGCCGAGCGCCGCGACAAACGCTTCGGCGGCTTCGAGCGTCGTGTCGGCCGTCCGCTCACCGACGATGATTTCGACAAGCTTCATGCGATGCGCGGGATTGAAGAAATGCAGGCCGATGACGCGACCAGATCCGCCTGCCGCCTCAGCGATGGCGGTAACGCTCATGGTCGACGTATTCGTGGCGAGTACGGCGTCGGCGGGCGCGGCGAGGGCGAGGCGCCGGAAGATGTCGAGCTTGACGGGTTCGTTCTCGGTCGCGGCCTCGATGACGACAGTCGCGGCCGCGACCGCTTGCTCGAGCGACGCGCAACTGCCAAAAGACGTCATGCGCGCGCGTGCCTCGGCGTCATCGAATGTTTTCGCCAGCCCGCGTTGTACGGCTGCTCTGCATTCGAGCATCGCGTCATCGGAGACGTCGTTGACCGTGACGGCGAATCCGGCCGTGAGGCAGGCCCGCGCGATGCCCCGGCCCATCGTGCCGGCGCCGATCACGGTGACCCCGCCTTGCTCCTGCTCCGACATCGGCTGCCGCCAATCCGGCGTCTCTGCCAACTGGACGCCTGCGCCGATCCTGGCATGTCATACGGTCTGCCGCACCGCGCGGACGGCGTCCATGCCGGATGCTTCCGAATGAGATGCAACCTTTCGCGAGGATCAGGTTGTCTTGGCCGCGGGAGGTGAATCGGTTGGCGGCACCAGACCCCGAGTTCGTCATGCTCGTACGAACGCGTTCAGACGCGCTCTTGCGCACCGCCCGGCTGCTGACCGGTAGCTGGCAATCGGCAGAAGACCTCGTGCAGGTCGCGTTGCTGCGCACCTGGCAGCGATGGGATCGGCTGGACGATCCGGCCGCGGCTGAGTCGTACGCGCGCCGGATCATGGCGCGGCTTGCCGCCACCTGGTGGCGCCGACGTTGGCACGGCGAGGTACCGGCCGAGACCCTGCCCGAGCCCGACATCCACGATCACGGCGATCTGGCTTCGATCGTCGGAGTGCGCACCGACCTCGCCGCCGTGCTCGCGAAGTTGCCGGCACGGCAGCGCGCCGCCGTCGTCCTTCGCTTTTACGAAGACCTCAGCGAGCAACAGGCCGCCGCCTTGCTCGGTTGCTCGGTCGGCACGGTGAAGAGCAACGCCGCGCGCGGGCTGGCGAAGCTACGCGAACTGGCGTCGTTCGGACCGGCGCCGTCCGCCGAGACGGAGGTGATCTCGTGACCGACAACGGCGACCGACGCGGCCCGAACACCAACGGCTGGCGAGCCGCCTTCGATGCCGCGATCGGCCCGACGCCCACGGTCCCCGACCGAATGGAAGCGCTCGTCGCGCGGTATGCGCGGTGGAGGCGACGCCGCGCGGTCGCTGCCGGAGTCGCCGGCTTCGCCGCGGTGGCACTGATCGGCGTCGGCGTTGCTTTCGCGGTGGCGCCCGGGCCGGCGAATCCGCCAGGCATCGATGTCGTCATCTCCCCGAGCCCGGCCCGGACGCCGACACCGACGCCCTCGCCTCCCGATGGCTCGCCCTCGCCCGCTCGATCGGCTGACCAGTCCGCGACACCGCCGACACTGTCGACAACGCCACCGCCGACACCGACGACGGCTTCGGCCAGCGCGCGAACTGGCGCCCCGGCGCTGACGGGCGTCGTGGTCGACGAGACTGGCCGAGCGCTGCCGCACATTTACGTGACTGACTTGCGCGGGGTCACGCAGACGGACGCGAACGGCCGGTTCGTCGCGCCGTCGTCCGATAACCACAATGGCGGGTGCCTCGTGTTCAGCTCGCAGCCGATCGGGCAGCCCCAGCACGGCGCTCCCGCCGGAGGTGACTACGCGTGGCAGATCTGGGAACCGCCGTCAGGAAAGTGCGGCCAAGACGCCGTCGCCGACATTCGGGTCGTCATGCGGTCTGGCGCGGATGTGTTCGGCACAGTCCGTGACGCCACGGGTGCTCCGGTTGCCGGAGTCACCGTCTACAGCACGGTCGACGCGGACGGCGGCATCTGGTTCATGAGTTCGATGTGCTGCAACGCCGTTTTCAGTACGGTCACCGACAGCCAGGGCAGGTATCGCATTTACGGCCAGCATGCGGGCCACACCACGATGTCGGTTCGAGCGCCTTATTACCGAGACGGCATGGGCGCTCTTGGCTACCCGGCGACCGCGGGAACTGGCGCACCGGCAAATCTTGTCGATTACGGCCCGGACTGCGACAACGCCTGGCCGGGCCCGTCGTGCCCGAACGCGACGCCCGAGGCCGGCGCCACGGCGGCCGGCCTGCCGACGACCTCGCCAGCACCGTCACCGCCCACGTCGCCGCCGTCCCGTTCGAGTTGACGTAGGTAGGGCCGGTGAGAGTCGAACTCACACTGTCGCGGACCTAAACCGCGTGCCTCTGCCATTGGGCTACGGCCCCGTGCCGGCAACGTGCTACCCCGGTGTGGACTGCGCGCTGCCGACTCGATTATCGCGTGTCTGGTCAGACGCTGAGCTTGTTTCGCAAGGCCGCCACATGGCCGGTGGCCTTGACGTTGTACAACGCCTGCTCGATCTTGCCGTCGGCGTCGATGACGAACGTGGAGCGAATCACGCCGATCACGGTCTTTCCGTAGTTGTTCTTCTCGCCGTAGGCGCCGTACGCGTTCAGCACGGTCTTGTCGACGTCGGAGAGCAACGGAAACGTCAGCGACTCCTTCTCGCGGAACTCGACGAGCTTTTCGAGCGGATCGGGGGAGATGCCGACGACGGCGACGCCGGCGTCGTTCAACTCGGCCAGGTTGTCGCGAAAGTCGCATGCCTGCGTGGTGCAGCCTGGTGTCATCGCGGCCGGGTAGAAGTAGACGACGACCCGTTGCCCGCGGAAATCGCGCAGCGATACGGAGTTGCCGTCGGCGTCGGGAAGTGTGAAGTCGGGGGCTTTGTCGCCCGCCGTGAGGTGCGTAGTTTCAGCCATGACGTCACCCTAGCCGACACGGCGCTAGCCCCTACGAGACGGGCGTAACGACTCGTGCAACGATACAACTCGATCAACTCATCGAGGCGGAGGAGATCAACATGAGCGTACGAGCACTGTCGGTGGTGCCGGGAAAGCCCGAGACCGCGGGGGTAAACGACCACCCCGACCCGTCGCCGTCCGAGGGCTCCATGCTCGTCGAGGGCCTCCTGATGGGGGTGTGCGGCACCGACATCGAGATCATCCAGCAGGGTTACGGCTGGGCGCCGCCCGGCGACGAGCGGCTGATCATCGGCCATGAGTCGCTAGGTCGCGTGCTCGACGCGCCGAGCGGCGGCGGCTTCTCGAAGGGTGATCTGGTCGCGGGCATCGTTCGCCGTCCAGACCCTGATCCGTGCGTACCGTGCGGACAGGGGCAGTGGGATTTCTGCCGCAATGGCAAGTACACCGAGCGCGGCATCAAGCAGCGCAACGGCTACGGTGCGTCACAGTGGCGGGTCGAGCCCGAGTTCGCGATCAAACTCGATCCAAACCTCGGCGACGTCGGGGTGTTGATGGAGCCGACGTCCGTTGTCGCGAAAGCCTGGGAGCAAAGCGAAAAGATCGCGGAGCGGACGCCGGCTCCGCGGCGAGTCGCGTTGGTCACCGGTGCCGGCCCGATCGGGTTGCTGGCGGCACTGCTCGGCGTGCAGCGCGGTTACGACGTGCACGTGCTCGACCGGGTCGACACCGGCCCCAAGCCCGGGCTGGTCAAAGACATCGGCGCCGCCTATCACAGTGGCGATGTCGCTGACATCGGCGTGGCGCCCGACGTCGTCATCGAATGCACCGGCTACGGGCCGTTGGTGTTCGAGATCGTGAGCGTGGTCGCCACCGACGCCGTCATCTGCCTCGCCGGTATATCGGGGTCATCACGCCAGGTCGAGATCGGCCTGAGCAAAATCAACAAAGAGATGGTGCTGGAGAACACCGTGCTGTTCGGCAGCGTCAACGCCGCCCGCCGCCATTACGAGCAGGCCGCCGACGCTCTTTCGAAGGCCGACATCGACTGGCTCACGAGGCTCGTCACGCGCAAGGTGCCGCTGTCCGATTACGCCGAAGCTCTTTCCCGCCGCGACGACGATGTGAAGGTGGCCATCGATTTGCGACACTGATCGCGGGAAAGCCCCCGGTACATCGACCGCACCGCCGACGTTCCTGCGCGAGAGGGAGTCACCATGCCTGCCAGTCCCGAAGAACTGTTGCGCTCGATCGAGCGCACGCGCGAGGAACTCGCCATGACCGTCGACACGATCGCCGGCCGGCTCGACCCCAAGCGAGCGGCGAAACGCGGCATCGGCAAGGTGAAGTCCGGGTTCACCGGCGCGTTCGACGGCGCGCGAGAGAAGCTGCGCCTCGGATCGACACGTGAGGTGACGGGGTTCGCCGAACCGTCGTCCGACTCCGGCTTTTCGTCCGACGCGGCCTTCTCCTCCGACGGGCATGGCCATGAAAGCGCGACAGCGAGGGCCAAGCGCGCGGCGAAAACCGCGGCGGAGAACGCGAAACCAGCGTTGCGGCGGGTGCCGAAGCCGGTGATCGGCGGCGGTCTTGCCGCGTTGATCGCCTTGGCCGCCGTCATCGCGCTTCGGCGGCGCCGCCGGTAACGGCGAGCGTCGCCCCGGCGGCGGCACGCGACCGGGCGGTGTTCGGCGTCCGGCCACCCGTACCGATGCCGTTGGCGACCGGGTACCGTTTCCCGCCGTGAGCGTCGAAGTGACACCAGGCCTGCCGATCAAGCTCTTGCACGACCGCGTGCTCGTCAAGGCCGACGGCCCCGGTGGCGAACGCCGGTCGAGCGGCGGCATCGTGATTCCCGCGACCGCGACGGTCGGCCGACGCCTGGTCTGGGCCGAAGTCGTCGGCGCGGGCCAAAACGTGCGAAGCATCGAAGTCGGCGACCGCGTGCTGTACGACCCCGAAGACCGCGCCGAAATAGAAATTCACGGTGCGATGTACGTGCTGCTACGCGAACGCGACGTGCACGCTCTTGCCTCGTCGCGGATCGATCAGGGCTCGACAGGTCTCTATCTGTAGCAATCGGTCGTCAGCTCGGTGGCGGCACGAGCACGAGCGCCCGGGCGGCTTCGTCGGCGACCGCGGTGCTCAACGCGACGGGGCCGCCGAACGCCCAACCCGACAAAACGCTCGTGGCGATGCCGGTGAGGTAGTCGAGCGTCGACGTCGGCAACTCGCCCTGGGCCGGCACCAGCACGAGCGGGCCACCCGATGCGGCCGTTACCGGACCGCCCGAAAGCGCATCGGGGAAAGCTGCTCCGCTCGCGACTCCTACGGCTGACGGGGCGTCGAAAAACGTCTTGGCCACGAGACTGGACGTCGCGTACCGGTCGGCACCGATGAGCGGCGTGGCCTGCGCGTCGGCCTTGGCCGCCGGGCCACCGACCGCGTACCTGATGTCGCGCTGATGTGTCGCCAAGTAGTCGGCGGTTGCCGGCGACTGGCTGGTTCCGGCGGTCAGCAGGATCGCGCCATGCGTGTTGACGGCCGCCGGTCCGGCCGAAAGCGCGTCGGGGAAGTTTTCGCCGTCCGCTTCGAAAACGGTGACCGGATCGCCCAGCGCGTTCGCGATTTTCACCGCCGTCTCGTATCGGTTGGCTCCCTGGATTCGCACGGGCTTGTAACCGAGCGACGTCAGCCTCAAGTCGATGCTCGGCGAGAGGGCGCTCGTGCCGCCGAGCACGAATACCGCCGAGCCGATCGGCAACACCCGCTGAATCTCGGCGATGACACCGTCGGGCAGGCCGGTTTGGGTGGTGAGTAGCAGCGGCCCGTGAACGTGTGCCGCGAACGGCACGCCTGCAAGGGCGTCAGGGAACGTGTCAGACCTGGCCAAGACGACGGCACTCGCCGAATTGTCGTTGGGAAAGCCGGCCTTCGACGCGGCGATCGACGTTCCGATTCGGTCGGCGCCGGCGATGCGCGTCAACGTCGCCTGGCCAGGGCCGGTGCTGCCTGGCGCCAGCACCCGCACCGCCGGGTCGAGATTCAATGGCGCGGCACCACCGCTGGACGACGGGCGCGACGCCGCCGAGAACACAGTGACTTGCGTCGCGGACGGCGTCTGCACGCCGATTCCGCCGCCACTCGTGTCGCCGTAGACGATCGTGACCGGCTGGTCGGCGGCGACCGTGATGCCCCGGACGGCGATGGTGTTGCCGACGATCGTGGTCGAGCCGGCCGATGCCGTGGTGTATCCGGACGAGGTGGGCGTGGTGGTCGGCAACGTCCAGGTTCCGGGAACGGTCAGATCGATCTCGCCGTCGACCATGCCGGTGCCTGCCGCCGGCGTGTACGTGAACGTGAGCGTGGTGGTGATGTTGGTCTGGGTGACGGTCGGGTTGACGGTCATCGTGCCCGATCCGGCCGCGCCCACCGGCGGGCAAAGCGCGGTCGACAGCGCGGCGGCGTCGGGGCGGCCGAGTCCGGTGGTGAGGTCGTAGCCGGCGCGAGCCTGGTAGAGCCCGCCATGGCTCGACGTGAGGTCGTTGTCGGGGCCTGTCGTGACGTCGATCAATGGCGACGGGGCGCGCGCGGCGAGCCGATAGAGCGCCGGGTTCATGAAGCCGACAGGGCCAGCGGGGCACGTCGAGTCGATAAGGCCGACGAGTGCGGCCCAGATCGGGGCGGCGACGTTCGTGCCGCCGACGACCCGCCAGCCTCCCGCGTAATAGGCGATTGAGCCGTGCGCGGTGTCGGCCAGCGCACTGACGTCGGGCACTTGCCGGCACAGTTGGCCGGCCTGTGCCCCGCACGTCACCGCGTTGCTTTCGGCCACGATGCCGAGCGCGCGCTGGTAGGCGGGCATGCGCCACAGTGTCGAGATACCGCCGCCCGACGCGCCGAAGGTATCGTTCCACGATGTGTCTGGAGCACCGATCGTCGGCACCGATGTACCGCCGACCGCCGTCACCTCAGGCTGGCTCGCGGGATCCCACACCGACAGCGAGGTGTCAGTCGATGTCGGTGGCGCGTAGCAGCCCTCCGAACCGGCATCGCCCGTGGCGGCCACGACGGTCTGGCCTTGCGCCGCCATTTGCAGCAGCAGCGGACGTTCGGCCGCCGCGAGTTGCGACACGCCGGACGCGGCCTCGCACAGGCCCCAGCTGTCGCTCACGACGTGCGCGGCAGCGTCGTCAGCGATTTTCTGGAACTGCGCATAGGCGCTGGCACCGTCGTTCGGCGCTTGGTAGACGAGCAATTTCGCGGCCGGCGCCAAGCCGATGACGGTTTCGATGTCGAGGGCCGCCTCGCCCGTCGACGGCCCCGTAGGCCCGCCGTTGACGCTTCGTACGGACACCGAGGCGTTCGTGCCGAAGCAGGCTTGGTACGCGGCGACATCGGCAGCGTTGAATGTCTCCAGCTCGAAAATCGCGATCGTCGCCCCGGCACCGAGAGTCTTCGCGTACAGCGTGTCGATGCCGTAGTGGTGCGCGATCTCGGCGGGGGTGTACGCACCGACGCTCTTCGCGAAGTCGACCGCCTCGGTGCAGGCTGCCGGGCTCGTTGACGCGTTCGGCGCGGCGTTTGCTGTCAGCGCGGCGTCGGCCGCGGCGTTTGCTGTCAGCGCAGGTTCGGCCGCGACGTTTGCTGTCAGCGCGGCCTGGGCCGCCGCGGGCGACGGCTTCGGGGTGACGCGCGTCGCTCGGCTCAGTCGATCCAAACCGACGATCGCCTGGACGTCGCCCGCGATGCTCGCGGGAACCTTCGGCGCACTGACATTGGCGATGCCGGCGTCGCCGGAACTCAGGCGGTACTGCCGAAACGCGGTGCCGAACGCCTTGCTCAGTCGCGAAATCGTGCCCGTGACGGGAACCGACAGGCCGCTCGACGACGGCTCGCCAACCGTCAACCCGCGCGCTCGCAGTGCGGCCGTCACCGTCGCGACCGTGGCGGGCGTCGCCCCGAATCGGGCGCCGAACTCGCCGGGCCGCAGGTATTGCCGGTAGTAGGGCGAGCCCGGTGTCGAGACGGCCGCGACGAACTGGTCGAGAGCCGCGGGATCTCGGGGTCGAAGCGACACGTGCACGTCGAGCGTTTCTTCGCCGGGCGCCGCCGAGCTAGCGATTACTCCGACGGGAAGCGAGGGCGCGGTGCCAATCGCGACGTCAGGCAGGTCGATGCCGTGCCGGCCCTGCGGAGCGGACGCAACCAGCGCGGTCGCCGCGCCGACCGCCAAGACGGAGAGCGCCGCGACAAGCATCGGCGCGTGGGACGTCGCGAAAGCACTTGCCCGGTGCAGCTGGCGAAGCCACGACGCCATCGAACGCGTCCCCCAAGACTGGAATGCGACCCAAGACCGGACCGACTGCGACTGTGCGTCGTACCGAGCAACGCATGTGAGTGCACTCGACGGCGCAGGCTGTCACGGTGACAGCCTTCACAGACCCTAGCCGAATCCGGCGTCCGACCTAGGCCGTAACCGGCCGGTTCGCGGCGCGGTTCGCGCGGTCGGGGCGATTCGAGCTCGCCGTCAAATAGGCCGCGGGTCTGGTGTCGGCGGGGGTGGACCGGGCTCCGGCGGCGTCGGGGGAGGGGGCACCGGTGGGACGTCGGGGCCCGGTTCGGTCGGAGGTGGTACTGGCGTCGGTGCCGGTCCGGGCACGGGCGGCGTGGGAGTCGGCGGCTCGGGTGGTGTCGGCGCTGGTGGTGTCGGACCCGGTGGTGTCGGACCCGGTGGTGTCGGGGCTGTTTCGCGCGGTCGCATCGTCAACATGGCGAATTCAGCGTTCCCGTGCGGCTCCCGACGCAACCGCGGGTGTCATGATGCGCGGCGGTTCGAATCCTCGGCGGTCGAACTCGGATCGGACGGCGCGGGAGACGGTGCCGACCCGATCCTCGGCCACGAGCACGATCGCGCTCCCGCCGAAGCCGCCGCCGGTCATGCGGGCCCCGAGCGCGCCCGCGCCCAGCGCGGCTTCGACGGTGGCGTCGAGCTCGTCGCAGCTGACTTCGAAATCGTCGCGCAGCGATACGTGTGACGACGTGAGCAGCGAGCCGAGGTCGGCCAAGTTTCCACGGCGAAGTATCGAAACCGCCGCTAGCACCCGGTCGTTTTCGGTGACGACGTGCCGCACACGCCGGCGCAGTACGCCGTCGCCGAGCAGCGCTAGGGCTCGCGAGAGGTGCGTGACGTCGCGCAGAGTCTGGACGCCGAGCTGTCGTGCGGCGGATTCGCAATCTCGCCGCCGTTTCGCGTACTCGCCGCTGGCCAGCGAATGATGCGCTTTCGTGTCGACGACGAGGAGCGCGAGCCCGACGCTACTCGGAGCGAACGGCACGTGCTCGCGAATATCGTCGCGGACGTCGAAGAACAGCGCGTGGTCGGCCCGGCAGACGCTCGCAGCCATTTGGTCCATCAGGCCGCACGGTACGCCGACGTAGGCGTTTTCCGCGCGCTGGGCAAGGCGAGCCAATGCTTCCGGGGCGATTTCGATGCCGTGGGTGTCGAGCGCTGCCAGCGCGACCGCGCATTCCAGCGCCGCTGACGACGAAAGACCGGCGCCGTTCGGCACGTCGCTGTCGACCACGACGTCGAGGCCGCCGATGTCGTGACCCGCGTCGCGCAACGCCCACACCGTGCCGAAAACATAAGCGGCCCAGCCTTCGTGTGGGCCCTTGTGGAGGTCGTCGAGCGACAGTCGCGCGAACTCGCCGTCACGTTGCAGCGACCGTGCGGTGAGCGTGCGGTCTGGTCGGCGCCCAACCACTACTCGTGTTCGCAAGTCGATGGCGAATGGCAGCACGAAGCCGCCGTTGTAGTCGGTGTGTTCGCCGATAAGGTTCACCCGGCCGGGTGCTGACCACACGCCGTCGGGGTTTCGCCCGAAGCACGCGCGAAAAACATCTGCTGCCGTCACGGCCCGGAGATTCCTTCACCAACGCGACTTTGATGGAATTCCCATGCGTCGGCGACCATCTGTTCGAGGCCACGCGTCGGCGTCCAGCCAAGTTCTTCGCGGGCGGCGGCGTTCGACGCGACGAGCACCGCGGGGTCTCCGGGTCGACGTCCGGTTTCGCGGACGGCGATGTGCTGGCCGGTCACCCGCGCGACTGCGTCGACGACTTCGCGTACCGAATATCCATTGCTGCTGCCGAGATTGCAGACGAGATGCCGCCCGGATTTTGCCGCGTGCAGGGCGCGCACGTGTGCCTCGGCGAGGTCTTCGACGTGCAGGTAGTCGCGAATGCACGTGTGATCGGGGGTGGGCCAGTCGGTGCCGTAGATGTCGAGTGCCGGGCGTTTCCCGGCGGCGACATCGAGCGTGATCGGAATGAGATGTGTTTCGGTGGCGTGCCGCTCGCCGGCCCCGCGCGACGCGCCCGCGACGTTGAAATACCGCAGGCTTACCGCCGCGAGCCTGTGCGCCACCGATTCGTCGCGCAACATAAAATCGACGGCGAGTTTCGAAGCCCCGTACGGATTTGTCGGAGCTGTCGGCGATGTCTCGACGATCGGTACGGATTCGGGTTCGCCGTAGACGGCCGCGGTCGAGGAGAAGACGAATCGCGGCACGTGGTTCGCGGTGACGGCGTCGAGCAAGCCGCGGGTAGCGCAGACGTTGTTGCGCCAATAGACACTTGGCTTTTCGACCGATTCGCCGACGAGCGACTTCGCGGCGAAATGCAAGACGCCGTCGAATTGTTCGCGGGCGAGTACGAGACCGGCGTCGGCGATGTCGGCTTCGACGAACTCGACGTCGGCGGGGACGGCATCCTTGTGGCCCGTAGTGAGGTTGTCGAGAACGCTCACCGCATGCCCTTCCGCCACGAGTGACCGCGTGACGACGCTACCGATGTAGCCCGCGCCGCCAGTGACCAGAAGCTTCATCGGTCGTCGCTCACAGTTCGACCTCTCGTAGCATGCGGGCGGCATCTTCGGGCAGGACGTCGCTGACGAACGCACCCATCGCGGACTCCGATCCTGCCAGATACTTCAGTTTTCCCGGAGCGCGCCGGATCGAGAACACCTCGAGATGCAGGTAGGCGAGGTCTCGGTCGGCGCGTGTGGGCGCCTGATGCCAAGCGGCGATGTAAGGCAGCGAATCGTCGTAAACGCCTTCCATGCGGCGCAGCACGTCAAGGTAGACGTGGCTGAGTTCGTCGCGTTCGGCGTCCGTGAGCGCCGGAAGGTCTGGCACCTGCCGGTTCGGGTAAAGGTGCACTTCCAGCGGCCAGCGCGCCGCGAACGGCACGAACGCCGTCCAGCAATCGCCGCGCGCGACGATGCGCTCGCCGGCCGCGATCTCGCCGGCGACCAGGTCGGCGAAGAGGTTTCGTCCGGTGCGGTTGCGATGACGCCGGGCGCTTTCGAGTTGCTGCCGGCTTCGCGGTGTCACGTACGGGTATCCGTAGATCTGGCCGTGCGGGTGGTTCAGCGTCACCCCGATTTCGACGCCGCGGTTTTCGAAGCAAAAGACCTGCTCGATCCCCGGAATGGCGGAAAGCGCGGTCGTGCGGTCGACCCACGCCTCGATCACGGTGCGTGCGCGTGCCGGGGCGAGCGAGGAGAAGGAGCCATCGTGGTCGGCCGTGAAGCAGACGACTTCGCAGCGGCCGAACGCCGGGCGGGTCTGGAAGAAGTCGATATCGGCAGGCACGTCGCCGTCCGATATCACCGGGGTTTGTGAGAACGACGGGAACCGGTTTTCGAACACCACGACGTCGTAGTCGGGCGCCGGTATCTCGGACAGATACCGATCGGTCGATGGGCACAGTGGGCAGGCGTCGTCGGGAGGCATGAAGGTACGGCTTTGCCGGTGGCCGGCGACGACGACCCACTCTTCGAGGGCGCGATCGAACCGCATGGTTGAGGCGACGTTTCGCGGCGGCAGCGGGCGCCGATCGACGATGCCCGAGCGGTCAGCGGTCGCGCTTACGTCGTCGAAGTAGATGAGGTCGCGGCCGTCGGCCAGCCGCGTTGTTGTCTTACGCACGCCATGCCTTCTGTTCGACTAAACAAGATCGGATGTTCGACTGTGTTTGATTCCGTTGGAAGATGGTAGCGGACGGCGCGGGAGTCGCGGCGCTGGTCGGCGAGACTTTCACCTCGGCTTCGCCATGAACGGCGTTACCCCACCACGAACGGCATGGGGAGCGCTCATGGTGGGGTAACGCCATTCGTCGCGGCTTCCAAGGGCCCCGCAGTGGGGAGATCCGTGGCAGCGCTTCCCGCGCCGTGTGCGATCCTGTTTGGCGATCAGGCTTGTTCGTCAGGAAGGCGGCACATGGTGAACTCCGGCGTGGAGCACTACGAGATCGCGCACGGTGCTCACCGGGCGACCATCAGTCAGGTGGGCGCGGCTGTCCGCGATTACCGCGTGGGCGATCGCCACGTGTTCCAGCCCTACGACCTCGCCGAGATGCCGCAAGGCTTCCAGGGAGCGGTCTTGGTGCCCTGGCCCAACCGCATCGCCGACGGCCGTTACGAGTTCGACGGCCACACTTACCAGCTTGCGATCAACGAACCAGAGCGCGCGACAGCGCTGCACGGTCTCGCCGTCCATGCCGCATGGAACCTCGTCGAACGAACCGCCGAGCGTGTGGTGCTCGAGTTGGGGATCGAGCCATCGTCCGGCTACCCGTTTTCGCTCAAGACCGTAGTCGAGTACACGATCGGCCCCGGTGGGCTGCGGGTGGTGACGACGTCCACGAACACGGGGGATCTCGCGTGCCCGTACGGGCTCGGGTTTCATCCGTACTCCGCGATCGCGCCGGGCACGACGATCGACGACTGCACGCTGCAACTCGACGTCCGCCGCCACGTGACATGCGACGACCGACTGATTCCGATCGGGGTCGAAGCCGTCGAGGGCACCGGGTACGACTTCCGCGAGCCACGTTCACTCGCCGGCGTGCAACTCGACGACGCGTTCGCCGGCGCTATCGCCGACGCCGACGGCATATCGCACGCGCGGTTGCGCTCGGCGGACGGCGCGACCGTGGTGTTGTGGGCCGATGCCGGGTTCGACTATTGGCAGGTCTACACCAGCGATCGGCTCCAGCCCGAACTCGCGCGGCGAAGCGTCGCGATGGAGCCGATGACCGCGGCGCCCAACGCGTTTCAGACCGGCGACGGCTTGATCCGGCTCGAGCCGGGGAGTTCGTTCACGGGCAGCTGGGGCGCGACGCTGCGGTAGTTGCAAGACTGCGCTAGCGACGCAGGTTCGTCACCGTATGTTCGGCGTCGCTGTTTTGCCGCTCGTCGCGGGCCGCGACGCTGAGTCGGTCGTCGCGGGCCGCGACGACAAGCCGGTCGACATGCTCGGCGGCGACCGTGACGGCGTCGTCCGACAACCCGTCGTCGGTAACCATGATGTCGACCTCGTGCAACTCGGCGAACGAGCTCAGGCCGATCGTTCCCCACTTGGTGTGGTCGGCGACCAAGACGACGGTGCGCGCCCCGCGGATGAAGCAGCGGTTCGTCTCGGATTCGGCGAGGTTCGGCGCGGTGAGCCCCGCCGCCGGATCCATGCCGTGACAGCCGAGGAAGAACATGTCGAAATGCAGCGAGCGGATCGCAAGATCGGCGACCGGCCCGACCAGCGCGTCGGACGGCGTACGCATGCCGCCGGTGAGGATCACGGTCGGGTTTCCGGTGCCCTGCCGCAAGACGTCGGCGACCCGCACCGAGTTCGTGACGATCGTCAAATCGGGTAGGTGCGCGATCTCGCGAGCGAGCGCCCACGTGGTCGTGCCGGCGGAGAGCGCGATGGCGGTACCGGGGCGCACGAGCCGCGCCGCCGCGCGGCCGATGGCTTCTTTTTCGCCGAGTTCGCGGGTCGACTTGGCTTCGAACCCCGGCTCGTCGAGGCTGGACGTCGCCGACAGCGTCGCGCCGCCATGCACCTTGTGCACGAGCCCTTCGCGAGCGAGCGCGTCGAGGTCTCGGCGCACCGTCATGTCGGACACGCCGAGCACATCGGTGAGCTCGCTGACGCGCACGGCACCGGCGCGCCGGACGTGTTCGAGGATCACCGTTTGGCGTTGTCGTGCCAGCATGCCGCGTCACTCCCGCGTGGTCGGCCAATATCAATATTCTGCCCGAACGGCGGCCTGGCAGGATGGAGGCGTGACGCACTCCGCGTTGTTTCTCGCCGTCTTCTTAGCTTGTGCCGTCGAGGCGGTCGAAGCCTTGACGATCTTCCTTGCCGCCGGCACGGCCGGTAACTGGCGATCGGCGACGGTCGGCATGGGCGGGGCGGTCGCCGTGTTGGGTGCGGTCGTCGCGGTCTTGGGCCCGGCGGTCTCGGCAATTCCGTTGCGTGGCCTTCGGTTGGTCGTCGGTGCGCTCCTGCTGATCTTCGGGCTGCAATGGCTTCGCAAGGCGATGCTTCGCGCCAGCGGATATCAGGCGCTCCACGACGAAGCACAGATATTCGAACGTGCTGTCGTCGCCGCGCGGGGAGTATCGCACGAGCGCCGAGCGTTCGTCACCGACTGGTACGCGTTCACGCTGTCGTTCAAAGGAGTGCTGCTCGAAGGCCTCGAGGTTGTGTTTATCGCGCTTACGTTCGGCAGCAATGCGGGCAATATCGGATTGGCGTCGATCGCGGCGGTCGCGGCCGTGCTCGTTGTCGCGGCGACCGGTTTCGCGGTGCGGGCGCCGCTGGCGCGAGTGCCCGAAAATTCGATGAAGTTCGTGGTCGGCATCATGTTGACCGGCTTCGGATTGTTTTGGGGCGCTGAAGGCGCGGGTGCGCAATGGCCGGGTGGTGATGCCGCGCTTCCCGTCGTCGTCGTGGCCGTCGCGGCCGTCGCGTTTACCGGTGTGGCAGCGTTGAAACGCTCGCACGCGGCGATGCCGGAGCCGGCTCGAGCTTTTGTGGCCGGACGCCGATGAGCGCGCGACTTCGGGCGTTCGCTCGATTCTGGTACGACTTCGTGGTCGGCGACGATTGGCGCGTTGCCGTAGGTGTGGCGATCGCGCTTCTCGTCACTTACGGGGTCAGCCGCACGTCGATTGCGGCGTGGTGGATCCTCCCCGTGGCCGTCATCGTGCTGTTAACCTTGAGCGTGCGTCGCGCCGTCCGATCGAAATCCTGCCCGTGACGCCGCTTTTCGAGCACGGCGAGTTGCCGTACGGCATCTTTTCGGTGCCGGGCGGCGAACCGCGGGTTGGTGTCGCGGTCGGCGACCGTATTCTCGATTTGGCGTCGCTTTTCGGTGACACGGTATTTTTCGAGCCTTCGCTCAACGGGTTTATGGCGCAGGGTCGAGAAGCCTGGACGGCGGCCCGAGCCGAGATCCGCCACGCCTTGCGGAGCGGAGCCGATTCGCATTTGGTGCCGGCGGCCTCGGCGATGTCGCACCTGCCGTTCGAGGTTGCCGACTTCGTCGATTTCAACTCGTCGTTGCGGCACGCGACCAACGTCGGCCGCATCTTGCGTCCGGGAAGCGAGCCGGTGCGGCCGAACTGGTACCGCATGCCGGTCGGCTACCACGGGCGAAGCGGCACGGTGGTGGTCTCCGAGACGCCGATCGTGCGGCCGCGCGGCCAATACGCGGCCGGCGACGACGTCATTGTCGCGCCGACGGCAAAGCTTGATGTCGAAGCGGAAGTCGGCTTCGTCGTCGGCACGCCGTCCGGGTTAGGCGAACGCGTTTCGACGGCAGACTTTTCTGACCACGTATTCGGCGTGGTGCTCGTGCTCGATTGGAGCGCTCGCGATATCCAAAGCTACGAATACGTGCCCCTCGGCCCATTTCTCGGAAAGTCGTTCGCCACCAGCATGAGTGCTTGGGTGCTGCCGCTCGAGGCGCTGAACGGGGCCCGGGCGCGAGCGCCGGTTCAGGAGCCTGCGCCGGCAGACTATTTGCGGGTCGACGACCCGAGCGCGTTCGACCTGCGCCTCGAATTGTCTTTGAACGGTACGGCGGTCTCGGCCCCACGATTCGACGACATGTACTGGACGCCGCCGCAGCAACTCGCCCATCTCACAGTCAACGGGGCGCGCGTGCGCACGGGCGACCTGTTCGCGTCGGGGACAGTGTCGAGCGGCGACCAATGCGGGTCGTTTCTCGAGCTCACGTCCGACGGTCAGCGGCCGCTGCGGTTGGCCGACGGCTCCACGCGCGGCTACCTCGCCGACGGCGACCGGGTGCTGTTGCGCGCGACGGCGTATTGCGCCGACGGTGCCCGGCTGTCTCTCGGGCGCGTCGGTGGCACGGTTTCGCCCGCTCGGCCCGGCGTTGGTGTGCCGCACTGACGTGCGGCCCGGCGTTGGTGTGCCGCAC
>JBDZVM010000059.1:0-19755 GCA_040255675.1 Actinomycetales bacterium | reverse complement strand
TCCAAAACGGCGAATGGCAATGCGTCTGGCCACCGGAGAAGAAAAGCGCCGACGTTGTTTTGGGCGATTGACGCAGGTAGCCGAACGATGTCCAGACCCGCGGATTATCGGGCAGGCCGGCGCCGGCCTCCTGCCCGGTAGATGGAGCAGGTGCGACGTGCAACTTTACACGCAGACGTTTGTCTCTGGTGTGCTATCAGCTGGTGTCCTGACGCTGATTGCCATCGGGTTCTCGTTGCAATGGCGTTCGTTGAAGATCGTGAATCTGGCGCACTTCTCGATCGTGCTTCTGGCGGCGTATGTCACCTATGAGTTCTCGTCGAGTACTGGGGCGGATCCGTTCGTTGCGTTGATCATCGTAGTTCCCGCGTTTGCCGCTGTCGCTGCTGGGCTGCAATGGGTTTACGACCACTTCAAAGTCACCTTGTTCAACTCACTCCTGGTTTCTTTCGCCATCTTCGTTTTTGTCGAAGGTTTGATAACGAAGGTATGGGGCCGTGACTTTCTCAGCATCAAGGCGAAGGTGAACCCTTACTCGGTGAAGTCGTTCGAGGTGTTCGATATTGCGATTCCGGTGGCGCCGCTTATCGCCTTCGCGGTCGCGGTACCGATCACGATCGCCTCGGCGCTGTTCCTGCGAAGAAGTAGTTTCGGCAAGGGCTTGCGCGCGGTCGCGCAGGATCGCGAGATCGCCGTTGCCTATGGCGTCAACTATCGCTGGGTTTCGACGTCGCTGGCGGCGGCAAGCGGGGCGACCGCGGCAGTCGGCGGTACCTTGCTCGCCGTCAGCGGGTCGATCTTCCCCAGTGCGGCGGAGGCGTGGATCGGTCTGGTGTTCGCGGTTGTCATCCTCGGTGGCATCGGCAGCCCGGTAGGTGCGTTGGTGTCGGCCATGCTGGTGGGAGGCATCACCGGCGTGGGCAGCACCAAATGGGGTGTCTCGGCGGCGCAACTGATCACGTTCCTCATAGTGATGCTCATGTTGCTATGGCGCCCTGACGGCTTGTTCAAGAGGCTGCACGCATGACGCGCCGTACGTTCATCTCTTTCCTCATCGCGGGCGTCGCCCTCGCACTAGTGCCGAATCTGCGGGGCGTCGCCGACTTCCCGGTCTACAACCTCGTCTTCATGTACTCCGTCTTCTACTGGGTCACGCAGGCGACAAGTTGGAACATCCTCAGCGGGTATTCCGGCTATTTCAGCTTTGGGCAAGCAGCCTTCGTCGGTGTAGGCCTTTACACAACCGCGGTGCTCACCGCGCACTACCACGTGAACTTCTTTTTGACGATTGCCGCCGCGGGCGCGATGTCGACGTTGCTCGCCGTGGTCCTGGGCTTCGTTTCGTTCAGGTTGCGTTCGCTTCGTGGAGAAGTGTTCACGCTCCTCACCCTTATCGTCGCTCTCGCGCTCGCGGCAGTCGCTCAGCTCAGTGACTTCATCGACGGCGGCCAAGGGCGAACGGTGCGGGCTCCCGATTACCCGTCGGTGTTCGGAAGCTACAACGATCTGATCTATCGCATGGGGCTCGTCATGGCGCTCGTCGCCGTGATGGCTGCTTGTGCTATCCAACATTCGAAGTTTGGTCGGGGGCTGTTCGCCATCAGGGACGACGAGGATGTCGCCGAAGCGCTTGGCACGCCGACGTTTCGCTACAAGATGATCGCCTTCGCGGTGAGTGGCTTCCTCGCCGGTGCCGCCGGTAGCGTCAACTCGCTTCAGGTAAGTTACGTCGACATCGACGGTACCTTCACGTTCATTACGCCGCTGTTCGTCATTTTGATGAGCACGCTCGGTGGCCGCAACCATTGGATGGGGCCGGTGCTCGGCGCCGTCGTGATCTTCACATTGCAAGAAAGGCTTGCGGGTGGTGGCTTCGCGAGCATAAGTCAGATCATTCTTGGTGCCGTGCTGGCGCTCACGATTTTGTTCTTGCCTGAAGGCTTGTACTTGCGACTGCGAACGCGATGGCGACTCGCGACGGTGGTGTTCGTCGTCTCGATGGCGGTTCAAACGATGGTCGGCGCGTCAGGTGCTGTGTTAACGCAGTTTCTCATCTCGCTCGTCCTCGTCGTCGCTTCGTTGGGTGTGCCGACACGCTATTTGGAGCGCGTGCGACCGCTTCGGCCAGCGAGCGCGAAGACACCAGGCCGGCCCGTGACGGCGTCGGTAGTGAACGCGACGATCGAGCCAGAGCAGGTGATTCACGTTGACCGCTGAACGAGAAGTTGGCACCGTGTCGGTCGAAACGCTGGATCGCAATGCCCCGATCTTGGAGTGTCGCAAGCTGCGTATGGAATTCTCCGGTGTCCGTGCCCTGCGCGGCGTCGATCTAGCTGTGCATCCGGGTGAGATCGTGGCCCTCGTCGGGCCTAACGGCTCTGGCAAGTCGACATTGATCAATGTCTTGTCGGGCATGTTCAAGCCGACGGCGGGGCGAATCGTGTTTCGGGGAGAAGACATCACTGGTCGGGCGCCGCACGCTATCTCGCGGCTCGGAATTGGCCGCACGTACCAGATCCCGCGACCGTTTTCGACGATGACGGTGCTCGAAAACGTCGCCTTCGCGGCGATGTTTCGACATGACGGGCTCAGCCGTACGGACGCTGAGACGGCGGCCTGGGAGTATCTCGACTTCACTCGTCTCACACCCGTTGCGCACAAATTGCCACCGGCAATCAACCTGCAACAGCGCAAGTTCCTTGAACTCGCGAGAGCGCTCGCCGCTCAGCCATCTGTCTTGATGCTCGACGAGGTGCTCACCGGGCTCAATCCGGCGGAGATCGCCGAATCCGTCGACATGGTGAAGAGAATCCATCAGTCGAAGGTGACGATCGTCATCGTCGAACACCTGATGCGGGTGGTCACTGAACTTGCCACTCGCATGGTCGTTCTTGCGCAGGGCGAGATGCTCGCCGACGGGTTGCCCAGCGAGGTTATGCGCCGACCTGATGTCATCACCGCATATTTGGGGCGTCAGCATGCTTGAGGTCACCGATCTCGACGTGTCATACGGTGAGGCGCGCGCGTTGTGGGGCGTAAGCCTCGACATTCACGCCAACGAGATCGTCAGCATAGTCGGTGTGAACGGTGCGGGTAAGTCGACGCTGGTCAACACCATCGCGGGGTTGCTCAGGCCAGCTGCCGGCAGAATCCGAATGGACGGCAAGGACATTTCCCGTGTGCCGAGCCACCTGATATGCGAGCACGGGGTGGCAGTAGTGCCCGAAGGCCGGCGCATCCTCCCGCATATGACGGTGCAAGACAACCTGGATCTCGGTGCGTATCGGCATGGCGCGCGCGCATCACGTACCAAAAGGCTGGCGTGGATTCATTCGTTGTTTCCAATCCTTCATGACCGGCGCCACCAGGCAGCCGGCACGCTCAGCGGCGGCGAACAGCAGATGCTGGCTATTGGCCGGGCTTTGATGTCCGACCCGAAGCTCCTGCTGCTCGACGAGCCGTCACTAGGCCTGGCGCCGGTCATCGTGGACACCATTTTTGACGTCGTGACACAACTCAGGGAAAGCGTGTCTGTCTGTCTTGTCGAGCAGGACATCAACAGGGCTCTTGGGATATCGACGCGCGGTTACGTTTTGCAGGAAGGCCGAATTGTGCTCGCGGATTCGTCGCAGAAGCTGCTTGCTAACGACGATGTGCGGCGCGCTTGCCTCGGAGTCTAAGCCCCTGGCGGGATTCAGATAACACGGAAGGATGGCAATGACGTATCACATTGCGCGCGCCTCTCAACGGGTGTGGACGGAGTCCGCGACGACACCTGGGCTTAGGCGCGCGCTCCTTGTGGGCGAAGAGCACGGTGCGCATCACCTTGAGGTTTCCCTGTGCGCACTGGCGGCCGGTGCCACCATCGCAAGCCACCGACATCCTTTCGAAGAATCTTGGTTCATTACGTCCGGCAACGGCCGCGTGACCGTTGCGGGACTCGAGTACGACGTGGCCGCGGGCGACTACGGCGTCGCGCCCGTCTCGATGGCTCATTCGATGACGGCGGGGGATGAGCCACTCCATTGGTTTTCGGTACGAGCCCCAAAGCCTCCTTCGTTCGCCGGCGCTCGGTCGTACGTCGCCGCCGAGAAAATCGTTGGAGAGCTGCTCGGTCGTCCATCAGAAACTGACCCGCGGCATCGCTTCGTGGGGCACTTTAGCGAAGCGGACCTGGCTCCCTACGCCGATCTCGCCATGCCCGGTTATCACGGACCGAAGATCCGCAATATTACGATTCGAATGCTGGTCGACCGCCTGCTCGGTGCGCAACATCACACGCTTTTCCTGGCGAGCATCGCGCCGGGCTCCGGCCCGGGCCGGGCCGCGAGTGTGCACTACCACCCGTTCGAAGAGATCTACTACTTCGTCTCGGGAGGCATGCGTGGAGCGATCGAGGGGCACGACGAGGTGACTGAGGAAGGCGATCTCGTCTGGGTGAGTACTGATGCGACGCATGGCTTCGTCAATGAGAGCGACAAGCCCGCTCGCTGGCTCGAGGTGCAGTCACCCGTACCCCCCGACTCTGACGCCTTCTTCTTCCCGGGCGACTGGTTGGAACTGCCTCACTGACGACCATTCACATGGTTCGAAGCAAGGTGGGGTAGCGACCCGTCTCGTTGTGCGACCGATCCGGCGCAAGAGCGTGAGTTTGATCGCTTCCGGCAGGGCCTGCTGTACACTACACAAAGGTCATGCGCCTGAGCGCAGTGTAAAGGGTTGATTAATCGTACTCGGGGGGCCTGGGAGCAGCAGGCCGCGGGCCGACTGTACGATAATGGTTCACGCTTGCGGGTCACCGGCTGTCGCCTCGAGCGCGTACGGCAGGTTCAGGAGCGGGCGGTCGTAGGGCATGCGCGCCCAGGCCCGTGCTGATGGAGAAACGGAGGCTTTGGCGATGGCACCACCAACAGGTGCGGCGGGCAAACGCGGGGCCTCGGCGACGAGGCGGCGGGCGAACGGTTCGAGTACCGCCGATCGCAAGCAAAACATGGATCAAGTCGGTCCTCGCTTGCGTAAGGCGCGAGAGGCCCGCGGCCTTTCCGTACGTGAAATTGCGCGGCGCATCAGCGTTTCGCCGAGCTTTGTGTCTCAAGTCGAGACAGGCAAGGCGAGCCCGTCGGTCGGAACGTTGTACTCGCTTGTCAACGAGCTAGGGTTGTCGCTCGACGAGGTTATGGGCGAGGAGCCTGATCGCGCCCATTTGCCGGCGCCGTCCGGGGCTTTCGTCGAAAGCCCCGCATTGCAGGTGCCTTGGGGCACCGACAGCGTTGCCACATGGCCGCGGGTCGCCGTGCCTCTGCTTCGCGCGCAAGGCCGGCCGACAATAAAGCTGTCAGGCGTGACGTGGGAGCGTCTCACTCACGACGACGATCCCTTCGTCGACTTCTTATACGTCACGTACTCGCCGGGCAGCTCGTCATGTCCGGACGACGCGTTGATGCGCCATGGCGGTCGCGAATACGGCCACGTCATTAGCGGCAGAATCGACGTCCAGGTGGGATTCGAGCTATACAACTTGGGGCCCGGCGACTCGCTGAATTTCGATTCGATGACACCGCATCGTTTATCGAATCCGTATTCCGAGCCGTGCGTCGCCGTGTGGGTCGTGGTCGCCCGCAAAGGTGACGATCGTGTGACAACGCCGCCTGATCCAGCATCCAACCATCTGCCGGCATTGATCTGAGCGCACCACAACTGAACACCGGGGCCGCTGCGGGAGCGGCGTGCGCCTGCGCGCGCTATGAGCTGCTCGCTGACCGTCCCCAGCTGGAATCTTGCCTGAAGATTGCTTGCCGAATGGCGAATTCGCCGCACCTTTGGCGCGCACCGATGTTGCTGCGCAACGTGTGTACCGGCTTGCGCCGTTTGAAGTTCCGCCGTTCAGTAACCGTTGACAGATACTAGGAGTAACACTTAACGTTAGGCGAGTCCTCGGGAACGGAGACCGTCGTGGCGCATCGTGAAAGCCAGTCGGCATGCGGCGCTCGCGGCGCGGAAAAGCACTTAGGCTTCGAGTCCGCGTCGTCTTGCGATGCTGCTGCCAGTTGTCGCAAGGCCGTAACCCCTTCCCGAAACCGAAGAGCGCCTCATCCGGCGCGTTGTCGAATCGATGTCGCAGCGGTGGTCGCACCGTGTCGCGTGACTGCCGCCATAGTGCGTGGCTGAAGGGGAATCAAATGGGAATCCATACCTACGGCTTGAACGCCGTGGATTGGGAACAGCGCGTCGACTTCGATCGGCTAAGAAACGACCGACTGTCGAAGCTGCAGCGAGAACTCGACCGTTCTGATCTCGGTGCGCTATTGACCTTCGACTTCCACAACATCCGGTACATGACCGCAACCCACATCGGTACATGGGCCATGGACAAGATGATCCGGTTTGCGTTGCTGACTCGTAACGGATCCCCGATCGTGTGGGACTTCGGTTCTGCCGCACGCCACCATCAGCTTTATTGCCCATGGCTCGACTACTCCTCGACAGATCCATCGGCAGATGGCCGAGCTCCGAAGAATGGCTCACGTGCCGGCCTTTCTACGCTGCGCGGCGCCATAGCCCCGGCCGCCGGCCGTGCCGAGGACGTAGCGGCGAAGGTTTACGCCGAACTGGCGGAAGCCGGTCTCACCGGCGAGCCACTCGGTGTCGACATGATCGAAATGCCTGTGCTGTTCGCGCTGCAGAAGCTCGGAATCTCGGTCGTCGACGGGCAGCAAGTGTTCTTGCAGGCGCGCCGCATCAAGACAGGGGATGAAATCTCGCTTCTGAGCACCGCGGCAGCGATGGTCGACGCGGCGTACGACCAACTCTACGAGTTCCTGCGGCCGGGCGTGCGCGAGAATGAATGCGTCGGCCTAGTTAGCAAAGTGCTCTACGACCTTGGCTCGGAACACGTCGAAGGCGTGAATGCCATTTCGGGGGAGCGTTGCTCGCCGCATCCACACGTCTACAGCGACCGCATTCTTCGGCCGGGAGACCCCGCGTTTTTCGACATCCTCCACAGCTTCAACGGCTACCGAACCTGTTACTACCGCACGTTCGCGGTGGGGAGCGCGTCGGCGGCGCAACGCGACGCGTATATAAGATGCCGAGAGTTCATTGATCGGGCGATTGCGCTGGTACGGCCCGGTGCGACGACGGCCGACATCTGCGCGCAGTGGCCCGCCGCTACCGAGTTTGGCTTCGCCAATGAAGAAGCGGCCTTCGGCTTGCAGTACGGGCACGGCGTGGGATTGTCGATCTGGGAGCGCCCAATCTTTAGCCGTATGACCTCGTTCGACCATCCCGAGGTACTTGAAGAGGGCATGGTCTTCGCGCTCGAAACGTACTGGCCGGCGAAAGATGGCTGGTCGGCGGCGAGGATCGAGGAAGAAGTCGTCGTCACGGCCGACGGTTGCGAGGTCATCACCCGATTCCCGGCCGAAGAGCTTCTGATCTCTGGCCGGCGCTACATCGCGGTGGGCGGCGAGTTGCCGACGCTGCGCGAGACCCAGTCACACCTCAATAACCTCGTCGTTCCCGCAGCGGCACAAGGCTGAGGAGGTTTCACACAATGGCAGTGTCCGTAAAAAACCAGGCCGACGCCGAACTCACCGCCCCGCCAGGACTTGATCCCGCGTCGCTCTATCAGCCGAGCGGCACTGTTGCCCCTGATGTCGCGCTGACGCTCTATCGCGACCAGGTACGCATGCGCCGATTCGAAAAGCGAGCGTACGACCTATTCATGCAGAGTCTCGTGAAGGGCACGAGTCATCTTTCGCTCGGCATGGAGGCCATCGCCGCCGGTTTTGGACAGGCGATGCAACCCCGTGACTACACGTTCGCAACCTACCGCGGCCACGCGCACACTTTGGCGCGCGGTGCGTCGATGACCGGCGTCATGGGCGAATTACTGGGCCGCGAATGCGGCCTACTGTCAGGCAAGGGCGGCTCGATGCACCTCACCGACGTCGAGCGAGGCGTGATGGGCTCGTACGCCATCGTAGGTGCGCATCTAACGATCGCCTTGGGCGCGGCGTGGTCGGCGGTTTACCGTGGCGAGGACCGTGTTGCGGTCGCGTTCTTCGGCGACGGCGCGACCAACATCGGTGCGTTTCACGAGGCGTTGAACCTCGCGGCAGTCTGGAAACTTCCAGTGGTTTTCGTGTGCGAGAACAACTTTTACATGGAATACACGGCCATCGATAGTGTGACCGCTGTGCCCAGGCCCGCGGCAGATCGTGCTGGTGCCTACGGGCTAGAGGGCGTCGTCATCAACGGCAACGACGCGGACGCCGTCTACCTCACGGCACGTGAGGCGCTGGAACGCGCCCGTCAGGGCGGGGGGCCGTCGTTGATAGAGGCGATCACCTATCGCCATGGCGGACATTCACGCGCTGATCCGGGCAAATATCGGCCGAAAGACGAGGTCGAAGCCTGGACGGCATACGATCCCGTGGTCTTGTACCGGTCAAGGCTTGTCGCCGCTGGAGTTGCGGAAGCTGAGCTCGATGCGATCGACGCCGCGGCTCAGGCAGAGGTGGATTCGGCTACCGAAGAGGCGAAGGCGTCACCGCCTTCGGGTGCCGAGCGGTTGTTGACCAATGTGTGGGCAGACGGAGGTTCGGCATGGCGGAACTGACCTACCGCGAAGCCGTTGCACGGGCGATCGCGCAGGAGATGGAGCGCGACGAATCCGTCGTGCTCATCGGCGAGGATGTCGGTGCCGCGGGCGGCGTTTTCAAGGCAACGGTTGGCCTGTTCGACAAATTTGGGCCGAAGCGGGTGCGTGATACGCCTATCTCGGAACAGGCAATCTTGGGGGCCACTATGGGCGCGGCCATGACGGGCTTGCGTCCCATTGCGGAGGTTATGTTCGCCGACTTCTTCGCGGTCTGCTGGGATATCGTCGCAAACCAGATCGCCAAGAGTCGCTACATGACAGACGGCCAAGTGTCTTTCCCGCTTGTCATTCGTGCCGGGAACGGCGGCGGCTTGCGGTTCGGAGCTCAGCACTCTCAGTCGATCGAGAACTGGGCGATGATGATCCCCGGCCTGAAGGTCGTCGCGCCGGCGACCCCTGCCGACGTGGTCGGACTGCTTGCCGCCGCGGTACGTGACGACGACCCGGTTGTGTTCTGCGAGCACAAGGCGCTCTACGCCAGCAAAGGCGAGGTGCCCGATGGAGAGATCGTCGACAAGCTAGGCACCGCGAAAGTGCTGCGTTCGGGCAGTGACGCCACGATAGTCGCGCTCGCTAACATGGTGCCGAGGGCGCTCGCGGCGGCAGAGCAACTGGCCGCGAATGGCATCGACGCCACGGTTGTCGACGTTCGTAGCCTCGTGCCGCTCGACACGCAAACGATTCTGGCCGAGGTAAGCAAGACCGGCCGTCTGTTCACGGTGGAAGAAAACCCCCGTTTGTGCGGCTGGGGCGCCGAAGTCGTGTCGATAGTTTCCGAGGAGTGCTTCGACAGCCTCGACGGTCCGATCGTCCGCATCACTACGCCCCATATTCCGCTGCCGTCGGCTGATGCCTTGGAAGATATGGCGATTCCTTCGGTCGACCGTATTACCGAGGTTGTGCAGAAAGCGCTACAAGAATGAGAGCGGCATTGCCTTCGAAAGATGTGGTGCACTCTTGAGGACCGCGATTACGATGCCGCAACTGGGCGAGACGGTTGCGGAAGGCACTGTCGTGCGATGGCTGAAGGATGTCGGCGACAGCGTCTCCATCGACGAGCCAATTCTCGAAATCTCGACCGATAAGGTCGACACGGAGATTGTGTCGACCGCCAGCGGGTCGGTCGGTGAAATCGTCGTTTCCGAAGGCGTCACAGTTGCGGTCGGCAGCACGCTCGCTTGGCTCGAGACGGAGTCGGATACGGCGACTGCAACGCCCGTCGATGAGCCAAAGGCGAGCCCGGCGCCCGCGCTACCGGAGCCGCGCGCGGCCGTTGCCGAGCAGCGGCCACGCAGGCCTTCGCCGTTGATCCGCAAACTCCTTGAAGAGGCCGGGCTCGACGCGAGCGAGGTGCACGGGACAGGACCGAACGGCCGCATCACGCGTGACGACGTAGCTTCGGCGGTAAGCACGCGGTCGAGGCAACCGGTCTCGCCGGGCTTGCGGCAGGGCGCGCCGGGGTCGCAGCAGAGCGCTCCGATATCGCAGCAAAGTTCCGCGACTTTTGCCGCGAGTGACGTCAGAGCAGAACCGCTGACCCGGCTTCGCAAGGTCATCGCCGATCGCATGATGACTTCGCTGCACACGAGCGCTCAACTCACTTCGGTCGTCGAAATCGATGTGAGTCGTGTGGCCACGCTCAGGGCTCGCGCAAAGGCGCATTTCGAAGCGCGAGAAGGCGTCAAACTATCATTTCTGCCGTTTTTCGCGAAGGCCGCTTTGGAGGCGTTGAAGGCGCACCCGACCCTCAATGCTCAAATCGACATCGACGGTGGCCAAGTGCTGTACCACACCGTCGAGCATCTCGGTGTGGCTGTCGACACCGAACGCGGATTGTTCGTTCCGGTGATCCGCCATGCCAGCGATCTTTCGTTGGCTGGACTCGCGCGAAAGATTGCCGAGCTTGCCCGACAAGTACGCGACAACAAGATCGGCGCCGAAGATCTCGCGGGCGGCACCTTCACAATCACCAACACGGGCAGCAGGGGCGCGCTCTTCGACACTCCGATCATCAATCCGCCGCAGGTTGCGATTGTCGGCACGGGTGAAGTGGTCAAGAGGCCCGTTGTGATCAAGGATCGCGCGACTGGTGACGAAAGCATCGCCGTGAGATCGATGGCTTATTTCGCTCTCACCTACGATCATCGTTTGATCGATGGCGCCGAGGCCGCTCGCTTCCTCACCACGATCAAACGCAGGCTGGAAGAGGGCGCGTTCGTCGAAGACCTCGGCTTGCCCGAGGCCGGCGACAGTTAGCGAGATCCCAACGGTGGCGATCGCTAACCGCGGCGTTATAACACTCTCTACTTCGACGTTCGGCCGGAACCGCCGGATAGCATTGATGTTGAGGCTGTAATTCGACGCGGTCGACCGGTGGGGGAGAACGCGATGCTGTCGATGGTGAGATCCGCCGATCTTGCCACGCGGTGGCCCATTGTGTCGGCCGCGTTGCCGCCCGTTGTGCTCGTCTGTGCATGGGCGATCGCTGGTGCTTTGCAGCCGCCGGCCTATCGCCCCGCGAAACAGACGATCAGCGTGTTAGCGGGAGCTTCGGCGAACGATCGCTGGGTGATGACAGCAGGCCTGTTCGCGGTGGGCGGGTGTTACATTCTCATCGCGTTCGGGCTCACCGCGCTTTGGAGCTTCGCGCGTTTGCTACTGGTGATTGCGGGTTTGGCCGGGATCGGACTCGCCGCCAGCCCGGTTCCCGCGCACGGTTTGACCATGCGGCATCTCGCGTTCACCGTTGTCGGTGCGACCGTCATTACGGTTTGGCCCGTCTTTGCTCGCTTGCGAATACCGCCGCACGCGCTGCTGGTGGGCAGAGGAGCCACAACAGCCGCGACGGTGCTTTTCATCGCGCTTTTGGGCTGGACTATCTGTGAAACGCAGGTTGGCGACCACCTCGGCGTTTCCGAGCGACTGAGTACGGCGATTCCGCTGTGTTGGCCACTGGTTGTGGCACTTGCGCTGCGTCGTCCGGCCTACGGCGCTGTAGCGGCGTCCGATTCGCGGGTGCGGGCGCCGACCTCGCGTGGTTTTGCGCGCTCGATGACCGACAGCGACGGGACTAGCGGTTCGTAAAATCCGGATTGGCATAGCCGCAGGTTGGCGGCGGGTTTGCCACGCGTTCACCGCCCGTAGCCGTATTCGCGGAAAGCGCGCCCGGCAGGACTCGAACCTGCGACAGCCTGCTTAGAAGGCAGGTGCTCTATCCAGCTGAGCTACGGGCGCCGGCGGATACGTCGTCCTAGACTACGACAGCATTGCCGCCGTCCGTGCGATCGAGGTCGGTGGTGAGACCGATCGCCGTTATGGTGAGAAGCATGGACGCCGAACCAAGTCACGAGCTCCCGCCATCGCAATCCGCGCGCGCTGAAGCCGATGTAGGAGGCGATCCGGCGTGTTGGGCGGGGTTGATCTGCCCGAACTGCGGCGCCATACCTGACCAGCCGGCTGGCGCGCGGGGGCGACCAGCCGCGTGCCCGAGGTGCGGAGAACCGTATCCGGCCGACTGACACATGCAACCCGGGGCATTTGCCGTGCGTCACTGAATGCGTGCGAACCAGCCGATCAGTGCGCGTGTGTTTCGTGCTGCTCCTCGCCGGCTGCTTGCTCGCGGCTACCGGTTGCACGAATAGGGCCGCGCCGGCGGCGGTGGCAGCGGCCACGTCCGGCGTCGCCGTCACCGGCGCTTCGAGTGCGGGTACCGATCCAGCGCCGTCGGAGGTCGCGGAGCCGTCGCCGACCAGCATCGCGGCTAGTAACCCTGTCGCTTTGCCCACTGTGGCTTTGCCCACTGTCGCTTTGCCAACTCCCGTCACGATCGTGGAAGTCGGCGACTCTCTCGGTCTGGATTTGGGGTATGGTCTTCGCGATGTACTTGCGGGAAACGCCGACATCAAAGTAGTCGCGGCCGCGAAGGGCGATAGCGGCCTCGTGCATCAGGAGTTCTACAACTGGCCGCAACACGTTCATGAATTGGTGAGCACGTATAAACCGGCGGTTGTCGTTGTTTTTCTTGGCGCGAACGACGTCCAGAACTTCTACGACCACGGTGTTTACTACCATTTCGGCACCGACGCCTGGAAAAGTGTTTACGCCCAACGCGTCGCCGCGCTGATGCAACAGGCCACCGCTACGGGCAGCCGCGTGCTGTGGGTCGGCATGCCGATTATGCGCGATCCTGATTTCGCGCACTCGATGCAGATCGTCAACGCGATATACCAAGCGCTGGCAGAAAACTTCGCACAAGTGACCTATTTCCCTTCGTGGCAAGTGTTCTCCGGGCCATCAGGCGAATACCTCGCCACGACTAAGGCTTCCGACGGTTCGACCGCGGATTTGCGTACGCCCGACGGCATTCACATTGCGTTCGGCCGCCCCGGCGACGGCGCTTGGGTGCTGGCTACCGCGGTTCTCGACAAGCTGCACCACCTCTACGGGTTGCCCGCGGTCGGGGTCGACGGTTGACCTGTCGTCCACAACGCCGAAAAACGATGTGCACAGCCGGACGCCGAAACCCGCGCCGGGCTGGCGAATCGAGCGAGGCTTCCTCCATGTCGCGCGGCAAGGTGCCGCGATGCGGAGGGAGAGCTGTATGGACACGCAAGTCACCGTCGTGGGCAATTTGGTTGCCGATCCGCGACTGGCCACGACCAGCACGGGACATCTCGTGACGTCGTTTCGGATTGCCTCGACGCCGCGCCGCTTCGACCGCGGCAGCGGCGAATGGCGCGACGGCGAGACGCTGTACGCGAACGTCACCTGCTGGCGCGGCCTCGCGGAGAATGTGGCCAGCTCGCTGCACAAAGGGCAGTCGGCGATCGTCGTCGGGCGCCTTTCCGTGCGCCCATACGAGACGAAGGACGGCGAGAAGCGGCAGTCGGTCGATATCGATGCCATCGCGGTCGGGCCCGATCTGTCGCGCACCATGACCATGGCGGTGAAGCGTGCCGAGCGCGTGAGCGCCGCGGCGTCGCCCTCGGACGAGCCCGCTGACAGCTGGGGTGCCCCCGAGGCGCCCGCCAGCGACGCCCACTCGGTCGACGAGTTCGCGGGCGAACTCGATGATCTTGAGGCCGATATCAATGACGCCGCGCTGGTCGACGGCCGCACGGGCGAACGGCTCGACGAGCGGGCCGGCGAGGGGGCCGGCGAGGCATTCGATAACGCTGTCGGTGGCGAAAGCGGTGCCGCCAGCAGCGGTTCCGTGGCTGCTTCGGCTACGGAGGCTGGCGAGCCCGTGCTCGCCGGTGCGGGCGGTCGGCGGAAGCCCCGCTTCGGCATCGGCTGAGGCGGTTCGCGGGCGCTGAGGCGGTTGCGCGCCGGGCTTGCGTGTCGGGCTTGCGCGTCGCGCCACGCTCGGCACGGCACGCTCGGCACGGCACGCTCGGCACGGCACGCTCGGCACGGCACGCTGCCTGCTCGCCTCCAGCGCCCGCGGATTGTCGACTGATTCGACAGGCATTGCAGGACTATGGCACTCTCGTCGACATGTCCACGCGCTCCAGCCTGCCCGAGTTGCGGCTCGTCGTGCGCCTGCACGTCGACCTGCTGCGGGTTTCGAGCGCGGCCTGTATGCCGGCTGTCTAACCGCCGCCCGCCCCGGGCGCGGTTCGCCCGGCTGCTCACCTTTCACTCAGCCTGCGTGCCTGCGCCCGCCGACCTCTCGAAGGACGCAGAACGCTCATGCCGGTTCCGACAACCGACCTAGCTGCCGGCGAGTCACCGAAGCCGTCGCCTCGCTCGAGTTCGACAGGCGCGACGGTATGGCTCACCGGTTTGCCCAGTGCCGGCAAGACGACGATCGCGCGTGCTCTCGCCGTCCGGCTTCGAGCACTCGGGCGACGGGTTGAGGTGCTCGACGGCGACGAATTGCGCACCCACCTCACCGCCGGGTTGGGTTTTAGCCGAGCGGATCGCGACACGAACGTGCTGCGCGTCGGGTTCGTCGCGCGGTTGCTCGCCCGAAACGGGGTGACGGTGTTGGTGCCGGTCATCGCGCCATATGCGGCCGCTCGTCGCGAAGTGCGCGCCGCGCATGAAGCCGGCGCTGTCGCGTTCGCGGAGGTGCATGTAGCGACACCCGTCGAGGTGTGCGCCGAGCGCGACGTCAAAGGCCTTTACGCGAAGCAGCGGGCAGGCGCGCTTACCGGTTTGACCGGCATCGACGACCCTTACGAGATTCCCGAGTCGCCCGAATTGCGGCTCGACACCGAAGGTTCGACCGTCGAGGAGTCGGCCGAGAAAGTGCTTGCCGCACTGGCGGAAAGGGGATGGGTATGAGCACAGCGACCGACACCAGCTTGGCCGTGACCGACGACTGGGTCGAACCGCCGCCGCCGCCGTCGCGCAAAGTTCCGCATCTCGAGGTGCTCGAATCCGAAGGCATCCACATCATTCGCGAGGTGGCGGCCGAGTTCGAACGGCCGGTGCTGCTGTTTTCGGGCGGCAAAGACAGCGCTGTGATGCTGCACCTCGCGCGCAAGGCATTCGCGCCGGCTCCGGTGCCGTTCCCGCTGATGCACGTCGACACCGGACACAACTTCCCCGAAGTCATCGCCTATCGCGATGCGCTTGTCGAGAAGTACGGGCTACGCCTCGTCGTCCAGAGCGTGCAGGCCTACATCGACGCCGGAACGTTGCGTGAGCGCCCCGACGGCACGCGAAACCCGTTGCAGATCCAGCCTTTACTTGACGGCATCACGCGGAATGGCTTCGACGCCGTATTCGGAGGCGGGCGTCGCGACGAAGAAAAGGCCCGCGCTAAAGAGCGGATTTTCAGCCTGCGCGACGAATTCGGCCAGTGGGATCCGCGGCGTCAGCGTCCTGAGCTTTGGAACCTCTACAACGGCAGGCATCGCCCCGGCGAGCATGTTCGCGTATTCCCGCTGTCGAACTGGACAGAACTCGACGTCTGGGAGTACATCGAGCGTGAGACCGTAGCGCTCCCGCCCATTTATTTCGCCCACGAACGCGAAGTGTTCAAACGCAACGGCATGTGGCTGACGGCCGGCGACTGGGGTGGACCTCGTGACGGCGAGCCTCTCGAGCGAAAGTTGGTGCGCTATCGCACGGTCGGCGACATGAGCTGCACCGGTGCGATCGAGTCGAGCGCCGCGACGATTGCCGACGTCATCGCCGAAATCGCCGTCACCACGATCACCGAGCGTGGGGCGACCCGCGCCGACGACAAGCTTTCTGAAGCAGCGATGGAAGACCGCAAACGGGAAGGGTACTTCTAATGACGTCGGTGCTCGACACGGCGACGGCGAGCGCTCGGCTCGACCGCGACGTCGAACTGCTGCGGTTTGCCACCGCCGGCTCGGTCGACGACGGTAAGTCGACGCTCGTCGGCCGCCTGTTGCACGACTCGAAGTCGGTGCTCGCAGACACGCTCGAAGCCGTCGAGCGCGCGAGCCGTAATCGTGGCTCAGACGGCGTCGAGCTCGCGCTGCTCACCGACGGTTTGCGCGCCGAGCGCGAGCAAGGCATCACCATCGACGTTGCCTATCGCTACTTCACTACGCCGCGCCGCAAATTCGTGCTCGCCGATACCCCGGGCCACGTGCAATACACCCGCAACATGGTGACCGGCGCCTCGACCGCCGAACTCGTCGTGCTGCTTGTCGACGCTCGCAAGGGAGTCGTCGAGCAAACGCGACGGCATTTGGCCGTGTCGGCGCTGCTCGGCGTCCGCCATCTTGTTCTTGCCGTCAACAAGATGGACCTCGTCGATTTCGACAAAGCCGTCTACCTGCGAATTGCCGCTGATTTCGCCGCAGCGGCCGAGTCGCTTCATGTTGCTCACCCGGCGGTGATCCCGGTCTCTGCCACGCTCGGCGACAACGTGGTCGAACGCTCCACCTCGATGCCGTGGTATTCAGGACCCACACTGCTCGAACACCTCGAGACG
This sequence comes from Actinomycetales bacterium, assembly GCA_040255675.1. Taxonomy (GTDB): domain Bacteria; phylum Actinomycetota; class Actinomycetes; order Acidothermales; family Acidothermaceae; genus JBDZVM01. The sequence continues at coordinate 3,175 of JBDZVM010000059.1, read as the reverse complement.
GTGCCGGTAGGCGTCGACGCCGTCACCCAGGCCGCGCGTTTTCCTGTGCAGTATGTGATTCGCGGCACCGATTATCGCGGCTACGCCGGGCAATTGGCGTCGGGCGTCATCGAAATCAACGACGAGATCGTCGTTATGCCATCGGGACTGCGCACCCGTATCGTCGCGATCGACACGTTCGACGGTGAAGTACCGATCGCGCATGCTCCGCAATCGGTCACCATTCGGCTGGCCGACGAATTCGACGTCGGCCGAGGAGATTTGATCGTTCACCCTCGCCAAGAGCCGCGGGTAGTACGCGAATTCGACGCCACGCTGTGCCAGCTCTCCGACCGCTTGTTGCAAGCTGGCGACCGCGTTCTGCTGAAGCACACCACACGTGTCGTGAAGGCCGTCATCGAACGGGTGAATCACCGGCTCGACATCGAGACGCTCGCTCCGACCGAGGCCGACTCACTCGGTCTGAACGAAATCGGGGGTGTCACGCTGAAAGTCTCAACACCGCTCGCCGTCGACGACTACGCGCATGATCGGCTCACCGGCAGCTTCCTCGTGATAGACGAACAAGACGGTCAGACTCTCGCGGCGGGATTGGTCGGTAATCCCATCGCGCGCGGTGGCACCTCGTGAATTCCGGCTATCCGCTGCTGCTCGACGTTTCCGGACGCCGAGTCGTGGTCGTCGGGGGAGGAGCCGTCGGTACTCGTCGGGCAACGGCGTTGGCCGATGCGGGGGCGTACGTGCAGGTCGTCGCGCCTTCGGTCAGCGCCGAAATAGTCGGGGACGCGCGTATTTCGGTGCATCAGCGCGCTTATTCGTCGTCCGATATCGACAATGCGTGGCTGGTGCACGCCTGCACCGGAGTCGACAGCATCGACGCGGCGGTGGCGAGCGACGCCGATGCGGCGCGCGTGTGGTGTGTGCGCGCGTCGTCCGCGGAGCATTCGAGTGCCTGGGTTCCGGCAATCGCGCGTGCCGACGACGTTGTTGTGGCGGTCAACGCCGGTGGCGATCCAGTACGGGCAAAGGCTTTGCGCGACGCGGTTTCGGTCTTGCTCGACAGCGGGTCGCTGCCGTTGCGCCGCCGACGCGCTGGCGTCGGCCGGGTGGCGTTGATTGGCGGCGGCCCGGGAGACGCCGGGCTCATCACCGTTCGCGGTCGGCGCGTGCTTGCCGAAGCTGACGTCGTCATCACCGATCGCCTGGCTCCACGCGATTTGCTCGACCAACTCGACGCCGACGTCGAAATCGTCGAGGCCGGAAAGGCGCGCGACAACCACACCCTGCGGCAGGAAGAAATCAATCAACTCTTGATTTCCCATGCCCGCGAAGGGAAATTCGTCGTGCGGCTCAAAGGCGGCGACCCGTTCATCTTCGGTCGGGGGGGCGAAGAGATGCTCGCGTGCGTCGAAGCGGGTGTGCCGTGCGAAGTCGTGCCCGGTGTGACGAGCGCGATCGCGGTTCCGGCGGCGGCGGGAATTCCGTTGACTCACCGAACATTGTCGCGGCAATTCACGGTCGTTACCGTGCACGAAGACGCCGATTGGAGCCGTCTCGCGCAAATCGACGGAACCCTCGTTTTGCTGATGGGCTCCACGCGCGTCGAACGCGTTGCCAAAGAGTTGGTGAAGGCGGGCCGCGATCGGTCGACACCGGTTGCCGTCGTCGAACGCGGCACGACACCACGCCAGCGGACGACGGTCGGCACGCTCGCCACGATCGGCGACCTCGTGACGGTGGCCGGGGTGCGCGCGCCGGCGGTCATCGTCGTCGGCGACGTCGCGTCGCTTCACGAGCGCCTCGCTGGTTCGGCCTCGTGACGACGCCGGCCCTTCTCGGCGTCGCCCACGGCAGTCCCGACCCACGAGCCGAACCGGTGCTGGAGGCGCTCGTCGCTCGCGTGGCGGCCGAGCGGCCCGGATTGACAACCGCGCTGGCGCATCTCGGCCACACTCAACCTGACGTGCCGACCGCGCTGCGAAGCCTTGCGCGACAGGGTTTTTCGGACGTCGTCGTCGTCCCCTTGCTGCTCACCGCCGCCTATCACGCGCGAAAAGACTTGCCGTCTCTGCTTGCGCGTACGCGCGCCGAAATTCCCGGATTATCGGTGACGCAGACCGCGGTATTAGGGCCGCATCCGCTGCTGTTTTCGTTAGTTCGGCGGCGATTGGCTGAAGCGGGCGTCGACCAGTCGTCGTCCGTCGTGTTAAGCGCCGTCGGCACGTCTGACCCGTCGGCAAACGCTGAACTGGCCGATGTCGCGGCTACCTTGGGCGCCTCCATCGGCTTCGCGGCGGGGCCGCCGACGGTCGGCGAGGCCGTCGCCGGCTTGCGGGCGCAGGGCGCGCGCGGTGTGGCGATCGCCTCGTACGTGCTCGCGCCGGGCACGCTACCCGACCGGTTTCACGCCGCGGGTGCTGATGTGGTGACGCGGCCGCTCGGCGCCGAACCCGAGATCGTGCACATCGTGTTGGAGCGCTACGACGCCGCTGTCCGTACCCGTCACACGATGGGTTCGATCACTATCGAGCGGTAAGGCGCGGCGAGTCGCTGTAGGTCGCCGACGTCACCGGTGAGCACAACGCCCCCGCCACTTTCGACTGCGGCGGCAACCGCGTGAGCGTCGGCGAGGTGGCTTGATCCGAGTTCCGCTTCGGCGAGGATGCCGCCGACGAGTCGCGCTAGTTGACGATCGGTGTCGCGGATGGCGATCGCACCGGCCTCCCGCGCGAGGAAGGCATCGAGTGCGCGGCTACGACCCGTACCACGGTAGAGCTCCGCGAGGGTGACGGCGGTGACCGTCACCTCGTGACGAAGCCGGTGCGCCGCGCTGAGGGCTCGGCGGATGCGTCGAGCCTGCGGATGGCTGAACTCGGCCAAGGCGTTCAATGCCTCAGCATCAAGCACCAGCCTCATTGCGCGTCGCCGCTCGACAATCCACCCAGCAACTGCATGAAGCGGTTGATTTCTGCCTCGTCTTCTGGCGTATCGAGCGGACCGTATTCGGCGTCGAACCTGGCAAGCATTGCGCCGAGCGCACGATGCCGCCGGCGCTCCGCGAGGTCGTTTCGCAAGGCGGCATTTACTCTGCCGGACAGACTGTCGCCGTCGGCTTCGATCTCGGCAATGAGATCTTCGTCGACGGTCACGGAAACCTTGCGCTTGATAGGTGCTG
>JBDZVM010000016.1:66318-86090 GCA_040255675.1 Actinomycetales bacterium | reverse complement strand
CGATAGACAGCCCCCGGCCGCCGATCTGCGTGGGGGCCGCGTCGATGACAACGGGCAGCGTCGGACCGCTGCCGTCGGTGACCGCGATCTCGACGCCGATCTCGCCCACAACCCAAGAAACGGCCAGGCTGCCGTCGCGTAGTGCTCGGCCGTGGCGCATGGCGTTGCCGAGAAGTTCCGTCAACACCAGCTCGGCGTCCTCGCGGACAGGCGCCGGCAGGACGGCGAGATCGCGGCGCAGTTCAGACCGCACCGCCCCGACGCTCGCCGGTGTCGCCGTCACCCGGACCGACCCCACCGCGCACCTCCACCCGTGCCAATCCGCGTTGGGCAAACTTCACGCTTGTAATGCCCGCTTGTGGCGGGGTCAACACGTGTCGGCCCGACGTGTCAGGGTGCGACGTCGGCCTCCGCCGGCAGGCTGATTTCGAAACACGTGCCGCCGCCCGGGCGAGGGTAGGCGCGCACCGCGCCGCCTTGAGAGTCGAGCAGCTTGCGCACGATGTAGAGCCCGAGCCCGACACCGCCGAAACGGCGCCGCTCTCCCCCTACTTGATAAAAACGGTCGAACACGTTCAGGTACTCGCCGTCAGGAATGCCGAGGCCGCGATCGGCAACTTCGACGATGACCCGGTCGCCCCGCGCCCTCGCCGTCACAGTGATGTCGCCGCCGTCGGGAGAGTATTTGACGGCATTTTCCAATAACTGGCCTAAGACGATTTCGGCCGAGCTTGGATCGCCAACAGCGGTCGGCAAATCGGGCGCGATGTCGAGACTGAACGTATGCGACGCGCTCAAAGCGCTAAATCCGGCAACGGCGGCCCGCAAAACGCCGGCGAGGTCGAACCGCACGCTTTCGCGCGGCACATCGGAGCCGGCGCGCGAACCAAGCAGCAGCTGTTCGACAAGTGCGGCGAGTGCACGCGTGCGCTCCGCGATCCGGTCGACGCTATCGCGACGTTCGTCGTCGGCGAGATCGTGCCAATGCCGTAACAGGGTCGATGCATATCCCTGGATTACGGTAATGGGCGTGCGCAATTCGTGACTGGTCACTGCCAGGAAGAGATCCTTGCTGGCTTCGATTTCCTTCGCCCTGGTGACATCGCGAAAATCGACCACGGTTTCGGCGCTCGCGGTGATGCGTGAAAAAAGAATTTCGAGCCACCGGCCGTTGTCGAGCTGGTGCTCGACGACAACCCCGGGCTCGCTAGCCGGAAATGGAAGCGGCTTGCCTACGACGTCGACGTCACGCAATCCCGTGAGCATGTACGCGGCGGGGTTCCAGTGCCGCACCAACCCGTCACCATCGAGCACCGCCATTCCATCGGCCGTGGCATCGATGACTGCGCGCTCGTGTTCGCGCGAAAGGCGCAAACGTTGGTAAGCTCTCGCGTTTCCGATCGCCGTCCCGGCCGCGTCGGCAAGGAGCTCGAGAACGCTGAGTTCCGCTCGGCCGAGCGGCGGATGGTTGGCCGAGACATAAACGAACAGGGCGCCCGACGGCTCGGCATCGGCGTGGGTCAACGCGGCGGCCAGGCGTGGGAGATGTCGGGTGTGGCCGACGAAGGCGGCCGGCAGGTGCTCGAGGTCGCGACGGTCGATGGCCGCGGATCGGCGGCCGTGCTCGAGCAGGCCGGCGACGACAGAATCTTCGAGCGGCCTGCGTTCGCCGATCAGCCGCGCGGGCAGGCCGGAAACGGCGTGGATAACGAGATAACCGTCTTCGATGACGACGTAGGTGGCGGCGTCCGCGGCCAACAACTCGCGACCCGACTCGGCGATACGGCGCAAGACCGTGTCGAGGTCGAGATCGGAGTTCACCCCTGCCACGACTGAGGCCAGTCGGCTTACCAACTCAACGCGATTGCGCAGTTCGCGCTGGATGGCCCGTTGCCTGGTCGCGTCGCGAATTACCGAGAGCCATCCGGTGACCGGGCCGTCGGGCCTCGCCCGCAGGGGGCTGAACGCGACCCAGACGTCGAGCAGCCTCCCGTCGGCACGGCGACGCTTGGTGAAAAGCGAAACTGACTCCCCACCAAGGACGCGTTCGACCGCTTCACGCCTTTCGAGCGCTGTGGGCATGTCGGGAACGGCAGGGAAGTCGCGCCCGAGCATGGTCGCGGCCGGCCAGCCGAACATGCGCTCAGCGGCCGCGTTCCAAAACGTGATCCGGCCGGCCGGATCGCCGGCGACGACGGCGTCGGACATCGCGTCGACGAGTTTTGCCGCGATCGGAACGGAAGTCATGCGGTCATGTTGACACGCGGCGTCCGACCAGACGCACGAACACGGTAAGAACGGCAGCGGCCGCGAACGAAAGAAGCGACGCACTCATCCAGGTCTGCACCGAAAAATGCAGCCAGCTCGCGATGTGACCCCACATCGACTTCCACCACGAGACCTCGCCCGGGTAGACGAGCTGATAAACCGCGAAGCCGACGATCCACGGCACGAGCATCGCCCACCGAGCCGGCGCATGTTCCGCGAGATCCCAGCGTCGCGCCCCGTCGAAAAAGAAGTAGTCGACGACCAGGACGGCAAACATCGGCACGAATACCGACCCGATGAGCGATAAGAAGCTTGCGTAGTTGTCGATATTGATCGCCAACGCCAACACCGTCGCGATCGTGCCGATCACAAGGGCGAGCACTCGTCTATCCCATCGTGGCCGCATATTCTGCGTGCTCACCGCCGTAGAATAGACGTTGCAAAACGACTGGTCGATTTCGCGCAGTGCCAAAATCGCGAACGCGACTTTGCCCAAGGCGACCGCGATGAACGCGCCCCAGATTTGTGATGTGCTGCCGTCTTGCGCGACAGTCAAAATCGCGATGATGCCCAAGACGTAGCACGCAACCTGGGTGACCGTATACCCGACGAAGGTCGCGCTGAACGCGGTTTTCGGCGACCTTGAGTGCCGGCTGTAATCGGACGCGACCGGCACCCACGACACCGCGACGGCGAGCGCTGTATCGGCGGCGGGCCAGAAGTTTCGCCACGACGATCCCGGCGTCACCGGTATCGGGTGCCGCAACAACTGCACGTACAGGTAAACCAGGACGACGGCCACCGCGACGGTGACGTACTTGCGTAGCACCCTGATGACACCCAGCGGGCGCAGCGCCAGCAGTGTCGTGATCACGCCGGCCATCAGCTTGTAGCTCCAGCCAGGCAGCTCGGGCGCAACCTGGTGCGCGGCGGAAGCGATGATGACGATCTCGAAAGTGCCCCAGCCGACGAGCTGCAAGATGTTCAACACCGTCGGCACGTACGAAACTCGCGCTCCGAAGAGCCCGCGCAGCAACACCATCGCGGGCGCGCCGGTGCGAGATCCAGGAACGGAAGCCAACGCAACGGCGAGCGTGCCAAGTACCGTCCCGACGACGGTCGCCGCCACGGCCGCGCCGAGCGTCAGCATCGCCCCGCCCTCGATCGGCTGCAAGACGACCATCGCTCCGGTGAACCCGAGCAGGCTGACGCCCAGGTTGCCCCACAGCCCGACCTGGTCGAAGAAGCCCAAAACCTTGGGTGGTGGTTCGTCGAGGGTGAGCGGCACTTCGGCGTGCTCGGCCCCGATGACGGTGGAGCCTTGAACGTCGATGTCGGCGGTGGCCATCGGCTGCGCCTTTCCGGCCGCCGGAGCGGCCACTCCCTACGCCGGCATTACCCGGTCAGGTTCAAGCGGTCGGTGGCCCACTACCGAGGAATCGGCCAGCCACCCTCTCAGCCCGGTACGTCCGAGCTCCCGCGATTGCGGTTCGTAGCGTAGCGCCAGCGGCGCTCAAGACCAACACAGCGCCAGCGGCGCTCGGGGCAACAGGGCGCCAGCGGCGCTCAAGACCAACACAGCGCCAGCGGCGCTCGGGGCAACAGGGCGCCAGCGGCGCTCGAGACCAGCACAGCGCCTACTTCAGCAGGCGCGACAACCTTCGATCGGCTAGCGGTTTGCCGCCCGTTTGACACGTCGGGCAGTACTGCAGCGACGAATCCGCGAACGACACCTCGCGAACGGTGTCGCCGCAGACTGGGCACGCCTGGCCGGTGCGCCCGTGTACTCGCAAATTGGCTTTCTTCTCGGCTTTCAGCTCTCCGGCGTCGAGGTCGGCGGCGCGTTCGACCGCCGCGGCAAGCGTCGTCCGAATCGCGGTGAAGAGCGTCGCAATGTCGTCGGGTGTGAAGCTGTCCGCGATTTTGAACGGCGACATCTTCGCTACGTGCAAAATCTCGTCGCTGTAGGCATTTCCGATTCCCGCGATGACGGATTGATCGCGCAAGAGCCCCTTGATCTGCATGCGGCGTCCGGTTAAGAGCGAAGCGAGCGTATCGGCGTCGAAGCCCGGGTCGAGCGGGTCGGGGCCGAGCCGCGCAACGCCCTCGACGGAATGAGGGTCGTGCACCACGTAGGCGGCGAGCCTCTTTTGCGTACCGGCTTCGGTGAGATCGAAACCACTGCCATCGTCGAGGTGCACGCGTAACGCGATCGGCGACTTCCCTGGGCGTAGCGGCGCCGCGGGCAGCTCGGCACGCCAGCGAAGCCATCCGGCGCGGGCGAGATGAACGACAAGGTGGACGACGGAGTTCGGCCCCGATGTCTCGATGTCGAGAAACTTGCCGCGTCTCGTGGTCGCCGAAATGCGTTGTCCGTGGAGGGCTACGCTCGGAGGGTCAAAGGTTTTCAACACGTGGAACGCGCCGACGTCGACGCGCTCGATTTCATGCCCGACGGCGTGCGCCGTCAAGAAGCGAGCGAGCGCTTCGACTTCAGGTAACTCGGGCACGCATTCGATGATGCCTGAGCGGCGGCGTATGTGCCCAAGCGATCAACGCGCAACCGTGCGCGCAACTGATGAGCGCGCGTTGATCAGTGCGTGAGGTTGCGCGCCCAGCCCTTGGCGGCCTTCTTCCCCCCGAACCCCGCACCGCGCTTGGTTGCGCGAGCGATGCCTTTGCCCGCACGGGCGGACGTCGTGAGACCGCGGGCGTATCCCTTGGCGGCAGCGCGACCCTCCGCCGCCTTGATCATCGGTGCACGCGCTGCCTTACGCGCCGCGCGCCTTTTGCTGGCGCTCGGCGTCATGCCGTCGATCATGAGGGCCAGGCCGGTGCCGACCATCCAGATGTCCTTGGCGTATGGAATGCCTTGCTGCGTCGGGCGAACGCTGTCTTCTTGCGTCATGCCAGGAGTCTTGAGGTACATGCCGACGAGCGCGACCGAAAAGCCGGTCAGCGCGGCACCCGCCATGAACGACGACACCAAAGGCATCAACAGAGCGCCGCCGATGGCGATCTCGCCGATGGCCAGGGTTTTGGCGAACGTGCGCGGCTCGACTTCCTCGACCATCGGGTACGCACCGCTGGCCATGCCGTGCAGGCCCTTCGCGGCAGCGTCGTCCGCTTCAAGCTTGCCCAGCCCGGAGTTCAAGATGTAGGCGCCGGTGGTGACCCGAAGGGGGATGTGACTCAGTCTCATGCGTCCTGGGATACCCACGCCTGCTCCGCGGACACGCGCGGCCCCCAGCGCGCTCTTTCGCTAGACACGTGGATCACGGGCGCAAAGGGGTCCTTTGCGACGTCCAGATGCCACGTAAAGGTCGACGGAACCGCCCGAACGTGATCAACTCGGGGGAGTCAACACCTGCAGGAACTTCAAGGCGAGGGGCGCGGCGACGGTGCCTCCGCTCTTGCCGTCTTGCACGTAGACCGCGAACGCAATGTCGCCTTGGTAGCCGACCAGCCACGCGTGCGTCTTCGGGTTGGCGCCGTCGCCGTATTCGGCTGTGCCGGTCTTGGCCATGACCGGCCCGCCCGGCGCGTCGGCAAGCACCGTCGCGGTGCCAGCCGTGACGACGTCGCGCATCATGGAGCGCAACGTGTCGAACACGGACGACGGCATCGGGGCCGGCGAGGCCGACGACGTTGACGACTTGCAGTCGTCGAACCGGCCGTTGACCACCAGCTTGGGGGGCAGGTAACTGCCGCGCGCCACGGTCGCCACGGCGACGGCGAGACTGGCCGGGCTCACGAGCGTCGAGCCTTGGCCGAACGACGTCGCGGCAAGGTCGACAGCGGTCTTCGGCACCTGCACGCCGCCGCGGTAGGCGGGTGTACCGATCGACCAGCACGCGCCGATGCCGAGCGAACGCGCGGCGTCGGGGAGCGCCGAACCGCCGACCCTGCTCGACAAGCCGATGAACGCGGTGTTGCACGACTGCGCGAAGTCGGTGCGAAACGGCGGATTGTCGAGGGTCTCGTTCTCGTAGTTGTGGAACTGCTTTCCTTCCACCGTCACGGTTTGCGGACAGGGCACCGGCGTGTTCACGTCGAGGCCACCTTGTAGCAACGCCGCCGTCGTTACGATCTTGAAAGCTGAACCGGGAGGTGCCTGCGCGAGCAGGGCGTTGTCGTACCCGCCGCCGTTCGGGCCGTTCGCGACGGCGACGATCTCGCCGGTCGAGACCCGCACTGCCACGAGGGCGCTCGGCTGGTCGGTGACCGACGAAAGCGCGATGTCAGCGGCGTTTTGCACCCGCTGGTCGAGCGTGGTGCGAAGCGGTTGGCCGTCAACCGGTTGTTTGACCGCGACGGCGGTCGGCAGCGGGGTACTCCCGCCCGCCGAGGCATGCACGACGTCGACCTCGTAGCCGGGAGTGCCGCCGAGCATCGAGTCGTATTCCTTTTCCAACCCCGACAGTCCCGCGACATCGCCCGCGCGATACCTGCCCTTCGAGGCATCGACGATCTCTTTCGTCACGGGGCCGACCGTGCCGAGCAACGAGCGAGCGAAATCGTGCGACGGGCTCAGCGGCTGGTCGAGATGACGCAGGACGACGCCGGGCACCGCGCCGACCGCCGTGGCGACCAGCGCGAAGTCGGGCTGGCGCAACGTAATGACCTCCACGAATTGGTCTGGCGGCGCGGCCTTGATGCGCTTCTGCAGACCCGCCGGATCTATGCCGTATTTCGACAACGCTGCGCTGAGTTGGGTTGCCGTGGCCGTCACGTCGGTCGTTTTGCTCGGCTCGACACCGATGTCGACTACCGGCCGATCGGCGATGAGCGCCTGCCCGGCGCCGTCGAGAATCGTCGCGCGCTTAGCGGGCTTGCTCGAAAAACGCAGCGTGTCGCCTTGTTGCAAATGCGGTTCGATGACGGACGGCGCCCACTTCACCAGCCATTCGCCGTCGACGTAGTCGAGTTCGACCGCCGAATCGTAGGCCCAGATCGCGGCACCCGGCAGTGTCCAGCGCACGTGCAGCGTCGCGCCCTCGGCGTCGCCGTTGCCGGCCACAGGTTGCGCGCGGTCGGGGGTCACCGTCACGGACGTCGCTTCGAGGCTCTTCGTGATCGCGTCGTACTCGGCTTGCACCTGGCTCGCCGGCACGCCCGCGACGTAGGAAATACCGCTGAAGTCGTGCTTGCTCCACGCGCTCGCGAATGCGCGCACCGAAGCGTCGGACGACGGGCGAGACGAGGTGGTCGCGGCAGTTGGCTGCTTGCCGGACGTCGACCACGGCTGCCACGCGAGCAGGCCGACCGCCACCACCGCCAACGCTACGACGACGACCAGCACCGTCACGGAGGCGCGACGACGGGATCGACCGCTGGGCGAAAGTGGCGACTGCCGGTAGCTCATGCGATGCCTGCTGTCGTCGTCAATCGTGCTCGCCCTTTCGCCGCGGATCGTGACGCCGTTTGAGCCTAACGGCTTTGGTTAGGGTAAAGACACCGAAACGAAAGGGGCGGCATGCTGGTGCTCGACCGCGCGTCGCCCAACGCACGCGCCGGTCAGGTCGGCCGATTTCTCTCCAGGCACCGCCTTGCGACCGCCGCCGTGCTCACCGTGATCGCGGCCCTCGTGATCGTCGACGTCCGGCTTTTCGTCGTCCCGACATCGCAAAAACCCGCGCGAACTGACGCCATCATCGTGCTCGGCGGACCCACGTTCACGTCTCGCCTGGACGCCGCGCTCGCGCTCGCCGACCGGTATCCCGGCACACCGCTCGTCGTCTCGACTCCCGGGCAGGTGCCGTGTCCGGACGACGTTCCGGCGACGACGCCCCTCACGTGCTTTCGGCCGTCGCCGAGCTCGACGCAAGGCGAGGCGCGCGCCGCGGCGGCGTTCGCGGCGCAACATGGCTGGACGTCGCTCAGCGTCGTCACGACCGCCGACCAGATTTGGCGCGCGCGGCTGCGCTTTTCGCGTTGCTACGACGGCGAGCTGCGCATGATTCAGGCGCCGACGAGCGCCTGGACACGCGTCAGCTCGGTGCCGTACGAGATGGGCGCGACCGTCAAAGCCGAGGTCTTCCAGCGCGGCTGCTAAAACTCCGCGCCTTGAACGCCCTCGAGCCTTACGTTTGGCGACCCGGCAGCAGCGCGAAGGCGGCACGCCCCACACGCTTCAACGGCCTAAGCATCCGCCGCGCCGCGCGATAGGCCGGAAAGCGAGCAAGCGCGGCATCCCACGGTGGCGGAACGGGCTCGGGCGCGGCCTGGTTCGCGGCTTCGTGCCGCTCGAAAAGGTGGCTCCAAACGGCGTCGAAACGGGCCACGAGCGGGCCTGGGTCGGCCGGGTGGAGCGAGCGGCGCAAGACGAACCCGTATTCGATGCTGTCGGGAATGTCGTCGACGAACAAGACGTCGAGCAACTCCCACGACATTTTCATGTCGGTGACGGCGTACCGAAGAACCGGAAGGAACTCCTCTTGGGTCCAGCAGTGCACGTGAAACGAACGCTGCCGGTGCGATTCGAACGTGACGTCGCGCTTGGCGGCGTCGCGTTCGCTGTTCCAGCCTTCCGTGTAGATGAGGAATTCTTCGATGTGCTCGTCGTCTGGCACCTGCAGACCGGCCTCGTGGTCGGCGATCAGGTGTTCGAGCGTGGTCGGCTGGCGAGCGCGGTCGAACGTGTACCGGCGATCGGGCAGCACGATCAGCGCGATGCCACCCGGCCGCAGCACCCGGTGTATCTCGCTGAGTTGGGCAAGCGGATCGACGAGGTGTTCGAGCAGGTGACTCGCGATCACGAAGTCTTCGCTGCCGTCAGGCAGCATGGACAGGCCCTCGACGTTGAGATCGGAAACGATGTCAGGCGTCGGAAACTCGACCGTGTCGCCGAGCTCGGGAAACAAATCGCGATTTTGGTCGGGCTTCCACCGATCGACGTAGCGCACCCGCGTGGCGGGATAGGGCAGCGGGAACGGCTGATGCCCCGGCCCCAATTCGAGGCCGTCGCCAATCAGAAACCGCGCTAGCGTCGCGAGCGCGGCCTCTCGGGTCGGGGTTTTCACTAGTGCCGTCATCTAGCGCACCGTATAGCGCCCGTCGGGTCTCGCGATAGATCTACGGACGGCGTGTCAGCTCGATTCACGTCCGGTGCGTTACCCGCTGCGCGCTCCGCGCATGCCTTCGCGGGACGATCCCATCAATCTTGAACGAGTTTCGCCGGCGAGCCGTAGTGAAGCAGCGGAGGCCAGTCGACCCGCGAGGGGGCAACACCAATGCTGGCAAAATTGCAGGCACAACGACATGCGCACGGACGGCGCCTCAGCGCCCGGATATTGGCGGGCGCGGCCCTGACCGTACTGGTCGTCAGCGCCTGCGGCAGCAACTCGACGTCCGCTCGAAGTGCTGGCGGCGGCGGAGCAACGTCCGGCGCGACCACAGGCGCGGCTAGCGGCATGGCGACCAATGGCGCCGTCGTCAAGACGACCAACGGAAAGCTCGGCACGTTCTTGACGGACGCCGCCGGGCACACGATCTACGTTTTCGCCGCTGACACGACGACTCAGTCGACGTGTTACGGCTCGTGCGCGAGCTTTTGGCCGCCGGTGTTGACCAGCGGCGCGCCGTCCGGCTCCGGCGGTGTTGCCGCGGCGAAGCTCGGCACGACCAAGCGCAACGACGGCACGACGCAGGTGACCTACAACGGTCACCCGCTCTACACGTTCAAGCTCGACGGCGCGCCCGGCGACACGAACGGCCAGGGGAAGAACATCAACGGCGGACTGTGGTGGGTTGTGGGCACGAACGGAACCGCGATCACCTCATCAGGCGGTAGCTCGGGTTCGCCGGGCGGTAGCTCGAGCTCCTCGGGCGGTGGCGGTTACGGCGGCGGCTACTGATCTGGTTTTGACTATGGGCGGATTGCTGACCTTCCGGCCTCCAACCAGCAATCCGCCCATTGGTCATTGGCCTCGGCTCACTCGTGATCACGTCAGGACGGCGAACTGCTCCGGCCGCTCGGCGTCGTCGACGGTCCCGACACCCAGCGCTCGCAGTTGGCTGGCGTATTCGGCCACCGCTGCCCGCTTGCGGTCGCCCGGTTGCACCGTCAACTCAGCAAGTCGAAATCCCCTGTCACGCAGCGCCGTCAGTTTTCGCTCGACTTGCTCGGGATGGCGAACCCGATACGGGACGTCGACCCACACCAGCCAACGCAGACCAGGGCCGGTTTCAAGAACTTTCAGGCACGCGTCGTGCGTGCGCTGGTGGTCGCGGTGCTGAATCCCGAGCGGAATCGCGATGGTGTCGAACACCTGGGCGGCGAGTTCGTCACGAAGCGCCGACGCGATCTCGTCGATCGACGGTCGCTCGTCGGCGTACTGGTCGTCGACGAAATCGAGCCAGCTGGAAGCGGCGCCCAGACGCCGCGCGGCACGACGGTCTTCGGCTCGGCGAAGCGCGACCACGTCGTCGTCCGCGCAAAATCCGCAGGCGGCGTCCCATTCCGTGACACCGTCATACGCGGGCGGGAAGCCCGCGAACACGGTGACCACCACCGAGCCCGGATGTTCCGCGAGCAGGCCGCCGGCACTGAGCACGGCGTCGTCGAGGTGCGGGCTGACCGCGAGAATACGGCCGAACTCGCCTCGGCGAATCATCAGGGGTTCACGCCCGCGAGGCTCAGGCCCACGACTCCAGCCAGGATCAGCCCGATCGACACCAACTTGATCACCGAGATCGACTCGTTGAGAATGGCCATGCCGACGATGGCGGTACCGGCCGCGCCCAGCCCGGTCCAGACGGCGTAGGCCGGTCCGACCTCAAGGCGTTTGAGCGACCAGGTAAGGAGGCCGAAGCTGAGCAACGCGCAAATCGCGAAGCCTACGGTCGGCCACAGCCGGGTAATGCCATGGCTCAGTTTCAGTAGTACGGCGAAGCCGGTCTCGAACAATGCCGCAACGTAGACCATCGCCCACGCCATTGGTCCTCCTGCCAACTTCGACTGCCGCGTGACGCCGACTGCTACCTACGCCGCATGACGGCGAGTGCAGCCTATGCGCTGGCTACGACGCACCCGTGCCGATAAGGCGTTGCGCGGCGACGGCCGCGAATCGTTACGACACTAAGTGGCGCGGCGCGCTCGCGACTGTGCCGTCGTCGCGCTGATGCGGCGACTCAGGAGGTACTTGCTCGTCAGTCGGCCCGGTGCCGTCGGACGTCGTACCGCCCGACGGTGGCCGCGCCATCAGTTTCGACAACTCGACCGCGCGCGCGAGGTCGGACGGCGCGAGGACGCCGACCACCTGACCCTCGCTCATGACAACCGCGTGCCCGACGAACCGAACAGCCGCGAGGTTGCGGCGGGTCTGGCTGGTCGGGCGAAGCCTCGGCAAGAGGTCGACGAGCAGCTCGTCGGGACTGGTCGTCGCGAGCTGGTCGATCGGCACCGCGACTGCCCCTATCCGAACCGTGTCGCGCTGGTCGACTGGCACCGTGCCGAGTTGGCTTAGGGCGAACAATCCGACCGGGCTGCCGTCGAAACCTTGCACCGGCAACACGACGCGGGTGTCTCCCGTCGTCCGGTAGTTCTCGAGGAACGTGGCGACCGTGTGCCACGACGGCACCGAGGGCTTGGATTCGCCCGCGGGCAGCACGTCGCGCACCCGCAAACCGTCGAGAGCGCTTCTGGTGACGGTTTCGCGAGCCTCCGCGCCCGCCGCGTTGAACAAGAAGAAGCCGATGAACGCGGTCCAGACGCCACCCAACGAGCTCGCGAAGAGAAACTCGGCAATACCCGCGGCCACCAGCAGCGCCGCGATGACCTGGCCCGTGCGCGACGAAATCACCGTGGCCTTGTCTCGGTCGCCCGATCGGCGCCACAGCAGCGACCGAAGCACCCGCCCACCGTCGAGCGGCGCGGCGGGCAGCAAGTTGAACCCGCCGAGCAAAACGTTAACGAGCACGAAGTAGCCAGCTACCGCACCCGCCAACGCGGGTGCCGAGAACACCGAAAGCAGCGCACCAACCCCGACGCCGATGGCAGCGAGAACGAGGTTGACAGCAGGACCGACAGCGGCAATTCGCCACTCCGCCTTCGGGCTGGGGGCGTTGCTCTTCAATTGCGCGACGCCGCCGAACAACCAGAACGTGACCGATTCGACCGTGATCCCGTAACGACGCGCCACGACCGCGTGCGCGAGCTCGTGGGCGAGCAGACTCGCGAGCAACAACGCGGCGGCGACGAAGCCGCCCGTCCAGTACGCGGCCGAGGTTTGTCCCGGGGCGGACGCCGGCAGCAACCCGACGGCGGTCGTGTAGGCGATGAGGCCGAACAGCAACCAGACGGTGAAGTTCGCACGGATCGGAAAACCCGCGATGCGGAACTGCTCCGTCGTTTGCCGCTGCTGATCGCCGCGGCGGTAGTCGCTCATCGAGGCACCTCTCGCTTCCGACGCCGAATGCCGACACTTCCAGAATCCCCTCACCGAGGCCGGCCATGCGCGCCGTGAGCCGGTTGAAGTGACGAAGATTCGTTGCCGTCGTCCGGCAAATTCCTTGACTAACACTCAACGCGTGCAACGTCAGCGCGACCTCGGGCATTTCCCGCGTTCAACTCAACCAGCCGGTCAGCTTCGCGCCGAGAGCTGCCGTCTGCAACACATAGAGATGATCAGGAACGCCCGCGTCGTAGCCGGTCAGCTCTTTGATGCGAGCCAATCGGTAGGTGACCGCGCGCACCGACAGATGTAACCGCCGAGCGGTCGCCGCCGCGTTCGCACCGCACGCCGCGTACGCCGCAATTGTGTCGAGAAGCGGTTTGGCGCCGCCGCGCGCGGCACGTAGTGGCGACAACACGCTGTCGATCAAATCAGCCATCGATTCGCGATCGCGCAGCAGTACGCGATAGACGAGCAGGTCGTCGAGCTTGGCTACCGGATCGGCGAGGCCGAGCACCCCGGCCAAGTCGAGAGCGTCGCGTGCCTCGTCGTACGACCGGACGACGCCGGCCGGGCCGGCATGAGATCGCCCGACCCCGCACCGCCAACCCGCCGGCGACGACGTCGAGCGCGGGCGGTGCGACCCGGTGTCGGCGTCGTGATTCGTGAACGCCTTCGTCAACGTGTGGACGATCCCGTCGACCGCGCGCCGCGCGGCGTCCGGTCGACGAACAGGAATCACGCAGACGAGCTGACCCTCCTTGGTGGCGACCAATGACCCGTCACCAGAGGCCGTTGCCACGGCGTCCTCGACACGGGCGACCACCGGGGTCGCGTCGCGGAACGGGCGCAACGCCTCGCACACCACCACGACATGACGGCCGACGATGTCGACGCCGAACTGCTCGGCGAGAGTGAGCAATCGCGACGGGTCGGCCGAACCGGCCAGCAGATCGTCGACGAACTCGCGGCGCGCGGCCTCTTCACGCCGGATCAGCCAGCGCCGCGCGGCTTGGTGCCCCTCGGCGGCCGCCGCCACCGCGTCGTCGGCGGCGCGTAGCACGATCTCGCCGACGGTGTGCATGGCAGCAAGGTCGGACGCGCCCCTGACAGCGGGCAACAGCCGCCAGGCGCGCCACGTCGCCGAAAGATAAAGATCGACGAGAGCGCGCAGCGGAACGCCTTCCTCGGCGGCCCGTTCGCCGAGCCGCTCACATCCCGACAGCGCATGCGCCCCGAGCCGTTCGCCCTTCGTGCTTGCCGACACGAGCTCGTGAAGGTAGTTACCGAGCAGCGACGGATCGACCCCACCGGCCTCAGCGGCCGCGGCCGCCGGCACGGCCGCGAGATCGGACTCCATACGCCGCGCTCCTCACCGTTGCCCGGCTCCGGCAGCTTTTTGCTTCGATGTTAGCCGGACGACGTGACTCGCGCCCTCCTCGATTGCCAGAAGCTAGCATCGCTTGGTTTGGGCGGGACGGGCCGCCGGCGCTGGAAAGGACCGCACGAGTGCTCGCTGTTCCGATGTGGGCGTGGGTGGTAACCCTGGCCGCGATCGCCGCGCTCGTCGCCGTCGACATCTGGCACTCCCGGCGTCCGCACGCCGTCACGTTTCGCGAAGCTGTCACGTGGTCGGTGCTTTACGTGGTGGCCGCGGCGGTATTCGGTATCGCTCTCGCCGTCGCCGGAGACGGCACGGCGTCGGCGCAATTCTTCGCTGGCTACATCGTCGAGCGAAGTCTTTCGTTCGACAACTTGTTCGTTTTCGCCATTATTCTCGCGCAATTCGCCGTGCCCACCCGCCACCAGCAACGAGTGCTACTGATCGGGGTGATCGGCGCGTTGGCCCTGCGCGCCGTATTCATCGCGGCTGGCGCCGCCGCCGTCCAGCGATTGTCCGTCACCTTCCTGGTGTTCGGCGCTTTCCTCGTCTACACGGCCATTCGGCTCGTCACGAGCGACGGGGAACCCAGCGGCGACGTCGCGAACAACCGCGCCGTCCGGCTCTTTCGCCGGATCATGCCGGTGGGAGAAGGTTCGCGCGACGGAGCGCTGTTCACCAGGGTCAACGGACGACGCGCCGCGACACCGCTGCTCGTCGTCGTCATCGCGATTTTGTCAGCCGACATCTTGTTCGCGTTGGACTCGATTCCCGCGATATTCGGTATCACCAGCAATACGTATCTCGTGTTCACGGCGAACGCGTTCGCTGTACTCGGCCTTCGTCCGCTGTACTTTTTGCTCATTGGGCTACTCGACCGACTCGTCTACCTCAACCAAGGCTTGGCGATCGTGCTCGGGTTCATCGGCGTGAAGCTCGTGTTGCACTACGCGCACACGCTTTCGCCTGACGTGCCCGAAATCTCGACCACGCTGTCGCTGGTAATCGTCGTCGGCGTGCTCGCGGCAACGACGATTATCAGCTTGTTGTGGCCCAGAAAATCGGCACTACGCCCGGCGGCGGAAGAACTCGCTGCTCGACCTTTGCATCAGCAAGACGATGATGGCGACGTCGATCAGACCGGAGATCAGCGTCAGCAATCTGCTGCCCGACGTACCGGGCTGCGCCAATGACGACACGGCGAACAACACGCCAAGACCCGCGATGATCCAGGTGACGATGCGGGCCCAGTTGCGGCCCCTGCGCAACTTGAAAGCGAGCAAGACGAGCAGCGCGAGGATGACGATGTCGATGACCGCGCCAACGGCGATCGCCGCGTTGACGGCGCTGTCGAGCTTTTGATCGTCCCACGTGGGGTTGGCGTCGCTGATTGCCCTTCGGATCGCACCCTTGGCCGAAACCGTGACGATGAGCGTCACCAGCACGAGTGTCGCGCTCGCGTACATCAGCCACGAAGCGTTGACGACGGACGACGGCGGCGGGCCCGCCGGCCGCGACTCCGCGTCGTACGCCCCGGGCTCGATCGGCGGCATCGGTGTGCCGTAAGCGCCCGCCGACGGTTGACTCGGCGTCGTGAACGGATCCGGGTTGTGCGGCTCACTCATCAAATCTCCTTGGCCGGACGTGATGTCGAGCGGAAACGATCGTCTGGTACGGCTATTGTGCGGCAAGCTGTCTGACCGACGCGCCGGCATCGACCTGTCCGAAGGAGGCACTTCGTGATCGAGGTTCGCAACCTCACCAAGAGATTCGGCGGCACCCTCGCCGTCGACGACTTGACGTTCACGGTGGCGCCGGGCATCGTGACCGGCTTCCTGGGTCCGAATGGTGCTGGCAAGTCGACGACAATGCGGCTCATTCTGGGGCTCGACCGCCCGACGCGCGGCACGACGTTGGTCAACGGCCGTCCCTACGCGTCGTCGCGGCACCCGATGCGCGAGGTCGGCGCGCTGCTCGACGCGAAGGACGTTCACGGCGGCCGCAACGCGCGCAACCACTTGCTGGCGCTCGCCCAAAGCAACGGGATTTCGGCGCGCCGGGTCGATCAGGTGCTCGAACTCGTCGGCCTCCAGGCGGTGGCCAAGCGCCGGATCAAGGAGTTTTCGCTCGGCATGTCGCAACGTCTCGGCATCGCGGCGACGATGCTGGGCGACCCGCGCGTGCTGATGTTCGACGAGCCGGTCAACGGCCTCGACCCCGAGGGCATCTTGTGGATCCGTAACTTCATGAAGGGATTGGCCCGCGAAGGCCGCACGGTATTCGTGTCGAGCCACCTCATGAGCGAGATGGCGCAAACCGCCGACCACCTCATCGTGATCGGGCGCGGTCGCCTGATCGCCGACGTCGGCACCGCCGATTTCATCGCTCGCGGCTCCACGGGTCACGTCAGGGTCAGAAGCCCACAGCAAGAGCAACTCGCCGCGCTAGCGCAAAGCCGCGGATTCGGGGTTGCGCCAGCCGGTAATTACCTCGAGATGCGCGGCGTCACCTGCGACGAACTCGGTGATTTAGCTGCCGCGAACGGCATCACCATTCACGAGCTTTTCCAGGAGCAAGGGTCGCTGGAAGAAGCATTCATGGAGCTCACGCGAGAAAGCGCCGATTACCAGGCCACCGCCGGGTTAACGGAAAACACAGCATCTGAGGTGGCGAGCAGATGAGCGCGCAAACCGCACGTTCTACGGCATCCGCCGGATCCCGCGGCGAGGCCCGGCCGACGCCGACATTGGCGAACGTGCTGCGATCTGAGACGACCAAGCTGTTTTCAGTACGGTCAACGCCGTGGAGTTTACTCGCCATGGTTGCGGCTACCGTCGGTCTCGGCGTGCTCGCTTCGTGGGGTGCCGGAAGCCACTGGGATCAACTATCGGCGACCGACCAAGCTCGTTTCGACCCGGTTTCACAAAGCCTCGCGGGCATTTCTCTCGGACAACTCGCCATCGCCGTCCTCGGTGTGCTCGTCGTCACGACCGAGTATTCGACGGGGGGTATTCGCGGCACGTTTACCGCCGTCCCACAACGGCTGCGGGTGCTGACCGCGAAGACACTGGTATTCACCGTCGTCGCGTTGGTCGCTGGTCTCGCTACGTCGTTTGCGGCGTTCTTCGCGGGCCAACCGTTCTTTGCCAAGCCCGGTATCGAAGCGCACATCAGCGATCCCGGTGTCTTGCGGGCAATCATCGGGGGCGGCCTGTTTCTCACGGCGAGCGGACTTTTCGGTTTAGCGGTCGGCACGGTGATGCGTCATTCGGCCGGCGCCATCACCGTGGCGGTAGCGGGGCTTTTCGTCGTCCCGTTGTTCACTCATGCGTTGCCCGGTGCGTGGGGTGATGCGGTCGTGCGTTACTTCACGAGCAACGCGGGCCAGCAGATCACCGCGACGCACCAGACCGGAAACTACCTGACGCCATGGGTTGGTTTCGCTGTCTTTTGCGCATGGTGGGCGGTACCTCTCGTGTTCGGCGCCTGGCTCATGAAGCAACGCGACGCCTAATGCAGGTGCCGCCAGCAACCGAATCCGCACCTTCGTCGGTCGAGGGCCGCGCCGGGCAGCGTACGGCGCGTGCCTGGATCGGCGTCAGACGCCTGCTGCCGGGTCTCGGCGTCGTGGCGCCAATCGCCGCTATCGCCATCGCGCTCGGGCACCTCGTGCCCGTAGTCGGCGCCCCGGTCTTTGGCATCGTGCTTGGCGTCGTCGTTTCTACTGTGCTGCGCCGCACTACCGCGCCAGTGCAAAGGCTCGCCGCCGGCGCGAGTTTTTCAGGTAAGTACGTATTGCAGATCGCCATCGTCGTGCTCGGCGCCGGGCTGTCACTGTCGCAAGTCGGCCACACCGGTTTCTCGTCGCTTCCAGTCATGTTGGGCACGCTGGCCGTTGCGTTGGTCGGCGCGCAGTTCGTCGGTCGCCTGCTCGGCGTGCGTGGCGACGCGCGAACGTTGATCGGTGTCGGCACCGGTATTTGCGGCGCCTCCGCGATCGCGGCCACGACAGCGGTGATAGGCGCTGCCGAAGCGGAGGTGGCATACGCGATTGCCACGATTTTCACCTTCAACGTCGCGGCGGTTCTGCTTTTTCCGGCGCTCGGCCATTTACTGGGCCTTTCGCAACACGCGTTCGGCCTGTGGGCCGGCACCGCGATCAACGACACGTCGTCGGTTGTCGCCGCCGCTACGATCTACGGCAGCGCGGCCGCCGACTACGGCGTGGTCGTCAAGCTAACCCGCACCCTGATGATTATTCCGATATGCGTGGCGCTCGGCGCACTCGCGGCTCGTAAAGCTAATTCGCAGACAGGACGACGAAACCTGCCCTGGCGACGGATGTTTCCGATCTTTTTGCTGGGCTTCTTGCTGGCCAGCGCTCTCGAAACGGTCGGCGTCGTTCCGAATTCATGGCACGGCGGATTGCGGACGACGAGCGAGGTGCTCATCACCGCGGCGCTCACCGGTATCGGCTTGATGACCGACCCGTCGAAGCTACGCGCCGCCGGCGCCCGACCACTCCTGCTCGGCGGAGTGCTGTGGGTCGGCGTCGGGGTGTCGAGCCTGTTGTTGCAATACGCGACGGGCACCTTCTCATGATCACGAAAACAATTTCGCACCTATGCGGGTAGAAGTCTTCGCGATCAACCAATGTAACGGAACCCAGTGATGCCCAAGCGAAGTGCCGCACTCTTGCTATATCGGCAAGAAGACCGAGATCGGCCGGTCGAGGTTTTGCTCGTACACCCGGGCGGCCCCTTTTGGGCACGCAAAGACACCGGCTCCTGGTCGATCCCCAAAGGCGAGTACGAGGACGGCGAAGAGGCGCTCGCCGTCGCCTGTAGAGAGTTCGAAGAAGAAGTCGGCACCCCGCCGCCCGCGGGAGACCCCGTACAACTCGGCACTATCAAGCAGCCAAGCGGAAAACTCGTGATCGCGTTCTCGTTGCGCGGCGACGTCGATCTGACCGGCTTTCACAGCAACACGTTCGAGATGGAATGGCCAAAGGGTTCGGGGCATCTGCGCACGTTCCCCGAGGTCGACAAGGCGGCGTGGTTCAGTCTTGACGTTGCTCGCACGAGACTGCTGAAGGGGCAACTCGGCTTTCTCGACCTCCTGGTGAAAGAACTACCTTGACAGCCGAGGCGGGACAGTCGCGGCTTGCGGATCAAGCCTTGGAATCGACCTTCCGCAAATCAGCCGCGGCGGCGCCCGACCCCGGGGCACCATCGGAGTTCTCCGCGGCCGAAACAGCGAGGGCGCCACGACGCGAGAAAAAGCTGCCCGGCAGCCGGGTGCTCACCACGGCCGTCGCCAGCGCGAGGAAAAGCGAGATTGTGGTGACCCACTCGAGCGACGTAACGTAACCGGCGTTGCCACGCCGCACGTCCAGGGTCGCGAAGAAAATGCCGCCGATAATCGCGATACCGGCGGCGCTGGCAAGCTGCTGCGAGGTGGTGAGCACTCCTGATACCGTACCGGCATGCTTGATCTTGACATCGCCGAGCACCGTGCCGATGAGCGCCGGCACGGCTAACCCGTTGCCGAATCCGACGATAGTCATCGGCGCTACGACCGTGGCCGCGCTCGTGTGACCGCCCTCGGCCGACAGCGCGACGAGGAGCGACAAGAAGCCGATCGCGGCCACGACCGTGCCCACGGTAATCACGCCGGAACGCCAGCGGGCGATGAGTGGACGTGCACCGATCGAAGCTGACGCAAAAGCG
>JBDZVM010000016.1:0-66218 GCA_040255675.1 Actinomycetales bacterium | reverse complement strand
GGAACGCCAGCGGGCGATGAGTGGACGTGCACCGATCGAAGCTGACGCAAAAGCGCCCCGGCGCCCAGATCGGCGCGGAGCGAAGGCGCGGTGACGTTCACCACGTAGAGATCGAACTGCGCCATGAACATCGCGGCTAGCACGAGGGGCAAGGCGCGCCATCGGCGAGGGTCCGGCCTGGCAGATGCGGCAGGTGCGGCGGGTGCGGCATGAGCACTGGGCAGGCCCGGCTGAGGCATGTTGTTCGACATGCGTCGAACAATACGACGCTGGTCGAACTAACCGCAAGGATGTACTACAGTTCCCTCTGTGTCCGAAACGTTCTCCGAGCCAGACGTGAGCGAACTCGACCTCGTCACCGTGCTCGACGCGTTGGGCGATCGTGTTCGGCTCACCTACATTCGGGCGCTCGCCGCCGGAGGCGGAGAGAAGCGCTGCGGTCAGGTGCTCGACGACACGGACATAAAGATCAGTAAATCAACGTTGTCGCACCATCTGCAGATCTTGCGTCAGGCCGGATTGACCCACACCACGATCCAAGGCAACAGTCGCCATATCTCATTGCGACGTGACGACCTCGACACACGCTTTCCCGGCCTCCTCGATTCCGTGTGCCGGATGGAATGACACGATCTTCTACTCCTTTCGAGCTACCTAAAGGTCGAGCCGCGATCGATTTGTGTTGTTTGCCGCAAAACTGCGCCGCTTTCACCGCGCCAAAAAGAAGATCGATCTACTGCGTGTAGTTAAGGGCGTTAGTTCGGAGCTTTGCAGCGCTCATCATCACGTGTAGTGTGCACTCCACCCCGCGCGCCTGTCCGCCCGCGGGGCGCATCTATGGGAGGGCTCAAAAATGTCGCGCCGCGTGCGAATGACAAAAAACCGGGGGCTTTCACGGTTTTGGCCGGCGTGGGGATTGACCAGATCGGCGTCCGTAATCGCGATCGTGGCGGCGACTGTGCCGATCGGCGTCATGGCGCAAGGCGCAGCGGCTGACGACGAAACCGAACTGCCCGTCTCGCAAGCATTCGCGAATAAGTTGAGCTATGGCGGCGAGGCGTCGCTTACCCGCACGGCCGTTTCGGGCAACGACGTTTACGTGGTTTGGCAAGATCGAACGATTACGCCGACCGGCGTCGCCGACATCGCCTTCCGCCGAAGCACCGACCGCGGTGTGCACCTTTCGGCAGTATCCAACCTGAGCCACACCTGGTACCAAGACTCGCGTCACCCCGACATCAGCGCGTCCGGCGACAACGTCTATGTCGTGTGGCAGCAGGTAACCTCGCCCGACGAAGATTTGCACAGCGAGCAAATCTGGTTCACCGCGAGCAACGATCGGGGCGAGACGTTCAGCACGCCGCGACGCCTCGACAGCGGAATCGCGGAGGCAACCGATCCTGTCGTGGTAAGCGATGGTAACCGCGTCGTCGTCGGCTGGACGGCGTCCGACGCCTCCGTTCGAGTCGCCGCGTCGAACGACGGCGGCCAGAACTTCTCGACGGCCAGCGTTGTCGGCACTGGCCAATGGGGGGCCGCGCGCCCGTCCCTCGCGATTCAGGACAAACATGTCGTCGCGGTCTGGGACACGAACACCAGCGCCGGCGTGTATTCCGCGACGAGCGGCGACGGTGGCCGAACATTCGCGCCCGCGACGCAGGTAGCGGCGGGCGACCAGGCCGCGCCCGTGGTGGCCCTCGACGAAGCCGG
The DNA here is from genome assembly GCA_040255675.1 of Actinomycetales bacterium. Lineage (GTDB taxonomy): Bacteria > Actinomycetota > Actinomycetes > Acidothermales > Acidothermaceae > JBDZVM01. Next base: position 64,508 of record JBDZVM010000016.1, on the reverse strand, counting down.
AGTCGCGGTCGCCGCGTGGTGGCACCGCTCTGAGAACTCCAACGGCACCGTTCAAACGACGACGAGCAACGACAACGGCGCGACGTGGTCGAAGCCAAGCGATGTAGCTCCGGCGACTCTCGATCTCATCGACCTCGCTGAATCACAGGGCACGTTCTTCCTCGCGTTCCGCCAATTGACGGGGCCAAGCGATGCGGGCGTTGCCGTGTGGACGAGCTTTGGCGGCAGCGGCTTTTCGGCACAGGCTTTCTATCCCGGCATGAAGGAAGTCGCCCTCGCGCCAGCCATAGCCGAACCCACCGACAAGCCAACGGCGCGGTTCGCGTGGACCGCGCCGACTCGCTACGGCGTCGACGATAACGGCGACGGCATCGTCGACCAGCCGCACACGGCTGACTACCTGCAGCCCAAGTCTTTCCACCTCGATTTCGACGCGTGCCGCTCGACATCGTCCGCGCTGATCACGTCGTGGACCTGGACGATCGACGGCGTCGAACAACCCGCGAGCCCGATCTGCACGTTCGGCTACGACTTTCCGGCGCAGGGAAGCTACGACGTCGACCTCAAAGTGACCGACATCGACGGTCAGAGCGCGCACACCGAACACCGGGTCACCGTCAAGGATTTGCTTGTCGTTTCGATCGGCGACTCGGTGGCATCAGGCGAAGGAAACCCCGAGATACCAGACTCCGACAACCCGACGTGGACAGACAAGCGTTGCCACCGCAGCACTTTCGCTGGCCCGTCGCAGGCGGCCATGTTGCTCGAGCAGCGTGACCCCGGCACCTCGGTGACATTCTTGAGTCTGGCCTGCTCCGGCGCGTCGATTCTCGGCCCGGACGACGACCACGGCGGGCTGGTCACGCCGTACAACGGCATCGAAAACTCCGAAAACCTTCCTCCGCTGCCGCCGCAACTCGACCAGTTGCGCGATTTGCTGCGCCAACCCGACGGCACGTTGCGGCACATCGACGCGTTGTTCGTGTCGATCGGCGCGAACGACGTGCATTTCGGCGACGTCGTTAAGGCGTGTATCGCGAGCCCGACATCGTGCGACACCGGCAGTAATGTCACCGAACTCGACCAGCGGCTGGCTGATCTGCCATCGCACTACCAGACTCTGAACGATGCGTTGACAGGCTTGGTCTCTCCGAAAGACGTCTACATCACCGAATACTTCGACCCGACGCGCGACTCCGCCGGCGCTTGGGATCTCGACTGCGTAGCCGGTTGGCTGAGCCCGATCAGCCGTGAAGAAGCGAGATGGGCGGGCACGTACGTTGTGCCGAAACTCGACGGCGCGGTACAGGCGGCCGCGTCGACCTACGGCTGGAATTACGTCAGCGGAATCGCCGCTCAGTTCGGCACGCACGGCTACTGCGCCAACCAGCCGTGGATCGTTCAGCTCGGCGAATCGTGGGCCAACCAAGACAACATCGACGGCTCGTTCCACCCTAACAAGGCCGGCCACACGGTGTACGGCGAGCAAATCGCCGACACTGTGCGCGTCGCGGCGCAAACACAAGCGAGCGACGGTGGGTCGAGTGATTCGCCTGCTCCTGACACTCGCGGCGACATGTATGTAGCGCTCTACAACCCGGCCGGCACGGTGGAAACCATTCCGTTCTCGCTAGGCGGGTCGAGCGTGGCGGCCGGTCAACCGATGGTGACCGCGAAGGGTGTGACGTGGGCCGGCGGCTCGCTCGACGCGGCGGCGAGCGACCAAACGGCGTACGTCGTCTGGACCGACCTCACCACAGCTACCTTCACGAACAAAGCGTTCGAAGCGTTCGGCGGCCGAGGTGCCTACCCCGCGCCCAACCTCGAAGTCGAGAAAGTCGAGGCGGTTCAAAACGTCGACGCACCGACCTTTCTGGTAGCCGGAAAGTCGACGACCATTCGCGTGCAGGTGCAAAACGACTTTCCTGACACGAAGAACGTCTTCGTCAAACTGAAGACCACGACCGCACTGAACGGCGGTGGCACGAAGGAAGACACGATCGACACCACGGCACGGATTCCAGCGGGCGAGTCGTGGGTCGACTTGCCGTCCGACAAGCCAATCGTGGTGTCGACGGACGGCGACACGTTCTCCGCGTCGGTCACCATCGATTCCGGCAAGGTCATTACCGAGTCGGACGAGAATGACAACACCGGCACGACCGAGCTGCCCGTGGTGACGAGTCGGGTATTCAAGGTGCTCTACGTACCGGCCGGAAGTACCGGCGCGATGGGCCAATGTGCCGACGTCACAGCGACCGCGAATGCGTCGTCCGAATTCGTGACGGCGACTTTCCCGGTCGCCGACGCCGATGCCAAACATCGCGCGATGTGCGAAGCACAGGTCACCACGACCGCCGACCCAGCGGGAGTGAACTCGGCACTATCAACCCTCGACGCGATGGCCCGATCTGTTGGCTACGACGCGGTTGTCGGCGTTGTTCCGCATGGCTGGCTCGCGACCGCCACCGGCGGATCGGTTGCCGGCGCCGCGCTGCTCGGCTCGAGCGCGGCAACGGGCGTACCGGGAGCGGGTGCGCTCGTCGAGGCCGGTTACGACGGCAGCCTGACGGCGCACGAGCTCGGACACCTCTACGGCCTCGGGCACGAAGCTGGCGTTCCCGCGCCCGGATACTGGCCCGCTAAGGGGCAACCGCAGGAAAAGACGATCGACTTCATGGATCCGCGGGTGCAGCCGAAACCGTGGATCAGCAAGCAGACGCTGTCAGCGCTGTTGACCCGGTTGCAATTCACGCCGGGCGATCCCGACGTCATCGCCATCAGCGGAACCATCGCGCCTGACGGCAGCGTCGACGCGGCGGCCTGGTACCGGCAAAAAGGCTTGCAGGACGTCGAACTCGGCGCGACCGGGGAGTTGACGCTGCAGTATCTCGACGGCGACGGCACGGTGCTCGCGAGCACCGGATTCACGCCGCAAAGCACTGAAGCGGACGGCCTGCTCTCTGCCGACCTCGCCATCGCGAGTGGTTACCAGTCATTCGCGGTGCGGGTGCCTGACGTCGCCGACACCGCGCGCCTGGTTTTGAAGCGTGGTGACACAGTGCTGATCGACCGCGGGGTCAGCGCGTCAGCGCCGTCCGTCACTCTCACCGCTCCTGCCGACGGTGCGGCACTCACCTCCGGACAGCACCTGACGATTTCGTGGACGGCGTCCGACGCCGACGGTGACGCCCTAACCTCGCAGGTCGAGGTCAGCACTGACTCGGGTGCGACCTGGGTGCCGCTCGCGCGAGGACTGGCCGCAAACTCGTACGACTTGACCGTCACTCGCACACTTTCCGGCAGCCACATCAGATTCCGCGTCGTCACTAGCGACGGTGTCAACACCGGAAGCGACGCCAACAAAGCCGATTTGTCGGTGACCCAGGCCACCGCGAACGGCCGCATCGCGTTCACCAACCACTGGGACGGCGGCCGCAGCAACTACCAGATTTGGCTCATGAACGCCGACGGCTCAGATCAGCATTACGTCGCAGACGGCGTCACCGCGGGCAAGGTTTGGGATCCGCACGGCGGCTCTCTCGTTGGTTTCGGCGGCGGTGGCATTCAATGGTTCAACGTCGATGACGGGACGACGAGAACCGCGCCGGCAACCTTGCCGCCAGGGGCGGGATGTCCTTCGTTCTCGCCCGACGGCACGCACCTGGTGTTTCTCGCCAATTCGCCAACGCAGGATTACCGGTCTGCCATCTACACGATCGGCGTGGACGGTAGCGATCTGAGCCTCGTCGCCGACGTCACGTGGGGCAGTTGCCCATCGTGGTCGCCCGACGGCTCGCGCATTGCATTCACAGAATACCAAGACAGCTACGACGCCAAGGGCATCGCGACGGTGGCACCCGACGGCTCGAACCGGCAGATGCTGCACGAGCAACACACGAGTTACAGCAACATTCACTGGTCGCCAGATGGCCAGCAACTGATGTACCAAACCTATCTCGACTCCAACATCGAAATAATGAACGCCGACGGCACAGGCGTGCACTCGGTGCGGCCCGTCGACGGCGGTTATCCGCGCAACCCCACGTGGTCGCCCGATGGTTCGCGCATAGTCATGACCTATTGGCACTACGGCTACCCCGAATACATCGCGACGACCGCGACGAACGGTTCCGATGTGCAGCTACTCACGCACGACGATCCCGCCAATCCGTACGCCTACCGGCATGACTGGTGGCCGCTCTGGGAGACGTTGAGCACGCTCACCCCGCCGCCACCACCCGCACCAGCGGCCGACGCGGGCGGCCCGTACACGGCCACCGAAGGCGAGCCGGTGCTGCTCGACGCGTCGGGTTCGGCGCGTGGCGCCGACGGCGTCCCGTTGTTCGAATGGGATTTGAACGGCGACGGCGTTTTCGACGACGCGACGGGTGTCGTCGTGACCACAACGTTTTCTTCGCCGGGATCGCACACGGTGCATTTACGCGTGACACGCCCCGATGGCAGCGTCGCGACGGACGACGCCACGGTCACCGTGACGAATGTGGCTCCCACGGTGAATGTGCCTGCCGAACTTCGCGGGGCCGCGGGCCTCCCGGTGAATCTACCCGGGTCAACCGTCGCCGATCCTGGTGTCGAGCCATTGATTGTCACGCTCGACTGGGGCGACGGAACCGATACGGAGCAAGCCGAACTCGGCCTCCTCGTCGACGGTTCACGTGCCATCTCGGCGAACCACACCTACGCGGCCGCGGGTTCGTACACGCTGACCATCACCGCGAACGACTTCACCGACGAGTCGACACCGGTCAGTGTGCCGGTCACCATCAGCGCGGACGCGACCCCGGCCATCAGCAACGTGGCACCAGGGTCGGCCGGTGCGAGCGGTGGAGCGATCGTGCGGGTGCACGGCTTGCGGCTGGCGACCACGAGCCAGGTGACGATCGGCGGAAACAGCGCCCAGTTCCAAGTTATTTCCGACGACGCGCTTGACGTCACCGTACCGGCCGGCGCGGTCGGGGATGCGCCGCTTGTGGTGACGACGGACGGCGGCACGGCCACCTTCGCCTTCACCTACCTGAATCTGCCCCGACCGACGGCTAACGACGTGCAGGTCGAGACCGACCAGGATTCACCTGTCGTGGTGCCGCTCACCGGCTCGGGCGGCGCGGCGCTGAGTTTCGCCACGTCGACGTCGCCAGCGCACGGCACGGTGAAAACGCTTGTTCCAGGGCTCGTGCAGTACACGCCGGCGTCCGGCTACATCGGCAACGACAGTTTCGAGTACATCGCCACCGACGAGAACGGCACGAGTGAGCCCGCTACTGTGACCATCCGCGTTGGCAACCACGCACCGACAGCAACGGATGACGCGATCACCGCGCAACTGGGCAGATCGCTCACAATCTCTGCCGCTGATTTGCTCACCAACGACACTGACGGCGACGGCGATCCACTTACCGTCGTGGGTGCTTATCTCACGTCGGGCACGGTAAAAGACATCGCGTTCGACGCGAAAACAGGCGACGTGGCGCTCGCCAGCACCACGGCGGGCAACGTCGCGATCGAGTACCTCGTCAGCGACGGCCGAGCCGCCCCAGTAGCCGCGACCGTCACCGTTACGTTCAAGCCGGGTGCCGCGAGCGGCGGTCGTAACGACAACGGCACCGACAACAACGGGAATGCACCGAGTGGTGGAGACGATTCGACAACGACCGCGCCGCCCGGAACCCCACCAACTGAAGTGTTGGGCATCCAAACAGCGAAGGAGCCGACGCTTCCGCTCACCGGCGCGCCTATGCGCGGCCTGCTGCTCACAGGTGTTGTGCTGATGGCGGTCGGCGCGGCTCTTACGCTGGCCAGACGCAGACACCGCGCAAACTAAGCTCGGGCGGAAACCCATGTTCGTGGCCCAGACATGTGACATTGCTACCGTGTGCGCCAGTAACCGTCCACGCGACATCCGTTGCGTTCGTGCGGCTCCACCCACACTTTCGCGGCGCCAGATGCGCTACCAGCGCACCTTGGGCCGCGAATGGGCCTACTCCCGCAGCTGGTCGTCAACGCCCAACGCGCCGCCGCCCTCCGCACTGGCTCGACCATTACAACTACGCTCGACCCCACACCGCGCTGGGAGGACGACCACGGGCCTCACGCTGCACCCGCGTCAACAACTTCGCTGCATTGAACAGCTAGCTCGCGCAGCCGGTTCCGGTAGGACGTCGAGCCTCTTCCGGGTCGTATGTTCTCCGCGATTCTGTAGGGGCGTCGCGGGATACTCGACGCGTACATGTGCCCAGATCTTGAGGAGGCGACCCGCCCGTGGGATTCGAGACACCGCAGCCCCCGCTCTCCGAGTACCTTGAGTGGACCACCTCAGGCTATCTTCAGCTCCCTGACTTTCAACGCGAGTACAAGTGGGAGGACGAGCGCATCCGCTCGCTGCTCGTCACCGTGCTGCGCGGGCACCCCATGGGCGCAGTCATGCTGCTGGAGACCGGTAACGACCAGGTGCGCTTCAAGCCAAAGGCAATCACGGGTACTGCGGCGACGTCGGGCAAGGAGCCGCAGCTACTACTTCTCGACGGCCAACAGCGCCTCACCTCACTCACTCAGGCGCTGACCGGCACCGGAGTCGTCGCGACGAAGGACGCAAAGGGCAAGCTGATTAAACGCCGGTACTACGTCGACATGCGCGCCGCGATCGAAGGCGATGACGCGATCGACGAGGCTGTGAAGTCGATCCCCCATGACGGAAAGATCAAAGCTAATTTCGACCGCGACGTGGTGTTCGACGTCAGCACGCCCGAACTCGAGCAGCAAAAGGAATGGTTTCCACTTCGGCTTCTGTACTCGGGGTGGGATGGCGCGGCATGGGTCAACGGGCTCGCCGACAAGGAACTCGCGGAGCAGTTCACGAACCGCATCCTGAAACCCTCGGCTAACTACCAAATCCCGGCGATTCAGTTGAAGAAAGACATCAGCAAGTCAGCAGTTGCCACGGTCTTCGAGAAAGTCAACACGGGTGGCGTTCCGCTCAACGTCTTCGAGCTGCTGACGGCGACCTTTGCCGGCGACGCCGACTACTTTGCCCAGCACGGCGAGGACTTTCGACTCAACGACGACTGGCAGGCCATCTACGAGCGGTTCAAGAAGGAGTCCGTGCTGCAGACGGTCCGCAGCACGGACTTCCTGCAAGGCGTCACCCTCCTAGCCACGCGAAAGCGCAACCGCGAAAGCACCGCCGAACGCAAGCCCGCCGTGTCCGCACGCCGCGAGGACATCCTTCGCCTCAGCCTGAACGACTACTTGGAGTGGCGTGACAAGCTCGTCGCGGCATTCGAGTGGGTCGCTGTGTTCCTTGCCGACCAGCACATCTTCGACTCCAAATTCGTGCCATACCCGCCACAGCTCGTGCCGCTCGCGGTGATCCGCGTCGTGCTCGGCGACGAGGCAGATCACCACGCCGTCAAGCAGAGCATCAGCCAGTGGTACTGGTGCGGCGTGCTCGGCGAGCTGTACGGCAGCACCACAGAAACGCGGTTCGCGCGTGACGTCGAGCAGGTGCCGGAGTGGGCCAAGGGTGGCGGCGCTGCTCCGATCACCGTGACCGAAGCGAGCTTCCAGGAGAAACGCCTCTACACACTAAAGACCCGTCTCGCTGCCGCTTACAAGGGCGTGTACGCGTTGCTCATTGGGAAGGGCGCAAAGGACTGGATTAAGGACGTCACGTTCAGCAAGGTTCAGTACACGACGCTGAAGACCGACATCCATCACATCTTCCCGGAGAAGTGGAGCAAGACGAACGGGATTGAGGCTGTGCTCTACAACAGCATCATCAACAAAACGCCCCTCGCCGCGGACACGAACCGCTCCATCGGTGGGGAGGCGCCCACCAAGTATCTGACCCGTGTGAAGACTAAGTCGGGGCTTGCCGACGATAAGATCGACGCGATCATCGGAACTCACGGCATCGACACCAAAGCGCTGCGTTCCGACAATTTTGAGGCGCATTTCGCTCATCGCAAGACCGTCCTCCTAGACCTGATCGAAGCCGCAATGGGCAAGAAGGCGCAACGCGAGGAGACTCCCGCCGACGTGCAGCAGATTGCCGCAGAGTACGACGAAGAGGTTGACGACACCAACGACGAGGCATCCACGGCCGACTAGGCAGCAAATGCGGTTGCGTGACGCACCGGTGCCACTTCTCCGTTGCAGCGGCCCTACAGGCGCACTGACTCGCTCAGGCTGCAAAACAACTTCCCGCACCCGTCGAACTCGGCGGGCTGCGCCTTCGCATCTGAGGGCCGCGGTCGGCAGAGGGCGTGTTCACGCCGACGCTTCGCGCGGCCAAGCCCTTTAAGGTTCAGCACATACCGTATGGACCAGGGCAAAACGGTCGGGCACTGTCACCAAGCGGTGCTCTGGCCTGCGCTTTAGCGCCGAACGGCCGAACATGATCATGTCTCAAACTCGAAATGCCCATACGGTGACATGGCGTGCGACTGCAAACAGACTTGCCCCATGCAGAACTGCGCCTGCACGGGCGACTCGACGGTGCTCGGACTCGATGCCAGCGGGAAGGTAAGGGCAAATTGGCGACGGCGTCCCATGCGCCTCGACCTGGGTCTGGAACTTCGCCGCGGCTCGCTTGTCGTCGAAGGTCTCGGACTGCCACGGACCCGTGCCAACCAGCCGCCACTGCACCCGGTGAGCGACGCTTCCGTCTGTGCGCCAACGCGCCACGAGGGTTGCCATCAAACGGCTCCCCAGATCAACTGATGCCACGTTGATGCCATGGAGGCGACGTTAAGAGCCCGATTCGACAGAACCCGCAGGTCAGTCGCGGTATGCAAGGAGTGGGCGAGGGGGGAGTTGAACCCCCACGTCCTCACGGACACACGGACCTGAACCGTGCGCGTCTGCCATTCCGCCACTCGCCCAGTGGAGCGGCAAGCGTACCAGGACGCTGGGCCGCGCGTTCCTACCGACCGCGGCCTCCCTCTGTAGCATCACCGGGTAGGGCGCGGACGCCGTCCGGCATTGACCCGGCGGCAACCCGGCAGCAACCCGGCAGCAACCCGGCAGCGTCCGCACGACTCGCGGGGCGACGCAGGCGAGAGGAGGTTCCGTGAGCGCGCTGCAACGCCTCGAGCGACGGCTCAGCGGCATGGTCGAGGGCCTGTTCGCGCGCGCGTTCAAATCGGAGGTGCAGCCCGTCGAGGTGGCCGCCGCGCTCCAGCGCAGGCTCGACGACGAGGCGGCGGTCGTGGGCCGCGAGCGCACCTTGGTGCCTAATCGCTTCTTCGTCGATCTTGGCAACCACGACTACGACCGCTTGGCGCCCTACGAGAAGCCGCTCACTGACGAGCTGGCCGCGATGGTCCGCGAGCACGCTGAGGATCAGCGTTACACGTTCGTCGGCCCAGTAAAGGTCGAGCTGCACCACACCGCCGGCCTCGACACCGGCGTTTTCCACATCCGAAGCGAGGTCGTAGCCGGTCCCGAGGTCGGCCCGCTCGCCGTCCGGCCTGAACCACGCCACGCCGAGCCGGCCGAGGCCGAACCGGGCGTCACGGTTCCGCGCGAAGCGGTCGCCACCACGGCGATGGCAGCCGCTGCCCGCGCCTACGGCCGGGTCACAGTCCGCGAGAGCAAAGCGGCGAGCTACGACATCGAGTTGAGGGGACCGATCACGGTGATCGGCCGCGGCGCGGAGGCCGACGTCCGGCTCGCCGATCACGCGGTGTCGCGCCGCCACGCCGAAATCAGGGTGAGCGACGGCACGGCCACGGTCAACGACCTGGGCTCGACGAACGGCACGATCGTCAACGGCGCGCGCGTCAGCACGGCGGAGTTGGCGGACGGCGACGAGGTGCGCCTCGGCGAAACGGTCCTCGTCTTCCATGAGCCCGGTCGAGGCTGAGCGGGCGCAAATGTCGGAGCTCTCCCTCTTCCTGCTGCGAGCGGGATTCTTGGCTCTGCTGTGGATTTTCGTGATCGTGGCATTCGGCATCGTACGATCCGACCTGTTCGGCGTCACGCAACCGCGCGTGGCGCGACCGCAGCCGAAGAAGCCGGCGAAAAAGCCCGCGAGTTCGAGAAAGGCGCCACGCAAGCTGGTCGTCGTCCAAGGATCGCTTGCGGGCACAAGCATCAACCTCGGCGACACTCCGGTCACGATCGGGCGAGCGAACGACTCGACTCTCGTGCTCACTGACGACTACGCCTCTACCCGCCACGCGAGGCTTTTCTCCCGCGGTGGCGAGTGGTACGTCGAAGACCTAGGCTCCACCAACGGCACATTCGTCGACCGTTCGAAAGTCACGCAACCGACGCCCGTTGGTCAGCGCATACCGATCCGCATCGGCAAAACAGTGCTGGAGTTGCGCCGGTGAGTCTCGTCTTGCGCTACGCGGCGCGTTCCGACGTCGGCCTCATCCGCACCAACAACGAGGACGCCGTCTACGCGGGCCCCCGGTTGCTCGCCGTCGCCGACGGCATGGGCGGTCACGCGGCGGGCGACGTCGCGAGTGCGGTCACCATCGCGACGTTGGCGCCGCTCGACGACGACGAGCCGCCGTCCGACCTTCTCGGTGCGCTCGCGCACGCGATCAGGCAAGCCAACGACCAGCTTCGGCAAATGATGGACGCCGACGAAGAACTCGACGGCATGGGCACCACATTGACCGCGCTGCTGTGGGGCGGCGGAAATCGACTGGGTCTCGCGCACATCGGCGACTCACGTGCCTATTTGTTGCGCGACGGCGAACTCACCCAAATAACCGACGACCACACGCTCGTGCAGCGCTACGTCGACGCCGGTCAACTCGACGAAGCCGACATCCCGAATCATCCGCAGCGTTCGATTATTTTGCGGGTTTTGAACGGGCGTCCGGACGACGAAGCGGACTTGTCTATTCGCGACGCGCGCGAAGGCGACCGGTATTTGCTCTGTAGCGACGGGTTGTCCGGTCTCGTCAGCAAAGACACCATTCGCGACACGCTGAAAGCAGCCGACCCGCAGGCCGCCGTCGACGCCCTGGTCGATCTGGCCCTCAGAGGCGGCGCCCCTGACAACGTCACCTGCATCGTCTGCGACATCGTCGACGCCGCGCATGCCTCGTCGATCGAGCCGGTCATCGGCGGCTCGGTCGCCGACGGCCACGACGCGCGATTGCACGAGCCCGACACAGCCGCCGGCAGAGCCGCCGCCTTGCGCGGCCACCGGCGCGCGCCCACCCGACACCACACCGACGACGACACGCCCCGGCGTCGCTGGCGAGGGCCGCTGCTCGTCGTCGTCCTGCTCATCGTGGTCGCGGGAGCGCTCCTCGGGGGCACCTGGTGGTACTCGCAACACCAGTACTACGTCGGCACCGACGGGCAAAACGTGGTTATTTACCGCGGAATCAACGGCAGCGTGCTCGGCATCGACTTTTCGTCGCCGATCGAAAATACGAACATCCCGGTCGACTCGTTGCCGCCGTTCGAGCAAAGCAGAGTGAAGGACGCCGTCACCGCGCACAGTCGCGCGCAAGCGCAGCGCATCGTCGACAGTCTGCGTGCGGCCTCGTCGCCGGAATCGTCCCCCGAGCAATCGCCCGCGCCGCCTTCCGCGCCCGGGGTAACCACATCGACACCTGAGGCGTCACCACAGGCGGTTTCGCCATGACCGCCGCAACTCCCTCGGCAAGCACGACCACCGCGACAGGCCTCGTGCGCGCCATGAAACCACGCCGGCCGCGCACGCGCCGCGGGGTCGAGCTCGCCATGCTCGTTTTCGCCGTGCTGATCGCCCTAGCCGCCTACGCCGACGTCGGCTTGACTCGCAAGCACCACGTCCCACCCGACACGTTGACGTACGGGCTTGGGCTTGGCGCTCTCCTTTTGGTTGCGCATCTCGCGGTTCGACGATTCGCGTCCTACGCCGACCCGCTGTTGTTGCCGTGTTGCGCTCTTCTCAACGGCATCGGACTCGTGCTTATCCACCGCCTCGATCTGGCGGCACCGAAAGCCGACCGCTCCGACGCGACGCTGCAGTTGGCGTGGAGTGCGATCGGTATCGTCGCGTTCATCGCCGTACTGGTTGTCGTGCGCGATCATCGGCGCCTGCAGCGCTACACCTACACGGCCATGCTCGTCGGCCTTGTGCTTTTGGCGATTCCGTCGATTCTCCCGGCCCGTTTCAGCGAAGTGAATGGCGCGCGCAACTGGATCAAGTTCGCCGGTTTCTCCATACAGCCAGGCGAATTCGGCAAGATCCTGCTGGTCATCTTCGTCGCCGGCTTCTTGGTCGCGAAACGCGACGCCTTGGCGCTCGCCAGCCATCGGTTCCTCGGCGTCGACCTGCCGCGAGGGCGCGACCTCGGGCCGGTGCTGCTCGCCTGGCTGGTCAGCATCGGCCTGCTCGTGCGGGGCCGCGACCTCGGCATGTCACTGCTGTTCTTCGGTTTCTTCATCGTGATGCTCTACATCGCGACTGAACGCCTCTCCTGGCTGCTGATCGGCCTGCTACTTTTTTGCGGCGGCACGTTCGTCGCCTACCACTTGTTCGCGCACGTGCGCGAACGGTTCGAGATTTGGCTGCACCCGTTCAGCGACCCACAGCACTCGGGATACCAGCTCATCCAGGGATTGTTCGGATTCTCGTCGGGCGGCATGCTCGGCACCGGGCTCGGCAACGGCCGACCCGACCTCGTTCCATTCGCAAAAAGCGACTTCATCGTGGCCGCGATCGGTGAAGAACTCGGGCTCACCGGACTCATGGCGATCCTGCTTGTCTACGTCATCATCGTGACTCGAGGCCTACGCGCGTCCTTGTCGGTGCGCGACTCGTTCGGCAAGCTCCTCGCCGCCGGTCTTTCGGTGTGCCTCGCCGTCCAGGTCTTCGTCGTCGTCGGCGGGGTCATGCGGCTGATCCCGCTCACCGGCATCACGACGCCGTTCCTCTCCTACGGCGGCTCCTCACTTGTGTCGAACTGGGCACTCATCGCTCTTCTCTTGCGCATCAGCGACTCCGCACGACGTCCGGCCCCACCGCCGACTCCGCGCGCCGACGACGCGATGACCCAGGTGATCTCAAGGTGACACTCCCCGAACTCCTCTGCTTCGCTTCGGAGATCGCGCTATGAACAAGCCGATCCGGCGCGTCGCGATCGCATGCCTCGTGCTTTTCGTCGCGCTGCTCGTCAACGCCAACGTCGTGCAGTTCGCCGACGCCAAGAATTACCGCGACAAGCCGGGAAACGTGCGTACGCTGTACGCGCAGTACGACCACAAGCGCGGCGACATCGTCACCTCGACGGGCTCCGTCGTGGCGTCCTCGGTGCAGACCGACGACGCCCTCAAGTACCTGCGCACGTACGCCGACGCGTTGCCTTACGCGCCCATCACCGGTTTTTATTCGATCGTCTACGGCGCGACGAATATCGAGCAGGAAGAGAACTCGATTCTCGCAGGCACCGACGACCGGCTTTTCGCCAGACAGCTCACGAACCTCATCACCGGCCGCACTCCGCAAGGCGGCAGCGTCATCTTGACGATCGACCCGACGCTGCAAAAGATCGCTTACGACCAGCTCGCCGGACGCAAGGGCGCGGTCGTCGCCGTCGACCCGTCGACCGGAGCGATTCTGGCGCTCGTCACGTCACCCTCGTACGACCCGAATCTGCTGTCGTCGCACGACGAGGCCGCCATCAAATCCGAGTGGGCGAAGCTGACAACCGACCCGAACAATCCGATGCTCGACCGCGCACTCGACCAGACCTATCCGCCCGGGTCGACATTCAAGCTCGTCACGGCGGCCGCGGCTTTGACCAGTGGCCAGTACAACCCCCAATCGACGATTCCCGCCCCGACGGTGTTGCCGTATCCGAACTCGACGAAGTCGCTCAAAAACTTCGCCGGCGAGACCTGCGGCGACGGCAAAACCACGACGCTGATCGACGCACTCACGATCTCGTGCAACACCGCGTTTGGCAAACTCGGCGAAACGCTCGGCCAAGACGCCCTGCGCAAGCAGGCGGAGGCATTCGGCTTCAACTCGCCGTTCAATGTGCCCATGAAGTCGGCCACCAGCGTCTTTCCAAGCAACTTGGACGACGCCGAGACGATCCAGTCGGCGATCGGGCAATTCGACGTCCGCTCCACCCCGCTGCAGATGGCGATGATCGGCGCGTGCATCGCGAACGGCGGAACCTTGATGAAGCCCTACATCGTCAAGCAGCTGGTCGGCCCTAATCTCGCGATCATCGACACCACGAAACCGACCGTCGTCCGGCAAGCCATCTCGGCGCAGGTGGCCGCGCAACTGACGCAGATGATGGAAAGCGTCGTCGATCACGGCACCGGCACCACGGCGCAACTCCCGGGCGTGAAGGTGGCCGGCAAGACCGGCACGGCGGAAAACGCGGTCGGCAAGCCCCCGCACGCGTGGTTCGTCTCGTTCGCTCCCGCCACCCAGCCAAAGATCGCGGTGGCCGTCGTGGTCGAGAACGGCGGGGGAGTCAACGACGCGACGGGAGCTAAGGTGGCCGCGCCGATCGCCAAGGCCGTCATGGCGCAAGCGCTGAAGGAGCAGCCGTGACGGCGTCCGGCACACGAGCTTCACCGTCCGCCGGTACGGTGAGTGCGGGCAGGGCCCCGTTCGAGGCAGATCGCGCCGCCAGCGCAGCCACCGTGGCTGACCTGCGACCAAGGAGAGGGTCTTCACCATGACTGAGCCCCGGCGGCTCGGCGACCGCTACGAGCTGGGCGAGGTGCTCGGCTACGGCGGCATGGCCGAGGTGCTTCGAGGACGCGACACGCGGCTGGGCCGCGACGTCGCGGTGAAGACGTTGCGCGTCGACCTTGCGCGTGAGCCGCAGTTCCAGGCACGCTTTCGGCGCGAAGCGCAGTCGGCGGCGTCGCTCAACCATCCGTCGATCGTCGCGGTCTACGACACCGGCGAAAGTTCGCTCGACGGCGTTTCCGTGCCGTACATCGTGATGGAGTACGTCGACGGCCGCACCCTGCGCGACGTCTTGAAAACGGAACGGCACATCATGCCGACGCGCGCGCTCGAAATCACCGCGGACGTGCTGCGAGCGCTCGATTACAGTCACCGCAACGGCATCATCCACCGCGACATCAAGCCGGGCAACGTCATGCTGACGCGTTCCGGCGATGTGAAAGTGATGGATTTCGGTATCGCTCGGGCGCTCGCCCAATCGACGGCGACAGTCACTCAAACCGCCGCGGTCATCGGCACGGCGCAGTACTTGTCACCTGAGCAGGCGCGCGGCGAGCCGGTCGACCCACGCTCCGACGTCTACTCGACCGGCTGCCTGCTCTACGAGTTGCTCACCGGTGCGCCCCCGTTCACTGGTGACTCCGCGGTTTCGGTTGCCTACCAGCATGTGCGTGAGGATCCCATTCCGCCGTCGCGGCTCAATCCTGACGTGAGTCCGGCCATCGACGCGATCGTCCTGAAGGCCATGGCGAAAAACCCGGTCAACCGCTATCAGAGCGCGGGTGAGATGCGCGACGACATCGATCGCGCTCTGGCGGGCATGCCGGTGCGCGCGACACCGGTTCTCGACGAGCGAACCGTCATGCTGTCTCCCGCCGTCGAGGATCAGGTGACGCGTCGGCAGCCGCGTGGTCGACGCACCCTCACCTACATCCTGCTCTTCGTCGTGGCGGTCGCTGTTCTCGTTGCCGTCGGCTTGTTGCTACGCAATCTGCTGGTTTCAAACGACACAGTCGGCAACGCGCGCGTGCCGAAGGTCATCGGCATGTCGGAACAACAGGCCAAAGACGCGCTGACCACCGCTGGCTTCCAATCCAAGACACAAGAAGGGCCGAGCAACGACCAAAAGAAGGGGTTCGTCTACGACGTGAACCCACCGGCTGAGAGTCTGCAGCCGAAGAACACCACGGTCACGATCTTTGTCTCGACGGGTCCGCAGCAGGTGCCGGTTCCCGACGTTCGCAACAAGCCGCTCGCCGACGCGCAGCGCGAACTGCAAAACAACCACCTCAAGGTCGGCAAGACGACGCAGCAGAATTCCCAAGAAGCGCCCGGAACGGTACTCGACCAAAATCCGAAGCCCGGCCAGACGGCCGACATCGATTCACCGGTCGACCTCGTCGTAGCGAGTGGCACCGGCCAGGTGCCCGACGTCCGCAACGTGCCGCTCGACGAGGCCCAACAGACATTGCAAGACGCCGGCTATTCATGGCACGTCAACCTTCAGCCGAACGACACGGTGCCGGAAAACTACGTGATCAACACGTCGCCGCCAAACGGCTCGAATGCCCCGATCGGTAAAACGGTCGAGCTGTACGTGTCGAGCGGCCCGCCGCCGTCGTCGTCATCACCGCCGGTGTCGCCGCCGTCGAGCCCGATCGCGTCAGGTAATCCGACCCCGTCGGCAACGCCGAGCCACTAGCAACCGCTATACGAGCGGCTTGCTGACGGCGTCGACCCGGGCAAGCGCCTGGCTATCGCCGCAGCGCAACAGCCAGTTGGCCAGCATGCGGTGGCCGCCTTCGGTCAGCACCGACTCGGGGTGAAACTGCACGCCCTCGACGTCGAGGTCGCGGTGCCGCATGGCCATCACCACCCCGGACGACGTGCGACCGGTCACCTGAAGGCAGCCGGGCAGGCTCGCTTCGTCGACGGCGAGCGAGTGGTAGCGGGTGGCCGTGAAGGGATCGGGCAACCCGGCCAGCACACCGTCGCCGTTGTGGTGCACCGCGCTGGTCTTGCCGTGCAAGAGCTCCGGTGCCCGCTCGACGATCGCGCCGTACGCGACGCCGATCGCCTGGTGGCCCAGGCAGACGCCGAAGATCGGCACCTTCCCGGCAACCTCTCGAATCAGTGGCACGCACACCCCGGCGTCCTCGGGTTTTCCGGGGCCGGGGCTGAGCAGCACGCCGTCGAATTCGAGCGCGTCGCTTGGCGCGAGCTCGTCGTTGCGCCGCACCACGCACGTGGCGTCGAGTTGGCCGAGGTATTGCACCAGGTTGAACACGAAACTGTCGTAGTTGTCGACCACGAGAATGCGCACGACGCGAGTGTGGCAGATCGGCGGGCTTGGCGTCGTCCGACTACTTCGCGGACGACGGGGAAGCGGACGGCGGCGAGGCACTCGGCGAGACGCCCGGCGACGGTGAGACGACCGAGGAGCTTGCTGGCGTGTCGACCGTCACCTCGTTCCAGGGCAGCCGCGGCTCCACCCACGGAAAGACCACGAAAAACAGCAACGCCAGCACACCCGCCAGCAACACCAGCATGCCGGTGATCTTGCCGGGCAGTCCGCCGGGAAGACGACGCCACAAAGCCGCGTACACGAACCTCACCCGCCCCTCAGCGCCGGCGGCGGGTCGGCCGACTTGGGCAGCGCCGGCGGCGGGCCGGCCGACTTGGGCAGCGCCGACTCGAGCAAGCCGTGCACGATCAGCCGGTGCGAAGCCGAGTACTTCGGCGTGCACGTGGTGAGCGTGAGCACCGCCTGTGTGGGCTTGGTGCGCGGTTTGTTCGGCACCGGCAAGATGACGGCGAGGTCGGTCGGCAGCACGGTTTGGAGTCTCGTGACCCGGTACGTGTACCAGGTGTCGCGGGTTTCGATCACGATCGCGTCGCCGTCCGTCAACGTGTCGAGACCGTTGAACGGCGCCAAGTAGGTCGTGCGGTGGCCGGAGACGACGAAGTTGCCGATCTGGCCTGGCATCGCGGTGCCCGGGTAGTGTCCGGGTCCTTTCTTGAGGTCGGCCGTCGAGACGCCTTCGACGATGGCGTAGGCGTAGTCGGAGCCGAGCTTCGGAATCCGGATGATCCCGATCGCATTGCCTGGAATGGGTTCGTCGGTGAAGGTCGGCGTTGGCGCCGGCGATGGCCCAGGTGCTTCGCTCGGCGTCGGCGGCGCGGGCGACGCCCACTGGGTCTGCAATTGCTGCTTCAGCCGCGACTGCGCGTGTTCGGTGTAGAGCCCGGTGAACCACAGCTCGTAGGCGAGGAACAAAAACACGACGACGCCGAGCGTGATCAAGATTTCGCCCGTAACACCGACCACGCCGCGCCAGCTCGGGCGGCGGCGCGCCTTTTTCGCCGTCCCTGTCGTCGTCTGGGTCATGAGGCCGGTGTCGCGACGGGAGCGGACGGCGTACGGGTTGGCGCGAGCGGCGGCAGTGACGGCGGCACCAACTCGCTGGCGTGCGCGAGTGAGACGCCACCAGTGAACGCCGGCAGGGTGACGTGCCCGTCGGACTTCACCGAATATCCCAGCTTGTACGCCTTCACGTACTGCTTGTAGATCGTGACGTCAGGCGCGGCGTCGAGCGCTGAGCGCATCCCGTCGACGTCGCCGACCGCGGTGACGACGTACGGCGGCGAGTACACGATGCCGTGCAACAGCAACGTGTTGCCGACGCAGCGAACCGCCGTCGTCGAGATGACCCGCTGGCCTTGCAACGTCATCGCCTCGGCGCCGCCCGCCCACATCGCGTTGACCACCGCCTGCACGTCTTGTTGATGGACGACGAGGTAGTCGGGCGGTACCGAACCTTTCTTCGATCCGGGCAGCGGCGGCGCGTCGTCGAGTGTGACCGTTAGAGCTGGGCCGGTTACGGCGCGCATTCCAGCGGCGTCGGCGACCGCGGCCGCGTCGTCGCGAGCGCGCGCCACCCGGTTGTCGACTTTGGCCGCTTGCGACGTCGCCGCTCGAACCTCGGCCTGCAACTCGGCGAGCCTCTTGCTTTGGTCAATTACTTTTCGCTGCTGGCGCTCGGCGAAGCTGAGGCCGTCGTCGCGGGCGTTCGCGCGCAGGTCGATGCCGTGCGAGGTGTTGGCGGACATCGCGAACAGCAGCCCTGCCAACAGCGCGGCGACGGGCACGCCCCATCGCCAGGTCGCCTTGATCCGCGGGTGCATCGACCGCCCTTTGTCGGTACGCCGAAGTGTCTTGGCTACGCTAACCCTGGACGGGTGTCGTCCGTGCGCACGCCGACACCCACTATCATCCCGTCCGTCTTGAGTCGCCGCCGAGAGGTTGCTGTGCCGAAGTCCCGCGTACGTAAGACCGAGGTGTACACGCCGCCCCAGCGCCGGTCCGCCAAGAAGAAGGTCAGCCCGCCCTGGGTCGCGCCGACCATGGTCGGCTTGATGATCCTCGGCGTCGCCTGGCTGGTCACCGGCTACCTCTCGGAGTACAACTTCCCCGGCATGAGCGCGCTCGGAGGGCAAGCCGGCAACCTGATCGAGGGATTCGTGCTGCTGTGCGCCGGGCTCGGCCTAGCTACCCAGTGGCGCTGACACAAAGCCACACAGTGGCGCTGACAAGACCGCGTTAGGTCGTCGTCCGGGTTTCGGGCACATACCGCACCAGCAAGAACGCCACCACCGCCGCCGAAGCAGCGGTGAAAACGAACGCCGAGCCGTAGTCCACCTGGTCGGCGAGCACCGCGAAGATGATCGGGCTGAGCGTCGCGCCCCCCAAGCCGGTGAAACGCCAGAGTCCGAGGAACATCCCCCGCGCCTCGGGGGGAGCAACGTCGGCGCCGACGGTCTGGACCGAACCGCCAGTCAAAGCCTGCATCGTGACACCCAACAGGAACAGCCCCACGTACCACGGCAGCGGCAGCAGCAGGTACGCCGACACCGCCAGCGCCGCCATCGCGATCGCCACGCCGCTGAAGCCCGGCACCATCGTGCGTTTCCGGCCGTAACGGTCCATCATCCAGCCGGCGAGGAAGCCGATGGGCAACGTCAGCAAGGCGGCGGCGGTTGCCAGGTAACCGATTTGGCGCGGACCAAGGTGATACGCGAACGCCGCATAAAGGTGCAACAAGTCGGCGGTCAGCGGCCCCCGCGTCAGACCCGCGAACAATGCCACCGCGAAGAAGACCAGTCGCGGCCGCACAATTTCGCGTATCGACACCGTGCGGACGCGCGCCTTTTGCGCCTTACGCTCGCGCCGCTCTGCGCGGCCGTGGTGTGGCGTGTCTCGAGCCAACGCCGAGGTAGGCACCAACGCGAGCAGCGCCAAGATTCCGTAGGCGACGAACGTTGCCCGCGGGCCCCACGCACTGGCGACGAAGCCACCCACCATCGGACCAGCGAGCTTCCCGGTGTTGTTCATCCCGAACATCCACGACACCTCGCGGCCGCGTTGCCCCGCCGCGGCGCCGTGCGAAATGGCCGCGAGCCGACCCATGAGCCACAGTTGTGCCGCCACGCCGTCGAGGAAGCGCAACACGAGCAGCTGAGGAAATGTCTGCGCGACCGCGACAAGAAAAGCCCCCACCGAGGTGAGCAGCGGCCCGCCGATCATCACCACGCGCCTGCCGAAGCGGTCGATCAACCAGCCGGCCGGAAGAGTGCCGAGCAGGTTGCCGACCAAGAAGGTCGTGATGACGCCGGTGGCCGCGCCGAAGCTGACGCCAAACGACTTCGCCAGCGTTGGCACCGCCGGCAACGCGATCCCGGTACCGAGCGCCAGCACGAGTGCCGGCAAGTACGTCGACAAGAACGCGTCCCACGACACCGCCCTTCCGTGCGCCAAGGGCTCGGACGGCGCCAGCAAGGTCGTCGCCTCGCCAGCCGCTCGATCACCCGGCAAGCGATCAGGCGACTGGCGGTCATTACGCGGGGTCAATAGTTACCCGGCCAGGTGGAGCCGGGCGGTTCGAAACGCTCGCGACAGCTGGGCACTCGCCACACCGGGCTCTCGTCGTGCCGCATCGCCTCGCCACCAACGCCTTCCGTCCCTCACACCAGCTGGGGCGGCATCACTGTAGTGCGCAACCGGGCATTTGTATGCGTGTGTATGCACAGTGTGACGGCGCGCACAGCGATGGCGTCGGCGAGCACCCGGGCCGGACTTACACCGCTGTAGTTTCTCCACAGCAGTTGTCCACACTGGGGACAGAGCTCGCCAGAACGGGCCAGGTGTTATCGAGAAGCCGGCGCCCTCGAGCACCAGGCGCGGCTGGGGATCGCGCTCAGCTGGTCAGCGCATGCGTGCGAGCCACCACGATTGCCACAATGATCACCGCTAGCACGATCGACGAACCGATCTGCGCCGGAGTGCGCAGCTTGCGTGGCGCGTACGCCCACACAGCGGCGAGCGCCGCTCCAGACACCAAACCCCCGACGTGCCCCTGCCAACTGATGTTCGACAGCGTGAATGTGAGCACGAGGTTGGCAATGATGATCACGCCGATGGGGCGAATGTCGAAACGCAATCGCCTTCCGAGCACGAATAAGGCGCCGAAGAGGCCGAAAATCGCCCCCGAGGCGCCCAACGTTGGCAGGTTCGAAGCGGTCAGCAAGTAGACCAGCGCCGATCCGCCCAGGCCCGACAAGAAGTAGAGGGTCACGAACCGGACTCGCCCGAGCATGGCCTCGAGTGGCGCCCCAACGACGTAGAGGGCCCACATGTTGAACAAGATGTGCAGCGTCCCGGCGTGCAAGAACATCGACGTCAGCAGCCGGTAGTACTCACCCTCGGCGACGCCGATGAGTGCAGGGTCGCCGCTGTGCGGATGCACCGGTCCTGGGATCAGTTCGAACCGCAGCGAAAAGGTCGACGAGCTCTGCTGGATCAAAAAGAAGATCACGTTGATGGCGATCAACGTGTAGGTGACCAGCGTCTTGTTCGGTGAGATGCGGCCGCCCAGCGCCGTACGGGCGATGCGCTGGGTCGCGTTGCCGGATCGCACGCACTCGGGGCACTGAAAGCCGACCGAAGCCGGCACCATGCAGTCGGGGCAGATCGGTCGCTCGCAGCGCACGCAACGGATGTGCGCCTCACGCCCCGGATGCCGGTAGCAAACCGGCACGCTGGCGCCGGCCCCCGGTGCCGCCACCTGGTCGGACGGCGGCCGCGTCACGTCGTCCGCGCTCATTTGGCTACCGGCGGTCGATGGTGACCGACGTGACGACGACGTCTTCGCGCGGACGGTCGCCCGGGCCCGTCGAGGTGGTGGCGATCGCGTCGACGACGTCGCTGCCCTTCGTGACCTCTCCGAAGATCGTGTGCTTGCGGTTCAGCCAGTCGGTCGGGGCGACCGTGATGAAGAACTGCGAGCCGTTGGTGTTCGGACCGGCGTTGGCCATCGCCAACAGGTACGGGCGGTCGAACGAGAGATCGGGATGGAACTCGTCGGCGAAGTTGTAGCCGGGACCGCCGCGCCCACTGCCGAGCGGGTCGCCGCCTTGGATCATGAACCCGGGGATCACCCGGTGGAAGATGGTGCCGTCGTAGAGCTTGCCGGACGTCGACTGCCGGGTGCGCGGGTCGACCCACTCCTTCGACCCCTCCGCAAGCTCGACGAAGTTGCGCACGGTTTTCGGCGCGTGATTCGAGAACAGCCGGATTTCGATGTCGCCCTTCGTCGTGTGCAAGGTCGCGAACGTCTCTTCAGCCACGAGTGGGGTACCTTCCAGTCGGACGTCGCCAGGCGCCGTCTGCCTAACGCGCACGGTCAGTGCGCGAGTGCTGCTAGTGCGCACGGTCGGTGCGCGAGTGCTAGCGCGCACAAGTCAGTGCGCGACTTGCGGTGCGCGGGTGTCGAGCCGCGCAGGTGGATCCCATCTTTCCATGGGTTGGACGGATGGGTCCGTCGTACGGTGGGTAGCAGCGCATCGCTGGAGCCACTCTCAGTCGGAGGTTCGGATGACCGTGACGAAAGACAAGATCGCTGACACCGTCGCGCTGCGCCTTGGCGCCGCCCGGCATCACATCGACGCGTTAGTCACGCCGGTCATGCCCGCCGGCAAGATGGCAGCGAAGCTGGCCGCCAAGCAAGCCGCCCATGGCGCGAGCCGTCAGATGAAGCTCGCCCAGTTGCTCATGAAGGAGCGGATCGCCCCGATGGCAGTCGGCGCGGTCGGCACCGCGATGGTGCGGTCGGCGCCGTTTCGTGATGAAGCGGTGCATCGCACGAAGCTTGCCGCCGCCGCGCTTCGCGAAGGCGACGCCGCCGTCATGAAGAAGGGCCGCCGGTGGCCGGTCGCGATCGGCTTTCTCGCGCTCGGCGGAGCCATCGGCGCCGCCGCCGCGTGGCTTTCCCAGGCAGGCAAGCCCGTTCAGCTCACGCCGTATCCGTTGCCCACCGACGAGGAACGCCGAACCAACGAGGTTTAGCTCGGCAGCCTCTCTTCGCGTGATCCCGAAGACTTTTGCCCAGGTAGGTGCCGAATGCTTTTTCGTGATCACCAGGGCAGCGGGTCGGAGGCGATGTCGGCTGCCCAGAGACTCTCGATCGCCTCGACCGCGTCTCGAGAAAGCCGAGCGTTCGGCGCCGTCGCGTTTTCACGCAACTGCTCGACGGACTTCGCACCCGGGATCACCGACGACACGCATGGCTGGGCCAGTAGCCAACGCAACGCGGATCGGGCCATGGGTTCGTCGTCCGGGATGATCGCTTTGAGCTTCTCGACGAGCGCGGCTCTCCGTTCGATGTCGGCGAGCGTCCACCTCGACCGGACGTCGGAAAAGCGCGAGAACTTGTCGTACCGACCGCCCAACCAACCGGAATCGAGCGGCACCTTGACAATGGCGCCCACGCCCTTCGCCGCCGCTTTTTCCAGTGCGGGCAACGGTTCTTGGTGAAAGACGTTGAGCAAGACCTCGACCACCTGGCTGCCGGTGGTCTCGACGACTAGGTCGATGTCGGCGGCCCAGTCGACGGAGGCGCCGTAGGCCTTGACGACGCCAGCGTTTTGGAGCCGCTCGAATTCCTTGTAATGGCTTGCTTTTCGGCCGTCAAGAAGGTCTCGCGGTGGGCTGTGCATCAAGACGACGTCGAGATAGTCGGTGCGTAACGCCGTCAGCGTGCGCTCGACGGCCGGCGCGATGGAGTCGGTGTCCCAATCGCTTGTGCCGTCGGCTTTGTGGCCGAACTTGCTGACGATGACAGCCTGATTTCGCCGCCCCTCTAGCGCTTCGCCGAGCAGCCGTTCGCTGCGGCCGCTCGCGTATCCGGGTGCGGTGTCGAAGAGATTGACGCCGAGCCGCAGCGCCTCGTCGACGATGCGCAGCGACGTCTCGTGGTCGGGGCCCGACCACTGGTCAGTGTTGCCGAGTTGCCAGGCGCCAAGTCCGATCTCGCCGACTTCGATGCCTGTGGCGCCGAGCGCGCGTTTCGCGATCACGCCTGAGATTTTGCCACCGCGTGAATGATTCTCACGAAATGGCCTGGGCGTCGGCACGGTCGCGGATATCGACCGTCGACGTCGTCTCACGAGCGCAGTTGGCGCAGCAGAAGAATCGCCCGTCGACCTCGACGCCGTGACCTATCACCTTGCAACCGCAGTGTTCGCACACCGGGGCCATCAAGTGAATCGCGCATTCGAAGCTGTCGAACGTGTGCCGCGCACCCGCCGCCGACACCTCGAACGCCTTGTCGTATTCGTTGCCGCAGACTTCGCACGTCGCCACAACGCACCTCCCCTGGACGCGGGCGTTTCGGCCCGGCAAGGGTTTCCCCCGAGCGACGTCACCCAACCGTCACGTGCGCTGCCCGCGAGCAGGCGCACCGAAACGATCAAGGCTTCGGGACGGCGAACACAGCTGACGCGTCAATATGTCCGGCTTCACGCAAGTCATCATCGTTGCACACGCCCTGCAGCGAAAAGCATTGACGAAACAGCGGACAGGCGATGAACACGACGATGAGGGCGACGATCGCTTCTCAGGGCGAAGTAGCTACGGGCGGACGAGAACGCCCGCGGTGTCGAACTCGCGCATCCCATGCTTCGCCCGCGACCGCGATGCAAGGAGTTGGACCGCGCCGCAACACGCACCAACGAGCCACGCCACCATATGCTCGCGACCCGCCAAATCAGAGTGCATGAGCGCGGCAAACGCGACCCCGCCGGTGGCGA
This sequence comes from Actinomycetales bacterium, assembly GCA_040255675.1. Taxonomy (GTDB): domain Bacteria; phylum Actinomycetota; class Actinomycetes; order Acidothermales; family Acidothermaceae; genus JBDZVM01. The sequence goes on along the minus strand of JBDZVM010000016.1, from coordinate 39,673 downwards.
GGCTGCCCAGGAGCGGGGAGCGCAACCCGACCGCCAGGTAAGCGGTCAACGCGACAGTCACCGCCGACGGCCCGGTATCCGGCAAACGCCCGTCGAGCGCCGGCAAGCCGAGAAAGTAACCCGGTCCGAGCCAGAGAAGAACGCGGGCGCCGAAGGTCGCGACGACGTGCCCAGCGGCGGCCACCAGCAGCGTTCGGCGAGTACCGAACGCCGCTTCGGCGATGCCGACGACGACGAGCACCTGAAGGACCGATCCCCAGACCGGAAGGTCGCGCGCCGGAGCGATCACTGATCCCGGGATGCGCCACAACCAGGTCAAGAACGGATACGAATCCTGCTCGGTGCAGCAATCGTTGACCCAAGACTCGCCAGGGCGGTAACAGTCGACCACGTGGGCAGTGACCAACGCGCTGAAAAGTAATAAGGTCGCGGCAAACCCGGCGATCTTCCGATCTCGCCAGCGCGCACGCAACGCCTTCTCGACGCGCGATAATTCGCGAATCAGGGCTTGCCAGATCATCGCCAGCATCGCTCTCTACGCATGCTAAACGGTGGAGACGAAGGGACTTGAACCCTCAACCCCCGCCTTGCAAAGGCGGTGCTCTGCCAGTTGAGCTACGTCCCCGCGTGTGCTGGCCGGGCGTACCCGACGTCCGGCTCAGCCTTGCTCCGAGCTGGTCGCCTCGATCCAGAGATCCTCTTCAGCCTGGGCGGCCTGCACTCGACGGTAGACGAAGAACCCGCCGACCGCGGCCAGCGCCAGCAAGAGAAGCTTCTTCACGCGGCACCACCTCAGATCTACACGTCGGGGTGGGCCTGGGAGGACTTGAACCTCCGGCCTCATCCTTATCAGGGATGCGCTCTAACCAACTGAGCTACAGGCCCCAGTTTCGTGCCTAGCGAGGGTATCTGATGGCGACGCCGGTTCCCAATCCGGATAGGCGGGAAGGGCCGAGCGACAAATCACGGATCGCTGAGCGTGACCTCGATACCGCCGACCAAGTCGGAGATCAGGTTGTAGATCGCGGCACCGAGCGTTGCCAGCGCGGTCATCAGGACGACGTTGATCGCGCCAACCGCGGCTGTGATGCCGATCACTCGGCTACCGGAGAGCGGGTTGTGCCAGGCCTCGCTCGCCGTCGTGGGGGCAACTGAGTTGACCAAGCTGTTGATTTGATCCCAAACACCCATCTTGCCGAGCACGGCGTAAATGATCGCGACCGCGATCACTACCACCACCAAGACGACCAGCGAGACCACGAAGGTGACCTTCATGACGGTCCAGGGGTCGATGTGCTTGATGACCAGACGGGCACGACGCGGGCCGCGGCGGGCGACCGAGATGCGCGCCGGGCGCGCCGCGCGTGCCGAGGCGTCCGGCGGCAGCGAGCCCGATCGACCCGAGCCGGCGGACACGTCGGGCGTGACCGTCGTCGCGTCGCCGACGGCGGTGCGGGCTGAGTGGGCACCTGTGGTTTGGCCACCGTCGCGCCCCGCGCGCGGATCGGCCGACCGCTCGAGCCGGGGCTCGTCGGGTGGCGTCGTCGTCGGCACCCGAGGGCCTGGCCGGTTGGGATCGCTCACGAATCTCCCTGTTCCGGATCACTCGCGTCGGCCGGTTGCGCGTCGGTCGAGTCGGACGACTCCACCGATCCGGCGACTCTACCGGGCTCGTCGCTCTCATTGTCGTCGTCTTCGGCCGCGACGTCAGCCAACCCGGCCGACCCGGTACCGGCCAACTCCTCGTCGATCAGCTCCGCGTCGACTCTCCTGGCGTCGCTGTCCGCTCCGTCGTTCGTCTCGTCGTCGGCGTCGGCGTCGTCCGCGTCGTCGACACCGGACGCCGACTCCGCGTTGCGCGTGACTCCCACGACGGCGTCGCCGTTCGACAAGTTGATGAGCCGCACGCCCATGGTGGCCCGCGACGTCGGGCGCACTTCGTCGGCTCTCGTGCGGATCACTCCGCCATTCGAGGTGATCGCGAACACCTCGTCGGTCTCATCGACCATCAACGCGCCGACGAGGCCGCCGCGGTCGTCGGTGAGCTTCGCGGTCAAGACGCCGTGGCCGCCGCGCCCCTGCACGGGGTACTCGTCGATCAACGTGCGCTTCGCGTATCCGCCGTCGGTGGCGGTGAACACGTACGCGTCAGGGCGCACGACCATCATCGCTAGCAGCCCGTCGCCGTCCTTGAAGCGCATGCCGATCACACCGGACGTCGCCCGGCCCATGGGCCGCAGCGCATCGTCGTCGGCGCGAAACCGGATCGATTGACCCTTACGGCTGACGAGAAGCAGATCGTCGTCCGGCGACACCAGACGGGCCGAAATCACCGAGTCGTCTTCGCGCAGATTGATCGCGATAACGCCGCCCGACCGATTGGAATCGAAGTCGTGCAACGGCGTCTTCTTCACGAGGCCGTGCTGGGTGGCGAGTACGAGGTAGGGCGCGACGTCGTAATCCTTCAGTGCCAGCACCTGGGCTATGTTTTCGTCAGGCTGGAAAGCCAGCAGGTTGGCGACGTGTTGACCTCGTGCGCTACGCGCCGCCTCCGGCAGCTCATAAGCCTTCGCGCGATACACCCGGCCCTTGTCGGTGAAGAACAAAATCCAGTGGTGCGTCGTCGTAACGAAAAAGTGCTCGACGACGTCGTCTTGGCGAAGCTGCGCGCCGATCACGCCCTTGCCGCCGCGGCGCTGCGCGCGGTAAAGGTCAACCTTGGTGCGCTTGGCGTATCCGCCGTTCGTAATCGTGACAACGACGTCTTCCTCGGCGATGAGGTCTTCCATGCTGACCTCGCCGTCGAACGGCACAATCTTGCTGCGCCGGTCGTCGCCGTACTTGTCGACGATTTCTTTCAGCTCGTCGCTGATGATGCTCCGCTGGCGACTCTCGTCGGCCAAAATCGCGTTGAACTCGGCGATTTCGGCTTCGATCTTCTCGAGTTCGTCGAGCGTCTTTTGCCGCTCCAGCGCAGCGAGCCGGCGCAGCTGCATGTCGAGAATCGCGGTTGCCTGCACTTCGTCGACGTCGAGCAGCCGCATCAATCCGTTTCGAGCTTCGTCGGCGGACGGCGAATTGCGGATCAATTCGATGACGGCGTCGAGTTGGTCGAGCGCCTTGACGAGCGCGCGCAAGATGTGCGCGCGCTCTTCGGCCTTGCGCAGCCGGTAGCGAGTGCGCCGGACGATGACGTCGATTTGGTGATTGACCCAGTGTCTGATGAATCCGTCGAGGGTGAGCGTGCGGGGCACGTTATCGACGAGCGCCACCATGTTGCACCCGAAGGTGTCTTGCAGCTGTGTGTGCTTGTAAAGGTTGGCGATGACGACCTTCGCCACGGCGTCGCGCTTGAGCACGATGACGAGTCGTTGCCCAGTGCGCGAGGAAGAATCGTCGCGGATATCGGCGATGCCCGCTAGTTTGCCGTCGTTGACGAGCTCGGCGATTCGCAAAGCCAAGTTGTCGGGGTTGACTTGGTAGGGAAGCTGCGTGATGACAAGAAGCTGGCGGCCGCGACTATCTTCTTCGACGTCAATGACCGCTCGCATCGTGACCGATCCGCGACCGGTGCGGTAAGCCTCGTCGATACCGCGGCGGCCGACGATAAGGCCGCCCGTCGGGAAGTCGGGGCCCTGGATCCGTTGCACCAACGCTTCGAGGAGTTCTTCGCGCGTGACCCCCGGGTGCTCAAGTGCCCATTGCGCGCCCGCGGCGACCTCGCGCAGGTTGTGCGGCGGAATGTTCGTCGCCATGCCGACGGCGATGCCCGCGGAGCCATTGACCAACAGGTTCGGGAAACGGGCTGGCAAAATAACGGGTTCGAGCTGGCGGCCGTCGTAATTCGGCGTGAAATCGACAGTTTCTTCGCCGATATCACGCAGCATTTCCATCGCCAGCGGCGCGAGCCGGCACTCCGTGTAGCGCATCGCGGCAGCGGGGTCGTTGCCCGGAGAGCCGAAGTTACCCTGCCCGTCGACCAGCGGATGGCGCATCACCCACGGTTGGGCCAGCCGCACCAACGTGTCGTAGACCGCGGAGTCGCCGTGCGGGTGGTAACTGCCGATGACGTCACCCACCACGCGGGCGCACTTGAAGTAGCCGCGGTCGGGCCGGTAGCCGCCGTCGAACATGGCGTAGAGCACCCGGCGGTGCACCGGCTTGAGGCCGTCGCGCACTTCGGGCAACGCTCGGCCGACAATGACGCTCATCGCGTAGTCGAGATAGCTGCGCTGCATCTCGACCTGGAGGTCGACCGGCTCGATGCGGCCGCCCTCAGGCGGCAACGTGGTGTCTTGGCTCACGGAGTTTCCTTTTGTGCCCGCACAGCGGGTTTGTTATTTAGATGTCGAGAAAGCGGACGTCCTTGGCGTTGCGCTGAATAAACGAACGCCGTTGCTCGACGTCTTCGCCCATCAAAATGCTGAACGTTTCGTCGGCTTGGATGGCGTCGTCGAGGCTGACCTGGAGGAGCACCCGCTGAGTGGGATCCATAGTCGTGCTCCACAATTCTTCGGGGTTCATTTCGCCGAGACCCTTGTAGCGCTGCATCCCTTGCTCTTTCGGGAGCTTGCGGCCCGCCGCCTGGCCGGTCTCGATGAGCCCGTCGCGTTCGCGGTCGGAGTACGCGAACTCGTGCGGCGCGTTGCTCCACTTGATGCGATACAGCGGCGGCTGAGCGAGGTAAACATGACCGGCCTCGACGAGCGGCTTCATGAAGCGGAAGAGCAAGGTGAGTAGCAAGGTGCGGATGTGCTGACCGTCGACGTCGGCGTCGGCCATCAGCACGATTTTGTGGTACCGCAGCTTGTCAATGTCGAAGTCGTCGTGCACACCGGTGCCGAGCGCCGAGATAACGGCCTGCACTTCGTTGTTCTGCAACACGCGGTCGATTCGCGCGCGCTCGACGTTGAGGATTTTTCCTCGGATGGGGAGGATCGCCTGGGTGCGCGGATCGCGGCCTTGACGTGCCGACCCGCCCGCGGAGTCGCCTTCGACGATGAAGAGTTCGCATTCCTCGGGGTGCGAGCTCTGGCAGTCGATCAGCTTGCCCGGTAAACCCCCGCCGCCGAGCAACCCCTTGCGGTTACGGGCGAGGTCGCGAGCCTTGCGAGCGGCCACCCGCGCAGTCGCCGCTTGAATGCCCTTGCGGACGATGTCTTTGCCTTCGCTCGGATTTTTCTCAAACCACTCGCCGAGTTTGTCGTTACAGACGGTCTGCACGAACGACTTCGCGTCGGTGTTGCCTAGCTTGGTCTTCGTCTGGCCTTCGAACTGCGGATCGGTGAGCTTCACTGACACGATGGCGGTGAGGCCTTCACGAACGTCTTCGCCGGAAAGCCGGTCTTCTTTCTTCTTGATGAGATTCCAGTCTTCACCGAACTTGTTGACCAGGTAGGTCAGTGCCGCGCGAAAACCCTCTTCGTGGGTGCCGCCCTCGTGAGTGTTGATGGTGTTGGCGAACGTGTGCACCGACTCGGTGTAGCCGATGTTCCACTGCATGGCGATTTCGAGGCTCATGCCGGTGGCCGCGTCTTCTTGTTCGATAGAAATGATGCTGCGGTGCACCGGCTCTTTGGTGGCGTTGAGATGGGCGACGTAGTCGACGAGGCCGCCGTCGTAGCGGTAGGTGACCTCCGAAGGGTCGCTGCCGACGGCAGGCTTTTCGTCGTCCGCGTCGGGAGTGTGCCGCGCCGGCCGCTCGTCGCATAGCGACAACGTGAGGCCCTTGTTGAGAAACGCCATCTCGCGGAAACGCGTCGACAGCGTCTCGAAGTTGTAATCGGTCGTCTCGAAAATTTCAGGGCTGGCCCAAAACGTGACGGTGGTGCCGGTCTCGTCGGTTTTCTCACCACGCTCGAGCGGCGCCATCGGCGCGCCGTATTCGTAACTTTGCCGCCACACGTAACCGTCGCGCTTGACGGCAACGTCGAGTCGGCTCGACAACGCGTTGACCACCGAAACGCCTACGCCGTGCAAGCCGCCGGAAACCTTGTAGCCGCCGCCGCCGAACTTGCCGCCGGCGTGCAAAACCGTCAAGACGACTTCGACGGCCGGTTTCTTCTCGATCGGGTGCATGTCGACGGGGATGCCGCGACCGTTGTCGATCACTCGCACGCCGCCGTCAGCCAACAGGTCGACCTTGATCGTGTCGCAAAACCCGGCGAGCGCTTCGTCGACCGCGTTGTCGACCACCTCGTAGACGAGATGGTGAAGACCACGCTCGCCCGTGGAGCCGATGTACATGCCAGGGCGCTTGCGAACCGCCTCGAGACCCTCGAGCACCTGGATCGACGCCGCGTTGTAACGCGAGGGAGCGGGCTTGCCGTTCTGCCCGGTACTGCTACTCGGCTCGGCGCGGCTACTCGGCTCGGCGCGGCCGTTCGTGCCCGCACCACCAGCCGAACCAACGCCGGCATGGCTGATGGAGTCGTCGACGATGCTTTCGATACCTTCGGTCACGCTCGAATCGTGGCTCACGGGTGCGGTTGCCTCCTGCCCGTCTCCACCGCACCCAAAGGGGCACATGTGGTTGCGGCGCCTGGGCGTTCACTCAGGCGGTACGTAGCGCGCAGGGCGCCGCTTGGTGTGTGGAATCGCTTTTATTGTACCGGCTCACGACGAAGAACCGGCCGTTCGCTGGCCTAGCTGTGCATCTGAACGCTTTTCGCGAGCGTGTGTGGGTCCCCATAGCTGAGCGCGGGATCTGAGGCGTTCTCGACCCCGCCTGAGCTGGCGATCTTCGATGGGTGGATCATCCGTAAGTGTCGCGGGGTCCGGGGCCGCGCACCCGAAGCGGACCACGCCGCCAATCGGGTCCGGTCGGCCCGCGCACCTCGATACGATCGACGACGCCGCGCCCGATCACCTCGTCGAGACGGCGATGCAACTGCGGCACCAGCAACCGCACTTGGGTCGCCCACGCGGTTGATTCGGCGACGAGCGCGAGCAACCCGGCCTCGAACCGCTCAGGTCGACAATGCTCGGCCAACTCAGCGCCGGCGATCTCAGCCCACCGCTCGGTCACGCCGACCACAGCCGCGGGCGTCTCCCAGCCGCGATCTGCCATCAAGCGCCGCAAGGCCTCGCCGAGGGGTTCGGGATCGCCGGCATCGCGGCGGCGTCCGGTCGCTTTGTCGCGCGCTCGAGCTGAACCACGCCGGCGCGCGGTGACACCCCGAGCCCTTGCCTCTTCGCGTGCCCGGCTCAACGCCGCGCGAGCCATGTCGATGCCAGAAAGTGGCCGGATAGGCGCGGCCGCGTCGTCAAGGACGTCGTCGTCGCCGTCCGGCCCGACCGGCCGGTCGCCGTCGGTTGGCTCACCGGACACGGCGCGCGGCTCCTTCCATCACGTCAAATCTGGCGCCGCTCAACATTTCAGGGACATCGCCCGCGACCGCGGCGGTTATCAACACCTGTTCGGCAGGGGCGACCAACTCAGCCAGCCGCTCCCGTCGATCATTGTCGAGTTCGGCGAACACGTCGTCGAGCATCAGCACGGGCTCCCCGCCGTCCGAACAAAGCAACTCGTACGACCCGAGTCGTAGAGCCAAGGCGAGCGACCACGATTCACCGTGGCTCGCGTACCCGCGCGCCGGCAGGTTGTTGATTTTCAACAGCAATTCGTCGCGGTGGGGTCCGGTCAGTGTCACTCCGCGATCGAGTTCGTCGTTTCGCGCACCCGCCAACGCGGCAAGCAGTTGGGCGTTTAGCACATCTCGGTCGGGCTGCGGGTCGCGCTCGCCCAACGAGCTCTCGTATTCGACGGAAACGGACGCCGACCCCCGCGCAACCGCGGCGTAAGCCTTGTCGACGAGTGGGCGCATCGCCTCGACGAGCTCCAGTCGTGCCGCGATCAACTCGGCCCCGGCACGAGACAGGTGCGCGTCCCAGACATCAAGAGTGCGCAAATCCGTGTTACCGGAACGCCGGGCCAGCGCGGCACTTTTCAATAATGCGTTGCGTTGCTTGAGCACCCGCTCGTAGTCAGACCGGACGCCGGAAAGCCGTGGCGCGCGAGCCACCAGTAATTCGTCGAGAAAGCGGCGGCGTTCACCCGGATCGCCTTTCACGAGCGCCAAATCCTCCGGGGCGAACAGCACGGTTCGCAGCACGCCGAGAATCTCTCGCGGCCGCGAGACCGGAGATTTGTTGAGCCGCGCCCGATTTGCCTTGCCTGGGTTTATTTCGACTTCGAGGAGCACCTGGCGGCCGTCGCGGACGACCAGGCCCCGCACGACAGCTCGTGACGCGCCAGATCGCACCAGCGCGACGTCACTCGCAACCCGATGGCTGCCAAACGTCGCGAGGTATCCGACGGCTTCGACGAGATTCGTCTTGCCCTGACCGTTCGGGCCCACCAAAGCCGTTACGCCTGGCTCGAGCGGCAACTCGACCTCCGTGTACGAACGGAAGTCGGTCAACGACAGATGCGAAAGATGCACGGGACCGCAAAAACGACTGGCCGCTCAGCCCGATAGCCGCACTGGCATCAACAAGTATCTATAGTCGTCGGCGACGTCGCCGCCCTTGTTTCCGCGCAGAATCGCGGGCTTCGTTGGCGTGGTGAACTCCATGCGAGTGGTTTCGGAGTCGACAGCGCCTAGCCCGTCGAGGAGGTACGCCGGGTTGAAGGCGATCGAAAATTCGTCAGTCGCTTCACGACTTTCGAAGCTGGCATCGAGAGATTCAGAAGCCTGCGCGTCTTCGCCGGTGCCAGCCTCGAGTAATACCTGGTCGGCGGTAAACGTCAATCGCACTGGCGTATTGCGTGGAGCCACGAGGGAGACACGTTTGACCGCATCAACGAACGACGACGTCTCGACCTCCGCGACGGCGGCGGAATCGTCGGGCAACAACGAACGGTACTTGACGTACTCGCCGTCGAGCAGCCGTGTGGTCGTGCGCCGTTCGCCACTGTGCTCGCCGCCGCTCGCGCTGCCTTTGCCCGCGAATCCGATCAAGCCAGCGCCGGCGTCGCTCCCTGAGGCAAGCGCGATGCTGATCTGCGCACCGCCGGTAAGCGCCTTGGCCGTGTCGGCTAGCGTGCGCGCCGGAACCAAGGCCACGGCCGACATCCCGGGTCGCTCCGGCTGCCAGCGAAACTCACGCACGGCGAGCCGGTACCGGTCGGTGGCGGCGAGGGTGATGCGATCATCTTCAATTTCAAGTCGAACACCGGTCAGGACAGGCAGCGTGTCGTCGCGCCCTGCGGCGACCGCGACCTGCGCCACCGCGGCAGCGAACACGTCGGCTCCGATGCTGCCCGCTACCGACGGCATGTCAGGCAGCGTCGGGTAATCGGCGACAGGCAATGTCGGCAAGGTGAATCGAGCGCTGCCACACGAAACGGTGAGCCGAGAAGCGTCGGTTGTGATGTCGACCGGATGCGCCGGCAAGCTTCGAGTGATCTCGGCCAGTAATCGACCTGAGACGAGTGCTTTGCCGGCTTCAGCGACAGTGACGTCGATTTGAGCGTGCGCCGATACCTCGTAGTCAAAACTCGACAGTGCCAGCCCGGCGTCGGAGTCGACCTCGAGGAGAAGCCCGGCGAGCACCGGTACGGGTGGCCGTGGCGGCAGGGTGCGCGCGGCCCACGCGACGGCCTCGGCGAGAACATCGCGATCGACTTGGAACTTCATGCCGCACCATCCTCGATCAATCTCGACATCGGGATAGATCTTGCTTTCATGTTGTCTGCCCGGTCGTGTCGGGAGCACTGTACGTCTTGTCTCATCTGAAGGATCCTTGTATCAAGGACGTCGTCATAAGGCCGGTGGAAATTGTGGAAAAGCCGCGTTCGCCCAGGTCAGCGGCGGATGATCGGAGTGAACGCCTTGTGGAATGAGTCCTCGAAGCGGCACGCGCGTTGGGGACGAAGCGGTCAGCGGCCGACGTGACGCACACCGTTTCCCACGCTTCGCGCACGTTTTTCACCGGTGAGGGTCGAAGTTCCACAGGGTTGTCCCCAGCCTGTGCACACTGGTCACCGAGAACTAGTGATCTGGTCACGTCGGCCACAACATTCACAGCGGTCACGTCCGCTTACTTCGTTTGCGACTTGATGCGATTGGTGAGCTCGGTCACCTGGTTGTAGACCGACCGGCGCTCGGCCATCAAGGACCGAATCTTTCGGTCAGCGTGCATCACCGTCGTGTGGTCGCGGCCGCCGAAGTGCTGACCGATCTTCGGTAGCGACAAGTCGGTCAGCTCGCGACACAAGTACATCGCGACCTGCCGGGCGGTAACCAAGATCCGGCTGCGCGACGAGCCACACAGATCCTCCAGTGAGATACCGAAGTACGACGCCGTCGCCGCCATGATCGTGGCAGCGGTGATCTCTGGGCTTTGGCTGTCGGGAATGAGATCTTTCAACACGACTTCGGCCAACGACAGGTCGACGCCTTGCCGGTTCAAGCTGGCGAAGGCCGTGACCCGAATGAGCGCGCCTTCGAGTTCGCGGATGTTACTCGCGATCTTGCTCGCGATGTATTCCATAACCTCGTTGGGAACGTTGAGCCGCTCCTGTGCCGCTTTCTTTCGCAAAATCGCGATCCGGGTCTCGAGCTCGGGCGGTTGGACGTCGGTCAACAGCCCCCATTCGAACCTGTTTCGCAACCGGTCTTCGAGGGTGACCAACTGCTTCGGAGGGCGGTCACTCGAGATTACGATCTGCTTGTTGGCGTTGTGCAGCGTGTTGAACGTGTGGAAGAACTCTTCCTGAGTTTGCTCTTTGTTCTCCAAGAACTGAATGTCGTCGACGAGGAGCACGTCGACATCGCGGTAGCGACGGCGAAACCCTTCAGCCTTGCCGTCGCGGATTGAATTAATGAAGTCGTTGGTGAACTCTTCGGAGCTCACGTACCGTACGCGTGCTCCGTGAAAAAGGCTCATCGCGTAATGCCCGATGGCGTGCAACAAATGCGTTTTTCCCAAACCGGATTCGCCATAGATGAACAGCGGGTTGTATGCCTTAGCGGGCGCCTCGGCCACCGCGACGGCGGCCGCGTGCGCGAATCGGTTGCTCGCTCCGATGACGAACGTCTCGAACGTGTATTTCGGATTGAGCCGGGCCGGTTCGACGTCTCGTCGTCCGCTGGATTCGCGCCCGGTGCCGAGCATTCGGTCGTTGCCGCCCGCGCGGCCCTCGTTGTCTGAGTGCGGCGAGCCGTCGGTAGACGAGTCGTTGGAAGGCTGGCTGGCAGGCTCGTCATCGGCGTCATCGACCGTGGTCGGCGCCATGCCCTCCCCGGAAGGCTCGACGGTGACCGCGACTCGCACCTCCCGCCCGATTTCAGCGCCGAGGGCGGCGGTCAAGGCGGGACGAAGACGACTTTCGAGGACGTCTTTCGCGAAGTCGTGCGGTGTGGCGAGAACGACCGTGTCTTCCACAAGAGCCAGCGGCCTGGTCAGCGAAATCCACGCTTGAAACTGCGGGCTGAGTTCACCCCGTTCGGCCAGCCGACCGAGAGCGCGTTGCCATAGCCCGCTGAGATCGACCGGGTCGGCGGCGCCCGCCCCCCGCGAGCCGTTCTCGCTCCAGGCCGACACGCGACACCCCTCTCTCGTAGTGCAAGTCACTCGTTGCGCGGTTGCGCGGTCGTACAGTTGTGCGCCGTGCCGTTGTCGGACGAGCACCCCAGGTTCGTCTCGGCATCCGTCTCGCCTCGACCGTAGCGGGATGACGACGTCGTGAGGTAGGCGGTACTGCTGGCGACTTGATCGCATTTGGGTGGATCCGTTATCGATCAGGTGCCATTCATCCACATCGTCGTCCACAACCTGTGTACGCCAATCGCGGTGCCGTACCGCCGTCCCCTAGAGTCGGCCGCCGCCGCTTCCGCTTCTTGAAAAAGAGTCCGGCCGTGGGACGCTAACAGCGTCGCGGGTCGTGCTTCAAGGAGTTCTCCACAAGCCGCGTGAAGTAAGACGCCGACTGCCGAGCCAGACCACACGATCCTGGATGTCGATCATTGGACGGCGATCATTGGCCGGTGCGGGCGTGCTGATCGTTACAGACCCGGTTTGACCCTGCGCCGGACCGGCCCGTACCGTGGTAAGTCCGCATGGCCTGCTCTCGAATCGGATCGCCCTGCGCGCGTGTGGTCGGTTGTGGTCGCGAACCTACTGGTCGCCGCGTTCTAGCGAGCTATTTCGAGCGTGCTACACCAACCGAACGTCGAACCAGTCTCGATTCTCTTGCTGTCGATTCCCTTCCTGGAGCCCCCGAGTGAGCAAGCGTACGTTCCAGCCGAACAACCGCCGTCGCGCGAAGACTCATGGTTTCCGGCTGCGCATGCGCACTCGTGCCGGACGTGCCATCCTCGCCGCGCGCCGTCGCAAGGGTCGCCAGGCTCTGTCGGCCTGACCCCGACCGATCCGGACCTGGTCGTGTTACCGGTCGCCTCGCGACTACGTCGGCGTACTGATTTCGCGGAGGCCGTGCGGCGTGGCCGCCGCGCCACACGATCACGCCTCGTCGTCCATCTTCTTGCGACCGGCGGCGATCACGCGCCCGCGCGCACGGGTTTCGTCGTGAGTCGCGCGGTCGGCAGTGCGGTAGTGCGCAATCGCGTCCGCCGGCAACTGCGACACCTCATGGCATCGCGGTTGGCAACGTTGCCCGCGGGCTCGCGGGTCGTCGTCCGGGCGCTGCCGCGAGCGGCCGGCGCGTCGTCAGCCGACCTCTCGCGAGACCTCGACGCCGCGTTGTCCGCGGCCCGATCCACCACTCGATCCGCGGCCCGGCCCGGGGTCCGATCCGCGACTGCTAGCGTCGCTGAGCCGGAGCGCGCGTCGTGACCCCGCCCGAATCAGTGCCGCGATCAGCGCCAGTGTCCACGCCAACAGGTGAGTCGTCGACGACGTCCACCGGTCCAGTGGCGCGGCTGTTCTTGCTGCTGATTGCCGGTTATCGCCGGTTCGTAAGCCCGCTACTGGGGCCGCGTTGTCGGTTTTATCCCAGTTGTAGCCAGTATGCCGCCACCGCGATTCGCGTACACGGGGCCGGGCGCGGCCTGGTGCTGGCCGTCCGGCGATTGCTGCGCTGCCATCCCTGGAACCCCGGAGGCATCGACCACGTTCCACCGCCGTCCGCAACCAGGGGCGCCCGACGGAACGGATCCAAGGCATCGTCCACAGGAGTGATCGAGTGCCACATTCACTGAACTGGCTGTACATCATCGTCACCAAGGTCGTCTTGGCGATCCATGGTGTACTCGCCCCGTTGTTCGGCGAATCGAGCGGGGTCACCTGGGGACTTTCAGTATTTATCCTGACGATCATTGTTCGCGTCTTGCTCTTCCCGCTGTTTGTCAAGCAGATCAAGTCGCAGCGGGCAATGTCGGAGCTTGCGCCGAAGATGAAAGAACTTCAGGCCAAGTACAAGAACGATCGCGAGCGCCTTGGTGCCGAGACCATGGCGATGTACAAGGAGCACGGCGTTAACCCGCTGATGGGGTGCTTGCCACTCGTGCTGCAGGCGCCGGTCTTCTACGCGCTGTTCCACGTGCTGCGCTACATCTCCAATCACGGCGGCTCGCCACCCTCATCGTTTTCGCCGACGTCGGGGTCTGGAGCGATCAGTGCCTGTACGCAATGGCTGAGTTCCGCTCAAGCAAGCTTTTCGCCGCAGTATGGCTGGACCGAACATCAGCTTTGCGCCGCCGGGCACGCGAAGGTGTTTGGCGTGCCCCTCGCGCTCGGCTTCCGAGACGCGGCGAAGGCGCCGCTGTTCGAGGCCTCCTCGACAACGGTGAAGGTCGTGACGATCGTCGCGATCCTTGTCATGGCCTCGACAACGTTCCTGACTCAGCGCCAACTCATGGCAAAGAACGCCGCCGCGGGTAATCCCATGATGTCGCAGCAGAAAGTGCTGCTCTACGTGCTGCCGCCGCTGTTCGCCCTGTTTGGTTTGAACTTCCAGATGGGTGTGCTCATCTACTGGGTGACGTCGAACGCGTGGTCGCTCGGTCAGCAGCACTTCGTCATCAAATCCATGCCCATCGTCGCTCAAGCTCAGGCGGGGGCCGGCGGCAAGCCGGGTGCGTCGGCGAAAGACGCCGCGACGACCGGAAAACGTGACAAGAAGGCGCCGCCGCCGCCGCCACCGCCCGTCGTCATCCGGCGGCAGCAGCCGACACGCCCACCCAAGAGCAAACGCGACGGACGCCGACCTCAACGGCCAGGCAGTCCGCGTTAGTCGATTCGGGTTTCCCGAATCACCGATACGTCCCACGTCCCTGGAGGGTTTTCCGTGGCTAGCACGACCGATGACGCCTTCGGTGCCGACGACAACTCGTCGACGCGGATCGATGCCGAAACCGCACCCAACGGCGGTGCCCAACACGATGGCCACCTGATTGCGGACACCGAAGCCGACACCGAACCCGCCGCGGCCGAGTCCGACGTCGAGACGCAGCCTGGTGATTTGCTCGAACGTGAAGGCGAAGTCGCGGCTGACTATCTCGAGGGACTTCTCGACATCATCGATGTCGACGGCGACATCGACATGGACGTCGAAGGCAATCGCGCTGTGGTCTCGGTGATCGGTGACCACTTGCGACAACTCGTCGGCGCGCACGGTTCTGTCCTCGACGCGCTGCAAGACCTCACTCGCCTCGCGGTCGCCCAGGAGACGGGCGAGCGCAGTCGCCTGATGCTCGACATCGCGGGCCACCGCGCGAAACGGCGAGCGGAGCTCACCGCACTCGCGACCCGTGCCGCCGAACAGGCTTCCACCTCGGGTGAACCCGTGACCCTTGAGCCGATGACGGCATTCGAACGCAAGGTCGTCCACGACGCCGTCGCGGCTGCCGGGCAGCTTAGCGAGTCGGAAGGGGAGGAGCCGAACCGTCGCGTGGTCGTTCTGGCGGCTCGTGGCCAGTCGGCGGCCGACAAGGATCCTCGAACTGAGCCGCATGAGCCGGTGGCCGACCAGGCCTAGGCGTGGCGACAACGTTTAGCATTCCCGCGCCTCCCGCGCTAGCGGCGACCGTATTTGGCGATCGTCTTCCATTGGCGGAGGCGTATGCGCGGTGGCTCGCCGGCGCGGGCGTCGATCGAGGCTTTGTCGGACCGCGTGAAGCAGACCGCATCTGGGACAGGCACATCCTCAATTGCGTCGGCGTCGGCAGTCTCCTCGGTGAGGGTGCTGTCGTCGCCGACCTCGGCTCCGGCGCGGGACTTCCGGGTCTGGCGGTCGCCATCGCGCGCCCCGACGTGCGGGTCGTCGCCATCGAGAGCATGCTTCGGCGCTGCGTGTTCCTCGAGGAAGTCATCGCCGACCTCGACCTGACGTCGGTCACTGTCTGCCGGGGTCGAGCGGAGGACGTCGACGTCGAAGCGGACGCCGTCATCGCGCGGGCGGTTGCGCCGATTGATCGATTGGCCCGCTGGGCGCGACGGCTTCTTCGCGACGACGGCGTCCTGCTGGCGTTGAAAGGAAAGTCCGCTCGCATCGAGGTCGAGGAAGTCTGGCCCCAGTTGGAAACACTCGGCTTCACGCCGGAGGTTGAGTTGCTTGCGATCGTACCGGCGGCGAACGAGCACGGCGCGGTAAGCGCGAGCGACACCCCCCGCTCCGCGCTCGGCGTCCCGTCGCTACCCGGTCTGGCGGTGGCGCGCATCGGCACATGGAGCGGGGCAGCGGGTAGGTCATCTTTCACACCGGACGTCGATGTCGCGGACGACGACCGTGTCGCACTGGTCGTCCGGCTTCGATGTTTTCCGCAGGCGCCCTCGCTGAGAGCGAGGTCTGGTCTAGGCTGACGTGCTCGTCAACGTCGCGACGGCGGGCGAATAAAAAGGGTGGCGAGGTTGCTCGGGGGATGGTCGATCGAGAAGGGAGCGCCCGTGGCGGAGCCTCTGACGGGTGCGGACGTTTCACGTGAAACATTGAGCCAAAGCGCCGCGCTCGGTGTTGTTTCACGTGAAACACCGCCGTCTCATGATTCGGTCGACGACACCCCGATCGCGACCGCGGCCGCGACCGCCCTTCGTGTGCTTGGCAAATCCGGCGACCGACTTCCGAGGCCTTCTCGTCGCAGGATTGTCGCCGTCGCCAACCAGAAGGGCGGGGTCGGCAAGACGACGACCACTGTGAACCTCGCGGCGGCGATGGCTCTGCATGGGCTGCGGGTGCTCGTCGTCGACCTCGACCCGCAGGGCAATGCGTCGACCGCGCTCGGCATAGATCACCACGCCGACATCCCGTCGGTCTACGACGTCTTGATCGAGGGCCGTCCAATGAGCGACGCCATCTCGAAAGTGCCCGATGTCGACCAGTTGTGGTGCGTGCCGGCAACCCTCGACCTCTCCGGGGCCGAGATTGAGTTGGTGCCCATGGTCGCGCGTGAGTCGCGACTGCAGCGCGTACTGAACGCGCTCGACCAAGAGTTTGACTACGTATTCATCGACTGCCCGCCGTCGTTGGGACTACTAACTGTCAACGCGCTTGTCGCGGCCGAAGAGGTGCTCATCCCGATCCAGTGTGAGTACTACGCGCTCGAAGGGCTCGAGCAGTTGCTGCGGACGATCGACCTGGTGAAGGTGCACCTGAACCAGACGTTGCATGTTTCGACGATCCTGCTCACGATGTACGACGCCCGCACCAGACTGGCCTCGCAGGTAGCCGACGAGGTGCGCAAACACTTCGGCGACACGGTGTTGCGCACAGTCATTCCGCGCAGCGTTCGGGTGTCCGAGGCCCCAAGCTACGGGCAAACCGTCATGACATACGACCCGGCGTCGTCCGGCGCTTTGTGTTATCTCGATGCTGCCCGCGAGATTGCCGACCGCGGAGCGGCCTCAGCGCAGGCCGTGAGCGGCGAAAATGCATCGTCACGTGGAAGCGAGGAATCGTCGTCGTGAACAGTCGCCGGGGTGGCCTTGGCCGCGGACTCGGAGCATTGATTCCTACCGCGCCGCTCACCAAGAATCCGATCGCCGACGAGTCGGCGGCCGCGCGTACCGGCGGCGAACCAACCCCCGGCGGGGAGGATCGGTCCGGTGGGGATCGGTTGTCAGTGTCTGTCGTGGCGAACCATGCAACCGGCGGTTCAGCGCCCGCAAGCTCACCCGAGCCGGCAGGTGGCATGGTGCCGGTGCCCGGTGCGACTTTCGCTCACGTGCCGGTCGCCGACATCGTCCCGAACTCGAAACAACCGCGGCAGGTGTTCGACCAAAGCGCCCTCGACGAACTCGCCCATTCACTGCGCGAAGTTGGCTTCCTTCAGCCGGTCGTGGTGCGGGCGACTGGCCACGAAAACGATGGTCGACCGACGTACGAACTCGTGATGGGCGAGCGCCGCTGGCGTGCCGCGCAGCAGGCAGGTCTCGACGCCATTCCCGCTATCGTCCGCGAAACCGGCGACGACGCGATGTTGCGCGACGCGCTGCTCGAAAACCTGCACCGCGAGCAACTCAATCCGCTCGAAGAAGGCGCGGCATACGCGCAACTTCTCGAAGAGTTCGGCGCTACGCATGACGAGCTCGCGAAGCGCATAGGTCGGTCACGGTCGCAAGTAACCAACACCATCAGATTGTTGAACTTGCCCGCGGGAGTGCAGCGAAAGGTCGCTGCCGGGGTGCTCTCGGCTGGCCATGCCAGGGCGCTGTTGGCACTCGACGACTCCAAGGCTCAAGAAGACCTTGCGACTCGGATTGTCGCCGAGGGCCTGTCCGTGCGCGCGGTCGAGGAACTCGTCACTCTTGGCGATGGCATCTCCCCGCGTCGTCCGCGAAAAAGTGTGAAGCATCGGGCGCCCGCGCTCGACAATCTGGCGACCGGGCTGTCTGACCACTTCGAGACGCGAGTCAAGATCGACCTCGGCCGAAGCAAAGGAAAGATCACAATCGAGTTCGCCTCGGTCGACGATCTCGAACGCATCGTGGCCGCAATGGCCCCGAAGCTAGCCTCAGCAGCGCGCGAAGGCTCCACCGAGGAGCGTTAGCCACGCCCGCGGTCGGGTCGGTTAGCTACGGCCCGTGGCGCGGTGGATCGTGTCGCGGCTCGAATCACGACACCGAGCTGAACGTGACTTCGGCGGTCGTGATCGTTCCTGCGGTTCGACCGGGCGCGTCTTGATACGTCCAGTAAAGATTCGTGTGCGCGATGACCTGATCGGGTGGCGGCGCGCCCCACGCCGTCTGGTCTTCGGTCGTGTGCGCATCACTCACGAGCGTCGTGTCGTATCCGCGCACGAAGGCACCGTGCAACGTGCTGCGAATGCAGGCGTCGGTTTGCGCGCCCACGACAAGGAGTTTGCCGACGTCAAGACGCGAAAGCACGGCCTCTAGGTCGGTCGCCTCGAACGCGTCGCCGTAGTGCTTTTCGACGATCGGGTCGGCGTCGGCCGGTTTCAACTCTGGAACGATGTGCCAGTCGTCGCTGCCGCGGATGAGCTCATCGTCGCTGTGTTGCACCCAGACGACGGGCACTCCTTCGCCTCGCGCTTTTTCCACGAGACTGTTGATATTCGCGACGACTTCGCCGCGGCGCACGGCCGACGCGACAACGCTGTTTTGCACATCGATGACGACGAGCGCGGTTTTGGGTCGGTTTTCGAGTGTGCTCATTGATCCCCGCTTTGAGTTCAGGACGGCGAGCCGAGCGCTGACAGCCCGCGGTTGACGGCCTGCACGAGAAGGTCGCGGCAGAGCGTGCCGAGATCGAGATCGGCGGCAGCGGCCGCCATCGGCAGCAGGCTGGTGACGGTCATGCCAGGTGAGACGTTCGTTTCGAGGTATTCGATCGTGCCGCTCCTGGTCACGATCAGATCGGTTCGTGACAGGTCGCGCAAACCGAGGGCCCGGTGCGCGGTGATCGCGGCCTCGGCCGCCGCCGCCGCGACCTTCGCGTCGAGCCGCGCGGGCACGTGGTATTCGGTGAGGCCGGCCGTGTAACGCGCGGCGTAGTCGAAGGTGCCGCTGATCGGCGCGATTTCGACGGCGGGTAATGCGATGGGGCCGTTGTCGTCGCCGAGGTCGATCACACTAACGGCGAGTTCGGTGCCGTCGACGTAGCGTTCGAGCAAAGCGACGTTGTCGTACGAGTAGCAGCCGACCATTGCCTGCGGCAGCTCGGCTGCCTCGCGCACCACCGTGACGCCGAGTGCCGATCCGCCACGGGCCGGTTTGACCATGAGGGGCAGCCCGAGCCGTTGCAGGACGCGGTCGAGCAGTACTGGGCCGCCGAGGTCGCGAAACGCGGTGTGCTGCAATGCCACGGACGCCGGCGTGCGCAGCCCTGCCCGGCCCACGACCGCTTTGGCGACCGCCTTGTCGAACGCCAACCGCGCGCTCGAACCGGTGGCGCCGACGTAGGAAACCCCGCAAAGGTCGAGTGCGTCGCGAAGCGCGCCGTCCTCGCCCTCGATGCCATGGACGGCGAGAAACGCTGCCGCCGGCGGATCGTCGACCAGGCGGGGCAGCAGGCCGGCGTCGATGTCGACGAGGTTGACGTCGACCCCGAGATGGCCGAGCGCCTCGACGACGCGTCGTCCGGACGACAGCGAAACTTCGCGCTCGAAGGAAACCCCGCCGGCGAGGACGAGTACGTGGCCCAGATCGCTCATGTGCCTGCCCCGAAGGTCGCGATGAGTTCGAGCTCTTCGTCGAGGACGGCGGCCAGCCGGCGGACGCCTTCGCGGATGCGGTCGGGTTCGGGGAGGCTGTAGGCGAGACGCAGGTTTTGTCGGCCCTGCCCGTCGGAGTAAAAGCCGATGCCGGGTACGTACGCGACCCTGCCTTGAATGGCACGGGGCAGCATCGCCTTCGCGTCGACGCCGTCAGGCAGTGTGACCCAGACGTAGAAGCCGCCGGTCGGCTGAGTCCACGACGAGCCGGGAGGGAACGCGGCCTCCAGCGCTTCGAGGCAGGCGTCGCGGCGGGCGCGGTAGAGCTCGCGGTAAACCTTGATCTGTTCTTGCCACGGGTGGTGAGTGAGGAACTCGGTGACCACGTACTGCGACAGCGCGACCGGGCAGAGGGTGGTGGCTTCGCTGGCCATCACGATTTTTTCTTTGACCCCCGGCGGCGCTACCACCCATCCGACGCGCACGCCGGAGGCGAAGATCTTGGAGAAGGAGCCCAGGTAGATAACGCCTTCGCTGACTCGTGAGCGCAAAGCGCGAGACGGCGGGCCGTCGAAGCCGAGCAGGCCGTAGGGGTTGTCTTCAAGCACCAGCAAGCCGGCCTCGGCGCAGATCGCCAAGATTTCGTCGCGACGCTCCTCGATGAGGGTGATTCCGGCTGGATTGTGGTAGTTCGGGACGGTATAGAGGAACTTGGCGCGGCGCCCCTCCTGGGCGACGCGCGCGATGGCCTCACGCAGTGCCTCGGGCACCAGCCCGGCGTCGTCCATCGTCACGTGTACGACGCTGGCTTGGTACTGCGTGAACGTGCCGAGCGCCCCGACGTACGACGGCGCTTCGGCGATCACGACGTCGCCCGGATCGAGAAAGATGCGCGACACGACATCGAGGGCTTGCTGCGAACCGACCGTGACGACGACGTCGTCGGCCGAGGCCGAGATGCCCTCGAGCTCCATGACCGTGCAGATAAGTTCGCGCAAGTGCGGATCTCCCTGCCCGCCCATGTACTGCAAGGCTTTCGCGCCTTGCTCCGCGATGACTTTCGCCGTCAGCGCGGAAATGGCATCGAGCGGAAGCGCGCTCACACACGGAGAGCCGCCGCCCATGCCGATGATCTCGGGCCGATTCGCGACGGCGAAGAGTGCTCGAATCTCGGAGGTTGTCATGCCGTGCGTGCGCGCGGCATAGCGGTCGACGTACGGGTCGAGGCGTGACCCCGCGGACATCTCCACCGCAAGGACCTTTCCGCGCGAGCCTAGGTAGCTAGCGCTGCTAGAAAACCGGAGAAACGAGCCATCTCAGGCTACTCCGCGCGGCAGCTTCTCTCTTCCGGATTATCGATCGCGAGCCGCCACCCGCGCGCGTCACGGGTGTCGCGGCTTGGCTAACCTTCGACGCGCTAGAACGCGCTAAACGTCAGCCACGCGGGTCACGCGACTGCCGCGCCGGATTACGATGCGGTTAACCGACCCGAACGCCGCCGACCGTGGTGTCGCGGCGCGGTCCGGGGCGTGGTGGTGCGGCGTGGAGGTGAGATGTCTCGACGCGTGGTGAGCTTCACGCTCGACAACCTCGACGATCTCCCAAACCGCTGCCGCAACTGCGTGTTTTGGGAGCTTGACCCGGTCAGCGGCGCTCGCGCGCAAGAAGTGGGTGACCCCGCGCTGGAGAAAGAAGCGTGGCTGTCGGCGGTGCTGCTCGAGTGGGGGAGCTGCGGCAAGCTCATCCAGGTCGACGGCGTCACCGCGGGCTACGTCTTGTACGCGCCGCCCGCGTACGTGCCGCGATCGGTCGCCTTTCCGACGAGTCCGGTCAGCCCGGACGCCGTCTTGTTGATGACCGCCCATGTCGTTCCTGAGTTCAGCGGAGGCGGACTCGGCCGCATGCTCGTCCAATCGGCGGCCAAAGACCTGACCCGACGCGGGATCAAGGCGATCGAAGCCTTCGGCGACAGCAAATGGGAAACGCCGGCCTGTGTCGTCCCGACTGATTTCTTTTTGTCTTTAGGGTTCAAGACGGTACGGCCACACCCGCGCTTTCCGCGGTTGCGGCTCGAGTTGAAGACCGCGCTGTCGTGGCGCGAGGACGTCGAAGGCGCGCTCGAACGGCTGCTCGGTTCGGTCGCACCCGAAGGCGCGCTGCGACCCGTCTAGGGTCGGCTCAGGCGTAAACCGCTGAGCGGGCGAGCGCGATCGCCTCGGGCACCTGCAACTCGGGCGGGGCGTACAACTTTTGGACAGCGACCACGATTGCCTCGGCGAGAACGTCGCGAAACTCCGCATTCGCAAGCCGGACGGCGTCGCCAGGATTGGTGAGATAACCAAGTTCGACTCGGACGGCGGGCATGCGCGTGCGGCGCAGCATTTCCCACGTCTTCGGGTGGCTTCGGCAATCGAGCAGATCGGTGGCGGCGAGCACCTCGGCTTGGATGAGTTCGGCGAGTCGTGCGCCGACAAGTGAGCGATCGCGCTGCGTGCCGTAGTAATACGTCGAAATCCCACGGCACGACGGGTTTTTGTCGCCGTCGACATGCAGCGAGATGAGCAGATCGGCCTCGGCGGCATTGGCGAACGCGGCGCGCTCGGCATCGGTAGGCGGCTCGTCGGTGTGGTCGAGCACGGCCTCGCCGCCCCGGGTGCGAAAAGCCTGCGCGCCGGCCGCCGCCAGCCGCCCCTCGATGCGGTTGGCGATGTCGTCGACGACGGTCGCCTCGTCGAGGAAAACGCCGGAGAGTTTCATGACCGCCCCTCGGTCGCGAGCGCCGTGGCCGGGATCGATCACGACGAACTTCCCGGCGAGGGTCGGGCCGCTGTGGTGCAGCCGCTCGTATTCGCGCAGTTCGTTCGCCTTACCGCCGACTACCGTGCGGGCGAGCTGGCGCAGCGCCCGCAGGGTCGCCGGCCCGCACGTACCGTCAGGCGGCAGGCCCACGTTGCGCTGAAACTCGCGGAGCGCGCTTTCGGTACGCGGACCGAACACGCCGTCGGCACGCCCGCAGTCGAAGCCCATCTCGATCAGTCGTTGCTGCAGGCCCGCGACGTCGTCTCCGACGTACGGATGGCGCACGGCGTACGAGAGGATGCGATCGCCCAGCCTCCAGCGGGCCTCGTCGAGAGCTTGATACGTTTCGCGATCCACGATGCCGTCGACGCGCAAACCGCGTTGCTGCTGAAAGTTCCGGACGGCGCGGTCGAGCCGTTCGTCGAAGACGTCCATCGGTTGGTCGGCATCGGCCTCGACCGGGGCGTTGCGGCGATCGCCGTCCGTGTCTTTCGCGCCCGTGGAGCTTGGAACGCTGCCGTTGCTGACCGTGGAACCGTCGGCCGACAAGAACCCGAGTTGCACGAGTCGATGTCGCAGCTCGAGCACCGTCGCGCCACCTACGCCGAGCCGAAGTGGCTCGGCAACCGGCTCGTGGCGTTCTTGCATCGGCGTCCTCGGCTCGTTCGGCTCTGCCTCGGCTGAAGGCGGTGGTAAGGGCTGTGCTGCTACAGGCTCGCGCCTGCTGGACCCGCACGCTATGGGGCGGCGCGTCCTTGAGAACAGTCCCCGATCACGGGAATCGCCATGCTATCGAGCCGAACTCAGTTGTCGAGGCGGCTTACAGGAACGCTTCGAGATCTTTCAGCAGTGCCGACTTCGGCTTCGCGCCGATGATCTGCTTGACGACTTCGCCGCCCTTGTACACGTTGAGCGTCGGGATCGACAAGATCGAGTACGCTCGCATGGTCTCAGGGTTTTCGTCGATGTTGACCTTGACGATCCTGACCTTGTCGGAGTGCGCGAGCGCGATCTCCTCGAGAACGGGCGCCACCATGCGGCACGGCCCGCACCACTCCGCCCAAAAGTCGACGAGCACGGGCTTGTCGCTCGCCAGCACTTCGTCGGCGAATGTCGCGTCGGTGACGGCGGAAATCGCTCCCACAATCGGCTCCTATCGGTCTTTCAGACGTTGATTGTTCGTGCGAGACATGTGGTCATACGAGACAATTGGTGACCTGTCACGACACGCTCGCTGTTGCGACCGCGGCATTGTGTTGTGCCGCGACTGCCGCATTGTGTTCCGCGTGGCGTGCGGCCAGCCAGCGCTCGGCGTCGAGGGCCGCCGCGCAGCCCGTGCCGGCGGCGGTGATCGCCTGGCGATACGTGTGGTCGACCACGTCGCCGCAGGCGAACACCCCGGGCAGGTTGGTGCGCGTCGAGGGTGATTCGACCTTCACGTAGCCGGCCTCGTCGAGCTCGACTTGCCCGCGAAACAGCTCGCTTCGCGGGTCGTGCCCGATCGCCAAGAACATTCCGCCGACGGCCAGCGTGTCGGTCTCGCCCGTCTGCGTGTCGCGGACGAGCAGCCCCGAAACCTTGTCGTCGCCGAGGACGTCGACCACTTCGCTGTTCCAGCGGAACGTAATCTTGTCGTTCGCGAACGCCCGATCTTGCATGATCTTGCTTGCGCGCAACGCGTCGCGCCGGTGGATCAGCGTTACCCGGCTCGCGAACTTGGTCAAGAACGTCGCCTCTTCCAGCGCCGAGTCTCCGCCGCCGATTACCGCGATGTCTTGATCCCGGAAGAAGAACCCATCGCAGGTCGCGCACGCGGAGACCCCATGGCCGAGCAGCCGCTCTTCGTTCGCCAGGCCCAAGAAGCGGTACTTCGAGCCGGTTGCGATGATCACCGCGCGCGCCCGGTAGACATCGTTGCCCACCTTGACGACCTTCACGGCGCCCGCGAGGTCGACCTCCGTGGCGTCGTCCGAAATCATTTCGGCACCGAAACGGACGGCCTGCTTGCGCATGTTGTCCATCAGGTCGGGGCCCATGATCCCGTCAGGGAAACCAGGGAAGTTCTCAACCTCGGTCGTGTTCATCAAGGCGCCGCCAGCACCGATCGCACCCTCGATGACGAGCGGGTGAAGGTCAGCACGAGCGGTATAGAGCGCGGCGGTGTAACCTGCCGGACCCGAACCGATGATGATCACGTCGCGAAGCGGCGTTTCTACCAGATCCGGCGTCAGCCCTGTAGTCACTGCGGCGCTCACGCTCCTCGACTGGTCGGCGGTTCGAGCTCGTCAACAGATTCTAGGGCGCGGGCATTCCGCCCCCGTGCGGTCGCGGTCGCGAAGGCGCGCTTCGTAGCTCATGTACCGGCTGACAGCCGCCCGAAGTACGCAGTGTCGCCGTCGTGGGCGCAATTTCCGCTGTCGAGTTCGACCCAGACATCGAGGACGGCGGGGTTGACCTGATCGCGCAGGACGATGATCGTCGCCGGTTGCCCGTTGTAGTCGGCGTAGTCGACAAGCACCGGCTGCTGCACCGCGCCGCCCGTCAAGGTCGCGACACACTGGGCGAGCGCTCGAGAGTCTGCCAGCGGCCCGCTGGGCGCGGTGCGCGCCGGTGCGTGTTGCGTCATGCCGCCCCCGGAGGTCGAGCTGTCGGCGTTCGACGTGCGGCTGGCGGGAGGTGCCGATGCGGCGGGTGCCGAAGCCGGCGGCGACAAAGCTGAGAAGCCCTTGTCCGCCGCCTCGGGTGCCGATGCCGCCGAAGATTGCGCGTCGGTGGCAAGTGATTTGAGCCCGTCGAACTGGGTGGCACTGCCGGGCACGTGGGCCATCACCAAGGCGGCGACAACCTGTCGGATCGAACCTTGCTGGTAGTTCGCGCCCGACGTGAGGACGACGTCAGGTTTGACCGGTGCCATCGCGGCCGAGCCCGCGGTGTTGTGCGAGGCGTTGTTGTCAGACGAATTCATCACGATCGCCGCGATTCCGCCGCCTAGGGCCACCATCACTAACACCACGACTGCCGCTGCCGACAGCTGCGGCATACGGCGCAAGCGCGGGGAGATTCGTTGGGAAATTCGTTGCCTCGGGAGTACCGCAATCGCTGGCGCCGTCGCGGTTTTCGCCGCTTCGGCGCGAAGCGTCGCTTCGATCCGCGACGCGACGTCGTCCGGCATCGAAACTCCAGGCAACGAACGCAGCAACCCACGCACGTGGCGAATCTCTGCGAGCTTTTCCGTGCACTGCGGGCAGTTCTCGACATGCGCGAGCATTTCGCGGGTGTTCGGGTCGGGGACGTCGGTGTCGCCATGAAAATCCGCGCGCCGATCCACGAGTTCGGCCAAAGCCTCAGGCTCCGGATGTGAGGTATTCACCGGAGCTCCTCTCGTGGTGGCGCTTCCAGCGACGACGGTGTTTCTTGCGATAGCGGTGCGGGTTCGCCTGCTTCGACGTTGGCTTGAAGGCGCTGGTTCCCGATCGCCAAGTGAGCGAGCAGCGGTACGAGTTTCGCGCGTCCGCGCGCGCACCGGCTCTTCACGGTGCCGCTCGGCACCTCCAAAATCTTGGCCACCTCGTCGACGGGATAACCCTCGATGTCGACGAGCACGATCGCCGCGCGCTGCTCCGGCGACAGCGTGTCCAAAGCGGCCCGGACGTCGAAAGCCTGGTCGCTCTCGTCGTACGCGTCGCGCGATGCCGCGGGCGCGTGATCGTCGTCCGGCAGACTCACCGTCGGGCGGGCGGCCTTGCGGCGCAACCGATCGAGGCAAGCGTTGACGACGATGCGATGCAACCACGTGCTGAGTAACGCGTCGCCGCGAAACGAGGCAGCGTGGCGCATCGCCGAGAGCAGAGCGTCCTGTAACGCGTCGGCGGCCTCGTCGGCGTCGCCGAGCGTGCGCAACGCAACCGCCCACAGATGATCGCGGTGCAACCGAAAGATCTCGGCGAACGCGTCGGGGTCGCCGTCGAGGTGGCGACGAAGCAGCACGCGATCGTCGACGGCCCCAGCCATGGCGGTCAGGGTAGCGGGCGCGTCGTCGAAATCCTTGGTGCCCGCACCGGATCGTTTGATCACGACTCGAACGTCATCTCGGCGACGCCGCCGCGGTATCCGTCTCCTTGGTGCGGCAACTCGGTGAGCCAGACCACCCAGTAGCGCGCCGACGTCGGCACATGGGGGCGAAGCGTGATCTCGGTACCGGCGTTGTCGCGGCTCGCGACCTTGGTCATCGCCGCCGGGTTGGCGGGGGCCGCCGAGCCGTCGCTTGCGAGCAGCTCGATGTCGCTGCCCGCGCCGAGCAGGTCGATCCGTACCTGCGCCACCGTCGTCGGCTTGCCGAAGTCGACGAGCAGGCCGACGCCGGGTTTCGCGTTGCCGAGGTGCGGACCGAAGAAGGTTTGCGTGTGCCACGCCGTGCTCACGTCGCCGTCCATGGCCCGTGGTGCTTCGGGAACGTGGGGATCCTTGCCGTCGCCATACGGGTCGAACTCGACCACGCTCTTGGCCGGCAGCGTTGTCGTTGACATCGGTGTAGGCGTCGGCGTCGGCGTCGAGTTCTGGCTCGGATGGGTGACGAAGTGCGCGTACAGCGTGTCGCCAGGCCAAAACAGGGCGCCGAGCGCGACCGCCAGGACCGCCGCGCCGATCCCGACGCCGACCCGATGGCGTCGCCGGGCCGGCATGCGCAAGCGGCGGCGCAGCCGAGCTTCGATCACCGGGATCGGAGCGGTTGGCCAGGCCGTGTCGGCGCCGTACGGGTGGCCGTCGTCGGGCGCGCTGCGCAGTGGTTCCAAGGCGGCGGCGAAGGCGGCGGGCGAGCCGATTCGGGGCGCGGCGCGCGGCGCCTGCGGATCGCAGAGCGCGCTGGCCACGACCGAATCGATGTCGCTCGGCACTCCACCACGAACCTGTCGCGGGGTGCGCAGGTGTCCTTCGATGACGGGCGCGGCCGGCAACGCACTCACGTGGGGGTCGCCGGGCCAGCGAGCAGTCAGCGTCGCGTAGAGCAAGAAGGCCAACGCGGTGGTGTCGTCTTCCTCGCTCCCCGCGTCGCTCGATCCGCCGCTTGCGTCGACCAGGGCAATCCCCGCGAGGCGCGCCAGCCCGGAGGTTGTGAAAAGGATCCGGCTCGGCGCCGGTATCAGGCCGTGAATGCCAGCCTGCCGCGCGGCAGCGACAGCGTCGGCGATACCGGCCACCAGGTCGACCGCGGCAGTCGGGTCCATCGGCCCGCCGCGCAAGTGACGCTCCAAAGAGTCGCCGTCGAAGTATTCGGTGACAACGAAGACGACGCCCGGGGCGGCGCCAGCGTCGTACACCTTCGCCAGCGACGGATGTGACAACCCGGCAACCGCGCGGGCGCCTTCCAGTACGTCCGCGGTACGCGGATCGTCGTCCGTGACGAGCAGCACAGCGACCGACCGCGCGAGCACTTCGTCGTGCGCGCGCCACAGCTGGCCGATGCGGGAAGCGCCTCTACCCTCGATCGGATGCGCTGACCGGTCTGGTACGAGCGATTCGAGCCGGTACCGGTCGGCGACGAGAAGGCCGGGTGCGATCGCCGCGGCCTCGGTCACGGCAGATCCCGCACGTGACGAAGCGCGCCACGGGTAGCGGAAAGATCGGCAGCTGACGCGCTGCCGGTTGATCGGCCGCTGGCCGCAACTAGACGGATCACGGGTCTGGGCCCCAAGACGCCCGGCTCGGTACGAACCCTTTCATGCTAGCCCGTATCCGCAAGGTCAGGCGGGTCTAACCGCGCCGTAGTATCCGTCCAGATAGACCGGCTGTATTCGCACGACGGTGCCCGTGTGGGGCGCGGCCAGCATTTGGCCGTTTCCGAGGTAGAGCGCGACGTGATGGATGCTCGCCGGGTTCGACGAATCAGTCGCCCAAAAAAGCAGATCGCCCGGCTCTAGCTCCCCGAGCGGCACCTTGGCCGCGACAGCCGCGTACTGCTCGGCAGCCGTGCGCGGCAGCACCACCCCGGCTTGCCGATACGCCCATTGGGTCAAGCCAGAGCAGTCCCAGACGTCAGGGCCGGAACCCCCGTAAACATAAGGCTTTCCGAGCTGCGTGCTGGCGGCCTCGATCGCGGCCTGGGCAACCGCGCTCGCCGGCCCGCCGACGTAGCCGGCGGCCAAGGCGGCCGCGCGGGCGGCGGTCATGGCGGCGGCCGCGCGAGCCGCGGCCTCGGCGTCGAGCCGTGCTTGAATTTCCGCTTCGATTTCGCGCACCTGCTCTGTGGCGTCGGCCAGCGCCTGCCGTTGTTGCGCGAGGGCTTGTTCGACGTCGCTTTGGGCGGTCGACGCTTGCGCCATCAGCTGTGTTTGTCGCTTCACGAGGGAGTCGACCTGGGTCTGGGCGCCTTTGGCGGATTCGGTCGCGGACGCTATCCCGTCGAGCACCTGTTGGTCGGCGTGCGACAGCAGGGCGACGTCATGCAAACCGATGGCCACGCGTCCCGGGTCGTCGCCTTGCAAAACGTTGGCGTAGAGGCTGAACGTGCCTCCTGAGATATACAAGGCGCGTACCCGCTCATCGATGACGGCGCGTTTTTGGGCCAATGCTCGTTGCGCGCCCTCGAGAGTGCGCTTGGCCTGCTGTTGTTCGCCGATCAGCGCGCCCAGCGCGGCCTCTGTCGCGTCGTACTTCTCGGTTGCTTGTTCGGCCTCGACTTGCAGGTGCGCAACCTGCGCCTGCAGCGCGCTCGCTTTCGATTTGGCATCGGCGAGCGGATCGGCGGCGGCGGGCCGGACCGCCGTGGCGCTCGCGGTCGTCAGCGCGCTGACAAGGAGCACCGCCGACACCCAACGCCTGGACGCGCGCCGACGGGATGCGAGGGCGTCGCTCATGCTCCCACGTACCGTCCGCTGCCGTCGGCTTTGACCGTGGCCCATGAGTGCAGCGCCGACACGTGCCGCACGACAAGCGTCGTCGCGTCGTGTTCGAGTTCGAGGTGCGCCGTCCCGTCGGGATCTACCCGCAAGCTGTTCGCGACGACCGTTTCCGCGTGTTCGGCGGCGACTTCTTGCGCGGCTTGCAACGCCTTCCCCATGTCGTGGTCCTGGTACCACGACCGGCTCGCCGCACGCGCGGCGGTGTTCGCGTCGTCGATCGTGCTGATGTGGGCGACGCCGATCGATACGCCGTCGAACGCGACGACACCCGCGATAGCGATGCCGACCACGATGCGGGTAAGCCAGCCCAAGATGATGTCGCCGGCTTCGCGGTCCGGCTGAGACGGCATGCGCGGGGGGATCAGTTTTTACTCACCTCGACCGAATAGGTCGGCGTATTCCGTGCTCGTCTTGAGGATGTCTTGCGTCGATCGGCCCCGTCGGGGTTAGGCCGTTTGGCGCAGTGCCGCGTAATGCCTCAGCCAACGCGCGAGCGCACCGCGCGCAGCAGATCGCTGACCTCGCTGATGCGCATGCGGGTGACGATCGTGAGCAACAGCGCGCCACCGATACCGACGCCAGCGACCAACGCGACGATCGCGCCCGCGGTGCCATGGCCGAGCACCACGACGATCGTTTCGGCGAGCCCGAATGCCACGACGCCGGCGAGCAAAGACGCCACGCCGAGTTGCACGTACGTGCGAAGCACGCGTCGTCCGTCTACTCCGCCGATGCGGGTGCCGACCGAGCGCACCGTCAGCGCGGCCGCGAGCCAGTATGACGCCGAAAACCCGATGGCCAGGCCGAAAGCCCGGGCGCCGACGGGAAGCGCGACGTACAGCACGATGTCGAGGGCGATATTCACGGCGGTCGCGACCAGGTTGATGAGTGCCGGCGTGCGTGTGTCGCGCAACGCGTAAAAAGCCCGCAGCAGAACCTGGAAAACGCAAAATGGCACCAGGCCGATGGCGAACGCGACCACAATCCACGCGATGTAGCGAGAGTCGGCCGTCGTCACGCGTCCCTGGAAGAGTACCTGCGTGATCTGCGGTGCCAGCGCAATCAACGCCGCGGTCGCGGGCACGACGGCCACCGCGGTTAGCCGCAAGCCGGTCGAAAGATCGGCACGGACGGCGGAAAAGCGGCCCTCGACGGCGTGCCCGCTCATGCGCGGCAGCAACGCCGTGACGACCGAAACGGCGACAATTGCGTACGGAAGTTGAAAAAGCTGGTAGGCGTAGTTGTACGCCGAAAACGTGTCATGGTGGCCCGCGTGGTGGTTGCCCGCGGCGACTCCGGCCGCGCGTCCGAGTTGGGTCACGACGGCGAACGCGATCTGGTTTGTCACGACGTAAACGAAAACCCAGCCGCCGAGGCGCCCGACGGCGTCGAGGCCGGTGCCGCGCCAGTCGAACCGCGGCCGATACCTGAAACCGGAAGCCCGAAGCGACGGCCACAACGCGACGGTTTGCAAGACGACGCCTGCCGTCGTGCCGATGCCCAGCAGCATGGTTTGCCCGGTGCTCAGCGTCTCGGGGTGACCTTGCACGATGGCGATAAAAATGCCGCCGGTGGCGATGAGCACCAGGTTGTTGAGCACCGGCGCCCACATCGGCGCCGCGAACCGGTTGCGGGTATTGAGAATTGCGCCGATGGTCGCGCTCATGCCGTAGAAGAAGATTTGTGGCAGGAAATATCGCGCGAACGTGACGGCGAGCGTGCGTTGGCTTCCGGAAAATCCTCCGTAAATGTCGACCACGACGGGTGCGAATATAACCGCGATAATCGTGAACGCGCCGAGAAGCACGGCCACCACGGTGAGCAGTCGTTGCGCGTAAGCCTCGCCGATCGCGGCGTCGTCCTTCGCGGCTTTGACGAGTAGCGGTACGACAACACTGGTGAGGATTCCGCCGAGCAGCAGGTCGTAGACGGCGTTAGGCGCGGCATTCGGAATGTTGTACGCGTCGGCCAACGTGC
Source organism: Actinomycetales bacterium (assembly GCA_040255675.1). Lineage (GTDB taxonomy): Bacteria > Actinomycetota > Actinomycetes > Acidothermales > Acidothermaceae > JBDZVM01. The sequence continues at coordinate 8,424 of JBDZVM010000016.1, read as the reverse complement.
CCGACCCGATCGCGGCGGCTATGACGAGCGTGCGCAGCATGCCGGTGGCCCGCGACGCGATCGTGCCGATCGCCATGACGCCGCTCGCGCGGGTCAAGCTCGTGGTCTCGTCGGCGTTGTCCGCCTTGGCGGCCCGCGCGCTGCCGGCGGCCTTCGCGCTCTTGGCGGTCACGAGGTCGTTGAGAGGTCGGCCGGATCGGCGGGGTCGGCTGGGTCAGGAGTGGACGGCGCCGCGTCGCCGTCGCGTTTGCCTCGGCGCACCCGACGAAAGATACGGATGCCCGAGAGCAAGAACAGCAAACCGGCCGCGCTTCCGGCGATCGCCAACGCGACAGCGCCATACGCCGTCGAGTTCACCTCGAACGACACCGCCTTGCCGAACGGACGCGCGACGGTTTCGGGCGTCATGAGTTGCGCCTGGACGTCGAAACGACCGTTCGTGGTCGCCTCGACTTCGACGAGGACTTCGTGGCGGCCGCCCTTGCCGTCGATCGTGAACGGCGGAGTCGGCGTCACTTTGAGGCGAGCGGGATTGACGGCGGACAGGCGCAGCTGCACGGTCACCGGCTCGGGCAGGTTGTTCACGATCGTAAGCGGCACTTTTTGCTTGCGGCTCGTCAGCGTGATGAGCTGCGGGTTGCTAACGACCACTTTGTCGGTGCGCGCTTCGAGGCTTGCTTGCACGGCGCTGACGATCTGCGACGTGCGCGCCGGGTTGGCGCGCCACCAGCTTGATTCAGCGCGCACGATCGCCAGATTGGCGGAGGCCAGGAACGGTTCGCTCGTGCCGGTGTCGAGCACGGCAGTGAACCGGCTCAGGCCGTCGCGCAGTGCCGCGATCGGCGCGAGAGTGTTTTGCGGCAGCTCTTTGTCGCGCGCTTTGGCCGGATAGCTGATCGGCTGGCGCGCGATATCGTCGCTCGGCTGGGCCGCGATGACACCCAGGTCGACCATGTGCAGCCACGGCGCCATTCCCGTGTCGGTGAGCATTGCCCGCAGGTACGGGTTCGACGGGTCGGCGTTGCGCGGTGGGGCAAGCACGAGCGAGCTGCCCGCGCCAGGCCGTTGTTCGGTGATCAGCATGGTTTCGGCGAGGAATCGCTGTTCGGCCACGCGTGGGCCGCCGGTGACGGCGTCCGGATTCGCGATGAGCGCGTCGATCGTGGAATCGGTCAGCACCACCGACACGGTGCCTGAGGCTGTCTGCAAATCGGTGCGGGGTCCGGCTAATGCGTCCGGGTCGCGCGGCGCGAGCACGCTGTCGCTCAGCACGACGGTGGTGACGAGGTCGCTCGACAAGTCGTCGAGTGTGGGCTCGTCGAGCACGTTGTCGACGGGCCACACCACGCCCGGCAGGGACGGCGGAGCGAGGTGCGCGAGGAGCGTCGATTGACCTGTCGAACGGGTGATCGTGATTTCCTTGCGAAGACCGGCTCGTTCGAGCGCCACCAGGTCGGGATCGCCGTATGGCACTCCCATGAGCGCGGATCCGGGTTTCGTGACGAGTGCTTTCAGCTCGGCGAGCCACCCCGCGGCGACGGTCGCCCCGGTGCCCGGCGTCGTCGCGTCGCCGTCTTGCACTCGATACCGTGCCGGTGGCGCGGACGCCGACGGGCTCCGGTCTTGCTGTTTGGCTTCGGTGCGTGAGGGCGTCGGCGTCGCACTTTTTGCCGGCGGTGCTGCCACGGACGGCGCCTCGGGTGTCACGGGCGAGGGCCTCGGCGAGGACGACGAGGCGCCGCCACTCGACGCCGGGGCCGTGGCGGCCATGGCGGCGGCATCGTCGACCAGCGCTGGATCGACGACGTAGGTCAGCGGCAGGTTCGCGTCGGCCGCGATCGACGTCAGCTTCCCGATCCGGCCGTTCGGCGCCAGGTCTTTCGCCAGGTCGTCGTCGAAGAACGTGTCGCCCATCCCGCGATGCACGCCGTCGATAAGCGGCCACAGCCAGCTCACTTTCGTCGGGGTGAGTTGCGCCCCTTCGGGCATCCACATCAGCGTCGTCGGCAGTCGAGCGTGCTCGGTGCTTCGATCACGAGTGGCGGTGGCTTCGATCGCCAGCGGGTAGGCACCAAACATTGACGGCGACGTGGGCAACCCGATGCCGCGAACCGGCACCGACATGCTCCAGTAGACCGTGGTGCCCGGCTCGACCGTGCCGAACCGCTGCCGCGTCGACGACAAGACGAACCCGATTTGCGTGGCCGGGTCAGACTGGCGCGCCAAGTCGTAGCGGGTGGTGATGCGCTGCTGCGAGACACGCAGCGATATCGAGACGCTGGTCAGTGGATCGCTCGAGGTGTTCTTCATCGTGCCGGCGAGTCGCAGTGTGTCGCCGGGCCTCACGACCTTCGGCTCCAGCGTCTCGAGGTTGATCGCGATCGGCGCCTCGGCATTCGGTGATGGTGTGGCCGCGGCATTCGCTTTGACCGGATGCTCGTAGCTCCAGCCTGCGAGCAGGGTGGCCACCGCGGCCACGAGGATCACGAGTCGTGCGCGCCGGGACGCGCGTGCGGTTGCGGTGCGGGTCTGATGTGGCCCGCGGATGTGAGTCACGCGATGTCCGCAAGCAGCCTCGGTACCTGGTCGACGAGTCGGCGTTCGTCGTCGTAGGCCAGCCTTGCGGCCAGTTCGTCGAGCGGCACCCACTCCACCGCGACGACCTCGACGTCCTCATCGGAAAGTTCGCCGCCTACCGCCATGAGCAGGTAGTGGTGGACGGTTTTGTGGATGCGTCGTCCGTCCGCGACGAACCAAAAGTCGATCGTGCCGAGGGGCGCCACGACCCGGCCCTCGATGCCCGTTTCTTCGGCGATTTCGCGGACGGCGGTCGCCTCGGGGGTTTCTCCTGCTTCGACGTGGCCTTTCGGCAGCGACCACATCAGCCGCCCTTGTCGATCGTGGCGCGCGATCAGCGCGGCGCGGGGGCCGCGCTCGTGCGCGTCGATGACAACGCCGCCGGCGGACGTCTCCTCGACGTTGGGAAGACGAGACACAGGTCGACGAACCACGGCTCGATCGTAACGGCGCCGAGTAGCCCTTTTCGGTTAACTTGCCGCCCGGGCAGTATGCGCGCGATCCGCTCCGCCTGCTGGCAACGTCGTGGTCGCCGGGCTGCCCGACGGGCGCCGGCGCGGCATGGTCGCCGCGGGCTGGTCTCGGGCCGGCTGGTCGAGGTTGATGGCGATCGGACGGCGGCGCGTGTTCGCGCGGCGGTGGGTGGGCAGCACGCTTGCCTTGGTCAAGACGAGCAAGTCGAGCGCGCGCAGCCCGAGCGCGGTGCCGGCGTCTCCCGTGGCTGTGTACACGACGGCGGTCGACAGGTCGCCGAGTGCCTGGTGCGCGACGACGATCACGTCGGCCGGCAGCAGCAGCGGACTGAGGTGGCTCGCAATGTAGTCGGTGCGGCGGCTCACGAAGTCGCACCCCGCCGGCTCGAAAACCATCGTGGCGCCAACCCGGGAGCGCAGCACGTCAGAGAGCCGTTGGCACGTCTCGTCGTTGTCGATCAGCGTGTCGGCCGCGGCCAGCACGACGACGAGAACGTCGTCCGTCGGGTGGCCGGTCGCGCCGGTGTCGCCGTATCCGCGAAACGCGTGCGTCGCGACGCACAGGTGCGGGGGAATGCCGAGGGCTTCGGCGAGGGATCCGGCGTGAAAAGCGGTACGGCGTAGGCGAACGATTTCGTGATGGACGTCGTGGGCGAGCAGATACTGGTGAATGTCGAGCGGACCCAACATGTCGACCCTCACTCACTGGCGGACGCCCGTGGAGGCCATGGGCCTGCGCCTGTCTTGCAATGCGGCTGTTGCAGTGCGGCGAGCTGCGGTGATGTGGTCGTTCTGTGAGGCTGACCTTAGGCGCGGTTTGGGCGAAAGAAAACCCTCTCGTGACCCGAATTCTTTCGTCATGCGCCTGACGAACATCGCTTACTTCGATGGAAACGCTCCCACCTATTCTGGGCGGGAAGCGCGTTACTCGCGGACAGCCGTACTCTTGTGTCCCGTGTCTGGACGCCCGAGCATCGAGCCCGATCCCGCCGAGAAGGCGGCGCCGAGCGGTGCTGCTACGTCGTCGGTATCACGTCAGGCGTCGTCCGACGCGTCGTCTTTGGCCCGACGTTCCGCCCAAAGCGATTCGACGTCTGGCGCGGCACCGCAACTGACGAAGGTGCAGCGGCAGGCGATCGCCGAACTGATGCGGGTGTCGCCGGTCGCCGACGAGTTGGGCGAACGATTCGCGCATGCCGGGCATGAACTCGTGCTCGTCGGCGGCTCCGTGCGCGACGCGCTGCTCGGACGGCTCGGCGAAGATCTCGACTTCGCGACCAGCGCCCGGCCCGATGAAGTTTTGAAAATCGCGAGCAAGTGGGCCGACAGCCAGTGGGACACCGGCATCGCGTTCGGCACGGTCGGGTTGATGAAAGACGGGCACCGGCTCGAGATCACGACCTACCGGTTCGAGGTCTACGATCCCGGGTCGCGCAAGCCAGACGTCACCTACGGCGACTCGCTGATCGAAGATTTGCGCCGCCGCGATTTTACCGTGAACGCCATGGCGGTGAGCCTCCCCGATCACACGTTCAGCGATCCGTTCGGCGGCGTGCACGATCTGGTCGCGAAAATCTTGCGGACGCCGGGTTCACCGGAGGACTCGTTCAACGACGACCCGCTGCGCATGATGCGGGCGGCGCGTTTTGCCGCGCAACTCGGCTTCGACGTCGATGCGTCTGTGGTGACGGCCATGACCGCGATGGCCGACCGCATCTCGAAGATCTCGGCGGAGCGAGTGCGCGACGAGTTGGCAAAGCTGCTGTGCTCAGCCGACCCGCGCCGCGGCCTCGAACTGCTGGTCTCCAGCGGGCTCGCCGATCGCGTGCTGCCGGAGTTGCCGAAGTTGCGCCTCGAGCGCGATGAGCACTTCCAGCACAAGGATGTCTACGAGCACACGCTCATCGTGTTGAGCCAGGCGATGGAGCTTGAAGAAAACGGTCCTGATCTCGTGCTACGCCTCGCCGCGCTGCTGCACGACATCGGCAAGCCGGCAACCCGCCGTAAGGAGCCGGGCGGGCGGGTGTCGTTCCACCACCACGAGGTGGTCGGCGCGAAGCTTGCGAAAGCGCGGTTGACCGCGTTGAAGTTTCCGAAGGATGTCGTTTCCGACGTCTCTCGCCTCGTCGAGCTGCATCTGCGGTTTCACGGTTACGGCACCGACGAGTGGACCGATTCCGCCGTCCGTCGTTACGTTCGCGACGCCGGTCCGCTGCTCGACCGCCTGCACAAACTGACCCGCTCCGACTGCACGACCCGTAACAAGAAGCGGGCGGCCGCCTTGCGCGCGGCTTACGACTCTCTCGAAGAGCGCATCGAGCAGCTTCGCCAGCAAGAAGAAGTCGACGCTATTCGGCCCGAGCTGGACGGCCACGAGATCGGCGAAGTCTTGGGTATTCCGCCAGGGCCTGAACTCGGCCGGGCGTACCGGTTCTTGCTGGAACTACGTCTCGAACAAGGGCCGGTCGGCAAGGACGCCGCCGCCGAGGCGTTGCGCGGCTGGGCCGCCGAGCACGGCGTCGGCCAAGCGGGCGCCTGACCCACGCGCTCGCCGAGTCGATCACGTTCGGGCATCAAAGTCGATCCTCGCGACGTCTGTAGTTGTCGCAAAGGACGTGCTTGGTGCCCGAACGTGATCGAGATGTCGGGGCGGTTTGGCGGTCGACTTAGCGGTCGAGCTTGCCGGCGATGAAGTCTTCGACCGCCTGACGCGCGGCGTCGTCGGTGTATTGCACCGGCGGGCTCTTCATGAAGTAGCTCGCCGCCGACAGGACCGGGCCGCCGATGCCGCGGTCTTTGGCGATTTTCGCCGCGCGCACCGCGTCGATGATGACACCAGCGGAGTTGGGCGAATCCCAGACCTCAAGCTTGTACTCGAGGTTCAGCGGAACGTCGCCGAACGCGCGCCCTTCGAGGCGGACGAATGCCATCTTGCGATCGTCGAGCCACGGCACGAAGTCGCTCGGGCCGATGTGCACGTCGGCCTTCGCCATCTCGTGCGGAATCTGCGACGTGACCGACTGAGTCTTGGAAATTTTCTTAGATTGAAGGCGCTTGCGCTCGAGCATGTTCATGAAGTCCATGTTGCCGCCGACGTTCAGCTGGTACGTACGCAGCAACTCGACGCCGCGTTCTTCGAACAGCCTCGCCATTACGCGGTGGGTGATGGTCGCGCCGACCTGCGACTTGATGTCGTCGCCGACGATCGGAATGCCCGCGTCTTCGAACTTCTTGGCCCACTCGGGGTTGCTCGCGATGAACACCGGCAGCGCATTGACGAAGGCCACGCCCGCGTCGATCGCGCACTGCGCGTAGAACTTGTCAGCGTTCTCGGAGCCAACCGGCAGGTAGGAGACGAGCACGTCGGCCTTGGCGTCCTTCAGAGCCTGGACGACGTCGACCGGCTCGTCGTCGGATTCACTGATCGTCTCGCGGTAGTACTCGCCGAGGCCGTCGTAGGTGTGGCCGCGTTGCACGATCACGCCGGACGGCGGCACGTCGCAAATCTTGATGGTGTTGTTCTCGCTGGCGCCGATTGCCTCGGCGAGATCGAGACCCACTTTCTTGCCATCGACGTCGAACGCGGCGACGAACTCGACGTCGCGCACGTGGTACGGCCCGAACTGCACGTGCATCAGGCCTGGTACCCGCTCGTTCGGGTCGGCGTCCTTGTAGTACTCGACCCCCTGCACGAGGGACGCGGCGCAGTTGCCGACGCCGACGATGGCTACCCGAACCGAACCCATGAGAAGTGCTCCTTCGTTGTTTCCCGCGTTTAGTGGGGGGTGCTAGTCGCTTTCGAATCGGACGCCGAAGAGCCGACGTCCGCCTTGGGGTTTTGCTTGACTGAACTGTCAGAAGCGCGCTCGGTCTCGATGAGTTCGGTCAGCCAGCGCACTTCGCGCTCGACCGATTCGAGGCCGTGCCGTTGCAGTTCGAGGGTGTAACTGTCGACCCGCTCGCGGGTGCGCGTGAGCGAATCTTTGACGTGATCGAGCCGTTCTTCGAGGCGGCTGCGGCGGCCTTCGAGGATGCGCATGCGCACGTCGGCCTTGGTTTGGGAGAAGAACGCGAAGTGCACGCCGAAGTTCTCGTCTTCCCACGAAGACGGGCCGGCTTCGCCGAGCAGATCTTGCAGGTGTTCTTTGCCCTCCGCCGTCAGCTTGTAGACGATGCGGCTTCGGCTGCCGGTGGGCTCGCCGTCGCTGCTCACGAAGCCTGCCGCCAGCAACTCCTTCAGGCACGGGTAGAGCGAGCCGTAGGAGAATGCCCGGAAGGTGCCGAGCATGGCGTTCAGTCGCTTGCGAAGCTCGTAGCCGTGCATCGGAGACTCGTGGAGCAGGCCGAGCACGGCAAGCTCGAGGACGCCGGCACGCCCTGATCGCTTGGCTGGCTCCGCCATCGTTGATTCCGCCGATCTCGATGTAATGGCCCGATGTATCGGTTCGATACATCAGCACGATAGGGCGCGACGGCGCTCATGGCAACTTCCCGGGCCCAGTCTTTTGTTGATCGTGACCAAGTCGTCCTCGTATGGCGCACAATGCGGCCCTGCATATTTGCGTCGGAAGTGCGACGATGATCGAAGAACGCGAGCGAAGGAAGCGGGGCGCTATGACACTTCGAATCCGTCGAAATCAAAGCTTTCTCGCAGGAGCCGTCGTCATCGGAGCGCTGGTACTGGCTGGCTGCGGTGGCGGTGGCAAATCGTCGGTGGTGACGTCGGCCAGCCCCTCCCCGACGATGGCCACTTCGGTTTCGCCCAGCACATCAGCCCCGACCTCGGGCTCGACCGCCCCGGGCGCAAGTGGGCAGCAAGCTGTCACGATCACCCCGAGCAGCGGATTAAAGTCGGGTCAGACCGTTCATGTGGTGGCCACGGGCTTCAGCCCGAACGAGGCATTGGTCGTGAATGAGTGCGCTGACAAGGGACAAAACACCGGACCCGGCGACTGCAATCTCGAAGGTTTGGTCCAGGCGATGTCCGACGCGTCAGGCAAGGTCGAGACCGATTACACCGTGACAACCGGGCCGTTCGGCGCGAACAAGATCGTGTGCAGCGCAACCCAGCCGTGCCTGCTGTCGGTGAGCCAGGCGACGCCGTCGCCGACCGAGGAGGCCGACGTTCAGCTGCGGTTCAGCTGAACGCGTGCCGCGGCGTCACTGTTGCTGGTAGCGCCGGGTGGCGAGGACGTTGATGGCGTAGTTGTGTTGGAGGCGTTGGCCGTCCCATTTGGTGGTGACGTGGTCGGCGTGGATGTGACTGTGGTGGGTGTGGAGCCAGGTTTCGGGTTGGAAGGTTTGCTCGGCGGCGGGTTCGGGTTTTTCGAGGTTGTGGCCGTCGTGGCGGACGAAGCGGAAGCGGTTGTTGGGG